>URMF01000021.1 GCA_900548855.1 uncultured Eubacteriales bacterium
CCCCCCCCCCGCCGCAAACATTGTCAGCCGCAATGCGCCCCTGCTTGTTGGCGGGACCGGCAAGAGAAATAAGCGTATCGGTCTGTGTAATATAGTTTTTGATTTGCACTGCGTCACCTACAGCATAAATGTCGGGTACAGATGTTTCCATTCTGTCATTGACAACAATACTTCCTTTTATTCCAAGTTCAATACCCACAGTTTCAGCAAGCGTTGTTTCAGGAACAACACCGATTGCCATAATGACTATATCCGCATGAAGCGCAGGAGAATTTTTCAGCTTAACATCAATACCGCCATCATTCTCGGTAAACCCCTCCACCATGCTGCTAAGCATTAGCTGTATACCGTTTTTGCGGATTTCGGCATGGATAAAGGCTGCCATATCGCTGTCAAAGGGAGACATCAGCTGTTCTGCGGCTTCCACGAGAATGACATCCATACCAAGCTTACAGAGATTTTCGGCCACCTCAATTCCAATAAATCCGCCGCCGACTATAACGGCAGTTTTGGAATTTTGTTCATCTGTATATTTTTTAATCTTCAGCGTGTCCTCAACAGTGCGGAGCGTGAATATCTTATCACTGTCAGCGCCCTCAAAATTTGGTTTAATCGGCTTTGCACCGGGTGAGAGTATGAGCTTGTCATAGCTTTCAATAAAGACTGTGCCATTTTCCAAATTATTTACGGTTACGGTCTTACTTTCGGGATGAATTGCCGTAACCTCGTGATGTACTCTCATATCCACACGAAAACGGGAATAAAAGCTTTCGGGCGTTTGCAGGGTCAGCTCGTTTTCATCCTCGATTGCACCACCGATATAATAGGGCAGACCGCAGTTCGCGTAAGAAATAAATCCCGACCGTTCAAAAACAATAATCTCCGCTGTTTCATCAAGTCTGCGTATTCTTGCCGCCGCAGTTGCGCCGCCTGCAACACCACCAATAATAACCACTTTCATTTATCTCATGCCTTTCCTCGGCAGCTGCTTATGCCACCGATATTTTTTCATTTGTATAGCCTATTTTCTTCAAATAAGATATATCTTGTCCATTTTGCTTTACCATAATGATATTATTCATTATACACATTTTACAGCATCCATACAATCATTTTTGTTTTATGATAAATAATGACAGAATCCGGAATCTGTGATAAAATTTTTGAGGAAGGAGGTATTTTATGAACAACCAACATACTGGGCACAATTTAATTGAAGATATCCTGACTTTATTAGAGCTTCCCGAAAATAATGAACTGGATCTTGTCAGTCTGATTGCCAAAAAACAGCATGATGAAACAGTTTTGAAAAATATAGAAATTGCCAGTGCAATGATCAATTTTATGGATGAGATGCCGGGGGGATTTTTAATTTATTATGCTGAACATGGTGAAAAGATTATTTATGCAAACAAAGCGTTGCTTCGACTCTTTCAGTGTAGTTCTTTTCAGGATTTTCAGGAGTTAACCGGTAATTCTTTTCGGGGAATTGTACATCCGGAAGACCTTGATAGAGTGGAAATGAGCATCCGGGAACAGATTGCTGCAAGCCAATATGATTTTGATTATGTTGAATATCGGATTATTCGTAAGGATGGAACCATCGGCTGGGCTGAAGACTATGGTCATTTTGTGGAGAGAGACTCTACAGGAGGTATTTTTTACGTATTTATCGGCGATGCCACCGAAAAACACAATCAACGGCAAATGGAAAAGAATGCCTTCCTGAATGCCCAAAAACTGGAATTTGAAAAATTACAAAATATAATTAGTAAATATGATAAAGAGAAAAAATTAATTAAGCAGGAACATTTGCGGCGCCTTGAAGTCATTGAAGGTCTCAGTGTAAATTATGATACAATCTTATACACGGATTTGGATACAAATAAAGTCCTTCCTTATCGCCTCAGTAATCGCATTGAACGTCAATTCGATTATGAGCATGAACCTTGTGAATTTTTGCGGTTTGCAACCGATTATATAGATGCCTGGGTGTACCCTGATGACCGTCAGCGTGTTTTAAATGCCATTTCACCGGATTACATTCGAGAAAAGTTGACAGATAATAAAACATACTATATAAACTATAGAATTTTTGCAGAAAACATGATTCAATTTTTACAGCTTCGAGTTATAGATGTCAGAAATGGAGATCATATTTCCCAGGTCGTCATGGGCTGTCGCCGGATTGATGAGGAAATTCTTCAGGAAATGGAGCAGAAACAGATTCTGGAAGATGCGCTGAATCGGGCCAATGTCGCAATGGTTGCCAAAAATACCTTTTTGTCCAACATGTCTCACGATATGCGTACTCCTTTGAATGCTATTTTCGGATTTACCTCCCTTGCAAAATCAAATATTGATAACCAGCAGCTCACCCGGCATTATCTTGATCGGATTGAAGAATCCAGTCATCAGCTTTTAGATCTGATTGAAAAGGTTCTGGAAATTGCCTGGACAGAATCCGATGATGTCCACTTTGCAGAAACAAAGTGTAATTTAGTTGATATTGCCCAGGAAATATATGATTCTCTCCGTCCTAAAACAGTTGACAAAAACATTTCCTTTTCACTGGAATGTACAGAATTACAACATCCGGATGTCTACAGTGATCCGGATAAACTGCGTCAGCTTATCAAATATCTGGCCAACAATGCCATTAAATACAACAAAAACGATGGAAAGGTCAATCTTATCATTAAAGAGTCCGAGGAAATCTCTGAAGAATATTCCCTCTATCAAATTGTGGTTCAGGATAACGGCATCGGAATCAGTGAAGACTTTCTTGAACATATTTTTGAACCCTTTGAACGTGAAAAAAATACCACCCACAGCCAGGTATTTGGAGTTGGGCTTGGGCTTACAATTGCCAAAAATATTGCTAACAGAATGGGCGGAGATATTGAAGTCAGCAGTACCGTAGGTAAAGGGAGTACATTTACCGTCACTCTTCGTCTCCGCATACAAACCGATTCCCGTACAAATAATGAGGAATTGGATAACCTCTATACCAATTTGCCTGGCAAAAGAATTCTGCTTGTGGAGGATAATGAAATTAACCTGGAAATTGAATCGGAGATTCTTCAGGGAATTGGTTTTCTTATGGAAACTGCCTCAGACGGAAGCATTGCCGTTGACAAACTGAAACACGCCGAACCCGGATATTTTTCTCTGGTATTAATGGACATCCAAATGCCTGTCATGAACGGATACGAGGCGTCGAAAGCAATCCGAAAATTAGAAGACCCTGCCCTGTCTCAAATTCCTATTATCGCATTGTCAGCCAATGCTTTTGAAAGCGATAGGCAGATGTCTTTAGAAAGTGGGATGAATGAACATTTGACCAAACCTATCGACATTCCACTATTGCTGAATACTATTTCACATATTTTTATGGGCGCAGGAGACTGATTCCTGCGCCTTTCTTAATACAGAGATTTCGGCGGCATTGGCAGGCTTGGTAAAATGAAAGCATGAAAGGATTGTTCAAGTATTAATCATCCTCCACAGTTCTATTATTTTACAATTTAATATTTTATCCCATTTTGGACATTGTGTCTAAAAGCAACAAAAAAGACACCTTTCAAAATTTCTCTTGAAAAGTGTCCTAAATACACAAATTTTTTGTTGTCTTTTTTTGAATGAACCCCTTACAACCCTTGATTTTTCTAGCCTTACTTTTCCAAACTCTTCATCGTCGGGAAGAGCTTTGGCTCTTTTTCTTACTCTTGCAAATCCTTGCAAACCCTTATTTTTCGGGCATTTGAGCCTTTTACACTCTTTCATACTCTTTGCTAATTTATTGCCAAAAAGTAGTCAAAAAGTAGTCTTCCCACTTGAAAAGTAGTCAACAAGATACATGATGTATTGTTGTGTCTGACACAATAATACTTTCGGATTATACCATATTGAAAAGAAAACCTCAAGAGGACTCTTTTCTAAAATACATCCATGTTCTTTGCTAAATTTTCGATTGCTGTTTTGGTTACTTCGTCATTTACCTCTGCGTAAATATTCATCGTAGTAGATACATCGGCGTGACCCATAACCTCTTGAATTACTTTAATGTTTGTTTCATTTTCGCAGAATCTCGAAGCAAACGTGTGTCTAAAAATGTGGCATGAGAATTTGGGAATAATTACCGGTTCTCTCTTCTCTTTTTTTGCCGCCACTTCTTCCTCTGCATTGTGAGCATCTACAATTCTTTTGATAGCACGGTTAATTGCTGCCGGATTGTGAGGACTTCCAAAGCGATTTGTGAAAATAAAGTTGGTCATCCCATCTATAGTCTCAACACAAAACCCTTCTTCTTTCTGTCTGTCATATTCATCTTTTAAAACTTCATATACCGGCTGCATCATTGGTATCAATCTAATACCCGCCTCTGTCTTAGGTAAGGAAACCCGAAGCTCACTTCTGTATGAATCATCTGCCCTCTTATAATAGGTAAGACTATGATTGATGTTAATCACACGCTTTTCTAAATCAACATCGTCCCATCGAATACCAATAGCTTCACCAATTCGACATCCTGTACCAAGCAGGAATGCAAATAACGGATACCAATGATAAAAGAACGGATTCTTTGCTACATAGTCCATGAAGGCTCTCTGCTGTTCTACGGTCAATGCCCTTCGTGTTTTACGACTACCACCATTTCTCTTCTTAATTTCACAATATGCTCCATCAACCGGATTCTTCCTAATAATATCATCACGCACCGCAAGTTGAAATGTAGGTCTGAGGATTGTATTGATAGTTTCCAAAGTATTGATAGCCATTCCCTGATTCGTAACCAAATCATTATAGAAATACAATATCTCTGAATACTTGACATCCTTAATCTTTCTCTTGCCTAATGTGTCTCGGATAAAATGATTCCACATATACGTGTAATTACTATAGGTAGTGCTCCTCAACTCTGATTTTGTAGCAATGTATCTGTCAAACAGAAAATTCACATCAGCCTTACCGGCAATATAGAAGTTAATTCCGTCCAACTGATCCTTGACCAGCGTTTCCTCTTTCTGACGAAGAGTTGTCAGTGACTTTGCATATATTGTTCGTTTCTTACCTAAAGCATCATGGTACACATATGAATACCTGCCATCAGTTTTCCTGTAGTTCTCACCCTTTCTTAAAACTCTTCCTTTGCCATCTTTTCTACAAGCCATCTTTTCCTCCTTTCCGGAGAAAAGAGCCTGCACTACTTTTGGGTATTCTTGATTTGCATCTCAACACCCAATCGTATGATATGCGATATGGATAAGTTGCGAGACTGTGCATACTCTAGTAAAGCCTGGTATTCTTCCTCTCTAAACTTGACCGTAACAATATGGTCTATCGGTTTCTCAACCTTGGGGCGACCCATCTTTGCCATGCTGCACCTCCTCACTTCTTACCCTTATTATACTTTTGGTATTACCAAAAGTCAAGTATTTTCATGCAGGTTTCTCCGTTTTTCTTCAAATCTATTTGTAGAAATCTTCCTCTACAATATGAAAAGTCTCCAAATACTCATCAATGATATCCAAATTGACTAAAACAAGCTGATTTACCTTATAACAAGCCTTAGCATCCTTTGCCAGCTGCATAAACTTAGACACGCTCATTGAATACATCTCAGCACCTTCGGAATATCTGACAAATCTCTTATTATTAGTGTTCTTAGTTCTCTGATCCATCACTTAATTCCTCCATTACCATATTTCTTGCAGCACGAATAAGATTAAGTTGTCTAATCAGTGCCCTGTCAATCTGTTCCATTACTTCCGCTTCTACCGGAATATACCCTGTTTTTCCTCTTATCGCCATCTTTGACACGGTCTGAATATCCTCTGGAAGAAAATCTGAAATTGCTTTCAAACGATATCCTCTCACATCATTGGGCTTTATCTGCACATGCACAGGAATATCCTTTAATTTACTGCTCAAAGGGCAAACTGTAACCATTGGGGCACCTTCATGGTTGCTTGCATCACAGCTCACAATCACACAAGGTCTGATTCCACCCTGTACGCCCGCAGGCTTATGCCCAAAATCAGCATACACAACATCGCCACGCTTATATTTTCCATAGTTTTTTCTCTTTTCCATCACTTTTCCTCCATCACAATATTCATTCCAAGATTACCTTCGTCCACCGTAATAAACTGACCGCCTGCAGCCTTAACCATTCCTATTTTGCTATATGCATCTTCTATATCAGAACTCACATATTTCATTCCCGCTACAATCACACCTTGAACTTTTTTCTTTCCTATTAATAAGGCAATCTGTTTGAAGTTTCTAAATACATCATTCATACAAAAGCCATGTCTTCTCATGACACCTACAACTTTAATGTTATGAGCCTTTGCATATTCTTTTATATACTTGAGCTGCTTGTCTTCCAATCTGTCCACCACATTCAAATCAGCTTCGACAGATAAATAGGCAATGCACTCATATCTGGGTTCTATTCTCTTCGCCATAATTTTGCCCTCCTATGCTATCATCGATGCTGCATTATCCAACATATACAGGAAAGTCTCCTTAAAATATGCTTTTTGTTTATCCGGCAACAAATCCAATCTTGAGTCAATAGAATCTTCCTTATTATATGTTGCTTTAATATCAAGCACAGTGTTGGCATCAACCTCATAAGCATTCATGAAAAGGAACAATGATTTCATACTCAAGTTACGTCCACCCTGCTCAATCTGATTCAGACTCGATGTACTCAAACCGGTCAAGTTGCTGGCTTGTAAAATACTTAGTCCCCTATCAGTACGAAGCTTCCTTAGTGCTGGTCCTACCATATATCCTTCGTATTTCATCAATAGCCACCTTCTCTCTTAGCTCTTGCAAGAGCCTCTATTGCCTCTTCCTCCGTAGGATAATTACCATAGAAATTTTCATACTGGTCATAAACATTCACACCATCATAATCTATGGCAAGGTACATTTTGTATTCCGGCAGGTAGAGAAGATTCTCTACCTCGCCATTATGAAAACCATTTAACATCCCGCACCTCCGTCCCAAGGCTCGGATGCTTCTTTCATTTCTTTATCAGCTTCTACACTCACAACATGGATCTGTACCTTATTGTCATTCGCAAACTGCATGAACGAAACAAGATCTTCCATATCTTCTGAAATGTCATCAAAGCTTCTAATAAAAAGATGATTGATAATAGACATTTCCATCGCCCTATAAATATCATCAAGCTGAGGTCTGTCAATATCTCTGCTACCGCCTCTATCCACATCCACGCATAAGATTTCACAGTCCTCCTCGTCTCCGGCTGCAATCAACCTCTCACAGAAATCCATAACCTTATGCTCCGCTTTTCTAGATTTGATAAATCCCACTGCCAAGTTACCATTTTCATGTTTCATGAAATTGTTATAGTTCTTCATTTTTGTATCACCTTTCCTAATTGAGATTTAGTGATACAAGCGCCTGTATCCTTTCTCAAACAGCGTCCTGTTTGATATGTATAAATGATAACTCATTTGAAATATTCCATCTCACGCTCAGAAGCCTATCTTTTTAGCTTCACTAGTCCTCTGAGGACTAATTTGCAATACTCTGATACAATTGCTCGATTAAATCAACCTGCATCTGGGACATAACAGGCATCTGTATTTTTCCAAAAAGGAGATAATCGGCAGAGCAATTTAATAGCTGTGCAATCACAAAAAAATGTTCTAACGAGCATTTTGCCTTACCTGTCTCTATACGTGATACCTGATTCGCACTAATTCCAAGATAAGCGCCTAATGTTGCACCTGACATCCCACACTTCATTCGTTGCTCTTGTATACGCATACCAATATTCAATCTCTGATTATCATCGAGATGCATGACGTCATTTTCTAAATTCACTCTGCCACCTCCTTTCTTCTTTTTGACAAAACAAAAACGCCTAACAAAAATACACTTGTAACTTGCATTACAAACATATTCTCGTCAGGCGTTGGTAGCTATAGAATCCTATGCTCCGATTTGCTCAGTACGATTTGTTCTTTTATCATTGCTTGCTTTACCATCATGGAGGGAAACTGCCACAACAGCTTTGCATATCGGACATTTTATTGAAACGATGCCCTTTGATCCTCGCAGCAAATCAAACAATCGCTTGTTCTTGCAGCAAGGGCAGGCAACGTGTATGTACTCATCTTCCACACTTTGCACCTCCTAGTTTCTGCGTAAGGCAACTGTCATAATTTTACCTGCTAAGGTAGCTCAATCTTATTATAGAACATATGTTCTGTTTTTGCAAGTCCTATTCACTTTTTTCAAAAAAGAAAGCCGAAGCAGAACGCACACATATGATTTATGCATGCATTTCTACTCCGGCTTTGTTTACCATATAGATATGGAACTAGCTCGTCCAAGTAACTATTCTTTTGTCATATACGGCAACACTTTCTCGCTTATTTGACTACACAACGAATCAATTTCAATATAGTCAGAATGTCCGTGTCTACCATAAATTAAAACTGCTTTTCCATCTCTTACTCCTGGATAACCTATAAAGAATCCATTGTCTATTCCACCATGTGTATAAATCCTATCCTGCAAGGTAATGTCTTTCATTGAATCTTACCCCCTTACACTTCGGAATCAAGCTTATCTGAAACAGCCGAAAGAATTGAACTCCATTGAGTTTCCAACTGATTAAATAGATATCTGTTATTATCTGTATCCTTAAGTACTGCTCTTGCTTTAATATAACTTAGCAATAAAAGCATTATTGCATCTCTAACTCTTGCCTTCTCCAAGGAATCCTCAGCCGTATCTGCTTTAATAGCAGCACCACATAACGGATCTATAACCTTCTGGTAATAAGGATGATTTGAATTAAGTTTAATTACCATTTTGTCTCCCAGTAACGTATCCGTTTCAAACAGAACGGATGCTGGATAAGACACAATAACAATAGAATACATCTTATTTAACAAAGATTCTTTTCTCGCCTGCCTATCTGCTGCGCTTTCCCCTGTAGGTCCTGCAGATTCATCAAGTATCTTTTCAATCTTTGCATTCTCTTCATCCTCTGACATGTCTCTTCTGGTTTGATTCATCGGGAAAATATCATCTAATTCTGACATGATATTCTCAGCATTATCAAAATCATTCTCAGATTGTTTCTGCTTAGCTTTTTCGTTTGCTCTATCTTCTTTGATACGTTTTCTAAGCGAAGTAATTGCTCCAGTAAGTTCTGATTTAAGCCTATCCTTTAATGCGCCTATCGGTTCTGCACCTCTTTTAATATATCTGACTTGAAAACACTCGTCCAACTCCGGCGGGAAAGAAATTTCACATCCCCACCATCTATCGTTATCCTGATATGCAAATTGCCCACGCTTCTGACCAATTAAATACGGAATTTTATCATACAACACTTCTCTGTTTGCTCTTAAAATTGACACCCCCTCATTCTGGTCAATCTTTCTTTTACGTGCCTCAACATTACCACCGTCACCAATGTTCGTACGCCATTCCAAAGGAAGAAGTGACAATTTAATTCTAATTGTAGCCTTTTCTCCTTTACCTCCTGGAATATCCCACTCAAATGATGTTTCACTATACAATTGTGCTTTAGGATCCTGGTTTTCTTTTGTATCGAATTGTGTAGGACCTGCCATATATAGCGGATCATGTAAATAAACCTGTCTTCCATCCAATATAATCTTCAATCCACCAGCTATGAACTTTCTATAGGTTCTTCCTAAATAATTGGCAATAAGTCCATTGAATTCATTCGGATCGACTCTCCTACCAGTCCCATCCATACGGTCACAGTTGTTCAAAATCACCAGTGTTCCGGTATTCCCCTCAAAAAATTCTTTATATTCCTCAGGAATATCTTTGACAATCGGAGCTGAAATAGTTTTCTTACCATCCTTGATTTCATCGAGATTTATATAGGTATAATAAAATTCTTGTTTCTCATCATCTCTGGAATATACTTCTATTTCGCGAGCCAACGAGATTCCTCCCAAAGTCATACCAACACCAAATTTTCCAATGCCTAATCTACCATTCTTGCGGTCTCTCATGGAACATCCCAGTGTAAGACAGTTTTCCAAAATGTTTACTGACATTCCACAACCATTATCTGCCACAACAATTTGTTCAATCTCTTCAACTTGTTTTTTACCAAATTGCTGAATTCTCTTTTTGAAATCAATTCTGATTTCATTAGCTCCGGCTTCCACCGAATTGTCTACAATTTCTCCGAGTCCATTTTCGACGGAATAATCATTATACCTTAAGGACTCATACATCTGGGCGGTATTGATTAACTCACTTCCTACCAAACCTTCAAACTTATCATTAATAATTTCTGCCGACATATTAATGCCCTCCTTAAAAATAATTTTCGGACATAGAAAAAGACCTCTCACACAAGTGAAAGGTCTCATTTTATATCATTATTCAATATACCGATAGAAATATATAAAATTATAGCCCAAAACAATGGTACATCCATACCATTTCTTGACTCTATAACTATCATATTCAAATTTCCGTACATCGACACCTGATATCTTTTATTCCCATAGCATCTACCATGAGACTTTCATCTTGCCCGATTCGTACGAGAATTATAACCCAGAAAATGGCATTTTGTCAAGTTGTTTTTATTTGCATTCCTTCATTTTCATTTGTATTTCTTTATTATTCTTTATCAACCGTTCAATTTTATTAACAACAAATTCCCTTTCTCATTTTAAGCATCTTAATTATTCTTTCAGGATCATCTAAGTACTGCATCATGCTTTCTGAGTCGTTTTCAATACGCTTTTCCTTATCATACAAATCTTTTAGGTAACTATTTTCAGCCTCAAGATTTTCTACTTGATACAGATTATCCTCTGCGACCATCAATAGCTCAATCGTATTTATTTTCGGTATATAATCTAAACTTTTGTTCGTACCCTCAAATTCATCAAATAGCATCTGTCTATATACATTTACAGAATCATCAGTCTTAATATTTTCCTTTTCTTCATTTATTCTATCTACAGCATCAGCTGCATTCACCTTATCCAAAAACTTGGCTAATTCATAATAATTTAATTCTTCTATCGCTTCTCCATGTTCTTTCAAGAATGTAATCATTTTAGGATTAAGTTCAATCCACTCACCCTTCTTTGAAAAAGAATAAAATAATTCTTGCGTATCTTCAAACAAGGCACCCACAACATATTTCTTGCATTTTTTCACCACCAAATCAACAATCTTTTTCTTGGCAGCATCTGTTATATCGTCAAACTCTATTTTCACAACTTTTTTATCACTTGTGCGTCCAATATACTCTCGAAAAATCTGTTCTATATAAGTAAGCTTTGATTTGGATGCATTCTGATTCAAGCCATATTTAACAACTAAAACCCAGTAGATTTCTGTAAATCGCTCAAAAATTTCATAAAATGTATAACTCATCTTTCCATTATATCTTTCTATGCAGTCCACAATAGACTTTAAAAAAACAAATTTATAACTAGAAGAATTTAATGTTTTTGTTGAAAACACTCTGTTAAAAGATTTCCACAATTCTTCAGATGATACATCATCATTTTTATATTTTCCTTCTGACAAATCAAATCCAGCCAAATATTTTGTCCTCCTATGCAAAAATACACATTACTTTATACCCTTTTCATCTTTCAACCTTTTAATAGGTAAGCGCAAAATCCAAATAATTGCTTAGTATTAACATATTAAATCCAACAAATCACTTTTTCACCATCTCAATATTGGATATTCATTGTTTATAAGTTTTTCTTTTTCTTTAATAATTTTATCATCATTTCCGGGTCATCTAAGTAATCCTTGATTTCTGAATCATATTCTTTTATTTCTTCTTCCTGATGATTAGCTAAAAACAAGTTATGCTCTTCTTCTGTTCTTGCTGCTAACTGAGCCATTTCCTCCGCTTCAAACAACATCTCTACTGTATTTGCTTTAAACGATTCTATAAAATTTAATTCTGAATAAGTTTCTTTTAACAAGCATAAAAAATTCTTTTCCGGTTCCATTTCAAACGAATCATAATATCTTATTTTTTCGTTGGATACACTTAGTCCAAATATTTTTTCGATGTCCGATAACATTTCAAGATAAGGATATTGTATTCCCCTTCTCTTTATTATCTGTGCATCATAATCTTCATATTTTTCACTCATGTATTCGAGTGCAGAAGCCATTGCACTATAATAACTTACAAAGTCATCACAATCCGGAACAAACATCAGTCTGTCACAAATTTCTTCTATATCTTCACATGTCACTATTGGACCAGACAACATACAATCTTCCTTAACATCATGCCCGAAAAGCCTCATTCCAATATAAAATTCACTATTCGCTTTAATAAAGAAAACTGTATATCCTCCAATAGCTTTATTTATTTCTTTCATAAAAAACACACTACTTTTTATCGGTTCAATGGTTTCAATCTCTGCTGCAATAACTCGGCATGGCATCGTTCCACGTTTTGTCTTTTTATGAAATTCTCTATATATAAATATATTGCCAACGCCCTCAATAAACTTCCTTTCTTCACGATTGTATACCTCTTGTTCGTCACCATATAAGAAAATATATTTTTCCATTTGTTCTTCTCGACATATATTTTTTTCATTTATTAACCCTATGTTTCTTAGAACTGTTGTAACTTCATCAATAGTAAAATCAAACGTGTCAGATAAGAGAACTTTATTGGCATATCCAGTAAAATCCACCATTCACATCTCACCATCACTTATTCAGAAATTTGTCAATAGATGCCTTCAGTGCCTCTCCGTCCTGTTCTTCATCAAAATGGCGAACAAAATCAAACATTTTCTTAAGATAGTCATCGTCTGTTATACATTGCTCAACAAATTGTTCATGCATAACCTCTAAACCACCCAAAAAATAAGCATTATAAATCTTCATATTATCTTTTATAAATTCTTTATCTGCATCTTTCTCCTCCGAAAAAGTAGTTGCACGATATATACGTTTATCCGGATCTGGCTCTGACTCCTCATCCGCTAGCATAATTATCTGGTAGACAAATTTTAACTCTGCTTGTCTCTTAATAATTACTTCCGATAACATACCTGCATCTCCAGGTACGCTATTATCTATAACGCCCTTTCGACTATACTGATAGCCTATAAGAGGACACAAAATATATGCATCAATATAAGCATTGAAAATCTTAAAGTTTGCATGCTGCTCTCTATCAGGAACATTACCCGCCAACTCACATAAGTCTTTCCAATAATTTGCATGCTTTCCTGTTATTTTAAAGTCTTTATCAAACATATTGTGCCTCCTTACTTAATGTGTGTCATAGTATCAATCTCTTTGCCATTTGCATCATGATCCTTTTCAATCACATAGCTCTTACCTACATACTTCTGAAGATTTGAAGACGCATACTCCCAATCATTATCCTTAACTGCTATTACAACCTGGTTGGCTGTATTAGGTAATATTTTGCATATATTATGGATATGTATCTCATCCAAGTTAGAAAATGGAGCATCCATTACCAGTGGATATACTTGTCCCAATTTCATTTCTTCATCATCAAGAATCTTATCTTTTGCCATTGAAACCAAACTTGCTATGAATGCAAAACTCTTTACTGCCTTTAATCCATCAGACTCTTCGGTAGTCACATCACTATATTTAACCCTATACTTATCATCAATAAGGATTGAACGCTCTCCATGATACATTTTAGCAAAATTATCATTCACCCTCTTTTGCAGTTCACTTCGCACAATTTCTTCTTTTCCTTTATATGTTTCACTCAACCACTCATATACTTTTTGAGAATACATGATATATCTAGCAACACGTGCATTTTTCGTGCTACTTTTCGCATATTTATCAATTGCATCCTCGCAATTCTTTATATTAGAATTGTATCCTCCAATTTTAGAAACACATGAGTCATAATCTGATTTTGCCTCTAAGTATTTGGTATGTGCATCTTTTCGTTTTCTTTCGATTTCTTTTGCATCTGTATCGTCAATAATAATATCCGACTGTTTAGCAAGCTCATCTTTCAAATTACCAATTTGTCTTTGCAGAGCACGTATCTCCTTATACTTTTCTTCAATAGTCTCTTTAAAATCTTCAGAACCTGCCAAATATCCTTCTGATTTCGTCTTGTATGCTTGAATAGCTGAACCAATATACTCTGGAGGTAGTATTTTCCGTTCTTCCATAACCTTTAAATACGGAATAGTTCCAGGATCTAAATGCGTTCCACACAAACAATATCCACGCTTTATTAAATGATCAATTGCTCCCTGCTCCATATCCGGAACGCACTCAACATTACCATTCTGCTCCTGTAATTTCTTAAGCATGTCTAATGTTTTACTAATAGTCGGCAATCCAAAATATGCATACGGTCTGTAATTGAACTTTTTAACCATATCAATTTTAGCTCTTTCTAACTTTGCCTCTTCCGCTTTTAGTGTAGCTTCCAATCGGTCTCGCTCTTTTTTTGCTTGTTTTACTTGTTCAATATTACTCTTGGCCAGCTCTGCACTATACTCATTTTCTTTTGTCTGCCAATATTTCATCTGCTCATCAAAATTTTTCTTTTCTTCTTCTAACTGAGCCTTCTTAATCTTATATGTTTCTAAACTATCTTTCGCTTTCTGCGCATTCGCATCTCCGGTTGTATCTATCTTTGATTCAAAAGATTTTACAACTCCAGACAAATGTGTTCGAGCATTTTCCAGCACATCTAAACGCATAAGTCCTCTCACTGCTTTTGATAAATCCGTTCTATTTGCAATTCCAGAAATACGTTCTCCTCCAAAAAAGAAATAATCCGACAAATCTTTTGGAAGAACACGGTCCATAGACTCTGTAATATTTGAGCGGTCTATCGGAGTCTTTGTCTGTCCGTCACTTTGCAAATACTCAAGTGTTAATTCTTCTTCTGGCTTCTTATTAAGCATTACCACTGTTTTTCCATCTTCCGTTTTTCTCTCATTGCAAAGATATTTATACAAGCGTTTTAACGTATACACAATACTGTTATGTTCAAAAGTAACCGCTACAGAAACATCTTGTGATTCTCCCTCATTCATATTATCTCTAACTTCAGTATTTAAAAGAACTTGGTCTTCGAATCCATTTTTCCCATATAAACACCATTCAAAAGCACGGACAATTGTTGTTTTACCTGAAGTATTCACACCAATCAAAACAGTAACATTCTTTTCTGGATCAGCTGAAAATTCTACATTCTGTTTACCTATATACTGCCTGAAGTTGTACATTTCCAATTTATGTAAAATCATTTTTTATCCACCTCCGTCATAATGAGTCCTCTTATCTTATTTTCCATTGCCGGATTCGATTCTTTCTTTACAATATTGTCCGTCTCCATTTCCAAAATACGCAACTTAATTGTATCCAATTTCTTTTCATCTAAATTCTGATCCATCATCAATTACCTCCAAATCTTCATCGCTAAGTTCATATGCACATTCAATATCATTAATAAGTTCATCCGAATCCCTTGAATTCAATGATATTTCTCCGAATTCTTTTATTCTTGCTAATTCTCTTTTTGCCAAGGCTCTCTCGCAGTTATAATCAGCGCTATACGGATTAACTTCATCTAAAGGTTTAACCAACGTAACAAAGTCATAAATAACTGCATATGGTTTGTTCTTTGCCAATCTCAAAACTCTTCCACGCCTTTGAATATACTCTTTAGGATTCGTAGTACTTGCAAGAATAAATGCTGTTTTTATACTTGGGATATTTACACCCTCATCTAAACACTTGATAGCAACTATCGCCTGGTATGGATCAGCCATTGCGAACTTATTTTTAATTATTTCTCGTTCTTCTGCCGACTCATTAGATGTAAAATGTGTTACTTTCATTCCCAATTCATTTCCTAAAATCTTTGATACTGCAACTATTTGGCGTTCACCTTCTTCATCATATTCAGATTCATCATACTCAAAAGTCTGCACTTTTGTAGCACCACAATAAACTAATATATGTGTATCATCCTTGTATTGCTGCATTTGATTTCTTAATTCATCAAGCTTACTTTTTGCTCCTGCCACAATTCTTGCCCTTTGTAACAAAAGCATTTTACCTTTTTCAGTTATTTTAACATTACCCTGCTTATCTTTATGACATTCTTTTGAAGCTTTATATGAGATATCACGATATCTCTCTATTTCTTCTTCATCCAAATAAACCACAACCGGATAGTAATAATATGGAGTTAATTTTCCTTCCTTGATTGCACGCTGAAGATCATACTCAATACACTTTTCTCCAAAATAATGCTTTAAGCAATCTGTACCTTCTTCATCCCCATGTCTATCTAAGGTTGCTGATAATGCCAACCTATATTCTATCGTTGGATACAATTTGTTTCGTAAATTGGGCGAACCAAAGTTATGAGCTTCATCAATCAATAATAGTGTATCTTTTCCCAAATACGACATCTGTTCTATAACAAATTTTGAAGAATAAGTTGCATTAGTTGTTACAAAACAGAAGCAATCAATTACTCCGATAGAAAAGTCTAAAACATCATCTTCTAAACGCTTCTTCCAATCTTTTTGCTTAGATGCTGAATAGCCTATTGTTGGCAACATATTGAATAATTCTATATCTTCTACCCATTGTTCCACCAAGTGTTGATATGGACAAACAATAATAATTGCCAGTCTTTTCTTTTCTTCAAACAATTTTGTTACTGCACCTAACCCAGTGTAGGTTTTTCCAGTTCCGGTAGCCATGTCAAAAATGCCACAGTAATCTCTCTGTTTCCACTTTTCTATAGCTTCTTTTTGGTATTCTCTCAATTCAAATCCTTTTGGAATTCTAGGAATACCTTTTTTTATTGCCTCTTCTTCAATTTGTTCTTCTTCATCTATATCATAATTAACCTTTGGTTTTTGATTAACTTTAATTTTCTCTATCAATACATCAGGAAACTCTATTACTTCCAGATCCTTGTCCTCATTATTCCACAACGAATCAAAATCTGCTTGCATTTCTTCTGCATAAAGCTTTGATTCTTCCCAAGAAGTAAATACAACAATAGATTCATAATTATTGTAGAATGCATTTATCGTCTCATTTAAAGAACCTGTAAATACAATTTTGTCTCCAAATTTATCTGTCAAAATACCAACCTTTTCATGATACATTCCTGTAGACCTATTAGGTGGAGTAAATGCAACTTTAATTTCCAAATGTCCATCTTCTATTAGATGTGCCAATAGGTTTAGTCTTTCTTCTTGGAAATAGTTTTCCGGCTCCTTAAATTCCCTTAATAAAGCTTGCTCGATTACTTTCTTTTTCTCATACCCCTTTTGTATAGCATTAACATCTTCCTGACTTAAATATGGCGATACAATAAATTGAATCTTTCCGTCGTTTTTTACAATACCTGCAATACCTTTTGTTAATTCAATTAGTGCAGTTGAGGAAAAAAATCCAACTGACCTTTGATATAACACTGCCTCTTGCAAAACGGGTGTATAGAACTCTTTTACGATATTATTCTTATACGTTTTATAATGTTTCAGCAAACACAAATCTGTAAACGCCATACCAACACCTACCTTTATTCTACAACACTATGTTCCATATCATTTATCAGTTGCTCCACATTATCTGCATATGTTTCTATGCAAACTCCGCAATATGCTTTGTCCGTTACCGGTGTTGGAACAACTTTGCAATCAATACCTTTTTCTTTTAATCTTTCCTCAGCCTCAAATACATGGCTTGTACTATAAAAAACAATATGCATTAGCATCCACCTACTCTTTTCAACACTTCTATCAACGCATCTATGTCTTCCTTTTTATTCATCCAACCAATGCTTATTCTAACTACACCTATTTCTTTTGTCCCCAATGCTTCATGTGCCAATATTGCACAATGTATACCACCTCTTGTACATATATCATTATCATCAAGCAATTGGACAATCTCATTAGATTTCTTGTCCTTAATATTAATACCCACAGCACCTACTCTGTCATATTCTCGATCATAGATGGTTATATTAGCAATTCCATCCAATTCTGTAACAAGATAATCCATTAGCTCTTTTTCATGTTCTATCATGCTCTCCGCATTCTGCTTCAGCCATTCCAAAGATGCATTTAATGACCATATTGCAGGCATATTTAATGTTCCTGCTTCATAAGCTTCTGGAAATACATTAGGATTTACATATGAATCTCCAAGGACTCCGGTTCCTCCTTGTATCAAAGGTTTCCAACTTGGTTTTTGCCTACATACAAGTCCTCCTACCCCGGGCAGTCCTAATAAATCTTTATGTCCAGTAAAAGCAATATAATCTATTTCTTCATCACTCATAGACAATTGAATTTTTCCTGCCCCTTGTGACGAATCGACAAATGTGCTTATTCCATTAACTTTCATGTATCTAATTAAACTTGGATTATAAATAACCCTCCCCGTAAGATTACTTGCAAGTGTAGTAGCAAACAAAACTGTATTAGATTTTACATACTTCTTATACACTTCTTCCGACGGTAACAGTAAATCTTCTCGACTTATTATTGAATAATCAATGATACCTTTCTCCTTAAGTGTATGAAGTGGTCGCAAAACCGCATTATGCTCATAACAACTGATAATTACATGGTCACCATTCTCCAACAAACCATTAAAGAGCATATTTATTGCTTCTGTGGAATTTTTAGTAAAAATCACATTAGGTTCATCAATGCCAAAATACTTAGCTACAACTCTTCTTGTTTTATAAAGCATCCTTGATGCCTCTATACCAAGCTGATAACTTCCTCGTCCAGGGCTAACACCTATTTCTCTTACATAATATTCAAAAGCTTTATACACTTCTTCCGGTTTATATTTAGTTGTTGCTGCATTATCCAAATAAACCATTAATCTTCCTTCTTTCCTGCTACTTTATCGCAGATAATACATCCGTTATAAAACTTTGCAATGCATTTCTTACAATGTTGACACTTTGTTTCATCTATTTTGTATTTTCCATGAATTGTATCTATTGCTCCATATGGGCAGACAGAATCGCATGCCGAACACCTTATACAAAACTGATATTTTCGCATCTGGCATTTAATCCTATTGACTAAATTTGCAACATCAATTCTATCCTCAGGAAGTACTTTTATTACATTTGTTCCGTAAGTTATAATTAACTCAAAACATTTTCTGTATTCCCCTGATTTGTCGTTATCATAGACCTGAATATAAGTAGCATCCTTCTTTTCAACGATTTTTAAATTGCCAAACGGCTTAAACAATTCCAAAACATCTTTGTTTAACGTTTTGTCAATAATAATGTTTCTTGCCTTATCCGAGAGATTACAAGCAGTATCCATAATAGTGACATTCTTCACTTCTAGACCACTCGCACCACGCCTTATCTTCCATTTGCCTTCTTCATAATATTTATCTGGATCTGGTTTACCTGCTTTTTTTGCAAAATCATATACCATATCTTTCCATCGCTGCATATCCTCAGGATGATATATTTCCGTAAGCATCATTGACCAATCTGAATTATTAGGACAACACCAACAACCAACTCTTTTATATCCATACTGGTAACAATCATTTATCAGGATATTTTTGTAAAGGATATAAAGCCACACATCATAATCAGTCCATTCAATTATAGGCATTGCATTTACCTGAGACGAAATTTTTGAATGTTCTTCTGTACGTTCATATCCTTTTCTTGCTGCTGACTCGCTATGGCGTATTCCCAAAAACGAAAGACTGTTCCCCGGCAAATTTTCTAATTCTTTGTTTAAATTACTCGTTTTAAAAATTGTACAGCACCAACGCTCATGCTGACTCGGTGGTCCAAAAACTTTACACAACTTAAAAAAATCATTTTCCGTCTCACTTGGTAACATTGGGACCATTGGATTCTCTTTACGAAACTTCTTCTGTACATATTCATATGTTTCTTTAAATTCCAGTGTTGTATCTCCAAAAAAATGAATAACTGCATTATCCTGAAGAGCATCCCTTACAATCCTGCTTACTACGGTTGAATCTTTCCCTCCTGAGAATGATATTGTAGGAATATATTTATTTGTTTCGTATTCTCCCGTCGTATACTTCGTATATGTATCTACTACATATTTCTCGGCTTCATATACCAAACCTTTTATATAAGCTTCATTTGCTCTAACAACACCCATATATGCAGAATAATCACGTTCTACCTCTATATTTTCACGTAACTCTTCCGCATATTTTAGATGTTCTTTTTGTTTATACCATTCTAAATATGGTATTCTTTGAACTTCTCCATCAAACAAATATCTACTGGAGCCGAAGTACCATATTTTTTTATCTGTCAGATCCATCCCCATAATCTTACTAAGTAATTTACGTTCTTGAATAAATACCGGGTTGCAAATTGAACCTTCTGACAATTTTCTCATTTTTCCGTTACAAGATAACTCGTGTAGTTTCTTATCAAACACGGGTTCCTCACATTTATTGCACCAGTAGATCATTTTTTTACTCCATCCTTACATGATTTCGGAGAAAAGCTTTGCTAACACTTGCATCTTTTCTTCATAACTAATAGATTCACCAAAATTATCAATTGTCGCCTTCATTTTATTAAACATCATCTGACTAGTTCCTGATAATTCTGTTTTATTAAACTGAGTTACCTTCTCTTTTTCATCACCCGTATTGATAGTAATTTTGATTTCATCACTTCCTACATTTTTTTGAACAACATAATCATTAAGCTGTCCTACCATTTTAGAGAAAGCTTCATAGAAATCTTCAACCTTCGAATCATTCCAGTACTCAACTTCGAAACCAGTAACAATACGTCCTAATTCTTGAACAATCTCACTATCATTCATACTAAGATTCATGTTACTTATATAGTCGAGCATTAAACTTGTCTGATAATCAAAGGATTTAAATCTCTTTTCTTTCCAATCAGCCTCATAAACTCTATTTAATTCTTCTGTTATTGAAACAGACTCATCAATATCAAGTACACTTCGTACTGCTTTTTCTAATATTGCTACTTGTAAATTAGTAACATTTTCAAGTTCAGAAACTATAGTATTTATCTGCATTACCAACTCCTGCAAATCCTCAGTTATTTGCAAAAGTGTTTCAAAGAAAAATCTGTTATAATCTTTGTGCGTAATGCTCATTATCTCTCTATAATACTTTGCATTATCTGAAACATATTTGTTTGTAGTTCTTGCTGCCTTTGAAATCGCTACGAAATGCTTATTCATGGCTGCAAACAATTCTTTCAATCTATTCTTTGCCGACTTATCAATGTACTTATTGAATATTTCTTCTAATCCACTAATATAAGCCGCCTGTTCGATAGTCCAATTACAGATATACAAACTATAATCTTCCGGATTATCCAATGCCTTAAGAAGCTCTTCTTCGCAATAATCATGCTCTGAACCGTGAAAATATATTGAAACATTCTCATACTGTCGCAACTCGTACGCCAGCAAAATAGAAATGTACCCATTTCTCAACCCATAAGGTGGTTTCTTGAGTTTATCGTACAAATCCATTAATACAACCTGTCCTTTAGCACACTTTTTTAGATACTTTCTTATCTCTCTTCTTACTGGTTCTCCAGCAATTTCACCTGTAGGCAATGTATTTATTCTTCCAGCAGTTTCATCTTCATAAATACCGTTTTTAGACAATACTGAACGCAAGATTGTATGCTCTGGTGAAAGCAATGAACAGTTTTCAAGAATATCCTCATCATTCATAATGTATGACAAAGCTTTTCCTCTTGCTAATCTAATTGCTCCCGAAACCACATTCTTATTCACCAAATCATTGTTTACAATGATTGTATCCGGATAGCTATTCATCATGATTTCGGATGCAATCTCTGATAAATCATTTCCGCTATTTACAATATACTCTCGATTTCCAGAAACTACTCCAATCCCTTTTGTTCCAATATTTCTCCAACGGAATATGAGGTCTGAAACCACACCTCTTTGCTCTTCCAAATAAAGAGTAAGTTCTTTTTCTACCGTAGGATCATCCTTCATTAACTCTTCTCTAATTGAATAAAAATATTTTGTTGCAACATATCTCTTAATTTCGTATAAAATGTCCGTTGCATTCTGATTGATCACCAATATTGAACGTTCGGGAATATTCTCGATATTTTTATATTCTTCTATTACAAACTGCTTGTCCAATATGAATGCTATTACGCCATCGTAATACTTGGGAAGAAAACGCATAAAACTCTTCTTACTAATATCATCTTTTTGAGCAAATACTGGTAAAAATATTCTATTCATATGATATGTAAGATTGTAGTCATGCGGATAAATCACGAAGTTTGCAAACTCTTCATTCAATATAGATATCGCTGTTTCATCTGTTACAGATACAATTCTTTCCTCTATCATTGTATCAAAATCATAAATACTACTATCCAAGAAATCATAATATCCATACTGTCGCATAAACTTTATTATCTTATGCTTTTCTAAATTATAGATTGCTGCTTCAACATATTTTTTATCGTTATCTATAACATTTATAAGAGTGTTTACATCCGCTGCTAAAGTACCAAAATCACCAATAATGTATATAACTGTGATAGCCTTTAGTATTCTTATCTCAAGAGCATTTTCCTGTGTATTTCCTAGCTTATTTATTGCTACTTGATATTTCTTATAAATGTCTCTAGCTTCGCCGCTTCTATATGAGCAAATATTTTCCTCGAAATAATCAAAGATAGCATCTAACCCTACAAAGTGAAATTCATCCTCGTCCATCATTGCCAATTGCATGAACAAAGAATTATCTTCATCACTTGCAAGGTATGTAAAGAATGTTCTCTCATTCTGCGCAACCTTCTTGGACAATCTATCCAATGCATATAATGTAATTGGATGCAATGGGAAACCACCTTCAAACGGATTAACTCCTTCCTCTTCCGGTGGCAATAAAAATCCCTTAAAATCATATGCCTGATTATAAATCTCATTTAATTCACTCTGGAACTTTTTCTTAAAATTGTTCCAAATTTTTGTTTTTGGAATAATATAAGGTATCAAGGATAAGCATTGATCATACTTGATATTTATTGATGTAGATTTAAACCTACCCTCTATTTTTTTCCACTCATCACTTAATGATTTTTTCATTTTATCCGTATAAAGTGATAACTGCTTATGTGACACTAAAATAAGATAATCATCAAAATCCGAGTGATCACAAAACTCTGCCAGGTCTTGGACATCCTTTACGCGAATATTCTCTCCAGAATCCTCAATGTATCTTCCAAACTCATCAAACACAAAGACTATACCTCTATAGTCTTCCGCAATTATACTATTAGCCAACGTAATATTATCTAGCAAATTACCTGCTTCACTTACAAATTCAGCCCCATAAGTCATAGCTTTAAAAATCACATTAAAGCTCTTCTCGCTTGAAGAATCATAAGTTTCCAAGCCTTGACACAACTCAGTCAAATCCACCTCGTTTGCCTTACAAATTTCATCAAGCCTTTTAGCTGACTCTTCCCCCTCTTTCCATTTATTAACAAGTTTCAACGCATCATCAAAATAGCTTTTAAAACATATATCTATATTATTTCGTTCCATTTCCTTCTTCAGAGAAAAAGTAATACATTTATCGAATTCGTTGAAATTAGCATAAATCGTAACTACTAAATAAGGTTTCTCCTCATCTATAAATCTCTTTATTTCTTTCGCAAGTTCCTTATCATACTTTGAAATTGCTTTTAAAAATTCTACTATTCCCTTTCCACTTGTGTTAAGTTGACCTAACAAATCACTCAGCACTGTTAGCAAATGTGATTTACCAGTTCCATATGAGCCATATAGAATTCTAGAATGTACATCTGCATTTTGATTAATTATTCCAAGCAAATATTCGCGAAGAATCTCTGTTGTTGTTATGTTGGGAATAAAACCTGCTAGTTTTTCTTCATCCTTCATATCAAAACAAATATTCGCTGAATATTTATATTGCTTTTTCTTTGTTACCAAATTTGCATAACTCATATTTCTATCGTTCCTTATCCGTGTAATATTTTTTAATCAAGCTGTCATAATCATACCCGTTAAACTCAATGAACCTGTTTCCAAAGTTATTGTTTAAGTTGATATACTTTTTATTCTCGGCTTCCATTAGAAGTTCTAACAATTTCGAATACTTCATGCTGAAATATTTACCAATTTGCTTTTTCTCTTCCATCAATTTATCAATATTAACCTGATTTCCGTTTCGGCTATCTTCTATATTATCCATAGCAATAGCATAAATTAATATCTCTAATGGAATCTCTTTGCCAGTTAACTGTCTTTTTTCAATGGTATTCTTATCCTTCATCCGCAGAATCTTTAATGGTGCAAGGAATGGATATGTATCTTCATCCATAATATTGTTCTTATCAAACTTACTATCACCTATATAAGTGTTTTTTAAGCAATTAAATTCCTTTTCTACAGCATCCTTTTTTATATTCATACCATTTACGGATAAATATGCATGGAAACCTTCTACAAAAGACTCTTTACCAAAAGTGTTAGATGTCCATTCATTGAACACCCAGTACCAAGCCGTTGCATTTTCTTCATTTAGAGCTAAATTTCTATGCATCAATAACAACGACCCCTGTCTCTGAAAATATAAGTCATAATTCTTTATGTTATCGTATATGCTCTCTGGAACTAATCTAATTCCTGTTTGTGTTTTTTCTTCTCTCGTCAATTGCATAGCTTCAGACCAATATCTCAGGGCTTTAATCATAATTCTTCCCAAACCAATATTATCTATAGCCTGTTGCTCATTACTCGGAGTAAAAATCATGTCATCCTCTTCTACTGCCTGAATGATTTTCGTTCCCCATCCACTTCTCATATAGAAGCTGCCATGTTTATTTACTACCATTGTTGTTCTCCTCTTTCTCAAAACTCATAATATCGCCAATATTGCAATCTAAATATGTACAGATGCGTTCTAATACATCCATCGAAACCTGTTCTCCCTTTCCCATCTTTGCAATGGTAGCAGAACTAATATTCAATTCTTCTGTCAAATCTTTCTTTTGGAGATTCTTATCAATCAAAATTTTCCATAATCCATTATACGAAACAGCCATATTACATACACCTTTCCACATCTACCGCATATTAATAATATCTGTTCCGTATTATATCATATTCACTGTTGTTTTTCCACCAAAATCTTTAACATTCTAAAGTTTCTCTTCGCGTCACTAAAACCGCTGTTTAGAGGCGCTGTCGTAATGTGAATTTTTAGAGGCGCTGTTCACTGTTTATCAACCTTTATCAACCATAATGTGAAATCGCTGTTTAGTTTATCAAAATATCATTCCGCTTCTACTCAACATCTCCTTCTTACATAAAAAAAACCAAGAATAAGGTTAGTTCGTTCCTTATCTTGGTTTCAGTATAATTTATTCGGTGTCCATTAGTACGGACTCATATCATTGTTTTTTCACTTTTTCTTCTTTTATTTGTATGTATTTAATGTAAAACTCCAGAAATCTTCTTATAAATTCTCATAATTTCCCATATTTTCAAATCTGAAATCAAACACTGCATGCTTATGAAGTATTTGATTCATCAATTGATGAAATTCTTCAAACTGTTCTTTTAGTTTTTCTTCATCTATAGCTTGTCTATGCCGTGCCTCTGTTTTATTAATGCATTCCTGGATTTTAAAATCACGATTTGCATACAGTAAACTTGCATGATCATAGAGCAAATCCAAATAACTAAAAATGAGTTCGCTATTTTGGTAATTGCCTTCCATCAGTGCATTATATGTTTTGATTACACATTTACAGACATCTGTCAATTCTATCATATAATCGCCATAAAAAGGTACTTGGTTCATAAACATTTGAATACCATTAATGTAATCTTTTATTTTTTCTAATAGTAAGCGCTTAATAACAAGGTGCCTACTAATATAAAAAGGACCGGGGTATCCGATCCTGAATTAACCTTTACAAACATTCATTGCCAGTTCTGACCATGGCATCAAACCTTCCAAATCTTCCGGATGATTTCGCCAATCCGTATCTGGCATATACATTAATAAAAATTCAAGATAGGTATACACATTAAGACCATTTGCTTTGGCGGTCTCAATGATACTATATATTGCTGCACTTGCTTTAGCTCCTTTTGGAGTATCCGCAAATAACCAGTTCTTACGTCCAACCGTAAATGGACGAATGGCATTTTTAGCAACATTGTTAGAAAGAGAACATCTGCCATCCAGCAGATAGTTCTCCATATATGGTTTTTGATTCCGGGCATAGGTAACAGCTTTTCCTAAAGCGGATTCTTTTAATGCATTTACAGAATCAAGCCAACACCAAAAAGCCTCTAAAACTGGTTTTTCCAATTCAAGACGCCTGGTATATCGGTCTTCAGGAGTTAGTTGTTTCATCTGATCTTCCAAATGGAACAGCTGATTGCAGTAATCTCTTCCGATTTCTGCGGTGGTTCTTGGAGCATTTTTATCCCGTTTGTCAGGAACTGCTTCCACAAATTTCCTACGCAGGTGAGCCCAACAACCACACCTTGTAACATCCTCCAGTTTATTATAACCAGAGTATCCGTCTGTGTGAAGATAACCATGGAATCCATTAAGGAATCGACTGGCATTCTCTCCACTACGGGATGGTTGATAGTCATAAAGAACTACCGGATGCTCACTGTTCTTAGGATTCGTATACAACCACATATAAGATTTAGATTGTGGTTTCCTGCCTGACTCCTTTAACACCTGGATGGGCGTTTCATCGCAGTGAAGAACATCTTCGGAAATCAAAGATTTTTGAAGATGATTTATAACCGGTTGGAAATAGTCATCCGAACAGCGAATCATCCAATGAGCCATAGTGGTTCTGGATAATGCAAGACCAAGGTTCTCCCAGTCTTTTTCCTGGCGGTATAAGGGCACGCTGTTCACATACTTTTGATACATGACATTAGCCACAGAACTTGGGGAAGCTAAAGAATGATTCATCAAAGAAGAGGGGCTTGCAGCTTTCTTAATAAATGGGTGCTCTGTGTGCTTGCACTTAGGGCATTCACATGTTGCTCGGTTGTATCTTATGATTTGAAGTCTGGCAGGAATGTATTCAAGTTCTTCACGAACCTTTTCGTAACCGATAAGTTTCAGCCCGGAACCGCATTGATCGCAAAACATCTCTTCATCCGGGATGTCACAAGGAATTTCCCAGATCGGAAGATCCCTGATTAGTTCTGCACGTGTTGTTCTTGTCGCTTTACGGGTGTAACCTTTTACATCACGGACAATCGGTTCATTACATTCAGAAGATGCTTCTACCTCTGCCTCGTTGAACAGACTCAGCTGTCCATCAATCTGTGCCTTCGGAGTCTTTTCGCTGGAAGAACCAAACTTTTCTTTTCGAAGAAGAATAATCATCTCTGTGAGATTATCTATTTGTTTTTAAAGACTCGATATTGTGTTTTCAAGGTGCTTAATATATGCATCTTTTGTGTCCATAGAACATACCTCACAGCCATCTTTTTACTGTAATTATTATACCACAAAAGATGCCAAAAAGCTAGTAAAACAGGGCTATTTGACGCATTTTTAGTTAACAGAAATCACCCTTTGGGGCAGTACTGATAGAGAGTTTTTGTTCTGTTTTCAGTCCTTCCATAAGCCAGCGGAATTGCTGCCAGGAGATGGTTTTGCAATCCACCTCATCACGAGGCCATTGGAATGATCCATTCTCTAAACGCTTGTAAAGAAGGACAAAACCATCGCCTTCCCAAAGAAGGCATTTGATGCGGTCCCTGCGTCGTCCACAAAACAAAAATAAGGACGGCTGAAAAGGATCTAATTGAAACTGCTGTTGTACCAACGTTGCTAATCCATCAATTGATTTACGCATATCAGTGTATCCGCAGGCAATATATATGTTTTCAGCAACGGTGATATCGCCTAACATGATGATGCCAGTGCAATAAGCACTGCCTCTACAGTTTCTTTTGGTGCATTACTATTGATTTCGATGGTGGTATCGCCACGACGAATAATAACAGCCGGTTTTGCATCAGGAATCGGTGTTTCCACCTGTAGAGGTTGAAATACAACCGGTTTCTCTGGCTCAGATGCTGCAATTGGAAGTTGCTCACAAATCTCAGAACGAAGTTTTTGAAGATTACGATAGTAAGTCGCTTCCTTGATGTTGTTTTGTTGGCACCAGGCACGAATTGTCATGCCACCAGATTGACATTCTTTGATGATAGATAACCATTTTTCTTTGTGAAGAGATTGTTTAACTTTAGAAACTTTATTCATGAGGTCCTCCTTCTCGCATTACTACACACAACTATAACTCTCATTACTATACAATTGGTGTGAGAGTATTATCTCATGAATTGATTTTTAAAGTAAGGCACTTTGTTGTAAAGCGCTTACATTTAATCAAATATTTATCTGGGAAATAAAAACCATATACTATTAATGCCAGGAAGCGGATTTACTCTCCCTTCCTGGCTTCTTTTTTTAATAAAATTGTATCAATTTCTATTTGCAATTGATCTATATTTTTATAATCTAAATAAATCAATTCCTGTTCTCTTACCTTGTCTATTACTCTATAATACATACTATGACTAATATGATTAATAACTATTACAACTATATCCATGCGACTCATAAATGCCCAATCAACAACATTTTGATCTGTACTTAGTATATTAATGCCTTGTAAACGCTCCGCAACTTTTCTCTGCCATGTATTATGCCCACCTACGATAACCACATTAGAGTAATCTCCACAGTATACATCATTTTCTTCCTTTCCTACTACTGTACTATTTTCTTCTTCAGTTCTATTAAAAGCATACTCTCGCAAAGAAAATAACTCTCTCTCTATTGATTTTTGCTGTTTTTGTCTTTCCCGTCTTTCAACATCATACCTTTTTTGTAATTTATCAATCTCATATTGTAACTTGGACACCTTTTTTTGTAACAGTTCTAATTCATCTTGCTTTTTTTGAAGTTCTAAAGCATTCCTCTTTAACTCTTTACTGAAGTGTATTTTCCCTTGTACCGATTCATGAATATATTTACAAAATTCATCATACATAAAGATATATGCATTAGATAGGCTGATCTCTTCATCTGTCCTATCAGAAAAAACAAATTTATTTTCATCCACTTCGTACCCTGGCACAATCGGCTTAATTACACTGCTTAAAATAGAATGATTTTCTCTATTGACCCCACATATATTTCGCTTAGATAGTTCCTCTGCAATCTGAAAATACATCTCTGTCTTTTCATAATATTGCAGTAGTTCAACCGCATCTATAGTTTGATGAGAAAATGTCACATTTATTTTTTTAGACAACCAATTTATTAATTCATTCAATGCTATTGACAAATACAAATTATCATCGATTATTCTCGCCCTATGTACTTTCCCTGTTTCAATCTTTATTGCATATGAGTTTTCTAAAAAATACAACATTCGAGTAATTATAGCATTTTTTTGTTTAACCCCAAGCATGTCCCAGTTATGCATCATCATAGATATGTTAAATTTCATTTTGAAATCTTCTTCACATTCAGAACATCTACCGATTCTTTTTATGTCTTCTGTCGATAACACTGCACTGTAAAATTGTTTGCTAAAATCTTCAATCATATCTTCTCTAAAGCATAATGGCATTATCTCCATATTAGGAACAAACATTTTTTGTATTCTCTGATCAATAACCCATATTTTATTTGCGATTTCTTCATAATCCTCACTTTTTTCTTTTGTTAACACGCAATCCGCCAATGAATCTAAATATTCGAAATTAGCCTCTTTAGAATTCCTATCAACAAAAAAACTA
This sequence comes from uncultured Eubacteriales bacterium, assembly GCA_900548855.1. Taxonomy (GTDB): domain Bacteria; phylum Bacillota; class Clostridia; order Lachnospirales; family Lachnospiraceae; genus CAG-590. Next base: position 29,956 of record URMF01000021.1, read on the forward strand.
TTATGAAAAGAAAGCCTCATTATCTCCTTAACTTCTTCATTCATACTATGCTCCTATACTATACTAAAGAAGAGGAAGAATAAATCTTCCTCTCCAATCTTCACATAATTAAGCTATAACATTATTCAACAGTTACCATAAAAGAATCACCTAATGTCATTGTAATGTCTTTACATGAACATGTGGCTTTAATATCCTCTATAGCATCACCAAAATCCAATTCCTTATTTAACTGAATCTTTACAGAGCCTAATTCCTCTTTCAATGAAAGGTTTCTTTCTGACTTGTATTTTCTCAATTCAGAAATTATCTCAACTGCAATTTCTCCTACTTCATAATCATCTGTCGCAATCTCTACAGTGGTTTTAATAGGTTCAATAATAGATCTGTGAATTGAAATAGCATCTTCATGTTCTGCAAAATAGCCCTGATAAATTTCTTCTGTTACATGAGGTATATAAATCGCAAAACATTTTAGCATTCCCAAGAGCGTATAATATGCTGCATATAATCCAGATTTTCTTGCATCTTCTCCATAAATTTCTGGTTTATATACTCTATTCTTAATTATTTCAATATAATCATCACAATAGCTCCAGAAGAATTTTTCCAATTCTCCAATGGCCAAACCAATTTCATATTTCTCAAGATACTTTTCAAAATGCTTTAACATAGTGTTGAATGAAGATATTATCCATTTATCCATAACCATTAGATTAATCTCTTCATCCTTATTAAAAGGATTCAACATTACTGCATTACCATTGTCATCAGTTTTTTCAAATCCTTCTAACTGCATAACGACAAACTTTGCTGCATTCCATATCTTGTTAATCAACTTATTCGCATTCTTGAACTCTTCTTCAGAAAAGACAATATCATTTCCTAAACTTCCTGATGATGTCCATAATCTTACTGCATCAGCTGAAAATTGTTCAATCAATTCAGCGGGTTCCATAGAAGAATTTCCTTTTTTCTTACTTATCTTTTCGCCCTTTGATGCCATAACATGACCCGAAATCATAACATCATCCCAAGGAATCATTCCTGTATGGTATAAGCTCTTTACGATTGTATAAAAATCCCAAGTACGAATAATATCATGAGCATTAGGTCTCAAACTCATAGGAGCCATATCTTTTTTAAATGTTTCTTCATCATACCAATCTAAATTAATTAGTGGTGTAACTGATGATGTTGCCCATGTATCCATAATATCTTTTTCCGGCTCAAAATCCATGCATCCACAAGAGCAAGCCTTCTTTGGCTTATCATTCAATGGATTAACTGGAAGATCCTCAATTTCAGGAACAATTGTCTCACCGCATGATTTACAATACCACACAGGAAACGGAACACCAAAATATCTCTGTCTTGATATGCACCAATCCCATTCAAGGTTCTCAACCCAATTAGTATATCTAGCCTGCATATGTGCCGGATACCAATTAATCTTATTTCCAGCATCAATATATTCATCTTTATGTGAAAGGATATCAATAAACCACTGCTTTTTGATTGTTATTTCCATTGGAGTTCCACAGCGCTCATGTGTAGCGACATTATGGTTAATTTCCTCTTGTTTAATCATATGACCTTGTTCAATCAAATCAGCTATCATGGCTTTTCTTGCATCAAGGATAGCCATACCAGAATATTTGCCACATAAATCAGACATTGTTCCGTTTTGAAGAATAGCCTCTTTAAATACAAGTTTATGTTGCTTGTACCACTCTAAGTCAGTCAAATCTCCGAATGTACAACACATAACAACGCCCGAGCCCTTTCCGAGTTCGACCTTCTCATCTTCCAAAACAGGTACTGTAAAACCAAAAAGAGGAACCTTAATCTGCTTTCCTAAAAGATGCTTGTTTTTTTCATCTTCCGGATGAATAAAGATACATTGACAAGCTGCTAACAACTCTGGTCGTGTCGTTGCAATCTCAACATAATTATCTTCCTCACCATCAATAAAAAACTTCAAATAATTGAACACTGAAGGGATTTCTTTTGTTTCTAACTCCGCCTGGGCAATTGCAGTCTGACACTCAGGACACCATAAAGCAGGTGCCTCTGAAAAATAAACTTTCTTCTTGTTGAACAACTCTATAAATGATTTTTGAGATGTCTTTTGTGCTTTAGGGCTGATTGTTGAATACTCATGTCCCCAATCACAACTGAATCCAGCCGAAATAAATAACTTCTTAAATTGTTTTTCAAGTTCTCTAGTTTCACCTAAACATAACTCAGTAAAATGTTCTCTAGTTGTTTCGTGAGCCTTTATTCCGTGTGTTTTCTCAACAAGTCTTTCAGTTGGTAATCCATTATCATCAAAACCAAAAGGATAAAAAACATTATACCCCTTCATTCTCTTGTATCTTGCCATTACCTCAGCTTGAGAATATGAGAAAATATGTCCTATATGAATCTTACCATTCACAGTAGGAGGTGGCGTATCAATCGAATAAACAGGTTGTTTTGAATCTTCATCAAACTTATAGATTCCTTTTTCTTGCCAGAATTCTTGCCATTTTACCTCTGACTCAGCTGCTTTGTACTTTTTAGAAAGCATAAACATTCTCCTTTTCAAAATAAAATAAAGCCCTTAATAACGAAATGTTATTAAGGGCGTAAAACGCGGTACCACCTTAAAGATACTCATCTTGTTTGCTAACGTTAACGACTCCGGCACATACTACATCCAGGTTTCTCATATGTGCAGCTCCAAAGCTACCTTCAGAACCTATTATCCAAGATTCTTTCACCAACCGAATCCTCTCTGATGGTTTTCAGTTCTTACTCCTCTTCTTCACGGCTTTTAATAAATTATTGATGGGACCTACAGGGCTCGAACCTGTGACCCTCTGCTTGTAAGGCAGATGCTCTCCCAGCTGAGCTAAGATCCCATTTTTGTCCTTTGCTTTTTGCAACCGACTTCTAAAGTATACTATTACAGGAGATGAAAGTCAACACTTTTTTTCATATTTTCCTAAAAATTTCAAAAATATAACAACACATCCAGCTTTCTATACTGGCACTTCATGTAAAACAAGCTACAAGACTCGTTTTACATGTTATGCTATACTAAAAGTGTCTTATGCCAGTAAGCGTTCGACCAGTTTCACACATTCCGCTGCATCTTTCGAATAGCCATCTGCTCCGATCTCATCCGAAAAACTCTCCGTGATCGCCGCTCCTCCAATTACAATCTTCGCCGTACAGCCTTTTTCTTTTGCCAGCTCCACAACGTCTTTCATCCGCATCATTGTGGTCGTCATCAGTGCGGAAAGTCCGATCACTTTCGCACCTTCATTCATTGCGGTATCCACGATCACATCTGCCGGAACATCCTTGCCAAGGTCGATCACATGATAACCGTAATTCTTCAACATCAGAACAACAAGATTTTTTCCGATATCATGGATATCGCCCTCAACTGTCGCAACAACGATCGTAGCCATTGCCTCTGTATTACTGCGCTCTAACATCGGCTCTAAGTACTCGATTGCAAGTTTCATCGTATTAGCGGAAGAAATCAGCTGTGGCAGGAAATATTTCTTTTTATCAAATAATTCTCCTACTTCATTGATCGCAGCGATCAGATGCTCATTGATAATCTCATCCGGTTTGGCTCCGCCATCCAGCATCTTTTTTACTTCTTCTAATACATGTTCTTTGTTTCCCTTTAAAACTGCTTGAAATACGCCGCTTCCCGTACTCTCTTTCCTGGTTTCGCCGCCAGCCGCAGATGTACCTGCAGGTGTTTTCTGAACCATGACACGTTCCATACCGGCATATTTTTCTGACAGGAAATTCATGCGCTCAATATAACGGATGTCGCTTTCTTTCTTATTCAACAGCATATCCGACGCAAATGCGGCATTCATCAGAAGTTCCTGTGACGGATTTGCAATCGCCATCGTAAGACCATTTGCGATCGCCATTGTAAGAAAAGCCGTATTGACATAAGTACGTTCCGGCAGTCCGAATGAAATATTAGAAAGTCCACATGCTGTCGGCAGTTCCAGTTCATTTTTGCAATAGGAAAATGTCTCAAAACACTCTAACGCTGCATTCGGATTTGCTCCGATCGTGGCAACCAGTCCATCCACAATGATATCTTCTTTTGCCATGCCGATCCTCACCGCCTCATCCATGATCGTGCGGATAATGCCATGTTTCTCAGCAGAATCTTTTGGCAGTCCCTCATCCGAGAGGGGAAGCAGGATAAACATTGCCCCGTACTTCTTTGCAATCGGAAGCAGTTTTTCAAACTTTTCTTTTTCCAGTGAAATCGAATTGATGAGTGCACGTCCCGGATAGATGCGGAGCGCGGCCTCAATAATATCCACATGGCTGGAATCAATGCAAAGCGGACAATCCACCGTCGAAGTCACTTCGTAAATGGTACGCAGCATCATCTCTTTTTCATCAATACCGTTCATACCCATATTGATGTCAAGGATCGATGCTCCATTTTCCTCCTGTTCTAATGCCATGGTACGAACAAGATTTAAGGAACCCTCTTTTAACTCTGCCTGCAGCTTTTTCTTTCCGGTCGGGTTAATACGTTCTCCAATGACCATAAAACGTCCTTCAAGCGTGATCTCTACAGACTTACGCTCTGAAGTCAGCATTCTTCTCTTCGTCTGAAGCGGTGCTTTGACCGGGATACCTTTTACTGCCTCCTTTAAAGCACGGATGTGCTCCGGTGTTGTTCCACAGCATCCTCCAATGATGGCAGCACCCTCTTCGACCAGTTTTTTCCCGACTTCGGCAAATTCTTCCGGCTCTACATTAAAGACGGTCTGACCATCGATCAGCTCCGGCATTCCGGCATTTGGTTTTGCGAGAAGTGGTATCGCTGCATACTCTGCCATCTTCGCGATCGGCTCTAACATTGCCTCCGGTCCGGTCGAACAGTTCATTCCGACCGCATCCGCACCAAGGCTCTGCATCACAACAACCGCTGTCACCGGATCTGTTCCATACAGTGTTCTTCCGTCTTCATTATAAGTCAATGAAACCATGACTGGCAGGTCACATACTTCACGGATTGCCAGCACAGCCGCACGGCATTCCTGCAGGCTCATCATCGTTTCAACCACAAAAAGATCTGCTCCGGCCTCCGCAATAATTTTCGCCTGCTCTTTATAAACATCCACCAGATCCTCAAACATCAGATCTCCCAACGGATAAAGCTGTTCTCCTGTCATGGTAAGATCTCCAGCAACCAGCGCATTTGTACCTTTTGCAGCCTCTTTTGAGAGTGCGACAAGCTTGCGGTTCATCTCCTCTAAATGATCTTCCAAACCATATTCTTTTAATTTTATTCTGCTTGCGGTAAAGGTCGGCGCAAATAAAATATCGGTTCCGGCCTCTACATACCGTTTCTGCAGATCGATCAACACTTCTGAATTTTCCAGGATCCACTGCTCCGGACATACTCCGACCGGCATTCCTGCCTTCTGTAAATTCGTTCCTGTTGCACCATCAAGCAGTACCGGGCCTTTTTTTACCAGCTCCCTAAACGCTTCTCTTGTCATTGCTGCCAGTTCCTTTCCTTTTCACATCATTTTTATCTTGTGTAATCTGCTGTCTTTTTTATCATCCAGCGGCTTTCCGTCATATCACTTTTCTAAAGAATCGTACCGCCTCCGGCAACATATTCTCCATCATATAATACGACTGCCTGTCCGGGTGTCACCGCACGCACCGGCTCTAAAAATTCACAGTGTATCGTATCTTCTCCGGTTCTTGTCACCTTGCACATACTCCCACTGTGGGAATAACGGATTTTTGCCTTCAAAAGCATCTCATCCTTAATATCCGGGATGGACATAAAATTAATATGATCTGCATCCAGTTCATAAGTAAACACATCTCTGTTCTCACCAAGTACGACCTCATTTGTCTCCGGCCGTATCTCCGTGACAAATACCGGATGCCCGAATGCAATTCCGAGTCCCTTTCTCTGTCCGATCGTATAATGCGTAATCCCTTTATGTTTTCCGACTACAGTTCCGTCTGTCAGAACAAAATTTCCCGGAGGTGGTACCTGATCGCCGCATTCCCGGTCAATAAATCCGGCATAATCATTGTCAGAGATAAAGCAGATCTCCTGACTGTCTTTTTTATGTGCAACCATAAGACCAATCTCCTCTGCAATCTTACGGATCTCATCTTTATGATAGGCGCCGACCGGCATCAATGTGTGTGACAACTGTTCCTGTGTCAGATTGTAAAGTGCATACGTCTGATCTTTAACTGCTGTCACGGAATTTTTAATTGCATATCTTCCATTGGAAAGCTGCTCGATCCTCGCATAGTGCCCGGTTGCAATATAATCCGCACCAATCGCAAGACTCCGATTTAACAATGCTTCCCATTTTACATAACGGTTGCATGCAATACACGGATTTGGCGTCCTGCCTTTTAAATATTCCGCAGTAAAATAATCCATGACATTTTTCTTAAATTCCTGTTTGAAATTCATGACGTAATAAGGAATTCCAAGACGGTCTGCCACTCTTCTGGCATCATCCACTGCCGAAAGACCACAGCATCCGCCACTCTCCTCCTGCACAAATTCATCCTCATCCTGCCAGATCTGCATGGTCACACCGATCACATCATATCCCTGTTCCTTCAAAAGATATGCTGCCACAGAGGAATCCACACCGCCTGACATACCGACTACTACTTTCTTTGCTGCCATTCTTTTCTCCATTTCATCTATCTCAAATATTTTCTATTCTGCCAGATGTCAACATCCATTTTTACACTATATATTATTTGACCATACATCGCCCCATTGTGCAATCTTTTTTTCCGGTGCACTGATTATTTTTTTGCAAAATTTATGAGAAACCCAATCCGAGTTTCTCATAAATGATTGCGTGATATAATCCTTCCACCGTCCGGATCACATCATACCAGTATGACCGCTGCTGTCCGCTTTCAAAATGTATGAAGACAGCAACATATTTTTCTGCAGCTCTGCGATCAGATCGTAGAGTTATAAAGTTCGCCTGTTCTGTAATTATAGGTATAAGAACCTGATTTCTGATAGGTATTCGCCTTTGCGGCCTCACTCTTTGCATAAGACTCTGCACGGCCTGCCTGCCGTTTCACTTCTGTTCCATAGTAGCTGCTGTCTGCAAACATTGCCTTTACCTTACTCATATCAGTCTTCTTAAACTTTTCTTCATCAATGGTAAGCTTGTTGTCTGCACCTATGGAAATACCGATATCAGAAAGTGATTTACGATTTGCCTCTGTCACATTCACCATGCTGGCACCGGCTCTTAAAATACTCTTTGTATTGGAATTGCCCACTTCATCAATCAGACTATTATAGCTGTCTGTAAAGTTTTTAACAGCTTTATAGATAGCATCCGTATCATAACCGGTCGTCTTGTTTCCATTTTCATCTGTCTTTGTCACTTCGTTAAATAAGGATTTATCCCCTGTTTCCTGAAGAGCTGCAACCGACTTCTCCACGCTCTTCGCATCACTCTCAATCACAGCGAGTGTCCTGGTGCTGTCTTTGGATATTGACGTTGAGGAAGATGTTGTATCGTCTGAATCACTGACCTGTCCACCTTTCCCATAATACGCATTTAACAATTTAAAATAGCTGCCCGATCTGATTGTTGCCCAGTCACTGTAATTGATTCCAAGTATATCACTTCCTGACATACTGTTCGAAAACAATGAATTCTTAGATGATGTAGTGTTTAGACCAGAAAACAAAACTCCCATTGAATATGAATTATAGCCAGAAATTGTTGCCATATATCTCACTCCTTTGAAATAATACAATAACCTGTTCGTTATGAATCAAACATCCCTGTTTTCTTTTATATCGTCATTTTAGGCCGTTCTCTTTATATTTTCAAGTATTTTCCACAGGTAAAACCGGCTTTTCAGATGTATGGATAACCTAACCAATTTTTTTGTATTTTTTTCTGTTTTTTTGTTTTAAATTACTAAAAAATTGTTAATTTATTATTCACACTTTGTTCATATATGATTGATATACTAAATACAGTTAAAAAATACTTAGACAACTTGTTATAATATACTTGATAAATTTTTTTCATAATAGCCCGGGCGCCGAAAGGTGTCTGGGCACTCCTCATTTATGGGAACTTACAGGTTTTCGATCTGCCAGTCGATCGGCTCGATCCCATTTGCTTTTAAGAAATCATTTGCCTGACTGAAATGTCTGCATCCAAAAAAACCTCTGTATGCAGAAAGTGGGCTTGGATGTGGCGCTTTTAAAATCAGATGCTTCGGATTTGTCAGCATCGGTATCTTGCTCTGTGCCGGTCTTCCCCACAACATATATACGATTGGCCGGTCCTGTGCATTGACTGCCTGTATGATTGCATCCGTAAACTGCTCCCAGCCTCTTCCCTGATGGGAATTCGCCTGATGTGCACGGACAGTCAGCACCGTGTTTAAAAGCAGTACGCCCTGATCCGCCCATTTTTTTAAATATCCGTTGTTCGGAATATAGCATCCCAGATCATCCTGAAGCTCTTTGTAAATATTCTGCAGAGATGGCGGGATCTCCTTCTGTGATGGCAGTACGGAAAAGCTCAGACCATGTGCCTGATTCTCATTGTGATACGGATCCTGTCCTAAGATCAGTACTTTTACCTCACTAAGTGGTGTAAAATGCATCGCATTGAAGATATCATCTGCCGGCGGATAAATGACCGCCCTGCTGTATTCTTCTTTTACAAATTGAAATAGTTCCCTGTAATATGGCTTTTTAAACTCTCCCTGAATTGCCGGGAGCCAGTCATTCGTAATCATTGCCATGATATTTACCCTCTTATTATCTTCTGACAGAGACACCGCGTTCTGCCAGATAATCTTTCAGATCACAGATCTCAAGGTCTTTGTAATGGAATAAAGAAGCAGCAAGCGCTGCATCCGCTTTCCCCTCCGTCAGCGCATCGTAAAAATGCTCTTTCGTCCCCGCTCCACCGGAAGCGATCACCGGAATAGAAACATTTTCTGCGATCATACGGGTCAGTTCAAGATCATAACCTGCCTTGGTTCCATCACAATCCATACTGGTCAGAAGAATTTCTCCTGCGCCAAGCCGGTCCGCTTTCATTGCCCATTCCACAGCATCAATTCCGACATCAATACGTCCACCGTTCTTGTAAATATTCCAGCCCGAACCGTCTGCACGCTTTCTTGCATCGATCGCTACCACCACACACTGGCTGCCAAACTTATCTGCCGCCTCACTGATGAGTTCCGGACGGTTGATTGCAGAAGAATTAATCGATATCTTGTCCGCACCCTCACGGAGTAATGCCTTGAAATCATCCACAGTACGGATACCGCCGCCTACAGTAAATGGAATAAACACTTTTTCTGCCACTTTGCGCACCATATCCACGACCGTCTCTCTGGCATCTGAGGTTGCTGTGATATCGAGAAATACCAGTTCATCTGCCCCCGCCTTATCATAAGCCGCTGCGATCTCAACCGGATCTCCTGCATCCCTTAAATTTACGAAATTAACACCCTTTACCACACGTCCGTTATTCACATCCAGACACGGAATAATTCGTTTTGTAAACATTTTTATCCTCCTGTCTTAAATCCCGGCAAAATTTTCTAGTATCTTAAGTCCGACTGTACTGCTCTTTTCCGGGTGGAACTGACATGCAAAGATATTGTCCTGTTCCACGGAAGCATGAATATGTGTGCCATATTCCGTAGTTGCTTTCACAATTCTGTCATCTTTTGCTTTCAGATAATAAGAATGAACAAAATAAACATATGGATGCTCCGGCAATCCTGCAAAGAGCCTTCCATTATTCCATAGATCCAGTGAATTCCATCCGATATGCGGTATTTTTAATCCCTCTGTATCTGGTATACGCAGAATCTGCCCATCTAACAAATGCAGACCTTCCACTCCGCTGCTTTCCTCACTGCCCTCAAATAAAAGCTGCAGACCAAGGCAGATGCCAAGAAATGGCTTTTTCTTCTCCGCCACTTCCTGTATCACTTTATCCAGTTCATATTTTTTTAACTGGGCCATCGCCTCACCGAAAGAACCAACCCCCGGTAAGATTACCTTGTCTGCCTGACGGATTTCATGAAAATCCCTCGTTATCACGCATTCCCGATGTAAAAAGTCAAGTGCCTTTTGTACGCTTTTTAAATTGCCTGCATCATAGTCAATGATCGCTATCATTTTTATTCCTCACTAAGTCCTGCATCATCCAGTATCTGATAAATCTCTTTTGAATATGCAGTCCGATCCTTCATGTCATATACTTCAAGCGCTTTTTCCGTATCAATCTTAAATGCTTCTAATGCTTCCTCTGCCTTTGCCTGTATGTCTGAAATCTCTCCTTCACATCCAAGTTCTTTGGCATCACTGCTGTATTCTTCACATCTTCCGATTGTGCTGATCAGTGAATCCAGTGCCATATCATAAATTTTCTGGTTCACCAGATTCTGATATGCTCTGTACTGACCTGCTGTATATGCCAGAATACGGTATTTTCTGTAGGTATCCTGATCTTTCTCTTTCACCTCAAGACCTGCCACATCCTGAAATGCCTGCTCATAATCACCCTTTGCATATGCGTCTTCTGCATTTGAAAAGCTGCTTGAATAGCCGACCAGATTTGTTGCTAACACCACAAGAATAAGGAATGAAAATACCATTACAAAGATCAGAATTACCGGCACCTTCGGCAATGGAGGAGTCAGATCCGGTTCCTTTGGCGGCTTTGGCTTCTTTTCTTTCTTTGGCTTTGGTTTCTTTTCTTTCTTTGGCTTCTTTTCTTTTTTCTTTTTCTCTTTTTTCTTCTTTTTCTCTTCTTTCGGATCCGGCTTTTCTTCTTCCTTCGGTGCATCCGATATATCCGGAATATCTCCCAGTTCCTGCAATATCTGCATATTTGGATCTGACAAATCAATGTCACCCGCATTTTCTCCTGTTAGCGGTTCTTTTTGAGATGAGACAGAATCACCTTTTTCATCCTCATCATCTTCCCCAAAAAGAATGCGTGATAATTTTTTTAGAAAACCTTCTTTTTTCGGAGTTTCTTCTATGCCATCCGGAGTAATTTCGGTTTCTTCTGCCTCACTGTCTCCAAACATATCAGCCCCGCCAAGGTCTCCAAAATCATCCAGTCCTGTGCTGCCTGCATCATCCATACCAAAAGTATCACTTCCGGCATCATCTGACGCCTGTGCCGGTTCTGCTGTATCTTCAGACTGTTCATCCGGCTCTTTTTCCATCGTCTGTGCCTGTGACAAATCTTCTGTTTTTGTCACATCATCGATACCCGGGATATCTCCAAGCGTATCCATCAGGAAATCATCATCATTATTATTATGATCTGCTCCATCCACAATCTGATCTAAACTGTTAAAGAAATCATCCGTTTTTTCCTCTTCCGGTGACGACTTCTCATTTTGCAATTCTTTTTCAAACTGTTCTAAAAAATTATCTTCCGCTTCTTTGGAAAGTAAATCATTTTCCATATCATTCATAATATCTTCCTCTGTCTGCATCGTTTCACTCCCGGTTTTTTTCTTTGTATCCAAATCTTTTTCAGATATGGAATTTAACAGTCCATCCAGATAATCTTCTGTCCCGCTCATCCGATACCTCCGTCAAGCCTATAACTTAATTTGGGGATGTGACAATACATCACATCCCCCTCTTCGCTTCAACCTAATCAATGCTTTTATCAATTAAATTGTCAATAGCCTCTACAAGATTGCCGATTTCAGGTTTTGTCAACTGAGCATCTGCCCCTAACTGTTTGCCTTTAATTCTCATTTCCTCATTGACCAAAGATGAGAAAATAATGAGCGGTATCTTCTTCATATTATCATTTGTCTTAACCAGTTTGGTCAGTCTGTGTCCATCCATCATCGGCATCTCGATATCCGTGATAATACAGTGAACCTTGTCACGCACATTGCCTGCTTTTTCAAATTCAGTAAGTTTGTCCCATGCTTCCTGACCGTTCATTGTCACAATCAGATTGGTGTATCCTGCCTTCTTCAGACAATCTGTGATCAAGCGGCTAAGAAGCGGTGAATCCTCAGCGATCAGGATCGGAGAGTCACAACGTTCACGGCTTACCATATTATCAACATCTGATACCTTAAGTCCTGTCTCCGGGCTGATATCGGATACAATCTTCTCAAAATCAAGGATGATGATCAGCTTGTCATCCATCTTAATGACACCTGTGGATGCACTGTTATTCTCCGTATTGATCGTTGAATCCGGTTTGATGATGGATTCCCATGATACACGATGGATACCAATCACGGCATCTACATGAAACGCAATATTTAATTTGTTAAAGTTCGTGATGATAAAAAGTCCTTTGTCTTCTCCGTCCTCCGGCATTCCCAGGCATCTTTTCAGATTAACAACAGTAATCATCGTATCACGCGGCATAAAAATACCTTCCACACTTGGATGAGAATTTGGTACTGGTGTAACCGGCTGATACGTCAATATCTCTCTGATCTTTGCAACATTGATTCCATAATGATTATTTCCTAATGTAAATTCCAGGACCTCCAGTTCATTTGTTCCTGACTCTAAAAGTATATTTGTATCCATTCCTGTCTCTCCTCCCGCGTATCATCTGCTACGCAATTCGTCTCTTTTTCCATTGCATAAATACTGCATTTATTATAGCACATTACTAATATCATTACAAAGTAATTTGATAATTTGTACCGCTGATATTTACAAACAGATCCAGACTGTCCACACTGGTCACACTGTCCGGCACCTGAAACAATAAGATAGTATTTTCTGTTACTCCAGCCGGGACTGTTTCCTGATACAGTGCAAAATCAGATGGAAGTATTGTATTTTCTTCCTCTGCTTTTTCCTGACCATTGACCATAACAGAGAACTTCGGTGTCTTTGCAAAGTTATCTATCGCTATTTCATCCGCTCCGGAATTTGTAATATCAATACCGACAATCACAAATGTCTTGCCCTGCTCTGCATCCAGCGAATAATAACCGCCCTCCATATAATTTGCTGCAATTTCTGCTCCGGTATATGTGACCGACAGATTTTCTCCTCCAAACAGTTCATCCAGTGTCGACGGCTCTGCTGTTTTATTCTCTGTGCTCTGGTCTCCTGCAGCTGCATTGCCGGATGCATCCAGTGTGATTTTATTCTCCGTCTCCGTCGTCTGTGACTCATCCACTGCCTCTGTTTCCTGCTCATTGCGGCTCACATTTGCAAGACCGTCAGCCTGGCTCGTATTAAATTTTGCCACAGCGTGTGCCGAGTAATCCACAATCATGCCTTCCTCATCTTCTGTTAAACTGTATGGCTGTTCTCCACATCCACCGAGCAGCAACGCTGTCACTGCTGCCACTGCCGTTAATCTCATTCCCGTTCTTTTCATGGCATTCCTCTCAAAATATCTGTAAATAATAGAACTCACGCTCTGCGAATATTCTATTATCATGAACAACAGAATGCGCACTCTGCGAACATTCTATTGTCACGAACTATACCCATATGTTAGCATTTTTGGTATGATTTATCAACTGAAAAATTTCCATTATTTGTTTCTAATTCAAACCAGAATTCCACTCCGTCCTCATGATTGATCACGCCGCACTTCTGATGGAACGAATCCATGATTGCCCGGACGATTGACAGACCGATGCCGCTGCCACCGTATTCTCTGGTTCTCGCTTTATCCACTTTGTAAAATTTGATCCAGATATTGTCCACATCTTCTTCCGGTATCGGATTTCCCGTGTTAAAAACACTGACGCGGACTTTGTCCCCTTTCTGTACACAGCTGATATCGATCCGCTTTTCTCCCTCTGCGTGATGGATCGCATTGCTCAGATAGTTGGTCACTACCTCTTCCACCTTAAATTCATCCGCCCACGCATATAACGGTTCCTGCTGTGTAAAGTCCAATGTGATCTCATTCTGATTCAAAAGGATCGCAGACGAATTGATCACCCCCCGGATCAGTTCTGTCAGGTCAAACCGCTCCATGGTGATGACCTCATTGCCAAATTCGAGCTGGTTTAAAGTGAGCAGTTTTTTGACCATTTTATTCATCTTGTCCGCTTCGTCCATGATGACTTCGCAGTAAAAGTCCCTGCTCTCCGCATCATCATTGATACATTCTTTCAATCCCTCCGCATAGCCCTGGATCAGTGCAAGCGGTGTTTTTAACTCGTGCGATACATTGGATAAAAACTCTTTGCGCATCTCATCGATCTGCGTCTTTTTGTCAATATCGATCTGCAGCTGGTTATTTGCGCTTTTCAGTTCGGAGATCGTATGCTCTAACGTGGTCGACATGACATTCATATATTCGCCTAACTCATCTACCTCGTTGTGGTATCTGCGCCCCGGCTGGTATTTTGCCTCAAAATCAAGCTCCGTCATGCGTTTTGAGATATCGGTCAGACGCAGAAGCGGTGTTGTAATGCCTCTTGAGACAAACACGATCACGACTGCACTGATGATTGCAGCGACAACACCCACCCATGCCAGAAATGTATTGGACAGATTGACGCTTTCCCTGATACTCTCAAGTGCGGTACGCATCAGGATCAGATTGCCGTTTGAAAGTGTTCCGTAAAGGACCAGAAACTCTGAATCTAACCTGGTATCCGTCTGTTTTTGAATAATATAATTATCCGACTGCATCATCACCGTCACTTCATTTTGTTTTTCGCCAAAAATGATATTCATAAATTCCAGCATCATTTTCTGCGTATCATTGACGGAAGACCGCACGATCGTCCGGTCGGAGCTTATGATCATGACGGTGATATTCCCATTTGCACAGAGATTGTCAAATGTCACATCAAAAGAACTGTCATCAAGTGTCCCTGCCTCACTCGCTTCATCGATCGTCTCAAATCCGGAAAGCAGCGTATTTTGTTTATTGATCACATAGTACGGTTCCAGAAAAACCGTGTTGATAAACCAGCACAAAAGAAGTGTTCCCGTAACCAGACAGATACTGATCAGGATCAACTGGTGTGTCAGTGAACCAAAATATTTTCTTTTAAATTCTTTTTTCCTGCTTTTCATCATTACTTATCACTGCCATTTTCTTCTGCTTCGAATTTGTAACCCATGCCCCAGATGGTTTTTATGTAATCTCCTTTTTCACCGATCTTGGCACGCAGTTTTTTGACATGTGTATCGATCGTTCTGGCGTCCCCGAAATAATCATAGTTCCAGACATGATTAAGAATCTTTTCCCTGGAAAGTGCAATGCCTTCGTTTTCCATAAAATAGGTAAGCAGTTCAAATTCCTTGAAGCTTAATTCGATCTGTCTGCCATCCACCGTCACTGTATGTGCAGTCTGATCGATCACGATGCCGCCGATGGAAAGAAGTTTTCCCTCCTCCGGTGCCTTTCCGCTTCTTCTTAAAATTGCACCGACACGCGCAACTAAGATCTTCGGAGAAAACGGTTTTGAGATATACTCATCAACTCCAAGTTCGAACCCTGTCAGCTCGTCCTCCTCATCCCCCTTCGCCGTCAGCATGATGATTGGCACTTTCGAAGTCTCCCTGATTTCCCTGCAGACCTCCCATCCGTTCATCTTTGGCATCATGACATCTAAAATGATCAATGCAATATTTTTTTCCTGATAAAAAATATCGAGTGCTGCTTCTCCATCTCCCGCTTCTAACACCTCATAATCTTCCCTGACCAGAAAATCACGGACTAATTTTCTCATTCTGCTTTCATCATCCACAACTAATATTTTAATTTTTTCCATCTTTGTTCCTCATTTCTGCGCTGCTTTTTTGCACATCTCAAATTTGTGCCAGAGTACAAACCTGCATGTTATCCTAACAGATAATTATGAAATAAATGTGATGTCTTCTATGGTTCTTCCACCGTCTGTTCACGTTCCTTTAACGCGGCTTCCCTCTCATCAAGTTCCTGCTCCCACGCCGCATATTTATCAATCAGCTTATTTTCGTAATTGATGATCGTCGGACTGTCGCTCGTCGATGCAACGATAAACATTCCGATCACGCTGACTGCCAGTATCACAGATATAAATAACGTGATCTCATATTTTTTGCGGTATCCATCCGTTTTTTTTGACGCCTTCTTTTCGCTCGCCCTGTTTTTTGCAGAAATCCTTAATTTTTTCCGGAGGCTCTCCTCTAACACCGGATGTGTCACGGAAATCGGAAGAATATCACTGTTATTAATGGACGGATTCTGAATCAGATATTCCTGTAGTTCTTTTAAGTATGTAAATCCAACCGCTGTTTCAAACAGCTCCTGCTTCACCATTTTATTATATATTTCAAGCACCGTTTCCGGATGATGCATATCTGCGCGTTCTTCCACATAATGAATCCCATGTGCTTCCTTTTTCGCCTGCTCTGCTTCCGCTTCATCCGTAAAAACAAAACCGTTTATCTTTACTTTTTTCTTTTCGGACATGATTATTCCTCTTATTTTTCTTATTATCGTGATATGTCTTTTGTCATTCTGATTTTAATAATGTCAGAATCAAATAACGGTTCCAACATTATTTTCATTATAAAAAAATGTGAAAAGAAATGCAATGCGTATTGTATTGTAATTTCTATATAGTA
Organism: uncultured Eubacteriales bacterium; assembly: GCA_900548855.1. Lineage (GTDB taxonomy): Bacteria > Bacillota > Clostridia > Lachnospirales > Lachnospiraceae > CAG-590. The sequence goes on from URMF01000021.1 coordinate 46,604, forward strand.
TAATCGGCTTAGGAAATCAATTCTGGAGGTTTTTTATGAACAAAAATAATTTTGCACCGCTGCCGCCTATGGGTTGGAACAGCTACGATTACTATGACACCACGGTGACAGAAGATGCCGTGAAAGCAAATGCAGATTACATGGCTGCACATTTAAAGGAGTTTGGATGGGAATATATCGTCGTTGATATCGAATGGTACGCGATCGGTGCCGGTTCCATGCGCGATCAGTTCCAGTATATCCCGTTTGCGGATGTTGCCATGGATGAATTTTCAAGACTGCAGCCGGATCCGGCACGTTTTCCATCTTCTGCGGACGGAACCGGTTTTACCCACCTTGCTGACTATATTCACAGTCTCGGTTTAAAATTCGGTATCCATATCATGCGCGGAATCCCAAGAACTGCTGCGCATAACCATTGTATGATCAAGGGCAGCAACGTGACTGCCGATATGGTCGCAAATCCTTCCTCCATCTGTGGATGGAACCCGGATATGTACGGTGTCCGCGATACGGAGGCAGGACAGGCTTACTATGATTCCCTGATGGAACTTTATGCTTCCTGGGGTGTTGATTTCATCAAGTGCGATGATATCTGCAATACCAATATCTATCCGGCCAATCCTTATTCTGCACGCCATGAGATAGAAATGCTCGCAAAGGCGATCGCACGCTGTGGCAGGCCGATCGTTTTATCCCTTTCTCCGGGACCTGCACTGATCGAACACGCATGGCACTATGAGACTTATGCAAATATGTGGCGTATCACCGATGATTTCTGGGATAAATGGGATCTGTTAAAAGATATGTTCCACCGCTGTGAGCTCTGGCAGAACCATGTGGCAAAAGGATGTTACCCGGACTGCGATATGCTTCCGCTCGGCTGGCTTGGAAAAGGATTCGGTCATGAATGGTACACTAATTTTACACCGGAGGAACAGCATACCATGTTAACGCTCTGGTGTCTCTTCGGTTCCCCTCTGATGCTTGGCTGTGAACTGACAAAGTTAGATGACTCCACACTTGCCCTTCTTACTAACCGCGATGTGCTGTCCATGTTAACCCCGGACTGCAAGCCGCATCAGGTATGTCTTGACGATGAAAAAGCCATCTGGTGTGCATACAATGCAGTTACCGGTGAACACTTTGCCGCCTTCTTCAACCTATCGGATGAGACACATACGATCCACTGTGACATCGAAACGCTCCATGTCGGCGATGAACCCTGTGCCCACAAAGATGCCAGCCTGACGGAACTTTGGAGCAAAGAAAAAACATCCGTGTCCGGCAGTGCCATTTCTGTCACACCGCCAGCACACGGATGTCTGGTATTTCGTGTAGAAAACTAGTCGGAAAGATCACTCCTCCGGCATCCAGACACGCATCTGGTTTTCTCCCCGGTTCGCCCACGCATAATAAGGAATTGCGGTCAGCGTCACATCTGTCCGCTTCGGGCGTTCCTCGGAGTAAAGTGCATCACTGCTCTCCATCCGGTATCCCGGCAGATGGATCAATACATTTCCTTCTAATACACCTTCCCTGCAAAGTTCTGTCTCCGCTTTGATCTCTCTTGGAATCCGTAGCGCCTGAATACATTCGCCATTGTCAACTCCCTCAAAACAGTAAACAACCGGACCACGCATCAGGGCGACACAGCCTTCATCTTCACGCACGTTTGTGTTTGCATAAATTTTGCGTACCGGAAGATCAAATGTAAGCTCAATCACATCATTTTCTCCCCAGTTTTGCTTCAGATAAAGATATCCGTCTTTTATGCAGGATGCTGCATCTGTCTTTTCTCCATTGACTGTCACGCAAAGTGTATCCATGCGGATATGGGACGGAATGTGGATTGCCAGTTCAAATGCGTCTTTCATCTTCGCCTTTACCTGATAGGTTACTTTTCCCTCCCACGGGTAACTGCTGTCTACCTTGACAACCGCTTTTTCAAAATCTGCTGTCTGTCCCAAAAAAAGATGGGAATAGAGTGTCGTATCACTCTCGCTCCACGCATAGGTGCCAAGTGAAGTCACAAGACGTACCAGGTTTGGAGGACAGCATGCGCAAGCATACCAGCCCGGACGGGTCGGCAGCACATGTTTGTAACCGAAGATCGTGCCGGAAGTTCCCGGATTGGTCTCAAGCGGATTGACATAGAAAAACTGTTTTCCGTCTAACTGGATACCACTGATGGTTCCATTGTAAAATTCCCGCTCCATGATATCCGCATAAATTCCAAGCGGCCTGATCTCCAACATTCTCTTCGCAAAAAATATCATTCCGATCGAAGCACAGGTCTCTGCATATGCCATATCGTTTGGCAGATCATAGTCAATCGTAAATGCCTCGCCCTCAACCGTAGAACCGATGCCGCCGGTGATGTACATTCTTTTCTTTACAATATTATCCCACAGAGTCTGACACGCCTCATAAAGTCTCTGATCTTTATCTTCCCCGGCAAGATCTGCCATCGCCGTGTACATATAAACGGCACGCACACTGTGCCCAACCGCCTCTTTCTGCTCATAGATCGTGGCATGTGTCTGCGTATATCTCTGATCTAACGGCTCTAAGCTGTACTGCCCCCAGTGCTGCCAGCCTCTTTTTTTCTTTTCCTCGTAAAAGTAATTTGGATTTTTTCCGCGCTCTTCCAAAAAATACCGTGCCATATCCTTATATTTCTCTTTTCCGGTCGCACGGTAAAGTTTCATCAGTCCGATCTCAACTTCCTGGTGCCCCGGAATCCCCGGCTCTTTATCTTCCCCGAACATGGAAATAATATGGTCAGCAAGACGCTCCACCACATGAAGCAGTTTGTCTTTTCCAGTTGTCTGATAGTAGGCGACTCCTGCCTCCATCATATGTCCGGCACAATAAAGTTCATGACACTCCTGCAAATTCTGCCAGCGGTGTTCCGGTTCTTTTACAATAAAAAAGGTATCAAGATAGCCATCCGGCTGCTGTGCCTTTTCGATGATGTCAATGATCTCATCCGCACGCGCTTCCAACTCATTGTCCGGCTTTACCGCAAGCGAATAGGCGACACCCTCTAACCATTTTGCGACGTCACTGTCCTGAAAGACCATACCGTAAAATTCTCCTTCGCTTAAACCAGCGGCAATACGAAAATTTTCAATGGCATGGCTTTTTTCCACGCCTGGCACTTCATCATTTAATACTTTCTCCTGAAACGGAATGACGGTGTCTGTCATGCGGTGCTGCATGGCAGACCAGAAGGTGTCGTGGATGGTTATTTGGTTGATGTTGATTTCGTGAATGGTTTTTGACATGGGTCCTCCTTTGGGTTGTTGGCTCGGATTCGCGTCCACTTTGGAGAAATCGTCGTCGAACACTTTGACG
>URMF01000022.1 GCA_900548855.1 uncultured Eubacteriales bacterium
GCTCTGTCTGTCTGTCTGTCTGTCTGTCTGTCTGTCTGTCTGTCTGTCTGTCTGTAAGGATTGTGTTGCCCGTCTCAACAAACGTCAAGAGCAAATCCCTATAATATTCATATTGTTTTTGTCGTGCTTCAATTTCTGCTGGCAATCCAATGTTTAGGTCTGTACAGATAGCTTCGAAATTGTCAAGAACATTAATAAGTCTTTTCTGCACGTCCAATGCTGGAACAGGAACAGGGAATTGATTTAGCATCGGTCTCCGAATAGATGCCACAGACCCCTGAAACATAGTTTTCTGTATATATGGCAAAAATGCCGTTCTCATATAGTGAAAATAATACCTCGGTAATACATCCGGAGTATTTATATGAATTCGGTATGCTCTTTGGTGCAAAGCATATTTCCCTTCAACATAATGATATACTTTCCCAACACCGACTCCATCGCCAGCGGTAATAATGGCCGTTTCATCATATTCGTATTCATTTTTTCTCAATGGTTCCTGTGAACGAACATAAAAAGGATATTTTCCATCTTTAAGACCTTCATTAGTATTACTACTTCCTGTGCCAATATCAGCAATATCAGCTAATGGAACAATTTTAACACTGTTACCAAACGTCAACAGTTTATTGCAATAAAATTTATACTGTTCCTTCCGAGCTGTAAGCTCGGCTGTAAGCTCGGCTGTAAGTAACGTGAAAGAGTCCAACACGCGGACTATTTCACGTTGTACCTCCAGAGGAGGTACAGGGAGCTTAATCTTATTAAGTACTTTTTGTGTTAGACTTGGTACACCACCAGCCGTATTATATTGTTCCAAATGTTCTTTCTGTAGGCAAAAATATACATATCTTGGAATCACTTGTTTTATATCAATTTCTGTATAAAATATCGTATCTACATTCCAAAATGGTTCTTCCACATAGTATAATTTATCAATAGAGCCTTTTCTTGGAATCAATACTGATGGTTTATTATATACATAATCAGACACATACGTCATAATCCCTCCAGATCCATATACCGGGTACCTACCTTCTGTAAGGCTCTTATAGTCTTTGCCGTTTTTGATTGTCAATATATCTTTTAACTCTCTATATTCCACACCATTAGGGCAAAACTCTGCAATCAATTCATCAAATTTGTTCATGCTTTAGTCTCCTTGCTCAAAACAGCCTGTAATCTTTTTGAAAGTTTTTGTTTTAAGTCTTCATCGTTTTCATAAAGTATAATATTATCCCCACTTACATCGAAGTGAACTCTTTCATTATCAAAAAAACTTCGATTACAAGTTAGAATTAATTTAATCGGATGATTACATAACTGTAGTCCTCTGGCGATTCCTGCTTCGTAATAAACGCCACCACGGTTACCCGTCAGATCCGCAATCAAAGCAAGCGAATCCGTTATTTCAGCAGTAATTTCTCCGATAATAGATCCATTGAATTGTTTCTCATCAATTCTCATCACTGAATAATTCAACGACTGAATAACAGGCTTATATACTTGTTCGTATGTAGATGCGTTTTTTTCAGAAAACATCATTGCAACAAATATCTGATTTCTTTTTGTTATCGATGGAATAGATACCTTATCATATTTTTTCTTATACAGTTGCCGCAATAATGCCACTAAATTTTCACAGCGTCGGAAAGCATCCCCCTGTTTTTTTATGCCGTCAATAAGCGTCCATGCTTCCTCGTTCCTTTCATTAATTTCTTCTAAAAATGCCTCAACCTCATAAACCCATTCACTAACATTAGGCTGTTTGGGATTATCAATCAGTTTTTTTAACGCTTCTTTTTCATTCATTATTACACCTCAATTTCTGCGATGATTTTATCAATTTCATCACGGAGTATCTGCTCACGAGCAACAATTTCTTTTATTTCTGCATTCAGTTTCACGATGTCAATTTTTTCTCTCCCGTCTTCTGCTTCTACATATGTTGAAACAGAGAGATTAAAATCATTACTTTCTATATCATCATAAGAAACTAATTTTGAAAAGTGGTCTATATCTTCTCTTGATGAAAATACCTCCACCATTTTCTTTATATTATCTTCTGTCAATTTATTGTTATTTGTGACCTTAATACACTCATCTGTCGCATCAATAAACAATACCTTATTATCTGACTTACCCTTCTTCATTACCATAATACAAGTTGCAATTGATGTCCCAAAGAAAAGATTTGCCGGCAATTGAATGATACAATCGATATAGTTATTCTCCACAAGATATTTTCTAATTTTCTGTTCTGATCCACCTCGATACATAATTCCCGGAAAACATACAATAGCAGCAGTCCCGTTTGGTGCAAGCCATGAAAGGCTGTGCATGATAAATGCCAAATCTGCTTTGCTTTTTGGTGCAAGTACTCCAGCAGGAGCAAATCTAGGATCATTAATAAGAAGCGGATTATCATCCCCTTCCCACTTGATAGAGTATGGTGGATTTGAAACGATAAGTTCAAATGGTTCATCATCCCAATGCTGTGGATTTGTAAGTGTATCCTCGCATTCAATATCAAATTTATCAAATCCAATATCATGCAAGAACATATTGATTCGACAAAGATTATATGTAGTGATATTAATTTCCTGCCCATAAAATCCGTTTAATACAGCATCTTTACCGAGAATTTTCTCTGCTTTAAGGAGAAGGGAACCAGATCCACAAGCCGGGTCATATACTTTATTCACTGTCTTCTTTCCAACAGTACCTAACCTTGTAAGTAATTCTGAGACATCTGCAGGAGTGAAAAATTCTCCACCCGATTTTCCTGCATTTGATGCATACATTGTCATAAGGTATTCATAAGCATCTCCAAAAGCATCTATATCATGGTCTTTTACAGAACCCAATTTCATATCAGCAATTCCATCTAGCAATTTTTCAAGTCGCTCATTTCTTTTCGCCACAGTAGACCCCAACTTATTGCTGTTAACGTCAAAATCTGCAAATAGACCTGAAAAACTCCCTTCTGATGCACTTCCCTGTGCTGAACTTTCTATATTATTAAAAACCATTTCTAAAAGTTCATTTAAATTTTCTTTTACATTTTTCTCTTTATTCTGTTTGTCTATAAATGTTGCCTTTTTATCTTTACATTTACTGTGAACATTACAAAATAACTGGCTTGGTAAAATAAAAAATCCTTTTTCCTCTACTAATCCAGCTCTAGCCTCTTCTGCATCGATATCCTTCATTTTTGCATAATCAAAATCTTTGTTTCCAGCTTCAATTTCGCCTTCATTAACATATGCTGTAAGATTTTCAGATATATATCTATAAAACATCATGCCAAGAACATAGTTTTTAAAATCCCAACCATCCACAGCACCCCTAAGTTCATCTGCAATAGCCCAAATAGCACGATGCAGTTCTTCTCTTTCCTGTTCCTTTTTATTATCGATTGCCATCGTTTTTTCCTCCAATTGCCGTTATTTGTCTGCATTAGCTCTTTGACCACTTTCAATCCAATCATCTACTTCAGACACTCTGAATTTATATTGTCTTCCAACTTTGTGAAATGAAATAGTATCTTTTTTATCCAAGAGCGAACTGTATCTTTACTCACTCCAAGACGATTTGAAATTTCTTCGAGACTTAGCCATCTTTCTACCGTATCCATTCTAACCTCCTTACTGTCCTAAAATATGGACACCTAATTCAATCCACTTCTATGTTTTTCAATCTTCAGTTTTTTATGATACTCTTTTAGACGAAGAAACATTTTATATGTATTTTCACTATTTTCAGTAACATTCTGAATAACTCCATTAAACTCATCCGGCTCAGTCGTCAGATAATATCCCTCAATAGTAATTTGCCTTCCGAACCGGATTAATTCTCTATTCTCATCCACCAAATATGCATCTTGCTTTCCTTCTTTATGCTCTTTCCAGAAATACTCATAAGCTCCCATTGGTTTAGAATCAATCAGAAGACATCTCTCATCCTCAACCTTTGTGTCTTGCCCAATTACCATTCCTGTAATCTCTGCATCTTCTGGTAACTGTAACCCTTTTAATTCTCCATCTTTTACAGAACATTCTTTTGTATACAGTGAAAAAGCAAAATCCGGTGTTTCCCCCATATCTCGCAATATATAATTTAACAAGATAGTTCTTGGGTAGTTTTCTTCTTGCGGATAAAGAACTTTGTACACCTCCAAATTCTTCATCATAAGATATTGTACCGCCTCATTAATGCTGACAACCGTTACATCATCAAAACAAGTGCGAAGAAAATTTCTAAATGATTCCTTATCATCCTTATTCTTAAATATATCATCAAGAAATGGGAGCAACACCTTATATCTAAATTTCTCCCTTGATAATTTGCAAAGCATATCCAAAGCTTCAAAACGAGCCAATTTTGTATATGATGTTTTCTCTAATGATTGTAAAAGCAGAACCACCTCGTCTTCTGGTGCTTGCGAATAATACTCTGCAAATAAGCATTCTTGAAATCCGGGATCAATATAAAAAATATCAAATTCCTTCTCATACATAATGCAAGCGGTTGAGCATACATCGTGCTTAAAGTTTTTATTATTCATCTTATAAGGATTTTTAAATCCCTTATAAGATTTCAACTGATTGAAGTACTCTTCAAAAGTTCTGCTATCAAGTTCAAGAACCCCATCTTTATATGTCAAAGCACAAAATTCCTTAAATACAGTAGTAAACTGCTCTGCATCATCCACACTCATGAATACCCTGTCATATGGTTTCTTATTGTCATCATGCCCTGAAACAAGTGCTTCAAATGTTACCTTGTAGAACAACGATGGGTCTGCATTGAATCTACTATACTGTGGGTACTTCATCGTTACATAGGTCAGCAACAGCGGATGCGATACAAACACTCCATTCTTCTTCAGAAAGCCATTGTTTATGTATTCAAGAACTGTATCCCTTGCTCCTGTTTCTCCCTGATACTCCAAAATCTTATCAATCAATTCTAATGATTGCTTTTCTTCAAATGGCCACACATACAATTTCATAAACTGATTTATGCCTGTCAAAGAATCATTCTGTCTTGATGTAATCACAATCTGTACCTTATCGTACTTTGTAACAAAATCTTTCAGTTTCTGTAAGAACGAGTTTATATCTGATGGGTCAATCTCATCGAATCCATCTAGCAGCAACTGACATTTTCCAGCAAGCAAAAGACTATTTGCATCCGCTTCGCTAAAAGACTCTCCTGTTGCAGACACCGTTTCCACAATATACTGCAGAATTTCATGACTCTGCTTAAAATGTCTTAATTCAAGAAATATTGGCAGAATTCCAGTATTCTCATACTCCTTTGCAGATGTAAGAAAGAGGTGCTGCAACATCAACGATTTTCCACAACCACCACTTCCTATTAAAAGGGTTCGCAGATTATCCAATCCTCGATTACTAAACATATCCCTCAACTTTCTCATATCGGGATTTTCAAGAAAGGCACATTTTATTCTCACTTTATCTGCAAATACTCTTTCCTTCTGACCAATCGTGTTACAAACAAAAAACTTATCCAACGGAACTTCATCACCACCGATGAGTTTCATTACATTGTATCGTTTGGAGGCTTTATCAATGTATCGTGAAAATTCCGTCTGAATCTCGCTTGCAAAATACACCTCTTCAAAGACACTATCTGCCTCATTCTTTGTTTTCTTACTCTTTGCAAACTCGCACATCTGTCTGGCTACAGCAATTGCCAGCATATGTTTATCAATCTTTTTTCCTCTAGGTATCGTTACGTTTAACTTCTTTGCAATAAGAGGCAAAACGTCTTCATTGATTTCATCCTCTAATAGTTTTACATATTTTTCTTCACGATAGTCTTTCTGAAACCTTTTCCATACCGCCGATTTCTGTCCTGTCTTTCCATAGAACCACTTGTTATATGTACTAATGTTATCCGGCAATATTCCATCAGTTGATTCATCACTCCAACCTAAAGTGATAATAGTTTCAGCTATTCCTCCCTGTGAAGTAACGGAGTTCAGACCAAACTCCACGGTATTCTTCTTACTCTCTTCTTTAGATATGTAAAACGCATTACATATATCACTGTAAATCAAACTTTTTATCCTTCTTTCCGCATAAAGCCAAAATCCAATTAAAAAGCCAAAGGCAAGCCAACCAACAAGCCAATGTACACTCTTGATAAGCCAATTCCCAAGCAATGTAGGATATCTAGCAAAAATCTATAATAGAACCATAGAGATGAGGTACTAAAAACCACTTCTCTTAATCCTACAAGTTTTGATTTATTAAAACTTAGTCCCATTTATTTATACATAAATAATTATACAGTATGAGGGTCGTTTTTACAATCCAAACTTATGGTTTTGTCCCCGGCGAGGACAAGCAAAATTAGCTTCTATCGCGAATCTCTCTACCCGATCAGTAGTGTTCCGAAGTGAAGCGATAGACACAAGTTAATAACAGCCAGAGTCATCGGAAGACCTGGTCTACCAATCAACTGAAATGGTTAATCCCTTTCGGATGGCAGACTGCGGTCTTTTTTCTGGCTTTCCAATAGGAGTTCTCCATTTCGCAATGAGCCGAAGGAGGGCTCCTATTATGGCAAACACTGTAAATGTACAGACAAACAACGCAACTCAGTCAACAACAGCAACTAAGGTTAAGGCAAATGTCAAGAACCCAATCTACTATCAAATTGAGGACGGAGACATCGAAACAATCAAGTACTATGAAGGCATCGGTGTTCCAGTTCGCACAATTGCATTCCCTGGCAGACCTGCTCATCTTTATGCGCTAATTGAAGCCAAGGACAAAGCCGAGGCAGATACTATGAATCGTGTACTTGGAAATATGCACAAGGAAGAAATACGTGCTATGAAGAAGATTCTCGATAATGAGGCATCATATGACCAGTTACTTGAAGACGGATATGACCCTGCATCCGATAAGAGTGACCCATCAGAAATCGTGATTGGTCTTGCTGTTACCAAGGCACTCTTTGAAGAGGTAGAAAAACTCTCTGAAGAAAAACAGCGTATTTGCCAGATGATTGGCGAGAAAAAGTCAGAGCGTGAAATGGCATCTGAACTTAAGATTGCACAGACAACTTTGCACGATAGAAAAGCAAAGACATTAAAAGAAATCTCTATCACCTTAAAAGAATATAAGTAATAAAGAGTCTTTGATTTATTTCCCGGAGCTGGTGGTTTTCCATCAGCTCTTTTTCGTATTCACAGATAACTTTTTAACGATTTCCCTTGAACCTTTTAACGATCACTACCAATACTACTCGACATCACAATAATGTACAAAATATGGTTTGCATCCCGTCATTCGTAGTAATACCGTAGTCCGTTTTTTCCTGACTAAACACCCTCTACCAAGATATGCCGTACTATGCCCAAGTATGGGGACTATATTCAACCCTTTAACATTTACACAACAATTTCGGTAGTCCTGCCGTGGCAGACAAATAATACTTTTATCATAAACGAAAATCCTCCTAAAATGCCGTATTCTGCCCCGATTTGCCGCAGTTTGCCAACTATAAATTTTGCTCTGAGATTGTTAAATTTGTCACAGAATAAGCAAAACGGGGCAAATTGAGGCCATGGAACGTAGTAAAATCGTAGTAAGAATCGAGGTGTTTTACTACTCCTATAAATCAATAGAAGAAATTTTTACACAACACTAAAATAGTCATTCATACTGATTGTGCTTGAACTTGACTTAATGTTCGGTTTCCCATTCTCTGCAACCAGACTCGGAAACAATCCAATCTGAGGATGAATCTGGCTATATACTTCTTCAAATAAGTCAACAAGTGCATCAAAATAAGCACAACATTCATTATAAACATCCTTAATTTTAAATCGTTGTCCTGTATCAGTACAATCTTCATATCGGAATTTTTCTCCTTGAATATATTCAAAGTCTATGGATAAATCATCTACATAATCATACTTTACTTTTCCCACTTCCACACTCGGATTATCTTTTTCTACAATTCCTTGTTCAAAACGAACTCCTATACCTGCTTGTCGTAAATTAGTTACTTGTCCATTTATATTCAGATTAAATTCATATGGCTCATATAGCTCCTCAAAACTCAAAGCATGATTGTGCTTCAATGTATTGCACAGGGAGCGAACAGTAAAAGGTTTACTATCCTCTTCTATGTACTTAGTAGAAAAATCTCTTATTTTTTGCTCTAATGAGTTAGATACAGATTGCAAATACGTTATCACCTTTTCCAGTTTGCAATCTTGTGTATTCCTAATTATCTCATTCCTATTCCTTAACTGACCTGTTCGAAGCGATGCACCTCTATTAAATTTCGCCCATATTCTATAATAAAACCACGGGATTTGAAGCAATAAATCAAAGGAATTATTCAAATCCTCTATAGCATGGCGGAGATGAATAACCCTAGCAAAGTTTTTCCCCAGCTCATCACTCGGAGAATTTTCAATATATGATAGCGAAAAACGTGCCATAGTCATCGTATCTCTTGCATCATTAAATTTCTTTATTGCAATTCTCCCATCATTTCCTGGAACATCCATATAATATTCCACTGAATATAAATCATCAAATCTTAATTCTTTCATAACGTATCCCTTCTATATTTGCTACTACACAATTAAAAATCACAGTATATTTTACCATAAACCAATGGATTTTTGGAGTAGGGAATATAGAAAAAACGCCCTGCCGAAGCAGAGCGCCAATGTTTTCTTTCTATTATTAAATTGCCCGGAACATTTTCTGCGATACGGGATTTTCTCCTTTGACCTTTTCCAGTTCCTTTCTGGCATCCGCCAGTTCTTCCATCCGTTTCAATTCATCAGCGGCATCCTCCAAACCAAGATGCGTGTAGGTATTCAGCGTTACACCAATATCCGAATGCCCCATCAAATACTGGAGTGTTTTGAGATTCATGCCGGACTTCGCCATGTTGCTGCAATAGGTATGGCGGCAGACGTGGGGAGTGATATTCGGCATCTGCACCCGGTAGATGTCATTGTACCACTTGACCATGTGGTTAACGCGGTGTTCCCAATGCATGGTCACCAGCAGAAATCCCTCTTTATTCATCAAAAAATCCGATGTGACCATCCACCATCTTTTCAAATTCCGGTTAAAATTTAGACTATCAGCCCTAGAACTTTAGGAAATGATATATATTAAATGTCTTTCTTTTTTAACTTATTCTCTTTATCCGTAATAAAATAATTTATCCATAAATAATCAAGCAAAATGCCTGTAATAAATATCTTTATTCCACCGCTCTCGTTACTTATAAGCAATATAAAACTTACAGTTGTTCCCCAAACCGTATATAGTTGAAGTCTCTGTTTTACAAATGATATTTCCAGATTTTCTGGATTTACATATAAATGAAATGTAAAATAAAAGAAGCTAAACGCAAAAAAAATTACGCAAAACAATATTTCCAAATTAGGGAAGTGTATTTCCTGTTCCAATATAAGTTGAATATCAAAAACTATAAAAACAATAATATATTCTATATTAAGAGAAATAATAACTCCATATATGTATGATAAATGAGTCATACTTTGTAATAATTGTCTTGGATTATCATATTTACCTTTTGATATAAAATGTATAAATTTTGTACCTGAATTTAAATACATAAGTAAACATAGCAACCCAAATATCACAAAAGAAAATAATACCATTTTCAATGCAATTGTCTCGTTAAACTTTATAATAATTAATCCAATTATAAATGGTGTCAAGAACGCAATCACAGCATGTTTAAATCCCCATTTTGTCTCTGCCATACAATAGTCCATCATCTTTGTGTAATTTTTTACCATTATCAAAATTAATTTTTCCACTTCATATTCCTTTCGTATATTCTTACTTGTTTTTAGATTGCTCATTTTTGCACAAGACAAACGAAATGATGTATGATGAGTAATAACAATTGTAGTAAAATTGTAGTAGGAATGGGGTGTTTTACTACTATCCAACTTAACATCTCTTATTGCTTATTTCCACCTATCAATTATCCAAGCTTTTCTCATTCAGCAAAAAATCATAGACACTCATAACCAACACCCCATCGTCATTGTAATACGGTGCAGATGCATCTTTCGTAATGATAATCTTTTTGAAGAAATCGCCAGTCAGCATTAAGGAGCGCTGCTCTTGTTCCATCTTTGCCTGGTCCGGAATCGCATAAGCCGATTGGATATAATAGCGCTTAGAGCCTTTATTGCAAACAAAATCAATTTCCAGTTGCTTGTGGATTCCGTGACCTTTTTCATTTGTTTTATTCATAATGATAACGCCCACATCCACATTGAAGCCCCGTATCTTCAACTCATTGAAGATGATATTCTCCATAGTATGAGTTTCTTCCATATCATGATCCTTCTTTCTAATGAAAATTTTTGCGAGTTATCGCAATTTCATGCAGTGGAATTTATTTGAGAAACCCTCATCCAGAGCTACAACACTTCAAAAACTGAAACCAGACCATATTTTGTACCAGCATACGCAGGTTATGGATACCTTCATCATCTGTCAAAACCTCTTTCGGGGTATTGCCATGCACCAAATTTCAATAGCGTGAGGAAATGACCGGCATATGCCCCATAGAAAAAAATCATTCTTCCCCTCCTATTCATTCCCGCACCTCCACAACATTTTCATTTCTCCAACATTGCCAAATAACTATCTAACCTTGTATTCACATACCCAGCAAACAATTTTTCCATCGCATCCAGATTATGCTTTATGTGATATTCATCAAAAGCATTATAATAAGCAATCCGATCTGTAAATTTAATGTCAATCGGTGGGTACCCAGCTTTCATCAACTCCAGATTCACAAGCAGTCGTCCCGTCCGTCCATTTCCGTCGATAAAAGGGTGGATACCCTCAAACTCAATATGAAACCGTGCAAGCCGCGGAATAATGTGTTCTGTACTGTTTCTATAAGACTCCAGCAACTGCTCCATCTTAGGTTGGAGCAGATACGGCTGCACCGTTTCATGCTTTGCGCCCATGATTCTTACTGGAACTCTTCTGTAAACACCACGGTCATCCTTTTTATCGGCCAATACCAGATAATGGATTTGCTTGATAATACTCTCCGATAACGGAACCTGTTCTCTCACCAAGTCCTGCACAAAACCAAAGGCTTCTTTATGCCCGACCGCTTCCATGTGGTCTTTCAGAGATTTCTGATTAATCGTCAGACCACGCAATACCATATCTGTCTCCCGCAGGGTCAATGTATTTCCCTCAATTGCATTGGAATTATAAGTGTATTCGACCACAAATTCCTCTGTCAGTCGTTCTACCTCTCCCTCTGTCAAAGGCCGTCGAGAATCCAGTTCGATTTTTTTTCTGTCAATCATTTCAAGCAGACTCTCTGCTGTTTTATATCTACCATCCTCCGGTTTTTTCGCATCTGCAGGGATTTTCCAGCTACGTCCTTCACGGGTAACACCCGGAATCTTCCCCCCGGAACATAAAATACGAACTCTTCTATCTGAAATGCCCCATTTCTCTGCTGCCTGCTTCACTGTCATGTACATAAATCTACACCTCTCTTCATACAGTAGTATACCCGATTATCGGAACAATAACAATGGTATCGGAACAATATTTTTCTTTTATCGGAACAATGCAAAAGTCTGAGAGGATATTTTATTCTTGTAGCCAAGCCTTAAGAGTGATAAAATACTAGATTGGAAATCAAAAAAATATTGAGGACGGCATCAGTGATTAGCCATCTTACAATTACCAATATATATATATCATATAGGGAGGAAATCTACATATGAATACGAAAGCCAAAAAATCATTACAGGAAATCATATATGTCTTAATTCTTTTACTAGCTATTATTGTATTATTTTTCTGGTATACCACACAAAATCGTACCCGTATGGAAGAACGAAATAAAACTTACGCTGCCGACTCAGCACAAATGACGGCGAACCGCATAGATGAAGAATTAAAAAATGCTAAAAAAAGAATCAGCACCTATTCCTATTTTATAGGAAACAGCTTAAAGGAACCTCGAATTAGCGCAGAAACCTTAAAGGAAATGGAAGAAAACACCATATTTGATGCAATGATGTTTACCAATCTTGATGGCATTGACTGTGCTTCTGATGGACGAACAACAAATGTAAAAAACGAGGACTTCTTTATTGATGGCATGAAAGGAAACAGCGATATTGATATTACATCTGACTCCTATTTCTATGACGAACCAATGATAAGCTTTTATTCCCCAATTCAATACAAGGGAGAAATCATCGGTGTACTGCGTGGGGCATACATGGCAAAAAAACACCTGCAACACATGCTGGAAACCACTTATTTTAACGAAAATGCCGATGTATATCTTTGCACACTGGATGAAGAGGTAATTGCATGCTCATGCGGCAAGGAACACAGTGGCAATATCATTGATAATCTGTTGGAATCCGGTACAATTGATAACACAACAGCCAGCAATGTAAAAAATATATTTCAAAATGGAGGCTCGGGAGCTTTTCTCTGTGATTCCGACAACAAGACAGATAATATTTGTGTCATTAATCTGCCTGATAATGATTATGTTCTTATACAAACCTTTCCCAAAAAGATTACACAGAAAATGACCAGGGACGAAAACCTTATTGGAATAAAGCTGGAAACCGTACTGATTAGTATGTTCATCATCTATATCATTTCCCTATTAATCCGTGCAACCAGAGAAAAGGAACAGACGCTTCAGGCAGAACGTTCCGTCGCTGACCGCAAGGAACGCCAGTACCGTGCTGCCATTACTTCCAGTGCTTTTTGTACTTTTGAATTTAATTTAACAAAGGATATCATTGAGAATGATATTGTATGTATGATAGATGACAAACCAGTCTCCCTGCTTGATAAAATTGGGTTAAAAGCTCCCTGCAAAGTCTCAGAATGCTTTGAAAAATGGAAAGCCTTTATATTAGAGGAATCCCTAGAGGAATATAGTACTATTGTAAATACAGAATATCTAAAGGAACGATTTGACGAGGGAGAGACAGAGGTAAATATCGACTATTGGGGATGGGCTTCCAAAGATATACAGATGTGTGTACGCCAGTCCTTTATTATGACTCTGGACTATGAAACAAATGATATTATGGTTATGGTGGTAACCAAGGAAATTACGGATATCGTAAAAAAGCAAAAGGAACAGACGCAGGCACTTCAGGATGCATTGTTGCAGGCACAACATGCCAGCAGAGCAAAGACCACATTCCTTTCCAATATGTCCCACGATATCCGCACCCCAATGAATGCAATCATTGGATTTGCAACGATTGCAATAAGCCACATTGATAACAAGGAACGGGTTATGGATTGCCTTCAAAAGGTTCTCTCCTCCAGTAATCATTTATTAAGCTTGATTAATGATATTCTTGACATGAGCAGAATCGAAAGTGGAAAAATACAAATCAAAGAACAGGATTGCAACATCTCAGAGCTGATGCATAATCTGATTAATATTATCCAGCCACAGATAAAAGCGAAGCAACTGGAATTATTTATTGATACCTTTGAAGTTGTCAATGAGGATGTCATTGCAGACTCCCTAAAATTGAATCAGGTATTTATTAACCTAATGAGCAATGCAGTAAAATATACACCGGCAGGTGGAACCGTTTCCCTACGGATTATGCAAAAAACAACATTTCATCACGGATATGGAGATTATGTTTTTATTATCAAAGACACTGGTATCGGTATGTCAAAAGAATTTGTAAAACATATATTCGAGCCTTTTGAACGAGAATCAACGGTGACACAATCCGGTATTCAGGGAACCGGACTTGGCATGGCTATCACCAAGAATATCATTGAGATGATGAATGGTACTATCTCGGTAGAGAGTGAACCCGGCAAAGGCAGTACCTTTACGGTAGAACTTACACTTAAACTACAGGATACCGAACGAAATGCGGAACAACTAAAGGAACTGAACGGACTTCGTGCCATGGTGGTAGATGATGACTTTAACGTCTGTGACAGTGTGAGTAAAATGCTTAAGCAGCTTGGAATGCGTGCAGAATGGACCACCTCTGGCAGAGAAGCCGTATATCGTGCTAAAATGGCACATGATGAGGGAGATTCCTACCACACTTATATTATTGACTGGCAGATGCCTGACCTAAGCGGCATAGAAACTGCAAAGAAAATCCGCAGTCAGGTCGGCGAAGATGCCCCTATTATTATTCTGACAGCATATGATTGGTCCGATATTGAAGAAGAAGCAAAGGCCGCAGGAGTAACTGCATTCTGTGCAAAACCTCTCTTTATGTCCGACTTAAAATCTGCTCTGCTTGCTGCCAACAACTCAGCAGATAAGGAAGAGAAAGATGCTGCCGCATGGACACTTGCCGATTTTAGCGGCAAACGAATCCTTCTCGTAGAAGACATTGAATTGAACAGGGAAATTGCGGAGGTCATATTGACAGAAGCCGGCTTCCTTGTAGAATCTGCCCCCGACGGAACAGATGCAGTAGCAATGATGGAAAAAGCGGAGGAATACTACTATGATGCGATTTTAATGGATGTACAGATGCCAATAATGGATGGGTATGAAGCAACACGCACAATTCGTAATATGCCAAGAAAGGATGTCAAAGATTTACCAATTATTGCAATGACAGCAAATGCCTTAGAGGAAGATAAAGAGGCAGCATTAAAGAATGGAATGAATGCCCATATAGCAAAGCCTCTGGATATGGATATTTTTATCTCTGTACTTCGCAAATTTTTAAATTAACAATACACTTTAATTACTTACTCAAACTTCGCGCATGAAGTTTGAGTAAGTAATTTAAAAAGCATTAATCGTTTTTTATATTATCTAAAAATAACATATTTGAGCATTCTATCTTTCTAGCGCCTGGCGTGAAGCCACAGAAAATATACGAGAGAGAAGTACAGATATTTTCCTGAACTCCCCAAAGGCTTCGAAAGAAGCTAAATCATAATATATTCACAAGACAAAATCAACATTGCACTGCAGATTTTCCATCAGTGCAGGTCAGTGACAAGAACAATTCTGTTCTAGGCTATCCTACCAAAAGGGCCTTATATAAATGGATTGGAAATGAGGGAATCCCTAAATTCCTCGGTAAGAATATCTCCGTGGAGGTACTCTCGGAAAAATATTGATAATATCATCCCATAAAACTTGACACACTCATCCTTGGTAGAATGCTTACCGGCATGTAAATACGATGTGGTATTTACACATCCACTTTGTGTGAGCTAAATCGTTATTCTTATTTGCCATAAAATCTTCCTTTCTTGCAATAGTGCCTGAACAACTCTATTGTAGGGGAAAGGTGATTTTTTATACAACGATTTGACTCCACCTTCAAAGCAGGTGGGTTTTGGTTTCGGGCATTTCCATTTTTCGGAACACGAAAAAACTCCAATGCCCTCAACAGGCCAAAGCCCATACAAAAAGAAGCTATCGCCCCACGATTTTAAATCGTTAAAGCAACAGCTTCTTTCGATATTGTAACTTACAAATCTAATTCACCATCACCTCAATAATTTCATTATCTTTTGTATGCTTATCAATCACAAACTTACCATACAAATTCAAATCCTGAATAATAACCAAATACTCCCCCTCAGATAAAGTAAATAAACTTTCAAAATAACCTTTCTCATTTAATTTTTCACTTAATACTACTCCCGAAAAACCAATTTGAGCTCCACAATTATTCAAATACTTGTTGTCACTATCAACAATTTTCACCCTCACATCTTTCACTCGGACTGATTCTGGTATTAAATATACATTATGCCGCCAAATACCAGACTTTTTATTCTCTGGTCCTAATAACACATTTACAACATATTCTTTGTAATTATCTGCTGATACTGTAATTTTATATTCACCATAATTTAGGTCAATTATACAACTTTCCATCCCCTCAATCATATCTTCCCAAACTACATTTCCATCCTTATCTTGTATTATAACAGATGCATCCGGTTCGATGCTTTCTTCCAAATATGTAATTTCTTTCGGATTAACTACATCATATTCACTATAATATTTTTCACCCATAAAACTATGATATGCAAATTTTCCATCAAAAAAAATAAGTTTCAATTTTCCATCAAAATTTTCAACTTCTCTTGCTTTAATCAAATATATAACCAATATACTTATTAATATTATTAATATAAAAGTTATTATACTAGATAATCTCCATATCTTCTTTCTGATATTAATATTATTTTCTTTGCTATTAATAATACCATTATCTTTAGCAACATTAACTTGTCCACCATTATTAACCTCAAATACATATATGGCGTTATTTTCTTGTGATTCTTTTCCATTAAAATATGTAATTCCATCAAGAGTAAGATTAATAGAAATATCCCCTTCTAAATCAATAACTTTACTTTGACTTGTAATGCAATTACAAGCAATTAAATCTTTTATGATATCATAGATAGCAGTATCTATACTTGGTATGTCTTTAAAATACTTATAATTAACTTCAAATCTATCTTTGTTAACCTTTTGCCTATATTCTAATAATTTCATCAGAAACATTTCACTATCTTTTCTCATTTAATTCTCCCTTTCTTTTAATTAAGAAATATATGGCATAATAAAATCTATTAATTTTTGCAAATTACTCATTAGAGTAGGCATCCCATTTGCAATCGTGATCATTGGTGCAATTAAAGTTACACATTTTCTTAATCTACTTACATTTGGTTTTGGTTTTACTAATTCCTTTTTCGCCATGCGCACAGCTTTTCTAATCTCATCTACATTTTGTTTTTTTAAATCAGATAAATTTTCCATAATCCCCTTTATAATGCTATCTAATTCATTTACATCCATACTATTATTTTGTGCTGCATATATTGTTGCATTGTCACTTGCAAAATTCACTTGGCCGCCATCACTTACATTAAAAATCATACTTTCTCTCATTTTCCTACACTTTCCTTTCATTATGATACCTAAAATCATTTATATATCTATCATATTAGTTTGTAAATCTATAACAAATACTTTACTATCTAAATACGGTCAAGCATATTTTTATATATAATACATTTCAATCATAATAACATTCCGTTTTGATATTACAATATATTTCAACAAATATGAATTTGAGTTTAATAAATAATAACTGTTATATGATTCAAAGACATCTTATGTTCTTGTTTATTTTATTATAGCATACATCAATAATTTTCTATTGGTGTAACATTGTACAAAATATATAGTTCATTTTCCACATCACAATCTTTCTACTGAAAATTTTTGCGAGTTATCGCAATTTTATGCAGTAGACTTTATCAGAGAAACATTCCAATTCAGAACTACAACGCTTCAAAACCTAGAACTAGTATCAGCACCTACTTTGTAAACTTATCTCATTACGATTATCTTGTCACAGAATAAGTAAATGGGACAAATAAGGACACATCCGGCGCATAAATGGAACGACCGTTTCAAAAAGCCGCCCTGCAGTTTCTTGCACAAAATAGAAGCATTTTTTTCAATAAATTCTTTCTCAAATTCCGCCTTTTTCTCCCCGTTTCCGCCCGTCTGCTCCAAAACATACTCAACGGCAAGAGTGTAAATATCATTTCCATCCCTATTTATTTCTCAGCCGCCACATAACCTTAAACAACCTCTCTATATTCACTGGCTTTGTCAGATGCTCATTTATTCCGGCTTCCTTTGCTTTTACAATATCCTCCTCAAACGCATTTGCTGACAGGGCAATAATTGGAACGCTTTCTGCATCCGGTCTGTCCAGACTACGAATGGCACGGGTTGCATCCAAACCGTTCATAACCGGCATCATAACGTCCATAAGAATACAGTCAAATGCACTGTACTCCGATGCGGTAAAAGCATCCACGGCTACCTTTCCATTTTCTGCAATTTCCACTACAGCTCCTGCATCCTCCAGCATATATTTCACAATCTCATAGTTTATAGCATTATCCTCCACCAGAAGAACCTTCATTCCTGAAATATTAACCGGTGTATCCTCTTCCCGTTCTACAGTCTGCCGTCCCTGTTCCGTATTCAATTTAATTGGCAGCACAACCTTAAATATACTTCCTTCTCCAAGGCGGCTCTCCACCTCAATGGTGCCTCCCATCTGGTCTACCAGCTTCTTGGTAATAGACATCCCAAGACCTGCACCCCTAAAGCTTGTTCTCGCATCATCATTTTCCTGTGTAAATGGTTCAAAAATGCACTTTAGGAAACCTTCACTCATTCCAATTCCTGTATCTCTAACAATAAACTGATATGTAGCGGCGCCTTCCTCAGAAGATAATTCTTCTGTAGACACAAATATTTTTCCCCTTGGCTGGTTATATTTGAGTGCATTTCCAATGATATTAATCAGAATCTGTCTTAAATGAAGCGGGCTTCCTACCAGATTAGTATGGTACAAATTTATTTTTCTTTCCTCTAAATGAATACCCTGTTCCTCTGCCTGGGGACGTAGAATACTGATACAATTATCCAATACATCACAGATGTCAAAGGTCTCCTCTGCAAAAGAAAATGCGCCGCTTTCCAGCTTACTGATATCAAGAACATCATTAATGAAGGATAACAGATGCTCCGCTGACACCCGGATTTTTTCCCTGCACTCTCTCTGTTTTTCCACATCATTCTGATTTTTATCCGCAATTGCGAGCATACCCAGAATTCCGTTAATCGGGGTCCGGATATCATGCGACATATGAGAAAGAAACTCACTCTTTGCCTGGTTTGCCCTTTTTGCCTCCACTAAGGCCTCCAGAATTACCTGATCCTGTTTCTGTTTTGTAACAACTGTCTCTGTAATATCCTGATGATATCCTTTTATCCGGACACCAGATTTTTCAAATTTGCCGGTAAGACCTCCGCACCGCACATAAATTTTCCCCATTGTGGGATGATTCCACGGATAAGTCACCTCTGAACGCCCAGTTTCGATTATCTCCTGCACTGTTTCCTGAACAATGCCAACATATTCCGGTTCAATATTTTCAAACCACAGCTTATAGCAGTCCTCCGGAGTCTCTGCCCCATTGGCTCCTAAGAGAATCTGCATAGTCTTGTCTCCATACATTCTCGGCTCGCATCCGTCCTCAAGCTCAATAGTCCAAATACCGGTTCTAGAACCTGCAAGTACTTCTTCTATATCCTGCATTGTCTCCTGCTTGTAGCGCTCCTCCTTCTGCATAATGGAATCCACATTGCAAAATCCCATAATTACAGCATTGTCACTAGAAGCCTGCGCCGGACGGGCAAAAAAGATTTCAAGATGTTCCACCTGCTGAAAATTCTTTTTCACACGATGTCGGACATAATACTTTCCCTTTGTCTGGAGTTCTTCAAGCACATAACCCTTTTCTGTCATACGCCGAACATACTCCTGATCTTTTTCTGCTACAAATAAAGAGATATATTTTTCAATTGCACTCTGATACCCCTCTTCAAATTGTATATTCTCTGCTATCTTATCCTGCAGCCTGTCTGCTGCTTTGTATCTTTCGCACCGATCCGTATCAAAATTGACATAAAAAATTCCCACATAGTCAGCAATCAGAGAATGTGAAATTTCCAGATTATTTATCTGTTGTTTAATATATTTTTCCCCGGCTTCCAACAATTTATTAAATGCCGTAATGAATCCTTTGTATTCTTCCGGATAATCCTTCACATCCAGATACTCCAATTTATCTATATCAAAGTCTCTCTCACTCATCTCAAGCACTTTCTTTGTAATGACATCAATATCTTTATTCATGAGATTTACTCCTTCTATATCAATTGCTTTTCTAAATTATATCACAACTTTATATTGTTGTGTCCATATTTATATAAAATTCCCGTTACCCTCTGTCCTTTCTTGCAATCGCTTCATTCAGCGCATTCAGTACTCTTTTCTTATCCCGGCTCCATTCCGGTGCAATCAGGGTTTTCTTATCCCCATCCCCGGTTATACGGTGTATTACTATAGTTTCCGGGAGAAGTGCAATACAATCTGCCACCAGCCCGGCATATTCTTCCATTTCCAATGTACGGAATCTGCCCATACGGTAATCCTTCTCCAAATCCGTTCCTTTTATCACATGCAGAAGCTGTAATTTTATCCCATTCGCACCGCTTTTACCCACATAGGAAACCGTTGCTTTCATATCTTCTTCCGACTCTCCCGGAAGCCCCAATATCACATGCACAATCACCTGTACTCCAATTTTTTTCAGCCTTTTTACCGCAGCATCATAGACAGACAACCTATATCCCCTCCGGATATACTCTGCGGATTTTTCATGGATGGTCTGAAGACCAAGCTCCACCCATACTGGCTTTTTCTGATTCAGCTCCTGCAGCAGCAAAACTACCTCCTCCGGAAGGCAGTCCGGTCTTGTACCAACGGACAATGCCACAATATCCGGATGCTGTATAGCTTCCTCAAAGACTGCCCTAAGCCTTGATACCGGAGCATATGTATTGGTAAATGCCTGAAAATATGCAATATATTTCCCGTTTTTTATCTTTCCCTTTAAACGTTCCTTTCCCTTTTCTATCTGGCTTGTGACAGAATCCGTGCGGTTTCCAGCAAACTCTCCGGAGCCTGAACCCGAACAGAAAATACATCCCCTTGTGTCCAGGGTTCCATCCCTGTTTGGACAGGTAAATCCACCATCAATTGCAATTTTATATACCTTTTCTCCAAAAGTGTCCTTCAGATATCTGTTTAATGAATAATATTCCATTCCTGTTCCCCATTCACAGCCATTAACAATTATAATTGTAAAAATTTTACTACATATTGTATTGGCTTGCAAGCAGGTTTCAAATCTATTATAATCTAAACCAGTATATACAAAGGAGATATAGCCATGTCCAATACCTATCTTACCGGAGAACAGACAAAGAGAAAGATTTTTAAGGAAAGCAAAAAGCTTTTTTATAAAAACGGATTTACAGAAACCACCTATGACGATATCAGCAACGCCGCCAAGGTGAACCGGGCGCTGATACCATACCACTTTAAAAGCAAACAGGTTTTAGGACAGGAGGTTTACTGTAAAATTATCGAAGAATTCCAAAATGAAATTGACGGCATATTGGATATCAGCCAATTTACCCCTGACTTTACAAGTATTCTGCATGCCGTTTCCTATTACCGCCTGCTTGAAAACAATGCCAGGTTTTCCCGTTTTGTCTTCCAATTGCTATCCGATGAGACCACTCCGATTTTCACAAGAGATAACGAAAAGGAACTGCTTGTCAAGCTGGGCAGCAGGTTTTCCCGGTTTAGCGATACGGAACTGGATATTCTGGCACAGATGAATATCGGCATAAAAAAAGAACTAATCCGGATGCTCTGTCTATCTGAAAAAAGAATAAATGCTGACCAGATTGCCTGCATGCACATCCATATGCTTATGAACCATGCCGGATATTCTGCCAGAAAAACAGATGAACTGATTCAGGCTGCATTTGAAGTAGCTAACCTTCTATCTTTCCACGTGAAAAGTGGTTTTACAATTGAAATAAAGTATAACTAACCTATTTATAAAACGCTGGTATAAACTGTCATATCGTTTAACCAGCGTTTTTATATTATTCTTCTTAGAATATTTACAAGATTACATTTTAGAAACTCTCAGACCTCTACATCTGCTGAATAGTCAACACCCTCCATTTTAAAGCCAAACATCTGGTAGAAATCATTCCAGTAGCCCTCTGTATCCGCCAGCTCTAACAAATTTCCACTGTTAATCTGCTGCCAGATAGCCATCACCTCATTCTGAACATCCTCCCGCATTTCCCAATCGTCTACATGCAGCATGCCATCCTTTTCAACCAGGATACCATTATCACCAAAAATCTTTTCACCCCATAAACGATACATCTGTTCAATACAGCCCTCATGAATGCCCTTTTCTTTCATAACCCTGTATAGTATAGAGAGATAAAGCGGTACAACAGGAATGGCAGCACTCGCCTGAGTCACCAGCGCCTTATTAACGGAAACATATGCCCGGATTCCCAATGTCTTCTGTTTTCTGGTAATGGCATCCGCACTCTCGGACAAATGCTTCTTTGCCATACCTATGGTTCCCTCGTGATAAATCGGATATGTAAGCGTTGGTCCAATATAAGAATAGGCAACGGTGATGGCATTATCCTCAATGACATCGGCTTTCACCAATGCATCTATCCAGTCCATCCAGTCCTCTCCGCCCATTACCTTAACGGTTGCTTCTATTTCTTCCTCTGACGCAGACGGAATTGTTGCCTCAGAAACCGTATTATCTTTCAAATTCCAGTTTTTCTGGGTAAATGGTTCTCCTGTAGTCTTCAAGCTGGACACATAAGTCACTCCATCCGCAGTCGTTCTCCGTGGAGCTGCCAGAGAATATACCACCATATCCACCTTGCCTAAATCCTCCTTAATTGAAGCAATCACCCGCTCCTTAATTTCCACCGAAAAAGCGTCTCCGTTGATGGATTTTGTATACAATCCTTCTGCTCTGGCGGCTGCATCAAATGCTTTTGTATTATAAAAACCAGGGGTTGCAGTCCTTTTGCCCGTGGCCTCTTTATCAAATAATACACCAATTGTGACAGCCCCCATACCAAATGCAGCTGTAATCCTGGAAGCCAGTCCATATCCGGTAGAAGCTCCAATAACCAGTACTTTTTTTGCTCCATCAATGCTTCCGTTTCTTTTCACATAATCAATCTGCTTTAATACATTCTTTTCACAGCCCGCCGGATGCGCTGTGGTACAGATAAAGCCTTTCACTTTTGGTTCTACTATCATATTTACCCTCCCTATTGTCTTTCCGATTAATTGTTTCTTTTGTCAAACAGGAATTACAAGGTACAAATATCCACTAAGGTCAGATGTTCCTTATTTGCCTTTTCCAGTGAAGTGAGCAGTGCATGTGCCGTATCCAGACTTGTCAGTACCGTAACTCCGGTTTCAATTGCATGACGGCGTATAATAAATCCATCCTTACTCCGCTCAATACCCTGTGCCGGTGTATCAATGACCAAATCAATCTCATGGCTTAAAATCAAATCCAACAGATTCGGTGACTCTGCCTCTACCTTATTGATATGCTTAGCCGGTACACCATTCTCATTTAGAACACGACAGGTGCTTCTGGTGGAATAGATTTCATAGCCTAATGCGGCAAAGCGTTTTCCAATCTCCACAGCGTCTAGCTTGTCAGAGTCCTTTACGGTAAGCACCATTTTTTTATGCTTTGGCAAATCCACACCATTTCCTAAAAATGCCTTGTAAAGTGCTTCATTAAAATCCTTCGCGATACCTAAGCATTCTCCGGTTGACTTCATTTCCGGTCCAAGACTGATTTCTGCACCTCTTAACTTCTCAAAGGAGAATACCGGCATTTTTACTGCAAAATATTCACTCTCCGGCTGTAATCCGGGAGTATACCCCAAGTCCTTAATTTTTTCCCCTATAATTACCTTGGAGGCAAGGTCTACAATCGGAATTCCGGTTACCTTGCTGATATATGGGACGGTTCTGGAAGAACGCGGATTTACCTCAATCACATAAACCTCTTCCTGATAGACAATAAACTGGATATTAATCAGTCCAATCACATGAAGGCTTGTGGCAAGCTTCCTAGTGTAATCCTCCAGTACTCTCTTAATCTTGTCTGAAATGCTTCTTGCAGGGTATACAGAAATACTGTCTCCTGAATGAATACCCGCTCTTTCCACATGCTCCATGATTCCTGGAATCAGAATATCCTCCCCATCACAAACAGCATCTACCTCAACTTCTTTACCCATTAAATATTTGTCTACCAAAATAGGATGCTCCTGCACGGTGCGGTTAATAATCTCCATAAACTCTACGATATCCTGGTCGCTTATGGCAATCTGCATACCCTGACCCCCCAATACATAGGACGGTCTCACCAATACCGGATAACCCAGCTCATTGGCTGCCGCAAGTGCCTCCTCACAGGTAAATACCGTCTTCCCGGCAGGTCTTGGAATACAGCATTTTTCCAATATCTCATCAAATAATTCCCTGTCCTCTGCCGCATCTACATTTTCAGCGGAAGTACCAAGAATCGGCACGCCCATCTTTAACAAATCCTCTGTCAGCTTGATGGCAGTCTGTCCGCCAAACTGTACTACTGCACCATCCGGTTTTTCCAGATTTACAATGGCTTCCACATCCTCTGCAGTCAGCGGTTCAAAATACAGCTTGTCTGCAATATCAAAGTCCGTACTGACCGTTTCCGGATTGTTGTTAACGATAATGGTCTCATACCCGCTCTCGGAAAGTGCCCAGGTGCTGTGCACGGAACAATAATCAAACTCTATTCCCTGTCCAATACGAATCGGACCGGAGCCTAAAACCATAACCTTCTTCTTTGTCCTTGTGGCATCCACCTCACACTCCCCATCATAGCAGGAATAATAATAAGGCGTACTTGCTTCAAACTCAGCAGCACAGGTATCCACCATCTTATACGCAGGATAAATTCCATAGGAAAATCTCAAATCATGTATCTCCTGCTTTGTCTTACCTGTAAGCTGGGCAATTACCTCATCCGGGAACTCAAGCCGTTTTGCCTCTGCCATTAACTCCTTTGTAAGCTTTTCTCCGGCAAGAAGTGCTTCCATTTTCACTAGGTTATGAATCTTATCCAGGAACCAGACATCAATCTGGGTAATCTCATGAATTTCTGCCAAAGTAATTCCTCTCCGGATTGCCTCGGCTACTACAAAAATACGCCGGTCATCTACCCTGTGCAGCTCCTCCCGGATTTCTTCCAGTGAACGCTCACTTAAATCCTCATAAATCAAGCTGTTCACATGCTGCTCCAGCGAACGGAGAGCCTTCATCAAGGCACCCTCAAAATTCGTACAGATACTCATAACCTCACCGGTTGCCTTCATCTGGGTTGTTAGCTTACGGCTTGCCTTGATAAATTTATCAAATGGAAGTCTCGGAATCTTGACAACACAGTAGTCAAGAGCCGGCTCAAAGCTTGCATAGGTCTTGCCGGTGATGGCATTCTTAATCTCATCCAGATGATAGCCCAGCGCAATCTTTGCAGAAACTTTGGCAATGGGATAGCCGGTTGCCTTAGATGCCAGTGCAGAGGAACGGCTTACACGAGGATTCACCTCGATAACACAGTATTCAAAAGAGGTTGGGTTTAATGCGAACTGAACATTACATCCACCTGTGATTTTTAATTCTGAAATAATATTAAGGGCGGAGCTTCTCAACATCTGGTATTCTTTATCAGCCAGAGTCTGGGACGGCGCCACCACAATAGAATCGCCGGTATGCACACCTACCGGGTCCAGATTCTCCATGTTACAGACACAGATTCCGGTACCATTGGCATCACGCATAACCTCATACTCTATTTCCTTCCAGCCGGCGATGCAGCGTTCCACCAGAACCTGTCCCACACGGGATAGGCGCAGACCGTTTTTCAGTATTTCAACAAATTCTTCCTCATTTGCTGCAATCCCTCCACCAGAACCGCCCAATGTATAAGCTGGACGAAGAACTGCCGGATAGCCAATTACCTCTACAAATTCCAATCCATCCGCTACAGTAGTAACAACCTTGGATGGTGCTATAGGCTCACCAATCTTCTCCATAGTCTTTTTAAACTCATCCCTGTCCTCTGCCTTCTTAATCGTCTTTGCAGAGGTACCAATCAAACGGACATTATGCTGCCGCAGAAAACCGGATTCCTCTAATTCCATGGCAATGTTAAGCGCTGCCTGGCCGCCAAGTGTCGGAAGAATACTGTCCGGTTTTTCCTGCATAATAACCTTCTTCACGATTTCAGGCGTCAGAGGTTCAATATATACCTGATCCGCAATGTTCTTGTCTGTCATAATCGTTGCCGGATTTGAATTAATGAGAATAACATAAATGCCCTCCTCCTTCAATGCACGGCATGCCTGTGTTCCTGCATAGTCAAACTCTGCAGCCTGACCGATAACAATGGGACCGGAACCAATTACTACTACTTTTTTTATATTCGGATTCTTCGGCATTATTTAGACACCTCCATCATATTCATAAACTCATCAAATAAATAATTTGTATCAAGAGGACCTGCACATGCCTCCGGATGAAACTGGACAGTCTGGACATTTTTACCCAGATAATGAACACCCTCCACGGTTCCATCATTCACATTGACAAAACTTACTTCTGCTATATCCCTGTCGATTGTTGCTTCCTTTACCATATATCCGTGATTCTGGGTGGAAATGTAGACCTTTCCGGTTTTCAAATCCTTCACCGGATGATTCGCTCCCCGGTGGCCATATTTCATTTTTTCTGTATCTGCACCATTTGCCAGTGCCAGCAGCTGATGGCCCAGACAAATTGCAAAAATCGGCACCTTTGTGGCAAACAGCTTCTTTATCTCCTCTATAACTGCCACATTGGTTTTAGGGTCGCCTGGACCATTCGTCAGCATAATACCATCCGGATTATCTGCTAAAATAACCTCTGCCTCCGTATAAGAAGGATATACGATAACCTCACAACCTCTGTTGGTAAGCTCACGTATAATATTTTTCTTTGCCCCCAAATCAATCACTGCAACCTTAAAACCGTCTCCATCATAATGTTCAATTTCCTTACAGGTGGTCATACGCACCACATCACCGATTTCATATTCCTTTAATTTAGGAATCACCATTTCCAGGTTATACTTCTCATCAGTGGTAATCATCCCCCGCATGGTTCCCTTTTCCCGAAGAATCTTTGTAATGGCTCTGGTATCCACTCCTTCAATCCCAGTAATATGGTTGGCAATCAGAAATTCTTCCAACGCCTCCTGATTTCTGAAATTACTTGGAAGCTTTGCAATCTCCCTTGTGATAAATCCAGACTGCCACGGCTTGTTCGCCTCCATATCCTCAAAACAGACTCCATAATTACCAATTAACGGATATGTCATACATACAGCCTGTCCTGCATAGGATGGGTCAGTCAACACTTCCAGATAACCTGTCATGGATGTATTAAATACAATTTCACTTACGATTTCCTCTGTGCATCCAACGCTTTTTCCCTCAAAAACATGACCGTCCTCCAGGATTAGAAATGCTTTCATACGTACCTTCCTTTCCGATTTTTGCCCAAAAAAAAAACCACTAACAAAGCCTATGCTTTCTCCATAGGTTGGGCTTTTTCTTTTATCATTTATTCTCAAATTGTAGAAATTCTAACACACTTTTTTTTCTTTGACAACCCCCTTTTGCATATTTTTACACAATATATCCTATTTTATTGCATAAAAATAACATAATATTGATAATAACTCTAGTTTTATAAGGTCAATATTATATTATAAGTACAAATTATGACTTTTTCTGTTTACGCTTTTCTTCCTCTTCTTTACTAAAGCTGCAGCCACAAAAGTTCTGCCGGTATAAATGATACTGTTCCGATAATTCAATGGAGCGTTTATATCCATTTTTCTTTTTAAAATCTGCATACAGATAATTCACACCATATTCCTGCTGTAGCAGCTCTCCAATCTCATTTAACCAGTCTGCATTTTTATAAGGACTGATGGACAGCGTGGTAGTAAAATAATCAAAGCCCTTCTGCCTTGCCATCCTGGCTGCCTGCTCCAGCCGCAGGCGGTAGCAGGCATAACAGCGCGCACTTCGTTCCCCTAACTGCTCTAACCCTTTTACTGCGTAAAAAAAATCCTGTGGATTATAATTTCCCTCCAAAAAAGCAACCGGATTTGTTACCGGCAGCTCTCTAATCAGTCTCTTTTGTTCCGCCACTCTCTTTTGATATTCTTTTTCCTCGCAAATATTCGGATTATAGTAAAAGATTGTAATAAGAAAATAGTTACTCAAATACTCCAATACATAACTAGAGCACGGTGCACAGCAGCTATGAAGCAATAATGTGGGAATTCTCCCCCCTTCTTCCACTCCGGCTGTAATTTCCCGCAATATTTTATCCAATTTTAACTGATAGTTGTGAACCTGACTCATTTTTACTACCTTTTTATTCATGTTATACAATTAGAATCAACGGTTTCCCAAGCATTTCTATAACTTTTTGTGCAACATTACTAGTTGACTTTGTGTACAATAAACAATATACTAATATTAAAAGAACATATATAATTATGTACAGATTATGGCGATTTGTCAATCCATTTTTTATAGGAGGTGTCTCATATGACAGTCGAGCAAGCAGTAAAAAAATACAAACTCGAACCGCTTAATGTATATACGGCGAAGGCAAAGGCAAAAGAACTTAACGTAGATGAAGTATTATACATGAATGTTCAGAAGAACAAATATGCTTACATTGTTAAGGATGGTTCTCGTGGATATGTACTTTATCAGGACGAAATCAGTTTTTATACAAAAATGTATAAAGGCTTGAAAATGACTCCATTAGAGCCTTAATTGAACATACAATCGTACATTAAAGGACTGGTTCGGAAAAGATATTCCTCATATAGCATATCTTTCCCAAACCAGTCCTCTTTGGTTTTCTATATTCATTTTATTAATTCTCAACTTTCTATTCTTCAGCCAGACTCTGCCAGCATAAAATCAACTGTTTTTTCTAACACTATTATTATTCTATCCTTTCCATTGAATATAAAACACGAAATGAGGATTTATTATGAAACAGACACTTCATCAAAGAGAACTTTTTTCTGCTGCATTCTTAAAATATCTCTTTTTATTTCTTGCAGGAGGATTTGCATATTTTTATATAGAAATATTGTATCGTGGTTACTCCCATTTTTCCATGATTATCTGCGGCGGCCTTGCTTTTATATTATGTGGCGCTATCAATCAGCTTATGCACTTTAAAATATCCGTTATCACACAAATGGTATGGTCTATGCTCATTATAACCACGCTGGAGTTTATCACGGGCTATATCGTAAATATAAAGCTTCATTGGGGCGTATGGGATTATTCCAGCCTGCCCTTTAATTTTCTTGGACAAATCTGCCTTGCATATTCTGTCATATGGCTTATCTTATCACTTGCCTGCATTTTCCTTGATGACATTATCCGTTGGAAAATATTTGACGAGGAAAAACCATATTATAAATGGTTTTAGGAGAGACAGTGTCATCTCGTTTCCGCTTCGCTTCAACTCGATGTAGGGCATCCGCCCTATACTTACAAAAAAGAACCGCTCCCTCTGTAAGCAAGCTTACACGGGAACGATTCTTTTTTATAAGTGCACTGCAGATTTTTATCACATCATTCCGCCCATGCCGCCCTGCATAGCTGCAGGATTAACAGGATTCTCTTCCTTAATATCTGCAACAACTGATTCCGTTGTCAACAATGTAGATGCAACAGAAGTCGCATTCTGCAATGCGGAACGCGTAACCTTAACCGGGTCAATAATACCCGCTTCAATCATATTAACATAATTTTCATTTAATGCATCAAAGCCAACACCCGGCTCTGCCTCTCTTACATTGTTAATAATAACGGCACCCTCCAGACCTGCATTACCTGCAATATGGAATAAAGGAGCCTCTAATGCCTTTAAGATAATCTCTGCACCAGTTTTCTCATCTCCTGATAAGCTCTCTGTAAGTTTAGCCACCTCTTTACTAGCATGGATATAAGCAGAACCCCCACCTGCAATAATACCTTCTTCTACTGCGGCTCTGGTTGCTGCCAAAGCATCTTCCATACGAAGCTTTGCTTCCTTCATTTCTGTCTCCGTAGCAGCACCTACACGGACAACTGCAACACCACCTGCTAACTTAGCAAGTCTCTCCTGTAATTTTTCTTTGTCAAACTCAGATGTTGTCTCCTCAATCTGGGATTTAATCAGATTTACTCTTCCTTCAATTGCATCAGCTGCTCCGGCACCATCTACAATAATGGTGTTCTCCTTCTCTACCCTGACACTCTTTGCACGTCCAAGGTCATCTAATGTAGTTTCCTTCAAATCAAGACCAAGCTCATCTGTAATGACCTTACCACCTGTAAGAATAGCAATATCCTCAAGCATAGCTTTTCTTCTGTCACCATAACCAGGGGCCTTTACACCAACTACCTGGAAGGTTCCACGAAGCTTGTTAAGAATTAAAGTTGTTAACGCCTCACCTTCAATATCCTCGGCAATAATCAATAACTTCTGACCGCTCTGAACAATCTGCTCCAGAATTGGTAAAATATCCTGGATATTGGAAATTTTCTTATCTGTAATTAAAATATATGGATTATCAAGCTCTGCTACCATTTTCTCCATATCGGTTGACATATAAGCAGAAATATAACCACGGTCAAACTGCATACCTTCTACTAAATCAAGCTCTGTTTTCATGGTCTTGGACTCTTCGATGGTAATAACTCCATTATTAGAAACCTTTTCCATTGCATCTGCAACCATGGTTCCCACGCTCTCATCGCCAGCTGAAATAGATGCCACTCTTGCAATCTGTTCTTTTCCATTGATGGATTCGCTCATATCTGTAATGGCATCCACTGCCACATCACAAGCCTTCTTCATACCCTTTCTCAAAATAATTGGGTTGGCACCTGCTGCCAGGTTTTTCATACCGGAATTAATCATTGCTTGTGCCAGTACAGTCGCTGTTGTTGTACCATCCCCAGCCACATCATTTGTCTTGGTTGCAACTTCTTTTACAATTTGTGCCCCCATATTCTCAAATGAATCCTCTAATTCAATATCCTTTGCAATCGTAACACCGTCATTGGTAATCAACGGAGTACCGAATGATTTTGCTAAGACAACATTTCTTCCCTTTGGTCCCAATGTTACTCTCACTGTGTCTGCCAACTGGTTTACACCAGACTCTAATGCCTTACGGGCTTCTACGCCATATTTAATTTCTTTTGCCATATCTAAAAACCTCCATTTATTTGTTTTTCTTTATTCATCCTTATGAACTATCTT
The DNA here is from genome assembly GCA_900548855.1 of uncultured Eubacteriales bacterium. GTDB lineage: Bacteria > Bacillota > Clostridia > Lachnospirales > Lachnospiraceae > CAG-590. The sequence goes on from URMF01000022.1 coordinate 31,010, forward strand.
ACCTAAGCCTCAACAACTGCGTGGATATCATTCTGTTTCACAATAATAAATTTGTCTCCATCCAGTTCCACATCATTGCCTGCATATCTGGAGTAAATAACCCTATCTCCAACCTGAACCTGCATTTCAATCTTCTCACCGTCTACTACAGTTCCCGGACCAACAGCTACTACTTCTGCATACTGTGGTTTTTCCTGAGAGCTGGTAGGTAAAACAATACCTGATTTGGTAGTCTCTTCTGCTACACACTCTTTTAATACAACTCTGTCACCTAATGGTTTTAACTTCATATTAATGTCCTCCTTTTATTTAGCCCTGCAACCGGCTGTACTTTTTCTTGTCGTTAGCACTCACTTAATTTGAGTGCTAACATATTTCTTATTTTACCCATTTTTGCCAAAAAATCAACCCCTATTTTAAAAATAATTGTGACAAATCTGTTAAATCTATCTTATTGCTAAGTTTTTCAACATTATTACGTATAAAATATGCATTCCTTATTATTCTATGTACACTTCTAAAATATTAGAACCTGATTTTCTTTGATTGCCACTTTCTACCATTTCCTGTATAATAAAATAAATATTTTCGGTGTCCGCATAACAGGAGCAAAAATCCAGACCATAAACGCCCCAGCTGCCACCTCTAAAATGATAACGAAATTCCATCCCCCTTCCTCTTCGGTCAACATCAAGGAGGCAGGAATTTGAAAGGAGAACTTTATGAAAGAACAATTGTACACCATTCCTGTAAATGATGCATTCCAAAGTGACAGTGAATGTCCTCTGTGTAAAATGAAAAAAGAGCTGGAACAAAATGCCATTGAATATACATTAGGCCCCAGCTACATGGAGGATGACAACCGTGCCATGACGGACGAAGCCGGTTTTTGCGAAAAACATATCCAGGATTTATACCAACAAAAAAATCGTTTAGGACTTGCACTAATTTTAAGCACTCACATGGCAAAGGTAACCAAGGATTTACAGAAATTATCCAAAGAAAATGTTTCCACTGGTAAATCCATTCTAAAAAAGAAAAATGAGACTACAGGCCTTGGCTCATATGTTTCAGATTTAGAAAAGAACTGCTTTATATGCAGCCGGATAAATAACACATTTGAACGGTACATTGATACGATTTTCCACCTGTATAAAAAGGATGCTTCCTTTTCAGACAAAATAAAGAATTCAAAAGGCTTTTGCACGTATCATTACGCGCTTTTATTTGACCGGGCATCGGATTTTCTTTCAAAAGAGCAGCTTAATTCTTTTATATCCGATATTAACCATGCCTATTTTTCCAATATGGAACGGATGCAGGAGGATATTGAATGGTTTATTAACAAATTTGACTACCGCTATCAAAATGAACCCTGGAAAAATTCTAAAGATGCACTTCCAAGGGCTGTATTGAAAACACATAGCAGTATTACGCCTGATGCAAATGAATAGACCATGCGGATATCCATTTACATTTTCCTGATACTTACAGAATACCTACAGAACCTGCCACTGGCAGCTTCTTCCGGATGCATGGCAACTCAAAAATGGTCCACCGGACCATTTTCTCATATGCTTGGCAACAAAAAGAACTGCTGTAATTCCCATATGGAACAGCAGTCCTTTTTATTTTCTTTATCCCAGAAAAAATCATGATACACTCCACATTTAAATAGCCTGTGGGAAATCTTCATGGTCAAAATATAACATTTTTGAATAATGTCCTTTTAGAAAATTCCGATATTCCGAAAGCTTTCCTTTATAGATTCGCTTGTCCTTTAACCGTACATGAAAATCATATGGTTTAATGAGCCCCTCTTCTTTGGAAAACAGCCGGATTCCACTCTTGTAAAAAATATGGGATACAAACTGCGAACAGAAAAAATGCTTTCCATCCTCTGTATTTTTGCCAAACATAATACTCACAAGACCGGTATAATTATATTTGTATTCCTCCCGGTTTTTAATAAAGACATCAATTTCCTGCTTAATAAGACGATATTGCTCTTCTGTAACCGGCACTGCATACACACTGCAGCTTATATTTTTATCCATCCCAAATACACCACGCTCTATATCTTCATCAATAAAACCGCAATCAAATGGATTATATACATGCTTTCTTGCAAAGCTATACATTTCTCTTAATTCAATGTCCAGTGCAATGGAGGTATGAGAATATGGTTCTCTGGTAAAAAACCGAATCAATCTGGCTGGAACCGTATGTGTTCTGCTGAGTAGTACATATATGTATCTCTGCTTTTTTTGTAACTCTTTCGTCAAATATAACACCCCTAACTAGTCCTTATTTCTCATTCTGAACCTGCGCACGAATTTTTTCCTTTAAATCCAACGCTTTTTCTTTTATTCTTGATGAGACATTATTATTTCCCAAAATCCTTGAAAGCAGCTTTAATGATTCTCTGTATTTTCCTAATCGGAATGCTAGCTCAGCCGTTAAGTAGGTCACTGTAGTTTCATCCATTCCGCTAATTGGGAAATTTTCTGACGAAAAAGCCATGACATACCCATCATAGGCATTCTGAATACATTCCATTTCCTCTGCAAGTAATTTCTCACTTTCAGCAGGCGCCAGCCTCAGTTCTTCCTTTTCTCTTTTACCACGAATTACCCATGAAAGCTTTAAACATGTATATGCCTTCCGGCTGTTCTTCACTCCCCCGACAACATCACATAACAATACCATTTTGTACCGCATAATTGCTTCATCATAAGAAAACAAATCTGAACTTACGTTGATGCCCTTGAAATTATCCTTTACCTCGGCACATAACTTTTTCCTTTGATACGACATCACATGGTTAAAATATCTGGAAAGTGCCCCATAGCCACAATATGGACACACTATGGCATCATACTTTATCGGATCCATCTCTCTATACAATGGTCTTAAATCTTCGCCCTGTCCAACACTTCGAAGCTTTCCTGCCCGTACCGCCAATGTTTTAAATGCACTATCGCATACAGGACAATGATATGTTTTGGGAAACAATATGTCCTGCTCTTTTACAACAATTTCCTTCTTCTCATTCTTTGAAGCTCCTGAAGCATCCTGCATTTCTTTACTCTCTGGCTTCTCATAAATGTCCATATCTATATTTTTAAATCCAAGTTCCTCTAATCCTGAAAATATTCCCATACGAAATACCCCTCCTATTTTGGCCGGTAAGAACTCTTCAAAGAAACAATACGGTTAAATACCAAATGCTCCTTTGTGGAATCCTTAGAATCTGTGCAGAAAAATCCATTTCTCAAGAACTGGAACCGTTCTCCCGGCTCTGTTCCTTCAAAAGCGGCTTCCAGTTTACAATGCTTCATTTCCACCAAAGATTCCGGATTCAGGTTGGAATAATCCTCTTTTAATACCTCGTCCCCTTCTTTGATTAAATTATCATAAAGTCTCACGGTGGCATCTATTGCTGTTGCCGCATCCACCCAATGAATGGTTCCTTTCACCTTACGTCCCTCAAAACCGGAGCCAGATCTGGTAGCCGGATCATAGGTACAATGTACTTCCGTTACATTTCCATTTTCATCTTTGACAAAATCCGTACATGTAACAAAATACGCATTTTTAAGTCTTACCTCATTGCCTGGAAAAAGACGGAAATATTTCTTAGGAGGAATCTCCATGAAATCTCCCCGCTCGATATATAACTCCCGGCTGAATGAAACCTGCCTGGTTCCCAGTTCTTCATTTTCCTGGTTATTTTCAACTTCCAAAAATTCCGATTTGTCTTCCGGATAATTATCAATTACCAATTTTACCGGGTCAATCACAGCCATCATACGCTTCGCTTTCATTTTCAAATCTTCCCGGATGCAATACTCTAACATTGCCATATCTGAAACCGAATTTGCCTTTGCCACACCAGAAAGCTCCATAAACATCCGGATAGCCTCCGGGGTTACCCCTTTCCGTCGGAGCGCACTGATAGATACCAGACGCGGGTCATCCCAGCCATCCACCACACCGTCTTCCACCAGCTTCTTAATATACCGCTTTCCAGTAATGACATTCTGCAGATAAAGCTTTGCAAATTCTATCTGTTTTGGAGGATATTCAAATTCCAGTTCTTTGACTACCCAGTCATACAAAGGTCTGTGGTCCTCAAATTCCAAGGTACAGAGGGAATGTGTCACACCCTCAACTGCATCCTCAATCGGATGGGCAAAATCATACATCGGATAAATACACCATTTATCTCCGGTATTATGATGTGTCATCCTCGCAATGCGGTAAATAACCGGGTCACGCATATTAATATTCGGTGACGCCATATCTATCTTAGCGCGGAGAACCTTTGAACCATCTGGAAATTCCCCGTTTTTCATGCGTTCAAACAAATCAAGATTCTCCTCAATGCTTCGGTTCCGGTATGGACTTTCCTTTCCCGGCTCCTTTAATGTGCCACGATATTCACGAATCTCATCCGCAGACAAATCACAGACAAAGGCCTTGCCTTTTTTAATCAGTTTAACAGCTCCTTCATACATCGCATCAAAATAGTCAGAAGCATAATATATTTTATCCCCAAAATCTACTCCCAGCCATCTTACATCCTCCAAAATAGATTCAACATATTCCGACTTTTCTTTCATGGGATTTGTGTCATCAAATCTCAAATTAAAGGTGCCATTATACTTTTTCGCAAGCCCGGAATTTAAAATAATCGACTTGGCATGTCCAATATGCAGATATCCGTTTGGTTCCGGCGGAAACCGGGTTACAATTTTCTTATATGTGCCATCCTCTAAATCTTTATCAATAATCTGTTCGATAAAATTCTTTGATACTACTTCACCTTCCATTACACTAACTCCTTTTGTGTCATTTTAAGTCTGTCCGGAAATGTTTTCACCAACTTTCCATAATTAGCATTACTTTATCATATTTGTGCTTTCCCGTCAATTTTCCTGTGAATTTTATGTGATGATTTCAATACAATATTTGATTATTCTGCATTTTTGTTGTATGATGAGACAAATCAGAATTCTACAAGAAAGGAAAATACTATTTTTATACAATAGTTATATATTATTATGACAAAAAATCCAAACCAATCAAATCAAGACGAATTTGATATTATTGATTTTGACTTAAATGAATATGATGAGGAATTTGAAAAAGAGGAGCAGCGTCTCCGGTTAAAGGAAGAAAAAAAAGCTGCTGCTGCCAAATCTCGGGCTGAACTGGCAAGGGAAAAACAAAACACCTCCCAGAAGGAATTTAAAAACACCCCAAACCGGGATATGCTCAAAACAATTCTCCTGATTTTAGTTGTAATCGTAATTGCCTGCCTGTTCTTAGGTGTGATTACTTACATTGTAAACCATGTTGGCGGTGGTGATTCCGATAACAAGAAAAATAACAAAGGCATTACAACAGAAATCAATGAACCGGACAACGACACGACATCCAGCCCCGATTCTTCCAAGGATTCAAATGACAATTCCTCCGATGACCAAAAAAAGAATCTGGAGGATAATATTGATAAAATTACGGATAAGGTGAATAGTGACAAAAAAACAACCCAGGCCACTACGGAAGCTAAAAAAACAACAGAAGCCACTACAGAAAGCACCACCCAGGCTACCACTGAAGCTACTACAGAGAGCACTACCCAAACTACTACAGAAGCTACTACGGAGCCTCCTGTTGAAGATAGCATAGAAGCCCAGCCGTCTGAATAAATATATTTTTTAACCGTTACCAGATAAGCGCCGTCAGTTATAAAATATGGAGATTACAATGGATTACAAAGAACATACAGACGAAGAAATCATACTTCTCATCCAAAAAGGAGATAAGGACGCAACTGAATATCTGTTAAAAAAATACTCTCCTCTTGTAAAGAAATCCATCCGCACCCTTTATCTTATCGGTGCGGATACGGAAGATCTGTCGCAGGAGGGTATGATTGGCTTATTTAAGGCAATCCAAAACTATCAGTCGAATAACTCTGCCTCTTTTTATACCTTTGCAAAGCTTTGCATTGACCGGCAGATTTACAGCGCAATCAAGGCCTCCAAACGCAAGAAGCACTCCCCGCTTAATACTTATATATCCTTTTACAGCAAAACAAATACAGAAGATACCAAGCTGATTGACAATTTAGAAGCCGGCAGTAATTCCAATCCGGAGCATATCATATTAGACCGGGAAAGCACCATACACATTGAAAATCTCCTGAAAGAACATTTAAGTAAACTGGAAAAAGAGGTGCTTCCTTTGTATTTAGAAGGCATGCCATATTCTGAAATTGCTGCTTTGCTGGGTAAATCATCAAAATCCATTGACAATGCCATTCAAAGAATCCGCGAAAAGGTGAAACGCCTTTATCTGCAGTCCGCAAAATAATAATTGTGTCAAAAAACACAAAAAGCCTGGAATCCTATCATATTCAAGGATTCCAGGCTTTTCAATTAGAAAGCTAGCGACGGGAATCGAACCCGTGACCTCCTCACTACCAATGAGGTGCGCTACCGACTGTGCCACGCCAGCTTGTCTTTGCGACTTGTCTATAATATCAAAAATTTATATGGTTGTAAAGAGTTTTTTATTATTTATTGAAGAAAGTATTCTCATTTTCATCCGGTTACTTTCCCTGCAGTCTTTGCCTCACAATTTCATATGCCAGTACTCCGGCTGCCACAGAGGCATTCAGAGAATCAATCTCTCCCTTCATCGGAATGGATGCCACATAATCGCATTTTTCTTTCACAAGACGGCTGACCCCATTTCCCTCATTACCAATAACCAGACCTATCGGTCCCGTAAGGTTATGGCGGTACATCACTTCCCCATCCATATCTGCACAGACAAACCAGATTCCCTCTTCCTTTAATTCCTCAATGGTTTTTGCAATGTTTGTCACCTTTGCCACCGGCGTATAATTGATTGCCCCGGCTGATGCTTTTACCACAGTAGCCGTAAGTCCTACAGCACGGCGTTTCGGAATAATCACGCCATGTGCCCCGCAAAGATTTGCAGTACGGATAATTGCTCCCAGGTTATGTGGGTCTTCCAGCTCATCCAATAAAAAGATAAAAGGCGGCTCCCCTTTTTCTCTCGCAGCCTGCAGGATATCCGCTACCTCTGCATATTCATAGGCTGCTGCCTGAGCAATAACGCCCTGGTGCTTCCCTGTGACCGACATCTGGTCAAGCCGTTCCTTTGTCACATAATTCACAATGGTATCCTGCTTCCTTGCCAAGGTCTTAATGGTATTGACTGCACCGTCGTGACAGCCATCCAGCACATATAATTTATCAATGGTCTTACCGGAACGAAATGCCTCTGTCACCGCATTTCTTCCTTCAATTGTATACTCTTCGTAACGCATTTTTAACTCCCTTATCCTGTTCATTATTTTTCATTCTCCAGCACTTCCAGACTCATCTTAACAACATCTGTCAACCGTAAAAAATCCTCTTTTAAATATAAGTATCCAAGCAGAGCTTCAAAACCGGTGGCATTTCTATAATCAATAGTAGATGCATTCTTTGCCTTTGTATAGGATTTTGCATTTCTTCCACGTTTATACACCGCCTGTTCTTCCTCTGTCAGCTGGTCATGGATAGCTAATATCATCCTTGCCTGGGCAGGGGCACACACAATCTTACTGACTTCCCTATGGTATTTATTCACCTGTTTGTTAATCCTGCTTACCGCAATCGTTCTCACAATCACATCAAACACACTGTCACCGATATATGCCAGCGCAAGCGGGGAATAGCTTTCCGGACTGCCATGCTCGAGCCGGAAGCATTCCTTAAAATACTGAAAATTATCTATGCTCTCTTCCATTTAACACCCTCACGCGTATCCTCTAAAATAATACCTTGTGCTGCCAAGATATCACGAATTTCATCAGCCCTTGCAAAATCCTTTGCCTTTCTGGCCGCCTGCCGTTCCTCAATCAAAGCCTCAACATCTGCATCCAGAATCTCTTTTTCTGTCTTGGTTATAATTCCCAATACATCACAGAGCCTGCTGATTGTATCATTTACTTCTGAAATGACAGACCTTGCATTATCGGAGGAAATGCTGGTGTTTGCAAGCTTTACCAGCTCAAAAATGACAGAAATTGCATCTGCGGTATTTAAGTCATCCTCCATAGCATTCTCATATTTCACCACATAGTCTGACACCTTTTCGAGAAGCTCTTTCTCATCCTGTGTCACTTCTCTTTCCGGTGCTGCCTCTGCCGCATCCTCCAGTCTTGACATGGCATTCAAAATACGCTCCAGAGAAGCCTTGGAAGCTTCCACAAGGGTATCAGAAAAATTAAGGGGACTTCTGTAATGGGCACTCAGCATAAAGAAACGGATAACCTGCAGCGGATATTTTTTTCCGATATCCCGAATGGTAAAAAAGTTTCCAAGAGATTTGGACATTTTTTCACCATCAATCTTTAAAAATGCATTGTGCATCCAGTATCTTGCAAACTCCACATCATTTGCCGCCTCACTCTGGGCAATCTCATTCTCATGATGTGGAAAAATCAAATCCTCACCGCCTGCATGGATATCAATAATGTCACCGATGTATTTTTTTGACATAACCGAACACTCCAGATGCCATCCAGGTCTTCCCTCTCCCCACGGAGATGGCCAGGAAGGTTCTCCCTCTTTCTTCGGTTTCCAGAGAACAAAATCCAGGAAATCCTCTTTTTCATCCTCTCCAGCAACCTTAATATCTCTATGTCCAGCCTCCAAATCATCTATATTCTTCTTTGAGAGCTTGCCATAGCCCGGGAAGCTCCTGGTTCTAAAGTATACAGTGCCATTTACTTCATAAGCATGCCCTTTATCAATCAGGGTCTTTACCATTTCAATCATGTCAGGAATTTCTTCTGTCGCTTTTGGATGTGTAGTTGCCTCCAGCACATTCAGAGCTTCCATATCTTTTTTTACCTCTTCAATATAGCGCTCTGAAATCTCAGCAGAGGTAACCCCCTCCTCCAGCGCACGCTTGATAATCTTGTCATCCACATCTGTAAAGTTAGACACATAATTCACATCATAGCCTTTGTACAGTAAATATCTTCTAAGTGTATCAAACACAATCATCGGGCGCGCATTGCCAATATGAATGTAATCATATACGGTTGGTCCACACACATAAATTCCCACTTTATTTTCATTAATCGGAACAAATTCTTCCTTCGCTCTTGTCATTGTATTATAAATTTTCATGTTTTCATTCCTTTCTGAACATGCTTATTGGCGGACAAAACAGCTTTTATGCTTTACCAGCCCACAATTAGTATATTTTTTACCGTTTCTTTTGTCAATGAATATTTGTAAATGGTTTTATAAAATCAAACCACCTCTGCAAAAAAAACTTTGTTTTGTTGTCTTCCCTTCTGGTTGAAAATATAATCCGCCAATTCGCTGGCTGACATTGTAATGATTTCTCCGTAACCGCAGTCTTTGGGCAACTTATCTTGTCTGCTTATCCGGACACCGTCATTCCTTTTCTCGAAAAAATACCATCCGGCATTTTCTGGCAGAATGGAGTCCTCTATCCGGAGAATACTTTTCTGTTCTGCAAAGTCCCGGAAGTCCTCCTGGAATAACTGCATAAATGTCTGTGCGTGCACAACTCTGACCATAAATGGAAAGGAAGCTGCAACCAAAACCTCCCCCAGATTGTTCCTTTTTGCATATTCCATCTGCACAGCCTTATAAAAATCCTTCTGAAACACACACTGTTCCACATTCATCCTGCCCTGTTCCACACCATACGCAAAAAAGCCCATAAAATATCTTAGTTCTTTCCTGCCATTAAAGCAAAATACCACATTTCCTCCCTGGCACTGCTTCTCCTTATAGAGCAAATCGAAATATTCCTGATTATGTATGGCAAAAACAGCATACTTTTTTTTCAGCAGACTGTGAATGGCTTGAAACAGCTCCTGCTGCTGCTTCCCCGTAAAGCATTGAAGCAGCTCTTCATATGTGGCAAACTGAAGTCTCCCTGTATCTGTTGTATCCGATATGTCGTATTCCGGAAGCATATACTCTGTTTTTTCAGCAATCGCTGTGAAGGAAAAAGGTTCATAATACCTTACATCTGCCGGCATCAAATACGTAAACGGATGCCTTTGACTGTACAGGTCTCCAAGTGCCTGCTTTATAAGCGCTGCCATAATTCCCTTTCGCCTTTTTGCCCTTGCAGTCCCCACCCCCACTATATAACAAAGCTGCATACGCTTTTTCTTAACCTGACAGAGATAGGGATTTAAATGCAGCATTCCCCCATCCTCTATTTTATAAACTGTATTTTTCACATACACATTGTTAAAATAAAAGGCTTCGTACTCCGGCGTATCCGCAAAGCATTCCCTCCAGAGCTTTCGGAGCGAAGCTTCCGCCGGCATTTTATCCTCCGATGTCAATATTCTGTTTATACTATATGCATTCTCTATCTGTTTCAATGTTACTCCTTGTACCTCTGACAGCCCTGACAGCCGGCACAGCTCCGCTCTGTCCGTTCCAGCACATCACTGTAATCATAATTTGCCACTGTCTCCAGCAGACAGACTGCCTGTGAGCTGATGCCATCCCCATTTCCGGTAAAGCCCAGACCCTCCTCTGTTGTTGCCTTAATGTTAACCTGGTTTTCTTCTATCCCTAATGCTTCCGCAATTGTTATCACCATATCCGGAATAAATGCTGCCAGTTTAGGTCGCTGTGCAATAACAGTGGCGTCAATATTACTGATAATATACTGCCTCTTGTCCAATAGACTTTTTACATGCCGAAGCAGTTCTATACTATCCGCCCCTTTATAGACCTCATCTGTATCCGGAAAATGTTTTCCAATATCTCCAAGAGCGGCAGCTCCAAGCAGAGCATCCATTATGGCATGAGTTAACACATCTGCATCCGAATGCCCCAGCAGCCCCTTTTCATAAGGTATATTCACCCCACCTAATATCAATTTTCTTCCCTCTATCAGTTTATGGACATCATATCCCATTCCTATCCGCATTGTATATCCTCCTGTCTGCTTTATTTCTCCTTAAAATACTCCAATAAAAATTCATACACACGTTTTGTAGATGATATACTTAGCCGTTCTTCTGTGGTATGAATATCCAGAATATCCGGACCCAGCGACACGCAATCCAAATCCTTGATTTTCCCTGCCAGCAGACCACACTCCAATCCGGCATGAATTCCCTCTACCACCGGTGCTTTTCCGTACATCTTCTCATACAGCGCTGTCACCTTCGGGCGCACCACCGATTCTTCTTTGTATTCCCATGCCGGATATTCCCCCTGCCGTTTTGTCTCTCCACCCAGCGCCCTGACAAGTCTCTCTACCCGGGATGCTATATAATGCTTCTTCGTCGTCACACTGCTCCGGATAGCATGCTGTAAAAATAAATGTTCTTCCTCTAATTTGAGGATTCCCAAATTTAAGGAGGTTTCAACTAAGCCTGAAACAGACATGCTCATTCCCTGAACACCGTTTGGAAGTACCATTAACAGAGTGAGCACCCTGGAGAGACTATCCTCCGTCAGTACAGTGCGGGATTCCGTCCCCTGCTCTGCCAGCTGAAGTGTAATACCCGAATCTGCCTTTGCATATTCCGATTTTAAAACAGAATCTAATATCTGGCATGTCTTCTGGAGCAAGGTGGCATCCGACTGCTCCACCCCAATCTGCGCTACAGCCTCTAACGGAATCGCATTATCCTTTTTGCCTCCTTCCATGGTGTACAGGGCAAAAGAAAGCTTGCTCTGTACTTCATAAAGCACCCTGCCAAGTATCAGATTGGCATTTCCTCTCTCCTTATCAATCTCACAGCCGGAGTGTCCTCCCAGCAGGCCAGTCACAGACAATTCATACCATACCAATTTCCTGGATTCCTCCCTTGCCACAGGCAGAACAGACTGCGTCGACAGACCGCCTGCACAGCTGCTTAAGAAAATTCCCTCCTCCTCAGAGTCCAGATTCAGCATCCGGCTGCCCTTCAGCATAGACAGGTCAATCCGGTTTGCCCCCTCCATACCTACCTCTTCCGAAACCGTAATGATATATTCAAGGGGTGGGTGGGAAATGGTATCATCATCTGCAATCGCCAGCATATACGCCACTGCAATGCCATCATCCCCACCTAATGTGGTATCCTTAGCCGTAACATAGTCCCCCTCAATTTGGAGCAAAAGGCCATCCGTTTCCATATCAATGTCTGCATCCGGCTTTTTTTCGCAGACCATATCCATATGCCCCTGCAAAATCAAGGGGTCTTCCTGCTCACGTCCGGCACTGGCTGGAACCAGCATTACCACATTATATAAGTTATCCTGATAAACCTTAAGATTTCTCTTTTTTGCAAATTCCACCAGATAGTCACTGACTGCCCTTTCATGATAAGAGCCTCTGGGAATCTTGCTAATTTCCTCAAAAAAATAAAAAACACCATAAGGTTCTAATTCTGACAATACACCCATACTTTCTCTCCTTTTCCAAGCCGTTCCGATTAGCGCTTTCCTTTTCTTTCCATAAAGTATACCATAGTTGCAATCAAAATACCAAAGAAAACAATTCCTCCGGCATTTCCAAGATACAAAACATCGGAAAGATTTATTTTATCCAGTATATTAGTGGTTCCTACCGGTATCATCGCACAGACTGCCAGTAAAATTCCCACCAGACCTTCCCCGGCAATCATTCCAGACGCATAAAGAATTCCCCGCTCTCTTGCTTTCTCATTACGCTTTTCATAAACCAGACGGAGAATTCCTCCTGCCATAATCGGAACAGACAAATGGATTGGCAGATACAGACCCACTGCAAATGGCAGCACAGGAAGCTGTAATATTTCGATGATAGCAGCTACCGCTACCCCGGCAAATACCAAATTCCATGGAAGATTTCCCTCCATAACTCCTTCAACCACCATTTTCATTAAGGTTGCCTGTGGCGCCGGAAGCTCAGAAGAGCCATATCCCCATGCCATATTTAACAGATACAGGACGCCTCCGATGGTAAATGCCGATGCCACTACCCCAATCATTTCTCCAATCTGCTGTTTTACTGGTGTTGCCCCCACCAGATATCCAGTTTTTAAATCCTGGGATGTATCACCTGCCATGGCCGCAATAATACAAATTACTGTACCAATGCAGATCGCTGCAATCATGCCCTCCATCCCTCTATTTCCAACTAATTTCAGTAAAAAGGTGGATATCAGCAGCGTTGCAATTGCCATACCGGATACCGGATTATTGCTGCTTCCTACAAGTCCCACCATTCTTGAGGAAACTGTAGCAAAGAAAAAGCCAAACACCACAATCAGAATGGCACCTGCAAGATTTACAGGAACTCCGGGAATCAGCCACAAGGCAACTGCAAGAACAACAATTCCCCAGAATACAAGCCAGCCAGGCAGTGCACTTGTATGGTCATGAGTTGAATCCTTTTCCATTTTATCCCCACCGGCAGTTTCATTTTCAGCATCTGCTTCTCCTCTTTTATACCCCTTTAAGGACTCCTGAAACGTCATCCATATCAATGGAATGGATTTTACAAGAGAAATAATACCTCCGGTTGCCACCGCACCTGCGCCAATATACCGAACATAATTTCCCCATATTCCCCATGTATCCAGCTTGCTGATTGGCACACCTGCCGGAAACAAAATGGAATTTCCCCCTGCCAGCACTAACAAAGGCATAATCACAAACCATCCAAGCACACCACCAGCAAACAGATAGGAAGCTACCTTTGGTCCACAAATATAACCGACACCCAGCAACGCCGGCAGTACATCTGCACCAACTCCCGCGCCCTTATATCGTTTCAGACTATAATCTACTTCGGATGGAAATATTTTCAAACCATCTGCAATGAATTTATACACCGCACCGATAAACAGTCCTGCAAATACGGCAACCGCTTCTCCTGCCTGCTCCGCGGCCAGCAGCACCTTTGCACATGCCGTTCCCTCTGGAAATGTCAGTGTATTTTTTTCCCTTACAATAAGCATATTCCGCAAAGGTACCATAAATAATACCCCAAGCAGACCTCCACATAAGGCAATCAGTGATATTTCCAGAAACCCAGGGGGATTATCCCCCGTTTCATTTGCCCACATAAAAAGAGCCGGTATTGTAAATATAGCACCTGCCGCCAATGATTCTCCTGCTGAACCAATGGTCTGAACCATATTATTCTCCAACACGGACTCTTTCTTTAATAAAATTCTTATAATTCCCATGGAAATGACTGCTGCCGGAATCGATGCGGATACCGTCATGCCAACCCGCAATCCCAGATATGCGTTTGCACCACCAAACAATACTGCAAGTAAAATACCAAGAATTACTGCCGTTTTTGTAAGTTCTACTTTACCACTTTTTGTACCTTTCATAAGCAAACTCCTCCATTACATTCTCTGGTTAGTCTGCCGTTTTGTTCCATGGCTTATGCATATTTTTGTATAAATTTATTTTTGTATATTCTGTTCAAAAAATTGGAATTTCCTATTCTAAGAACGATAATCTCCATTAATTTTTACATAGTCATAGGTCAAATCACATCCCCATGCCCTGGCAGCCGCCTCTCCGTCATGCAGGGAGATATGAACAAAAATCTCATCCTCTGCAAGTACTTCCTTTGCAAAATCTTCTGAAAATTCAACACCTGCACCATTATGGCACACTGGAAGAACTCCTTTGTCAGAGGCAAGCTCCACATCCACTCTATTGATATCAAACTCCGCCTCAGCATACCCCACCGCACAGAGAATTCGTCCCCAGTTTGCATCCTCTCCAAAGATTGCACACTTAAATAAAGGAGAACGGATAACACTTTTCGCAACAATAATTGCCGTATCCAAATCTTTTGCCTCCGAGACCGTACACTCAATCAGCTTCGTAGCACCTTCCCCATCCTTCGCCAGCATTTTTGTCAGATTCATCATCACAATATACAGCGCCTGCTTAAAGACCTGATACGCCTCATTCTCCACTGTAATCTCTTTATTTCCTGCCATCCCATTTGCCAGCACACAGACCATATCATTTGTTGAGGTATCCCCGTCAATACTCAGACAATTGTACGTTATTTTGGTAATTTCTGAAAGCGCCTTCTGAATCAGCTCTGGGGAAACTGCCACATCGGTTGTGAGAAAATTGAGTGTAGTTGCCATGTTCGGATGAATCATTCCACTGCCCTTTGCCATACCACCCAGGGTACACGTAACCCCATCTGCCACAAAGGTTACCGCAATCTCCTTTGGCACTGTATCCGTTGTCATAATGGCATGAACTGCCTTGGAATTACCATTATAAGAAAGTCCGTTTACCAGTTCGCTGATATGGCTCTCAATCGGTTCTATCGGAAGAACCTGTCCAATGACACCGGTGGACGCAACTATCACCTCATCTGCTGCAATTCCTAGTTCTTCTGCCGCTAGTTCCGTCATTTTCTGTGCTTTCTCTTCCCCATCAGCGTTACAAGTATTCGCGTTTTTCGAATTAGCGATAACTGCCCTGCTTTTTCCCTTCATTGCTGACAAATGCTTTTTCGTAACAAGAATCGGAGCCCCTTTTACCTTATTTGTAGTATATACGGCTGCCGCATTACACATCTCATCACTGACTATCAATGCCAGGTCATTTTTATTCTTATCCGCATATAATCCACAATTAAGACCATTTGCTTTAAAGCCCTTTGCTGCACAGACACCGCCCTGCACATATGTATATCCTTCAAATTGTTCCATACCCATTCTTTTCTTCCTCCTGCTCATTTCCTTCATTCTCCATTTTCAAAACAGCTATTTGCACTGTATAATTTTGTTAAAAATGTATTTTAATAATATACTCCTGTTCCTTTTTCGTCAAGAAAGCGCTCCTGTCAGCTTTCTTCCTGTCCTTCCGTTTCACCGGCCTGCCCAGCCGTAGTTTCCTCTGTCGCAGCTTCTTCTGTCTCAGCTTTCTTGCCTGCTTTTTCCATTTCCTTCTCCATGCCTGCCGGATAAAGAATACTGTCCATGCTCTGATAAATAATGGTTTGCTCCACTTCCAACCGTTTTCCAATCCACTGCTCTAATGTCTTCATATTATTTTTAGAAAGCGGTTCCTTTACCTCCAAAACGACGGTCATTTGTTCTTCATTGCTATCCTTCAAATACCCGGCATGTACTGCAGTTACCTTCGGATACAATGCCATGATTTCCTCCTGCAATGCCTCCACATCCACTTCACGGCTCTGGTATTCTGAAAGCTCTGATTTTACAGCAATCAGCTGGCTTTGCAGTTCCTGATAATCCGATTCATTGGCAGCATTCAGCTGGCTGGTTTCATTTTTTACATAAGCCTCTAATTCCTCTGACGTAATTCCAGCCTTTACCACAGTCTGCTGAACATTCAGAGAAAGATTTTCAATATGATACGCTTCCATACTCTGCTGTAATTCTTCTATTACATCATCATTTAAAGTAGCACCAATTACGGCTACCTTTAACTCCTTCTCCTCCTCATTTACATCATATTTTACAACCTGTGTATTATCAAACTGAAATTCCTCTTCAATATAATTACTGACATTACTCTGGAACACGGAATCCTTTACAATATCGGCTGCCAAAAACACAGACGGTACAATCGCTGCCACCGCAACGATTATGACACGCTTCACAAGATGCTTTCTCGTTTCCTCATTAGCTGTCTTCTTAGATGGAAGCCTTAAAAAAACGGTAATCAGCATAGTAGAAATTGCGATAAATATACCATTGATACAAAACAGATACATTGCCCCCGCAAAATACCGTAAATTTCCTACAGCCAGACCATACCCGGCTGTACAAAGCGGTGGCATCAATGCCGTTGCAATGGCAACTCCAGGCAGAATATTGGATTTTTCCTTACGGGTAGTCCCAATCATACCTGCTAAACCACCGCAGACTGCAATAATCACATCCCATAAAGTGGGACTGGTTCTGGCAAGCAGCTCCGAGCTTGGGGTCGAGATTGGAGTCAGCATAAAATAGACGGTTGAGGTTGTCAGGGCAACCACTACTTCAAACAGCAATACCGTAGCAGAACGCTTCAATAAATCCGTGTCATAGATTGCAAGGGCAAAGCCAATCCCCATTATGGCTCCCATCAGCGGCGACACCAGCATCGCACCAATAATAACCGCTGTAGAATTCATGTTAAGGCCCACAGACGCTATGAAGATAGCGAGAATCAGAATACACATATTCGTTCCCCGGAGCACCACACCAGATTCAATCCGCTCGTCAATCTCCTCATAGCTTGCCTGATCTGCACTCAGATTAAAGGCTGCATGGAAAATCCGCTTAAAGCTATAGGTATTCTTTCTCTCATTAAGTTGCTTTTTGATTCCTTCTGTTCTTTCGTTCAATTGCTCCTTATGTACCTGATAATACTCCTTATCATGTTCCACCTTTTCCTTTAAATATGTGGACATCTGCTGTTCCAGCTTCTTTTCCTTTTCTATCCCTTCCTGCACTTTTAAAATCCTCCGTATATTTTCTTGACAGTATTTCCTTTCCTGTTCTATTATATCTACAACCTATATCAACATAGACAATTGCGAAACACATTATTTCAAAATGTAAGTTGTACAAAATAAACAATTTCATAAGCAAAGGTACTTTGGAGCCGTCGGTACTTGCATTGAGTACTTAGCGAGGTTTTTTCGAGCTTAGTACGAAAGTACACTTGCACACTTGGTGTGCAGAGTGTTACATTGCTTGGTACCATTACGAGTGACAAACAGCAAAATGCCTGTATACTTGGCGAAACGAAGTTGAGCCTAGTAGAAAGGTATGCACAGCTGTGTGCCCAGTGTTTATATTGTGAGGCGGTCGGTAACGAAAACAGAGTTTCGCAAACATCTAAAATACTTTATTTAGAAAGGGGGATTCTATGGCAGAAAAAGAGAGCGATATTGAGCAGCGGGAAGCAGAGCTGCAGGCGCGTATAGAACGCTTAGAAGCGCTGGAAGCCGATATCCGGTTGCGGGAAAAATCAGTAAAAGAAAAGGAAAAAGCCAAGAAACAGATACTACTCCGTTTGTCCCCTACTCTTTGGAACGAGCTTGCAAAATGGGCAGATGAAGATTTCCGCTCCATTAACGGACAGATAGAATTTCTATTATCAGAAGCTGTGCGGAAACATAAAAAATCCTAAAAAATATGCCTGTCATGATATTATTCATGTACAGGCATATTAATTTATTCTGTTTTCTCAGAGCTGTCATCATCCTTGCTGCCCCTGTGTTCCATTATAAAGCCTGCAACACCGGCAACGGCGGCAATAACACCCCTAATAATTACAATAATATCCATATTACTCTCCTCCTAGTCATACAGGGATGCATGATATCTGATTTTCCTGTAAATCTTATATCCAATCATGCCAAACAAAGAAATTATAATGTACAAACAGGAGAGCAATCCTGTTCCGCCTCCGATAATAACAACAATCCATAATAAAATATCCATAATCCCATAACTCCTTTTTTCTTAATCATCATGATACCTATAGCAAGGAGCCAGTAAAGGAAACAGATTGTGATTTATTCAATTATAAAATTATACCCGAACACAGCCCGCCCTTCACCGGCTGTTATGAGATTCTTTTCCGCCCATCGGTATCCTGTATAAAGCGGATAATATACTGCCGCTTTTGCACATACCGGTTGCCATGGAGGACAAATACCTCCTGATTTAATCTGGAAATTCCCAGCAGAACCGCCAGGATACAAATGAAAAACAGACCGTAACGTGAAAAATAATGGGTACGGCTGGGGGGGG
>URMF01000023.1 GCA_900548855.1 uncultured Eubacteriales bacterium
CCAAAGCACCCTGCTTATGATATTGTTTATATTGCACAACTGGATTTTGAAAATAGGGAGTTTCGCAATTGTCTAAGTACAGATAGATATGGAAGGGAGTATGAAAATGGAGCATATAAGATATGTGGAAGCAGGTTTTGATTGTAATGATTTTGTTGTTTTGAGCAATGAAATGGAGGTATATCTGGACAGAGCCATCGGAGGAGCAGAAAAAAGGGAGAGATACAAAGAATTTAATCATCTCAATACACTGGATTATGTAATGGTTGCGTATGTGGGAGATATACCGGCAGGATGTGCAGCCTTGCGGGAATATTCTGAAAAAGAAATAGAAGTAAAAAGGGTATTTGTTCGTGAAGGATACAGAAAAAATGGGATTGCATCCGGTATCATGAAGAGACTGATAGCTTATGCAGCAGAAAATGAATATGATAAGCTTCTACTGGAAACAGGGGAATTTTTACGGGAATCGGTCAGGCTGTACACGGATTTTGGGTTTTATAGAATCTCCAATTATGGTGTGTATGCAGGTATAGAGGAATCTTTATGTATGGAGCTGAATCTTACAGGTATCCGTTATTCTGTTCAAAGAGATTTCGGGGAAGAGCAGTTAAGGGAATTGTTTGCTTCAGTGAACTGGCTGTCTGCTGATTATGCCGACCGGATGGTAAAAGCATTTCGGAATACAGGAATTGTAATCAGTGCATGGAAGGGGAACTCGCTGATTGGCCTGGTGGATGCTCTGGATGATGGGGAGTTAATAGCATATATCCACTATTTACTGATAAAACCAGAGTACCAGAAGCAGGGGATAGGAGGAAAATTACTTCAGATGGTGAAGGAGCATTATAAAAATTATCTGTATCGGATTGTGATTAGTGAAGAACAAAAAAATGTGGAGTTTTACGAAAAATGTGGGTTCACGGCAATGGATACGGCGGTGCCCCTGCAAATTCTTTTTTGATATGTCTGGCAATTGCTATTTTCCATGTTTTTGATATACTAAAGTTTGGGATTAAGAAAATGGGAGTTTCTCTCATTTTTACTAAGGATATATAAAAATAATATGAACACTTGAAAAATGCGAGGCATGAGTTTGTTGTAAAGGAGTATCAGCATGAAAATTTTAGTAATCGGGGGCAGTTATTTTTACGGACGTGTATTTGTTATGGAGGCCGCAAAGGAGCACGACATTACCGTAGTAAACCGGGGCACCTACAGTATGGAGAGCTTTGGTGTTACGCAGGTCACGGGAGACAGAGGGGACGCCTCACTGTGGCAGGCGGTGACAACGGATTATGATGTGTTAGTGGATTTTTGCGGTTATAAAGAGGGCGACGTGGCAAATGTATTAGAGCATATAGCCGGTCGCATTGGACACTACATTTTTATCAGTACAGTGGATGTTTACCAAAGAGGATTATCCGGCTATAAGGAAGAGAGTACGCCTTTGGAGATGCGGAGATTTCCGGGAGAAGCAGGGGAATATATTACAGGAAAGATAGCTTTAGAGCGGGAGCTCGCACGAGTGTGTGGGCAAAGGGACATTCCCTATACGATTCTGCGTCCGTCTATCCTTTACGGACCATTTAATTATGCACCGCGGGAGTCTGTATTTATCCAGCTGATGGTACAGCAGGGACTCCTTCCGAGGATTACCGGTGCAGATGGCAGATTCCAGCTTATTTATGTAAAGGATGCTGCGCAGGCGGTTATCAAATGCATGGGAAATGACAAGGCTTTCGGGCAAAGCTATAATCTCTGTGGGGATGAGGTGGTTACCTATGATATGCTGGCAGATGTATTGATAAAGGGTGCCGGCAAAATAGAAGAAGACAGGAAAGAAACACCAATCCGGGAGCTTCCTATGACGGTACAGGAAGCGGAACAACAGGGACTTCCCCTTTCCTTTCCGGTGACAGAGGCAGAGACAGAGCTGTGCAGTAATGAGAAAAGCAAGGCAGAGCTTGGTATGGAATACATCAGCTTAGAGGAGGGAATGGCGAGAACCTGCCGGGCTTTCTGGGGTGTGTATGGTAAATAAAAAACTACCACAAATCCTCAGGGTTCCATCCTAATATATTCCACAATTGACTGTTGTCAGAATTACCAAATTCAACATACCCGTCTGCTGTCAGGATGGCATTACAACTGTCCGTCGCTGGATAAATCACGCCCACACTGCCATCCTCTTTTGTAAGGTACAATGCATCGTCAAAAGGACATCCGGGCTCTGTTATATCGTTAGTTGTACTGATTATCCTTTCTAGTTCTTCTAACGCTTCCGTGGAATTACAAGTGTACATTTTTCCATGGAACATCATTTCTGCTTTTTTAAATCCGTGCAAATCTGAGGATGTTAGCAACGGAGCCTTATTATATTTATCCGGAACAAAAAATTTTTTTACGGGTTCGGATTTTCCTCTTCTATATTTACTATATCCAAGCTGTCCTATTTCAGCCCATGAATGGGATAGAAAAAGCTGTTCCTGCCCCTCGGAGGTCTGATAGATTGCTGAACCGTTGCCTTTCTCAATGCCCGAATACAAAGAGACTCCTGTCAAATCATAGGCTTCTTTTTTTAGACTGTTTTTTTCCACATCATAAATATACATATCTGTTACGTTCATAGGATGCAAATAGACCTGTTGTCCATCCTCTGATACCTGAATCTCACAGTATTTATCTCCCTGTGTGTAAGAACAGCCGATTGCAACCAGATCCACGCTTCTAAGCATTTTTAGATTTACAGTATCATATATAAAAAGTCCGAAAGACCCGCCGAAAATAATCCGTTTTTCATCTGCATAATACAGCATTGCACCATCTGCTCCTGTACTTTGTGTTAAATCCGGCTTGGCTTCTGTAACAGGTATCGATGTTACTGTCTCTTCCGGTTCATCCATACTTATCGTTTGTTTTTTCTCATAGTTGGATTCTGTATCAGTAATCGTTCCGGTTCCGAAAGTACACCCTGCTGCCCCCACAGATATTCCCACCACCAGAATAATCATCCATGTCATAGGTAAGGATTTTTTTATTAATAATGATAATCTTGTCTTCATTTCCCGGTGTCCTCCTCGTAACTCTTGCATTAATAAATAGTTTCTGCCGTCTTTAGAAAGCATGGCACATATATCCACAAGCATCCGACAATAATCTGCTTTTTTATCATCACCAAGTTCTGCCATAACGCCCTCATCACATGCTGTCTCACAGTCCCGTTCTGATAAAATACAGGAAATCCACACAAGGGGATGGAACCAGTAAATGATAAGGCAAAAAGACCTTATCAGAGACCAGACCATATCCTTGTGGCGGCAATGTATCCATTCGTGTAAAAAGATATAATTTCTGTACTCCTCACTAATCTCCCAGCTATCTGGAAGATAAATTGCCGGTTTTATTATTCCAAATAAACAAGGGCTATGGACAAGAGGCGTTATATAAACTGGCAATGTATCACGGTATTTTCCGGTACATTTACGTTTCCGTCTCAATTTAACACAAAAAATAATATTCCCTATCAATAGATAGCCTGTGAAGCAAACCATTCCAATTATCCAAATCCACTTTAAAACCTGAACCTTGCTCGCTCTATTTTTTATGTCAACATTTCCCCTTATGGATTTTGTTTTTGCAATAGTATGGTTATTATTTACCAGAGAATTTTTCTCGTTTCGCTCATTCACAGAAGACACTTGTTGCGTATTTTCTGTTGCCATAGCAGAAATATTTTCGCTCCTGTTATTATCCATTACATGGACTACTGCATTACTCTCTGACGGAAAATAGTTTATGACATTTATCGGATTTTCAAAAGGCATTGGGATAAGCAATTTTATTGCAATGATAAGCCATAGCGCATATTTGAATCTTTGTCCGATATATTTACCGCATAAACCCCTAATCGATAATACAACTAATATTATGATAGATGAACTGATAATCTGGTTCAGCATTTTATTTTTCTGCCTCCTTTAACATGTCATACAGTTCCTGTATTTCTTCCGGTTTTAGTTTCCGCTCTTTTAACAGAGTGCTCATCATCATACTGACAGAACCCTTAAATACCCAGTTTAAAAAGCTCTCTGTTTCAGCAAAATTAACTGCCTCCTGTTCAACAGCAGGAAAATACAACTTTGCTTTTCTTCCCTGCTCAAATCTCAAGAGACCTTTTTTGCTCATCCGATTCAACATTGTACTGACCGTACTTTTGGTCCAGCCGCATTTTTCATTCAATGTGTGAAACAGCTGTGTAATTGTTTGTGGATTCTCATCCCAGAGTTCTTCCATTAAAATCCTTTCGCTGGGCTGTAATATAACTTTTCTCATGTTATCCTCCAATATCATTGTATGACTACTGTCGTCTTTTATATGTATACATTAACATATCGTACTACTACAGTCAACCTTTATTTGCATTTTTTAGATTATAGAGCAGTTCAAATTTATGTACCGCATATATACTGTTTTGATGCCTTCATGGTTTACCTCATCAATTTCTCTTTATTTATGGTTGATTCCTTTGTATTGTCTTTTTTCTTTTTTAAATATTTTTTGTTCCAAATCCTTGAATGTTATCTTATCCTCGTTTACAATAGTATTCATCATACGGTCTCCATTGATTTAATGTCGCAATTAACATCATAAAGAAAAACTAGTATGATTGGGAAAAGGGTAACAGATTGATATTCGTAGTGGTCTTAATCCATTTTAACAAAGAAATGATGAAGAATATGAATTGTGGCTGAATTATGTTATATAGTAAAGGAGTAGGTGGTATAAATGAGTGAATTAAAAAAGAAGATAAATTACACGGTGGTCTGTGTAAATGAGTTTGCTGACAGATATCTTTTCTTTGCTTTGATTGTCAACTGGAGAAAATATCGTGAGGAAACTGGGTGATTATATGACAAATAGAGAAAAAAGATTACGGAAAAGAAAAAGGGACTACAAATGGTCGCAAATTGGTATGATGGGCGTGAGAAAATGTCCTGTATGCAATGGTACAAATACGATTCAGATATACAGGTATGATGCATGGGCATGCAGAGATTGCAATGAATGGCTTGAAGAGAAATGTGGTGACCCTACATGTCCGTATTGTAAGGATAGACCTGAGACTCCATATGAAGCATATTGGAGAAATGATTTATCAATAGGAAGTGCTCACGAGAGGAAAATGTGGAGAAGAAACAATTATCATCATAAAAAAGCTGGTATGCTTCGCAAATATAGAAAGCTTCATAAAGAGTAATTGAGGATTCAATAAACCATGAAATTTCTATTTTCTGCGTGGAGGATATATATAAATAATAAAAAAGATATCAAAGATATTTCGATTTTAGTATAAGTGGCTATGATTAGCTTAAAGCAGATGGAACAACTTTATTATGCTAGTGGAATATTTAATCATGGTGGTTGGAAAATAAAGTTATAATGTTTTTGTTATCTGACAAGATAGCGTGTATTAAAAATATGGAAGTTACAATATTGGCGACACCCTCAAAATGAGGGTAAAAATGGACAGATAACCCCTTATTATGAGGGTATATTGGGCGCATACATGAAGAAAATAGATTGTCTGCTGGTTTCATATAAAGAATGCGATATCTTTTAAATATGCTACAATTGTATCTTTGATTTCTTCCGGCGTTTCCTTCATATCGTTGGCAATCCATTTTGTAATAATATTCCAGATGGAACCAATATTAAAAGCAAGAATGTAGGATACATTTAGAGTGTTGTATTTTTGGTAAAATGGCTTATCTGTGGTTACGATTTCTTCATGGACCTCAGGGATAAAAGTATTCCATTTATTTAGTAATATGTGTGAGAGATTATTGTTATAAAGAAGAATCAATAATGTCTGGTATTCTTGGCAAAATGCAAAAATAACGTCAAGGATATCAGGCATTTTGCAGTTTTTAAGGTTTTTTAATTGTTCCACATAATCAATCATAATGCGGTTAATATATGCGTCTAATACATCATTTTTACTATCAAAATTTCTGTAAAAGGTCTTATGGGCAATTCCTGCTTCTAGTACAATTTGTTTTACGGTAATGTCCGAGTATGGATATTGTTCCATCAGGTGTAACAGTGCGGTGGTGATTTCATTTTTGGAACGGATGGCGGTTGGATTGTTTGATTGGTTCATTGTGAATGTCCTCCGTGACACATTTTTATAAAATTATGTCAGTTGTCTGACTGGGGTTGTGAGGTGTTTGTGGATATTATATCATGAGCGTAGCCCATGATTGTATTCGACAATTTCATCCTTGCAGGCAAGTGAAATTGTCTTCATTATATCATAAATGACACAAATATGTCAGAAAGGAAGAAGAGGAATGGAGAAATATGTCTGGTTATTTCCGCTATTATTTATCTTTCACGATATGGAGGAGATTATAGGTTTTGGAATCTGGTACAAACGGAATAAGACTATGCTGGATGAAAGGTTTCCGGCAATCAGCAAAAGCTATGGGGATTATAGTACGGAGGGAATGGCAGCGGCAGTGTATGAAGAGCTGATATTATGTATTGCATTTTGCCTCATGGCAATTGTCACAGACAGATATGCATTGTGGTTGGGCGGCTTCATTGCATACGCGGTTCATTTGGTTATGCATATCGGGCAGTCAATTGTAATCCGCAGTTATATACCAGCACTGGTGACCAGTACCATTGCTCTGCCAGTAAGCATCTGGATTATAAAAGAATGTATTGGGTTGCTGGGATATTCAGCTGGTACGGTAGTTTTCTATAGCGTGATTGGAATTGCAGTAGTAGGGCTGAATCTTAAGCTCGCACATTTACTGCTGTCACGATTTACGAGGTGGATGAACACAAAATCGGGGGAGGAAATGTGAAAATGAAGATTATGCTGATTAATGGAAGTCCAAGAAAAAATGGAGCAACCGGTACAGTGCTAAGAAAAATGGGTGAAATGCTCTTATTACATAAGGATGTAGAAATTGACTTTATACATCTGGTAGATTTGAAAATGGACTACTGTAAAGGCTGTGAGGTATGTTATAAAACAGGGAAATGTATGATAAAGGATGATGCGGAAGCTGGTTTTGTGCTCCGGGGGTAGAAATTGTGGAAGTCTTGCATTAAATGTAGAGTTTCGAAAAGGGATAAAAATTGATGATAAATTAAAGAGGAAAATAAAAGGAATTTCAGAAAAATTGTATCAGAGTGTGCGGAGAAAAAAGAGATATTTTATACAGGAGCTGATGCATAAGATTGTATTTGAAAGGGGGGGGTAATCCCTTTGTTTTGAAGAATAGTGAGGATTATCGAGGGATGAGGAAGATATGGGAGGAGATGGGGATAGAAAACCGACAGGGGTGAATGTTGGCTTGGAGTTAACATAATTGATGGAAAATTGAGAGATATAGTATTGAAAATAAGTGTGTAGTGTTATTTTGATGAAATTTGTAAAATTTTAGATGACAAAATCTGGATGTTGTGTTAATATTTTATATAATGTTAACAAAAGTTAGCATGTAAATGAGTAAATAATGGATAATCAGAAGTTATCTGTTGTTGTTAAATAATAGATTCAACGCAGCAATAGATATAAATGGAGGAGTTATGGAATTAAAGGAAAAAATAAATTTTTATATTAATATAGCCCAAAGTAATGTTTCAAATTATTTGATTATAATGATTTGCAATGTAAAAAATATTACTAAGAGTTATAAAGACTATAAGCGAGATTCAATTATCTCAGAATATTATTCATATAATCAATATGAAGAAATACTTACATCTTTAAGAAAAATAGGTTTTGAAGTTATATGCTATTTTGACGAGAATTCTTTTATTATTGATTATCTTTCTGGTAAATTGAATCATAAATCAAAAAAAAATCTCGTTTTAAATTCAGCCCAAACCGGTACTGGAGCTGGAAGAAAATCTCTTATTCCAGCATTTTGTGAATTAAATAATATTTTACATACAAATAGTGATTCATTTATCTCCTCATATACTCGACAAAAATATCATTGGTATTGCTATTTAAAGGAAGGCGGATTTCCAGTAGCCCAATCATGGCTTTATTGTTGGAATTATGGTTGGTATCATCAACAACCACCTGAAGGAGAAAAACTATTACTTAAACTTAATAGAGAAGCATCAAGTATTGGTTTGTCTGAGAATAACATAATCATTTATAATTCTGATGCTTTAACTTTAATTGATGACTTAAGCCGTTCTTATTCACAACCAGTGATAATCCAGAAATTTATTCCGGGCTATGAAGTAGAAGTTCCTTGTTTAGTATCTGACCAAACATCCATTTCCTTTGATCCAACTGGCATTAAAGTTGGTTCAAATAGAAATTTGGGTGATACTATCTTGAACTATAATATTAGAGGCGAACATTTATTTTCTTTTTATAACTTTTCTGAATCAAATGAACAATTATCAGAAAAAATTAAAATAATGACTGAGAGTATAGCAATAAAATTATCATTATTTGGGTTGGCTAGAATAGATTATCGTATTAGTGAGAATAACTCTTTCTTTATTACTGATATATCCTCAAATCCACATATAACAAAGAGTATGACTTTTTACTATTTATATAAAAAATTAGGCTATTCATATGAAGATGTATTATTAACTTTATTAGGGATTTCTATTGAAAAGGGTACATTCAAATGAAAAAAATATTATATAAAAGTAGCATGCCTACCGCTAAAGAATGGAAAGAACTTCGTTCGTATGTAAAATGGACCATATATGAAGATGATATATTTCAAATAGCATCAAAAAACACATTATACGCTATCTCTGTATATGATTCAGATAAAATAATTGGTATGGGAAGAGTTATTGGCGATGGTATAATATGTTTTTATATCCAGGATGTCGTTGTACATCCTATGTATCAAAGTCAAGGAATCGGAAAAAAGATTGTTCTTCAACTAATGAAATGGATAAAAGAGCATTCAAAAAATAATTCTGTAATTGGTTTAATGGCTTCAAAGGGATGCGAAAAATTCTATGAAAAATTAGGATTCGTTCAACGCCCTAATAGTAAAATGGGGGCCGGGATGGTATATTTAAATAAAAAATATTAAATATCATTCCAATTGGAAAGGGCGGTAAATGCGTAGCCGAGCCCATAATATCTCCAAGGTTTTTCACTATCACCCGAAGTTTGTTTATGCAAAGCGTAAAGCCACTCTTCAGGTGTATATTTTTGATTATTCTTTATTAACTCCATTGTAAGATTTTTTTTCTGCAAAACGAAGTGATGATCAATTTGTCCAATAGATATGTTTTCTAATTTGTCCAGATATTTGTTAATTTCATTCTCATCGCCAGATAAATATGAAAAAACAGCAAGATTGTAACAAACACGAAAATTATATATTGATTCCTTATCTAATTGTTTAACAAATTGTTTATCGGATTCTTTTTCTAACATCTTGAATGCGTCTTTATTTTTTCCAGCAAGAGATAGAAAAATACAATAGTTTGAAGTATAAAATAATTTTTCTGCACTATCCGGAATATTTTTAAGAAGTACTTCATAACTTTCTAAACAATAGTCAACAGAAAATTCTCCACAAAGAAATCCAGAAAGTATATAATTATTTAATAATATTTCTTTTCGTGGAAATGTTATATATTCCTCACTTTGAATAATTTTTTCTCCTTCTCTGCAAAGATTATATGCTTCTCTAAATTCTCCATTTATAATATTGGCTGCTGATTCATTAGTCAAAATAAAATAATAAAGTAGTATGCTTTCTAAATTCTCATCTAGAAATAGCTTGTGAGCATCCTTGTTTTTTTGTAGTGATACTTCAGCTGAATATAAAGAATTTGATCTAATATTTAATCGAATTAATTTTGCCAAAATATTTCTATCATGGTTAATTCTACTACCATAACTTAATATTAAATCTTCTTCAATTTGCTTGGCGGATTTTAAATCTCCTAAATGAATATTTGCAAATAATTTCCTATCTAATACTCTCTCCCATATATCAATCTCATTATTTATCTTAGTACACGAATCATATCTTTCTAAAATATCTAGGGCTTTTTGTCGTTCCGAAAATTTTTTAGTAAAGCATAGAGAAAGAAAAATATCTCGCTCAGCTTGTAATTCAATATCTGTTATAGTTGACATGCATTCAAGAACATTTATAGTTTCATTGTAATCATTATTTAAAAACAAAGATATAGCTCGAGCATAACTATTTACAAATTCACGTTGAATTGTAGAAGCTGTTAGTTCTAATTTTCTTTTTATCTTTGGATCTAATTGTTGATTTGAACGTATCTGCTTAATTACTTCTAAAGAATAGCATAATCCTGCTTGCCCATTCTCTCCTGCATTAATTAACATGTCCCCTCTTTTTTCATAATCAACTGGATATAAGAAAAATATACAATTTGCTATTTTGCTATAATACTTTTTATCATAATTAGTTACTCCAGTATAAATAGCTTTTACTATACTTAAAGCAAAATTAATATATTTCTGTTGATTATCATTGTATATCAATAAATAATAGTTATTCGCTTCATCAATAATAGTTCTTATCTCGCCCTCTTTTCTCTCTAAAACATATGTAAGTTCATTTATGGATACAATCTCATTTAAAATACCCATATATTCCATAGTTTGAATAATCAATTCACCATTTGCATTGAGTTCTCGAAGTTTTTTTTCTATTATGTTTTTGATCAAAGTTGATTTTTCTACATTATCTTCAAAAATTTCATTTGAAAAGTTGCTTTTACAAATACATTTAATAGCTTCTATATCAGAACCTATAATTTTAAATAAACTTTCATAATCATTTTCTGAATATATTTGTTTGTCATCAAAAAATTTCATGCACTTTATAAAATCATTTAACTCCATTTCATGTATTTTATAATAAACAAATTCATTTCCTTTTTTTTTAATAAAATTGTTCTTTATTATTTTTGTTTCTTCATTGCTATTAGAGGTAAATATCCACTTTAAATTACGCCTATCATTGGTAGTAGTCGAACAGTATAAAATTGATAATAAAGCAATTGAAGAAGGATCCCATTCACATACGTTTTCAATAACAAAAACATAATTTTTTTTATTTTGCACCAACCTCTGGATATATGAAAGTATATTTTTCTCTTCTTCATTCAATTTAGCGTTATCATGTCTATGATTAAAAACTTTTAGCACTAAACTGAGAAGATGAGGTGCCGGCTTGAAATCCATAGCAATTACATCGCTTGAAGAAACAACCGATGTAAATATATTTTTTTTATCATTAATTACATTATAAAATGGTAAATATTTTTTTGAATTACTTTGCTCATTCTTAAAGTATGCCACATGAGAATTGTTAAGCGTAGCAAATATTGTTGTTATTTTTCCAATATTTTTTTCCCCTTCAATTATCATAACAGGCTTATATGTATTTGCCATAAATGAATTAATTTGTTTTTGGCATGACTCTTGATTGTTTAATAACATAGAAATTTCCCTTCAAAATGATATATCT
This sequence comes from uncultured Eubacteriales bacterium, assembly GCA_900548855.1. Taxonomy (GTDB): domain Bacteria; phylum Bacillota; class Clostridia; order Lachnospirales; family Lachnospiraceae; genus CAG-590. Next base: position 11,529 of record URMF01000023.1, read on the forward strand.
GATAGGAATAATAAAATATATCTTTTTATAATTTATTTTACTTACTAATGTTCCTCAACAGCTGATAACTATATAATCATCTCTTAAAGGAATTTCAACAGATAACTTCTGATTATCCATCATCCCTCCCCACTTTCATCCCATTCCTCGGATGCTTCACCTCCAATATCTCCTTTTGCTTATTCATAGACACGCTGGTATAAATCTGCGTGGTAGTGATAGAGCTGTGCCCCAGCATTTTCTGTATGTACCGGATATCTACATCAGCTTCCAGCAAGAGGGTTGCAAAGGAATGCCGGAACATATGGGGTGTAATATGCATTTCAATTCCGGCAGCATCGGCGTAATGGTTAATCATGTATCGTACGGACTGTTCGGACAGGCGGTTTTGCAGGCGGTTTACAAACAACCAGTCTGTCTGTGAAAGCTCAGCAGAAAAATACATTTTATATGTGGTTAGGGCTGCAATTACCTCAGCATTTCCAATTTGCAGCATACGCTCTTTTGCGCCCTTTCCAAAGATGAGAACAGTCTTATTTTCTAAATCCAAATTTTCCTGCTTTAAAGAACATAATTCGGAAATCCGCATACCAGTGGCGAATAGCAGCTCCATAACAGCGATATCGCGGATAATGCATTTTTGCTGGTGCAAGGTTTTTGTGTTGGTCTTTTCTTTATAGAGGGTAGATAAAAAGGTCTGTATGACATTTGCGGGGATGGTTTTTGGCAGTCTTTTGGGCTGGCGGAAAGTAAGGTCAATTTTATTAAAGGGATTATTTTCGATGATTTCCTCGTATTCTAAATAGTGGAAGAGTGCTTTTACACTGGCGATTTTGCGCTTGACCGTTCGGGGCTGGTACATTTCGTGAATCTTTGAGAGATACAGCATAAGGGTTTCCTTATTCACGGGTAATTCATTTACCGGGATAATGGAAAGGAACTGTTCTAAATCAATCCGGTATGCCTTTATGGTTTTTGAATCCAGATTCTTATGGACTTTACAATAATTTAAATATTGTTTTGTGATGGTTTCTAGTGTCTGCATGTTTTTTCTCCTTTGTATTGAATTTCTGTAAAATTATAAGAAGAAAAATCAAAAAAGCAAATAGATACTATTAAATCTGGCTGTTGCTGGCGGTAGTCAGATTGGGAACAGGTCATGTCGGAATCCGTTTACAGTATTGCAGGGAAGTACAAAAATCTTCCCAAAAAGAAAAATAGTGATATAATATTTTCGAGGTGATACAAATGTCAAAATCATATTCTATGGATATGTGCAACGGCTCCATTCTTCCAAAGCTGTTGCGTTTTGCCGTTCCATTGATGTGTTCCAGTATTTTGCAGCTATTGTTTAATGCGGCGGATGTAGTAGTGGTGGGGCGGTTTTGTGGGGAACATTCCCTTGCAGCGGTAGGCTCCACATCTTCCCTGATTAATCTGCTCACTAATTTATTTATGGGGCTATCTGTCGGTGCCAATGTTCTGGTGGCACGTTATTTTGGTGCAAAGGAGGAGAAACATCTCCATGATGTCGTACACACTGCTGTGGCTTTAAGTCTTTTAAGCGGTCTGATTTTAACAGTTTTCGGGGTTGTTTTTACAAGACAGATTTTAGTATGGATGCAGACCCCTGATGAGGTACTTGGACTTGCAGCAATCTATCTGCGGATTTATTTCCTAGGCATGATAGCCATGATGCTGTATAATTTTTGCAGCTCGATTCTGCGGGCAGTGGGCGATACAAAACGTCCGCTGTTCTATCTGTTGTTTGCAGGCGCTGTAAATGTGATTTTGAACCTGTTTTTTGTGATTGTGTGTGATTTAAATGTTGCCGGAGTCGGGCTTGCCACGGTCATCTCCCAATGTGTGTCCGCTTTTCTGATTGTCCGCTGTCTTATGCGGGAACAGGAAGGCTATAAGCTTAAGCTGGCAGATATACATTTTCATGGGAGATATGTATTAAAAATATTGCAGATTGGATTGCCGGCAGGCATACAGGGGACGATTTTTTCACTGTCCAATGTAGTGATACAGTCATCCGTGAATTCCTTTGGTGCCGTGGTGATGGCAGGAAATGCGGCGGCAGCTAATATTGAGGGCTTCGTGTATGTCGCCATGAATGCATTTCACCAGGCGGCAGTTTCCTTCATAAGCCAGAATATTGGGGCGGGTAAATTTGGAAGGATTAACCGGATTGCCATCCGAACCTTGCTTTGTGTGATTGTAACGGGTTGTCTGCTGGGCTGGTCGGCAGTATTTTTTGGCAGTTGGCTGTTACAGATTTATTCCCCTAAGGATGCTGTTATTGTGGAGGGGATGGTACGTTTGAAAATGGTTTGCGGAACCTATGCTCTGTGTGGAATGATGGATGTGATGGTGGGCATTTTAAGGGGTCTTGGCTATTCTGTAATGCCGATGTTGGTATCCTTAATTGGCGCATGTGGTTTGCGACTTCTTTGGATTTTTACTATTTTTCAACTGCCAGAATTTCATACAACCAGAATGCTATATTTGTCTTACCCAATTTCCTGGATGCTTACATTTTTGACGCATGTAATTTGCTTTTTTGTGGTGAGAAGAAGATTCCCCAGGGTGGATAAAGAGAAAATGACTGCGTAAAGCATATTAATCCTTTTTTCAGTTGCCAAGCATATGAGAAAATGGTCCGGTGGACCATTTTTGAGTGGTAAAATATGGGAAGGAATGGTATACTGTTCTTTAATGCGACAAAAAGTGGATAAAAGTTGAATAAGAGCCAAAAGAAAGGATTATGATGATTATGAAACAAAAGATAGCAATTATTACGGATTCTTGTGCAGATGTGCCGGAGGAGTTGAGGGAGAAGTATGGTATTTATGTGCTGCCAATGATAATTAGCTGCCAGGATGGAGAATATAAGGACGGGGTTAATATTCATGCTGAGGATGTGTATGAAAAGTTAAAAACAGAGATGCCCAAAACCAGCACGCCTACTGGTGAGGATATTGCGAGCCTGTTAAATGAGCTGGAGGAAAAGGGATATGAGAAGGCGGTTGCCATTATGCTTTCCAGCGGCCTTTCTGGAACGGTAAACCATGTGCGGCTGGCTGTAGAGGATGCCGGTCTGGAGGTCTGCGTGATAGATTCGTTATCTGCCAGCATTGGAAATGGTGCAATTGTGATACAGGCAGCAATGTGGCGGGATGCAGGCGTTCCCTATGATGAATTGTGCAGCAGGGTGAAGAAGCTGTGTAAGACAACAAAGGTCTTTTTCTCCATTGATACCCTGGAATATCTGCAAAAGGGTGGACGAATCGGAAAGGCAACCGCAATGGTGGGTACGGCGTTGAGTATAAAACCAATTCTTTCCTTTGACGAGGATGGAGAAATTTATACACCGGCGAAGGTGCGTGGGCATAAGCTGGTAGAGAAAAAACTGCTGGCTTTGGTTGAGGAACAGGTGAAGACACCTGAAAATACAGGAAAGCACTATAATCTTGTTGTCGCAGACGGTGGTGCACCAGCGGCAAGAGAAGAACTGGAGCAGAAAATGAAGGAAATGTTTCCGGCTTATCAGGAAATTTTCAGGGCGAAAATCGGTGCAGCCTTAAGTACTTACCTGGGTGATAATCTGTTAGGTGCAGGCGTGCAGTTCCTGGATTAAAATACAGTACTTATTTTGGATATTTTTGGAAATTAGATAAAAAAATGATACAAAATATGGTTAAAATAGGGTATAATTATAATATATAAAAAAGTAATAGGCAAAAATACGGTTTGCTTGTATGGAAAAGGCGGAAGATGGACAGTATACCAGAGTATTTGGAGATAGAAGAATTACATATTCCTGTTGTATGCAGGCGCAATGACCGTAAAACTCTTGCAATGACCGTTACGCAGGAGGGAACACTTTTAGTGAAGGCTCCTCTTGAAATGCCGGACAGAGAGATTGTACGTTTTTTGAATCAGAAGCAGTACTGGATTTACAAGCAGACAAAGCATGTATTAGAGGATATGCAAAAATGCGTTGTTCGCAGTGAGGAAGAGATAAGGAGATTGAAGCAGCAGGCGAGAAGGGTGCTTACAGAAAAGACGGATTACTATAAGTCGCTGCTGGGAGTGGATTATCAGAGAATACGGATTGGCAGCCAGCGGACACGGTGGGGAAGCTGTAGCAGCAAAGGAACGCTTTCCTATAACTGGCATCTTGTATTGATGCCGGAGCGGATTATGGATTATGTGGTGGTGCATGAGCTTTGCCATTTGCTGGAGATGAATCATTCAGAGCGGTTCTGGGAGAAGGTTGGGGAACTTCTTCCAGATTATGATAATAGAAGAAGGTGGCTTAAGGAGAATGGAAACCGGTATTTATAGACTATATAAAGGGGCGTGGTTATAATGAATGACTGGAATACATATGATATTACCGATTATCACCGTTTGGAATATTTGGGGGAGAACACACAGGAAATATTGATGATTCTTTTGGATAACATCAGAGCAGGTGTCGGATTATTTGAAGTGGGGGAGAATATCCGGGCTCTTTATTTGAATAAGGCATATTTTCAGTGCATTGGGTATTCGAAAGAAGAATATAAGGTGAATCAGAATGATATTTTTGCAACGCTGTACCCGGAGGATGTGGAGGGCTTCACTGCCTATATTAAGGAACATTTGCCCGAAAAAGGGGTAATTCGATATAGTGTACGGGGATATCGCCATGATGGCTCCCTTGCATGGTTTGATATAAAGGGCGCACCCATTGAGAATAAGATTACGGATAAGCCGCTTTATCTCGCTTGTATTATGGATATTACGGACACGAAAGAAAAGGAGGAGCAACTGAAAAAGCTTCAAAAGGTCAATTCGGAGCTGGTGATACAGCAGGAGAGATACCGGGTTTTAGAGGCCACTGCACAGGGGCTGCTGTTTGAATATTTTCCGGAGAAGGATAAGATGGTATTTGCCTATAACCTTCCCAATAATAAGAAGCGAAAAGAAATAGAGCATTATCAGCAATATTTGGACCAGTTTCCTATGGTTCATAGTGACCACCTTGCCAAATTTAAAGAGGCGCTTAAAAATTGCTGTATGCAGGAAATGGAGGGAGATTTGGAATATCTGTCCACTGTTTCAGGCGGTGGTTATCGCTGGCACACAACCCATTATAAGAGTATGGTTGGCAATGATGGAACCGTAGTAAGTGTTATGGGAAGAATATGTGATATTCATGATGCAAAGCTGGAAAAGGAGCGTATTAACTATCAGGCAGAACGAGATGGGTTAACAGATGTATACCAGAAAAAGGTTGCCTTTGAGAAGATGATGGAATATGTAAAGGAAGCACCTTTTGCGAAATTTTATTTCATAGTTCTGGATTTGGACAACTTTAAAAATATTAATGACCAGTTTGGACATCAATATGGTGATATTGTTATAAAGGATATTGCCGGACTGCTTCAGAACGCATTTGCAGAAGACAGCATTATAGGACGATTTGGCGGCGATGAATTTATGCTTCTTACAAAGAATATAGCACTTGCAGAGGTGACAAGACGATTGGAACGGATTCAGTCAAAAATCAAATTCTGTGCGGGAGTTGTGGAATGGAAATATGGCGACCGGATAGAAAGGGTATTTGACAAGGCGGATAAAGCCATGTATCAGGCGAAGTCTGCGGGAAGAAATGGTATTCAGTTCAAGTAATAAAGGGATAGGAGAAAATGGCGAGGAAGTAAAAAAAGGTTCCCCGGTGGACATGCCACCAGGGGACTGTTTTATTTTCCGTTGGTTTGATTGGAATCTGGTCTTGGGAATGGTTCAAAGAAACATCTGGACGGTACATTTAAAATATGGCAGATGTTGAAAAACAGCTCAAAGGAAAAATGCTGGTTCCGGTTAGGGCTTTCGATACGGCTTATGTAACTCCGGGAGACGCAGAGCCTGTCTGCCAGCTCCTGCTGTGTGATGCCGGCTCTTTTGCGATAAAAGGCAATATGTAAGCCTAATTCTATAAAGTAGTCGCAGTTTTCAAAGCGTACAAGGTATCTTTCGTGTTTGGATAACATAAATAATCCTCCTTTGTTGATTCTCTATACATTTCAATTTTAATATGAAAAGGATTATTTATATACGCCTGTTAACTATTTTTAAACAGAAAATTTAATAGATAAAAAGAAGCGCTGTGTGTTACTGCACAGCGCTCTGGATTTCCCCATATGCCTTATGAAGTTCTAACTCTTTGCCTTTATAGCGTGCCATTTCGCTGACCGTTACAATCTGAAATCCTTGTTCCTTTAGTTTGGGCACAAGCAGTTCTACCGCCTCTGCTGTGGATTCATAAATATCATGCATGAGAATAATATCCCCATCCTCCACCTGAGAAAGCACATTTTCTACAATTGTTTGTGCATTGCGGCTATCCCAGTCCTCGGTATCTAAATCCCATAATACAACCGGTTCCTCCAGTTGTTCCAGAAGCTTCTTGTCGTAAGCTCCATATGGTGGGCGGATTACTGTTGTGTTCTCTCCGGTTGCCTTTTTCACTGCCCGGTTTACTTTATCAATCTGTTCTTCTACATCCGCAGAACTCAAATCCGTCAGCTTGGCATGGCCGTAGGTGTGATTGCCGATTTCGCTTCCGGATGAAGAAATTGCTTTTAAAGTTTCAGGATAGTTTTCTGCATTGGTGCCCACTACAAAAAAGGTTGCACGGGAATAATTCGCATTTAATACATCTAAAATACGGGTGGTATTTTCTGGATTTGGTCCGTCGTCAAAGGTGAGGGCAATCATTGGTGCGCTGCTATCCACCTCTGTTGGGTCACTGGCGTTAAACTGGTGAAAGCGGTAATATGTTAAAAATGTTCCAAACTGCTCATTGTTGTTATCCTGTCTGGCAACGTTCTGGATGCCTTTGCTGATTACTTCATTATGTGTCAGTTGGTAGTACCATCTCCGCAGACTACTTCCGTGAGACAACTGTGCCATTAAAATACAGAAAATGCTTCCTATAACAATAAATGTGCTATATAAAATATAAGGGTTCCGTAATTTGTTTTTGATTTTTTCTAGCAGGACATATTTTTTTTGGCTGTTTGGTAATTCATAACTAATATCAGAATGTTTTCTGCGTCTCATTTTTAAAGACAACCTTTCAAAAGAGCGTTTCCATCTATTTATAATCTTTTGTATATTCATCTTAGTATTCTCTTCTTTCCCAAAGTAAATTTTATTCTGGTTTTATAATTTTTTATTTTAACTTATGGTCTATTATGTAAACCAAGTTTACTTTATTAAGTATAACACAAAGTAAACGGATTACTATCCCTTTTTTATGAAAGTTTTCTTAAAAATTTTGGTAAAATACTATAAATTTACAATTAATGTGTCGTATCCCTGGCTGGCCAGTTGCTTTTCCAGTGTTCTCGCTGCCTCCAGACTGTTTTCCTGTCCCACAATAACGGCGTAATACTGGTTCCATTCTCGTATTTGCGCATTGTATCCCTGATTTAACAATTCGTTTAAGGCATATTGTGCATTTTCATATCTACGATAAAGCCCAACCTGTACGCCGAACTGTTTTTCTCCTCCGGTTGTACCTGTGCCCACTGTCCGTTCGATTCCGGCTGCAATTCCGTCTGCCAGCTCGTTAAAATTAGAGTCAAAAAGCTGGTTATCCGCATCCGTATTGATAAAGCCAGCTTCGATGAGGATTGCTGGCATTCTCGTTCTTCTAAGTACCACCAAATCCGGTCTGACAGATACTCCAAGATTATTAAATCCAACCTTCTCCATTTCGTCATTTACATTTCTTGCCATTGCTGCGGGTACTCCGGAATCATTATATACCAGTGTTTGCACGCCGCTATAGGTATTAGCGTTCGGACTGGAATTGCGGTGAAATGAAACAAAGTAATCGCCACCGCTTTCGTTGGCCATTCGCGCTTTATCAATGGGGCGCTGGTAAACATCTGTGGTTCTTGTATATACAACAGGAAAGCCGTCTTGTTCGAGCTTTTGCCCCACCGCCAGTGCCAATCTTAGATTGTCATCTTTTTCCTTTCTTCCGTTATATGTGGCTCCGTTGTCATAGCCACCATGTCCTGCGTCTATAATAATTGTTGGTTCCATAACCAATCTCCCCGGTTTCTTCATCCTATTATATTCATTTTAGCAGGAAAATGTTCATTTTAAATTTTAATATAAATAGCTTTTCATAAATTCTTATTCTGGATTTGCTCACAAAGATGCCGTTGTGATTATTGGTTTGGCTGGCTATAATAAAGATATGTTTTCAGAAAAAAACTTCTTGTGAGATTTTTGTGACATTTGAACATTACAATAAAAGTAGAGGAGTGTGATAAGATGCGTATTTTGGTAGTCGAGGATGACCATCTTTTGAATAATACCTTATGTTATAACTTAAATGTTGCAGGATATACAGTAGATTCTGCTTTGACAAAAGAGGAGGCGGAAAATTTCCTTGCGAAGCAGGACTATGAGTTAATCGTGCTGGATGTGAATCTGCCGGATGGAAATGGTTTTGATTTCTGTCGTGAGGTAAAAGAATATTGCTCCGATACGGCAGTGATTTTTCTGACTGCAAATGATATGGAGAGTGATATGCTTAAAGGCTATGTACTGGGCGCAGATGATTATGTGACAAAGCCGTTTCACATGAGTGTTTTTCAAAAAAAGCTGGCAGCGCTGCTGAGCCGCATAGCAAAACAATCAGGTGGAGACTGTTATGACGATGGCTTCCTGTTCATAGACTTCTCGGAAATGACTGCGGCCATTTCCGGAGAACCAATCGTTTTTACGCCGCTGGAATACCGGCTGTTAAAAGTGCTGACAAAAAATCCAAAGGTTGTTTTAACAAGGCAGGTGCTTCTTGAAAAATTATGGGATGTGGATGGTAACTTTGTGGATGAACATGCTTTAACTGTCGCAGTCAGTCGGGTGCGGAATAAGATTGAAAAGGACAGTCAGCAGTATATTAAAACAGTGTACGGCATGGGCTATATGTGGATAGGAGGGCTTCAAAAGTGAATACAAAAAAGTTGTCTATTAACAAAGCCTGCGTGTTCTTAGGGGGGGCATTTTTGCTTGCTTTTTTGGCAGACACTATTATCATATACAAGCTGACAAACAGTATACCGGCGGTGTTGTGCTGCCTGCTGTTTTGTGTATTTGTTTCATTTTGTGTGATTTGTTTTGTGGCACTGGTTCGGCGTAAACTGACCCTGTTTTCTGATTTCTTTTGCCGGACGCTTGACGATATGCTGTCGGGGGATATCATACCTCCAGAAATGGCTGAGGAAGAAAGTTTGTTCTATAAAATCAATTACCGGCTGGGGCGGCTATATGAAGTAATGAATGAGAACCGCCGTAGAATAGCAAAAGAACGGGCTGATCTGCAAGAGCTGATTTCAGATATTTCCCATCAGGTAAAAACACCGATTGCAAATCTGAAAATGATAAACAGCACACTCATGGAGCAGGAAGTACCGCCATATAAGCAGAAAGAATTTTTATCGGCCTGTGCAAGCCAGCTTGACAAGCTGGATTTTCTTATGCAGGCCATGATTAAAACATCACGACTGGAAACGGGCATCCTTTCTCTGGATAAGAAAAAACAGCCGATTTATGATACCCTTGCGTCAGCATTGGGTGGTATTCTACTGAACGCAGAAAAGAAGCAGATTGATATTCAAGTAGATTGCCCGGAGCATTTGGTAGTTTCTCATGACAGGAAATGGACCAGCGAAGCGTTGTTCAATATTTTGGATAACGCGGTGAAATACACGCCGGAGAAAGGGAAAATTGCCGTAAGCGTGGAGTGTTGGGAAATGTATCTAAAAATCAGAATTGCCGATACCGGCAAGGGTATTCCGGAAAAACATCACGGAACAATCTTCAAGCGGTTTTACCGGGAGGATGATGTTCACAATATAGAGGGTGTCGGTATTGGTCTGTATTTGGCTCGCGAGATTGTCACCATGCAGGGAGGATATATCAAGCTGACTTCCAGCCCGGACGTCGGATCCTGCTTTATGGTATTTCTGCCCCGCAATTGACAGGGCATTGAAATGTCACAAGATGGTGAGATTTCAGAGGGCAAAAAGTTTCCTGCGGTGACATTTCTGTGAGGTTTGGTCGTTAAGATAGAGCCATCACAAAGAAAGGATGGTGTTCTATATGAGCATATTACAAACAACCGAGTTGAAAAAATATTACGGCATCGAGCCGAACATTACAAAAGCCCTGGATGGCATAACGCTCTCTATTGAGGATGGGGAGTTTGTTGCGATTGTCGGCACTTCCGGCAGTGGTAAATCCACGCTGCTGAATATGATGGGTGGTCTGGATACGCCGACCTCCGGCAGCATTAAAGTGAAAGGGAAAGAATTATCCAAATTTAAGGATGAACAGCTTACCATCTTCCGCAGACGCAACATAGGGTTTATCTTCCAGAATTATAACCTTGTTCCTGTCCTGAATGTCTATGAAAATATTGTCCTTCCGGTGGAATTGGACGGTGATACCGTGGACAAACGGTTTATGGGCGAAGTTGTGAAGATGTTGGCCCTTGATGGAAAACTTAACAGTATGCCGAACAATCTTTCCGGCGGCCAGCAGCAGCGTGTGGCGATTGCCCGTGCTCTCGTTTCAAAGCCTGCCATTGTTCTTGCGGATGAACCTACTGGTAACCTCGACAGCAGGACAAGCAGTGATGTGTTGGGTCTTTTGAAAGTTACCAGTCAGAAATTTCATCAGACTATTGTAATGATAACCCATAACAACGAGATAGCCCAGCTTGCCGACCGTATTATCCGCATTGAGGATGGCAGGATTTCCGAGTAAAGGGGGTAAGAACATGAATGATATTCTATTTGGAAATAATAACCGGCCTGTTCTGAAGCTTTTGGCAAAGCGTTCACTGAAAGCTTCAAAAAATACGATTGCTGTCTTAGCAATCATGCTTGCGACACTTTTGTTTACCAGTCTGTTTACCATTGCAATTAGTTTGCAGACTGCCATGCAGGAAAGTAACATGAGGACGATTGGCACTTCTGCCCATGCAGGGGTGAAACGTCTGTCACGAGATGAATATGAACAGCTGTCAGCCGATGCAGGAGTAAAAGACATTGGCTATTCTGTTATTATCGGTAATGCTGTAGGGGACAGTTTTAATAAAACGCCTACGGAGCTGCGATATGGCGATACTGCCTACGCAGACCTGACATTCAATTCCCCCGATACCGGGCGGCTGCCGGAGCAGAAAAATGAGATTGCTACAAGCCGTATTGTTCTGGCAGCGATGGGGCTGCCGGATGAAATCGGTACCCGGATGGAACTTACTTTTGTAACTGATACAGACACCTTTACCGACTCTTTCACTTTGTGCGGTATCTGGGACGGTGATGCGGTGGCCTACCGACAGACCATGCTGGTATCCAAAGAATATACGGAGCAGGTTGCGCCTGTCATTTATGGAGAAACAGATGGTTCTACGCCTCCGGTGGGAACCGGTTATATAGACTGTGTTATGATGATGCCCACAGAATGGGATATTGAGAATCAGGCATTAGAGGTAACATCAAAATATGATCTGGAGGAACGGGTGAGCATCAATGACGCTTATGGAATGGCAACCGTTAGTCTTTCCTCCGTGCTTCCCCTTATGGCAGGGATTGGGGTTATTTTTATGGCAGGCTATCTTCTAATCTACAATGTGTTTTATATTTCGATTGCACAGGATATTCGGTTTTACGGCATGCTGAAAACTCTGGGAACAACTGCAAGGCAGATTCGCAAAATTGTTTATAAAAAGGCAGTGAAGCTCTCTCTTATTGGTATTCCTATGGGTTTACTCTTTGGCTGGCCCATTGGCCGTTTGCTGCTACCTTTTATCGTGAACATGCTGACGGATGATATGCGTGTGGTTACCACTGTAAACCCGGTGATTTTTTTGGTGGCGATTGCGTTTTCTGCGATTACGGTTTTTATTAGCTGTCGAAAACCTGCTGCGTTGGCAGCCAAAGTTTCCCCAATGGAGGCGCTTCACTATGTGGAGCAGGTCGCAACAAAAAAGAAACAGCGGCACAGCAAACATATCAGTACGGCCATGATGGCGAAAAATAATCTCGGACGGAACAAAAAAAAGGTAACAATCGTCACTTTGTCATTTGCACTCAGCATCGTTCTTTTGAACAGCGTTTATACTTATGTGACCTCATTTGACTTTGACAAATTTGTTGCCGATTTCAGTCTGACAGATTTTACAGTTTCCGATACTACAGTTATCAACAGTTACAGTCCATTTAATACGGCGAATGTGAGCCGGGATTTCATCAGTCAGGTAGAAAGCTTGAACGGCCTTGAAGATATAGGGAGCGTCTATATGTGGACATCCAAGCAGCCCCTTTTCGAAAACGACCTTGCTCGTTTACAGGAGCTCGCCGCTTCTTCAAATGCCGTGGCAAATGAATTGGGCAATTATATGGTTCGGAAGGAACATGGGGTAAATGTCTATGGTTTAGACGATTTTCCCGCAGAGTATGTACAGATTTTGGAGGGCGAACTGGATACGGAACAATGGAAAGCCGGAAACGGCGTATATGTTACGCCTATGCGAATGATGGGTGATGGTTCGCTTTGTCTGTATCAGCCGGGCGATCAGATTCATGTACAGCAGCTTGATGGCACAAGCAAGGCGTATGAAGTGCTTGCCGTGGTGGACATTCCAAAAGCTTTGGAAACCCCTTTGCAGGTGGATATGGGTGTGGACTACATTTTCCCAACAGGTGAATTGCTGGGAAATATGGTGGATGCGAATCAACCGGCCATGAAAACCATATTTAATGTGGATGATGAAAATCTGTTTGCCACTGAAAACTGGTTGAAAAATTATACTAAAAATACCAACACGGCGCTGGACTATCTTTCCAAAGTTGTCCTGCGTCAGTCCTTTGAAGGCATGATAAATATGTACCGCCTTGTAGGCGGTGTACTCTGTGCAATACTGGCGCTTATAGGTATCCTGAACTTCATTAACTCCATGATGACCTCTATCCTGTCCCGGCACAAAGAAATTGCTGTGCTGCAATCGGTGGGCATGACAGGTCCGCAGGTCAAACGGATGTTAATGTATGAGGGGATTGGTTATTCTGCCTTAGGATTTTTGTGTTCCCTGATACTCTCTGCCTTGGGAAGCCTGACAGTGGTTCGGATGATGGGTGCAGAATTAAGTTATTTTACATGGCATTTTACCTTGATACCTGTGCTCATTTGTATGATTCCACTGATTCTTATTACCGCTTTTGTACCGCTTATCTGTTACAACAAAATGGCACAGAAAACAGTGGTGGAACGGCTGCGCATTGCTGAATAAAATATACAGATATGAAACAGCCATCCAAAAAGGTGGTGGTATAAAGCACTGCGCAGACAGCGAATGCTGCCCCGAAGGAGGTAATTCCGTTTTTATTTACAGGCTCTTTGCTAAAAAAGAGAGTTATTCCTCGATGATTTTAACAAACTTGTTGGTATATTACCGGCTACGGCTGTTATGAGCAGTGCGGTGAACAATATGGACAGGATAACAAATATGAATACTTTGAATCCGAAGAAAGCAGAAAAGTATAACCTTGAATTTGCCACTATTATGAATGTATGTTATAATAAAAAACGTATTCGGAAGTAGTATACCTTGTAAAATAAAGGTTTCAAACGAATGCTGATACTGGCAGGAGAGAACAGGAGGACATAATTATGTGGGCTTATGAAAGCGTTTTTTATCAGATTTATCCATTGGGATTTTGTGGAGCGCCGTTTGAAAATGATGGTAATCTGGAATCAAGGATTTTAAAGGTGATTGACTGGATTCCTCATATTAAGAAGCTGGGCGTAAATGCAATATATTTTTCACCGGTATTTGACTCTGACACGCATGGCTATAATACCAGGGACTATACCCAAATTGACTGCAGGCTTGGAACAAATGAGGATTTTCAGAAGGTGTGTAAGGAGCTGCATGCAGCAGATATCAAAGTAGTACTGGATGGGGTCTTTAATCATGTGGGAAGAGGTTTTTGGGCATTTCAGGATGTGCTGCAGAACAGGGAGAGTTCACGATACCGTGACTGGTTCCATATTGATTTTGGAGGTAATTCAAATTATAATGACGGTCTTTGGTATGAGGGCTGGGAAGGTAATTATGATTTAGTGAAATTAAATTTAAGAAATGAAGAGGTTATCCAGCATATTTTCAGTGCAGTAAAAGGCTGGATTGAGGAGTTTGATATTGATGGCTTGCGGCTGGATGTTGCTTATTGTCTGGATAGGGATTTCCTTAAAAGACTCCGGCAGTTTACAGATTCCCAGAAATCCAATTTCTTTATCGTTGGAGAGACCCTGCATGGAGATTATAACCAGTGGATGAATGATGAGATGTGTCATTCTGTCACGAATTACGAGTGCTACAAGGGATTATTTTCAAGCTTTAATTCCATGAATATGTTTGAAATCTGCCATTCTCTTGCAAGACAGTTTGGACCGGAAAATTGGACCTTATATAAGGGGAAACATTTGCTTTCCTTTGTGGATAACCATGATGTAAGCCGTATTGCAAGTAATTTGAATAACGAAAAGCATCTGCCTTTGATTTATGCTATGGCATTTGGTATGCCGGGTATTCCCTGCATCTATTATGGAAGTGAATGGGGTGCAAAAGCAAATAAGAGTGAAGGAGATTCTGCTCTGCGTGCGAGCTTTGATGAGCCGGAGTTTGGGGAACTGGCAGAATGGATTTCCAGACTTGCTGAGGCAAAAAAGAACAGCAAAGCTTTAAATTATGGCAATTTCCGTAGTGTGGTTCTGACAAACCATCAATGTATTATTGAGCGTGCCTGTGAGGAAGAACGTGTGCTGGTGGCGATTAATGCATCTGACCAGCCTTATACAGCCCATTTTGACGCCGGCTGTGGCATGGCAGAAGACTTAATCAGTGGTGAGCCTCATGATTTTGGTGGAGGAAGCGAGTTGCCACCATATTCTGCATATTTCTGGAAGATGGAACATTAGAAATGACTGTGGAAAGTACATAGTCATTTGCGAAACTGATTTTTTGAGAGCCTACGTTGTGCAAATATAACAAATATGTTTTTCGGACCGTTTACACTTAGTTAAGAACACAGCAGTGCTAAGCTCGAAAATACCTCGCTAAGCACTGGTGTTCTCAAATGTCCTACAAACATAATTTTGTTATATTTGCACAACTCATATTTTGAAATAATGAGTTTCGCAAATGTCTATAGACAGTACAGAGAAGCCGGAGTTTAGAGAGGAAAAGGTATGTTTGAGAAAAAAGAAGTGATTTTTAGTGAAACCATAGGTGTGTGCCAAGTAGTGGAGCTTACCAAGCTGTCTGCTAAAAATGGGGACCAGGTCATGTATTATGGACTGCGGTCGGTATTTGACGGTGGGAAGGTTTCTTACATACCGGTGGAGCATCATCAGGTACAGCTGCGGCCGTTGATTTCCTATGAGGAGGCTGAAAAATTAGCGGCTATGGTTTCTAGAGAGAACATGGATGAATTACGAAAAAAAGAAATGGAATATGTGTTGATGCATAAGAAGAGTAAATAGGAATGGACTTGTTTGGAAACAGGTTCATTTTTTGGTGCAGAAATTCTATATCTTGATTTGACACACAATTGTTGAATTGTTTTTAAATTATCTTAACATTAGAAAAGTATATTAAAAAATAATTTTGGGTAAAATGCACAAAAAAAATCCGGGTTTTGAGCTTTGAAAATCAAAAAATATTATGTTAAGTCATTATGAAATCCAGTTTTAAACACAAAAAAAGTGGAAAAAAGTTTGAAAAATGGACTTATGCACAAAGTTATCCACATTATCCACAAAAAAAGTGAGGTTTACCATAAAAAAACTGGGGATAAAAAGAGAAAATATGTTCTGTAAAATTTGCTGAAAAAAAACTTCTCGGCAAAAAGAATTGACAAATAAAATGTCGGGAAAAGTTGGGAAACTTTAAAGAATTGACAGATATTTTACATAATGATGACAGAAAATTCAAAAATTTTTTACAGTTATTGATTGAAAAAAATACAACATATGGTATAATATTTTTACAGTTAGTTGATACGGAAGGTACAGGGGATAATCTGTGATATTAAGCCTTGCGTGGGAGATTGGGGAAAGGCTGGCTGTAATAAGACAGAGAAGGAGTTGACAGATTATGAAGTACATAATTAGCGGTAAGAATATTGAGGTAACAGAAGGACTGAAAGCAGCTGTCTACGACAAGTTAGGCAGATTGGAGAAATATTTTAATGAAGATACAGAGGTTCAGGTAACATTTTCTGTGGAGAAGGACAGACAGAAGATGGAGGTAACAATTCCAATCAAGGGAAATATCATTCGTGCAGAGCAGGTAAGTGATGATATGTATGTATCCATTGATTTGGTTACAGAAGTGATTGAACGCCAGATTTCAAGACATAAGAAGAAATTAGTAGACCAGGCACAGAGTGCAGCTTTTTTCCAGAAGTCTTTCATCGAAGAAGACATTCCGGAGGATGATGAGATTAATATTATAAGAAGTAAGAAGTTTGCAGTAAAACCAATGGATCCGGAGGAAGCATGTGTCCAGATGGATTTATTGGGACATAGTTTCTTTGTCTTCCGCAATTCCGAGACAGATGAAGTTAATGTGGTTTATAAGAGGAAGGGGAACACATATGGTCTGATTGAACCAGAGTGTTAACTATAGAAGTATTATATTGGGAAAATAAGATTTTATGAGGGCTGCTGATATTTTGGCAGCCCTTTACTTTTGGAATAAATAATGTTAGAATGTTATCCGTATGATTATCTTTAAATAATAGGAGTGTTAAGATGAGTATTTTCGAGAAAGTATTTGGAACACATAGTGAGAAAGAGATTAAAAGAATTACACCATTGGTTGACAAAATAGAAGCCTTGGATGAATCTATGCAGGCGTTGAGCAATGATGAGTTAAAGGCAAAAACAGCGGAATTTAAGAAGCGGCTGGCAGAGGGAGAAACATTAGATGACCTTTTGGTAGAAGCCTTCGCTGTTGTCAGAGAGGCGGCAGTCAGAACTCTTGGAATGAAACATTATCCGGTACAGATAATGGGTGGTATTCTGCTTCACCAGGGAAGAATTCCTGAAATGAGAACTGGTGAAGGTAAAACTCTTGTTTCCACACTCCCTGCGTATTTGAATGCTCTGGAGGGTGAGGGTGTTCATATCGTTACTGTCAATGATTACCTTGCAAAACGTGATGCTGAGTGGATGGGACAGATTCATGAATTTCTGGGTCTCAAAGTCGGCGTTATTCTAAATAGCTCTACAAATGAGGAGAGAAGAGAAGCGTATAACTGTGATATTACTTATGTAACAAATAATGAATTGGGCTTTGATTACTTAAGAGATAATATGGTTATTTATAAGGAACAGCTGGTGCAGCGGGAACTGCATTATGCCATTGTGGATGAGGTGGATTCTGTGCTGATTGATGAGGCGAGAACGCCGCTTATCATCTCCGGTCAGAGTGGTAAATCCACGGAGTTATATAGAATGTGTGATTTGCTTGCCCGGAGAATGAAACGTGGACAGGGCGATGGCGAGCTTTCTAAAATGGATGCAATCATGGGTGTTGATATGGAAGAGGATGGAGATTTCCTTGTCAATGAGAAGGACAAGCAGGTGATGCTAACTGCGCAGGGTGTCAAGGAAGTGGAAGCTTTTTTCCATATAGATAATCTGGCAGATTCGGAGAACCTGGAAATTCAGCATAATATTATTCTGGCACTTCGTGCACATAATCTGATGTTTAAGGATAAAGATTATATTGTGAAAGATAATGAGGTTCTGATTGTGGATGAGTTTACCGGGCGTGTTATGCCGGGCAGACGTTTTTCAGACGGTCTTCATCAGGCAATTGAGGCAAAGGAAAATGTTAAGGTGAGACGTGAGAGCAAGACACTTGCAACCATTACCTTCCAGAATTTCTTCAATAAATATAAGAAGAAAGCGGGAATGACAGGTACAGCGCTTACTGAAGAGAATGAGTTCCGTGAAATTTACGGAATGGATGTAGTTGAGGTTCCGACTAACCTTCCGATTGCCAGAATGGATGAGGATGATTCCGTATTCTGTACAAAGAAAGAAAAGCTGAATGCCATCGTTGAGGATATTAATGAATGTTATCGCAAGGGACAGCCTGTGTTGGTTGGTACTATAACAATTGATTCCTCTGAGGAGGTGAGCCGGCTGCTTACCAAAAAGCATATTCCTCATAAGGTGTTAAATGCAAAATTCCATGAGATGGAGGCTGAGATTATTGCACAGGCAGGTCAGAAGAATGCAGTTACGATTGCGACGAACATGGCTGGACGTGGTACAGATATTAAGTTAGGAGAAGGTGTCAAAGAATTAGGTGGTCTTCGTATTATCGGTACGGAGCGTCATGAGTCCAGACGTATTGATAACCAGCTTCGCGGACGTTCCGGACGTCAGGGAGACCCGGGACAATCCAAATTTTACCTGTCATTGGAAGATGACCTGATGCGTTTATTTGGTTCCGAGCGGGTTATGTCTATGTATAGTGCACTGAATATTCCGGAGGGTGAGGAGATTCGTCACAAAACCATTACCAGCTTTATTGAGAAGGCACAGAAGAAGATTGAGAATAATAACTTTGGAATCCGTAAAAATTTGCTGGATTATGATGAAGTCATGAATGAGCAGAGAGAAGTTATTTATAAAGAACGCCGGCGTGTATTGGAAGGCGAAAGCATGCGTGACGTTATCTTTAAAATGATAAATGATACGGTGGAAGAGGTTGTAAACCGGAATATTTCAGAAGATTTAGAACCTGCTGAGTGGGACATGAAGTCTTTAAATCAGGAGCTTTTAGATATTATCCCGATAGATAAGGTAAAGCTTTCAGAGGAAGACCTCAAGCACATTCAGAAACAGGATTTGATTCAGAGAATTAAAGAGGCGGCAAATAAGCTTTATGAGGAGAAAGAGACGGAATTCCCAGAGGCTGAGATGATTCGAGAAGCAGAGCGCGTCATTTTGCTAAAAGTAATTGACAGAAAGTGGATGGACCACATTGACGATATGGACCAGATGCGTCAGAGTATCGGGCTTCGTGCATATGGACAGAGAGACCCGTTGGTAGAGTATAAATTTGCCGGTTTTGACATGTTTGAGGAGATGGAAGATGCAATCCGTCAGGATACGGTTAAAGCAATGCTTCATATCCGTGTAGAGCAGAAGGTAGAACGTGAAGAGGTGGCTAAGGTAACAGGAACCAACAAGGATGATACATCTGTAAAGGCACCAGTTAAGAGAAAGAGTGCTAAGATCGGAAGAAATGACCCTTGTCCATGTGGCTCAGGGTTAAAATATAAGCAGTGCTGTGGCAAAAATGCCTGATGGAATATAACTGCAGGATAACAATAGTTTAAGTGCTTCAGAATATAAAAAGAAAGAGGTGATTCTGTGATTGAGACCGATGCATTTAAGTTTGAATTAGCTCAGTATGAGACTCCATTACAGGAAGTGAGGGATTCACTTTGACATCCCTATCAAGAAAGATAAGGTGGCAGAGTTAGAAGCCGATATGGAGGCACCGGACTTCTGGAATGATGTGGAGCATTCCAATGAAGTTATGAAAACGGTTAAGAATCTGAAGGATACTTTGGAAGCGTTTGATACAGTATCCGATGAGTATGAAGAGATAAGTGTTTTGATTGAGATGGCAGATGAAGAGGAGGATGCTTCTCTACTTCCGGAAATCAGCGAGGTGTTGGAGCGTTTCAAGGAGCATTTTGAAACCTTGCGAATCCAGACCTTATTGTCAGGAGAGTTTGATAAAGATAACGCAATTGTCACCCTGCATGCGGGGGCGGGCGGAACAGAGAGCTGCGACTGGACAGGGATGCTTTTACGCATGTATACCAGATGGGCAGAGAAGAAGGGATTCGATACGGAAATTCTTGATTATCTGGAAGGAGACGAGGCAGGCGTAAAATCTGTTACGATTCAGATAAATGGAGAAAATGCTTACGGCTATCTTAAATCCGAAAAAGGAGTTCACCGTCTGGTACGTATTTCACCATTTAATGCGGCAGGAAAGAGGCAGACATCTTTTTCTTCCTGTGATGTTATGCCGGATATTGAAGAAGATGTCTCCGTTGATATCAGGGATGAGGATTTGCGGATTGATACCTATCGTTCCAGTGGCGCCGGCGGACAGCATATAAATAAGACGTCTTCTGCAATTCGGATTACTCATTTGCCGACAGGAATTGTGGTGCAGTGCCAGAACCAGCGTTCACAGCACCAGAATAAGGACAAGGCTATGAAAATGCTGATGTCAAAGCTTTATGTGTTAAAGCAGCAGGAGAATCAGGAAAAGCTTGACGATATACGGGGTGATATTTCCGAGAACGGTTTTGGTTCACAGATTCGTTCTTACGTAATGCAGCCATATACGATGGTAAAGGATCATCGAACAGGAACGGAAATCAGCAATGTAAATGGTGTGCTGGATGGGAATGTTGAACCATTTATGAATGCTTATTTAAAATGGATGAGTCTGAATAAGGAGTAGAGGTATGGAGGAATTTAAGTATGTTATTTTTCAACTTGGTGAGCAGAAATATGGAATGAATTTAATGTTTATCAACGGAATTGAACAGGGATATCATATTATTCCGGTTCCAAATGCTCCGGCAGGGGTGAAGGGGATAATAAACCTGCGGGGAGAGGTTATTCCGGTATATAGTCTGCGGGAACGTTTTGGAATGGAGCGGCAGATTGATAATCCGGAGAAGAGCCTGTTGATTACAAACAGCTCCGGTACGGCATTGGCCTATGAAGTGGATGCGGTGATTTCTATAGAAGAAATGCAGCCGGGAAAAATTAACCGGATGCCGTTTATTGCTTCAAATGACGAGACAGCATTTATGGAAGAGGTTTTACATATAGGAGATGATATTATCATTGCAATCAGTGTGGATGAGGTGTTGTCAGAGGAGACCAGAGATGCCTTGAACCAGATGATTGAGGATAATAAATAAAGCAGAGGCAGCCGCAGGCTGTGCGCAGATCTTAAGAGAAGAAAAGGCTTCTGATAAAGGATAGAAGAAGCGGCAGGATAAAGGAGGTAAATATGGTTAATATTGCAGTGTTAGGTTATGGTACGGTAGGGTCAGGTGTGGTGGAAGTTATTAACACCAACCATGACAGTATTAATAAGAGAGCCGGCAAGGATATCAATGTAAAATATGTTCTTGATTTGAGAGATTTTGAGGGTGACCCAGTACAGGAAATTTTGGTACATGATTATGATGTTATTCTGAAGGATTCAGAGGTGGATATTGTAGTTGAGGTAATGGGCGGTGTGGAACCGGCATATACTTTCACCAAGCAGGCTCTGCTGGCAGGAAAGAGTGTATGTACCTCTAACAAAGAGCTGGTGGCAAAGCATGGGGCTGAACTGCTTGCCATTGCAAAGGAACGAAAGCTTAATTATCTGTTTGAGGCTTCTGTCGGCGGAGGTATTCCGATTATCCGTCCATTAAACAGCTCTCTGACCGCAGACGAGATTACAGAGATTACAGGCATTTTAAATGGTACTACAAATTATATTCTGACAGAAATGGCAGAAAAAGGTTCTGCTTTTGAGGATGTATTAAAGGATGCTCAGGAAAAGGGATACGCTGAGCGTAATCCGGAGGCTGATGTGGAAGGGTATGATGCCTGCCGCAAGATTGCAATTCTTACCTCTTTAGTAGCTGGTGCTCAGGTAGATTATGAGGAAATTCATACAGAGGGAATCACAAAGATTACCAAGGAAGATTTCCAGTATGCTAAGGCTTTAAAAGCGTCAATTAAGCTTCTTGGAACCAGCAAAAAAGTAAATAATACTTTCTACTCTATGGTTGCACCAGTAATGATTGGACAAAATCACCCGTTAATTGGGGTAAATGGTGTGTTTAATGGAATATTTGTACATGGCAACGTATTGGACGATGTGATGTTTTATGGCAGAGGGGCTGGTAAGCTTCCTACTGCAAGTGCAGTGGTTTCAGATGTGGTGGATGCAGTAAAGCATATGCACACTAATATAATGACAATTTGGGAGGAGAGAAAAACCGGACTTGGTGCCTTTGAGGATTTCCAGAATAAATTTTTTGTCCGCATGAAGGATAAAGGGCTGGATGATGACCAGATGTTCAACATTAAAAACGCTTTTGGTGATGTGCTGTATGTAAATGCACCGGATGTAAAGGATGAACTTGCATTTATTACAAAGCCAATGCGTGAGGGAGATTTTGCAGAGCACATTGCAGACTTTGAGGATGTGTATAGTGTTATCCGTGTAGATTTTTAAATGAGGGAGATAAAAGCATGAAATATGTGATTGTTTTAGGCGACGGAATGGCAGATTATCCCATTGAAGAAATCGGGAATGAAACCATAATTGAGCATGCAGATACACCAACCCTGGATGCATTAGCAAAGGAATCGGAGATAGGGATGGTCTTAACGGTACCAGAGGGAATGAGTCCCGGAAGTGACACCGCTAATTTATCCGTAATCGGTTATAATCCCAAAAAATATTATTCGGGACGGTCACCATTGGAAGCATTGTCAATTGGGGTGGATATGAAGCCTACCGATATTTCTTTCCGTTGTAATATTGTAACCGTCAGCGAGGAAGAGACAAATTATAGTGATAAGACCATAATTGACCATAGCTCTTCTGAGATTTCTACAGAAGATGCAGCAGTGCTTTTGAAGGCAGTTAGTGAGGTCTTGGAGAAAGAATATGCTGGATATAAATTCTATGTAGGCACAAGCTACCGCCATCTGACAATATGGGAGAATGGCACGGTTTTACCGCTCACACCGCCGCATGATATTTTAGGGAAAACGATTGGAGAATATCTTCCGGAGGATAAGGTACTCCGTGAAATGATGGAAAAGAGTTATACTGTTCTGGCAAACCATCCGATTAATGAAGAGAGAAAGAAAAAAGGGTTGAATCCTGCCAATTCTTTATGGTTCTGGGGCGCAGGTACCCGTCCTGCTCTTTCCGGTTTTGAGGAAAAAAACGGTAAAAAGGGAGTTATGATTTCGGCGGTTGATTTGTTGAAGGGAATTGCAGTAGGCGCCGGAATGAAGGTAATAGAAGTAGAAGGAGCGAATGGCGGTCTTCACACAAATTATGAGGGAAAAGCCATGGCGGCAGTTAACGCACTTTGTAAGGATGGGTATGATTTTGCATATATTCATGTGGAAGCACCGGACGAGATGGGACATCAAGGAAGCATAGAAAGAAAGCTTTTAGCTGTGGAATCTTTGGATAAGAAGGTAATCCGGGTGGTAAAGGAGCAGTTAGAAGCGGGGGGAGAAGATTTCCGCTTGTTGGTTTTGCCGGACCATCCGACGCCAATTCGGCTTCGCACCCATGTAGGGGAGCCAGTTCCATTTTTATTGTATGACAGCACGGACAAAAAGAGCTCAGATTTGCTTTATAACGAAAGTGATGCAAAAAAATCAGGCATTTATATCGAAAATGGTTATAAAATTATTGACCATTTGTTTGAAAAGTAGTAAATTAGGCTAGGTAACTTAAACAAGTAGGAGGAAGCAAATCAAATGTTAATCGTAAAGAAGTTCGGTGGTACTTCTGTTGCAAATAAAGAGAGAATGTATAATGTTGCAAACAGATGTATCGAAGACTATAAGAAGGGTAACGATGTAGTAGTTGTATTATCTGCTATGGGTAAATACACAGATGAATTGATTGATATGGCAAAAGATATGAATCCCAACCCGCCAAAACGGGAGATGGATATGCTTTATACCATTGGTGAGCAGATGTCAGTTGCTTTGATGGGCATGGCAATGAATAATTTAGGAGTTCCTGCTATTTCCTTAAATGCATTCCAGGTGGCAATGCACACTACCTCCGTGTATGGAAATGCAAGGCTGAAAAGAATTGACAGTGAGAGAATCCGTCATGAACTTGACCAGAGGAAGATTGTAATTGTAACAGGCTTTCAGGGAATTAATAAGTTTGATGATTATACGACCCTGGGGCGTGGTGGCTCGGACACGACAGCAGTGGCCCTTGCTGCAGCATTAAATGCGGATGCCTGTGAAATTTATACAGATGTAGATGGAGTCTTTACAGCGGACCCGCGTAAGGTTCCGAATGCAAGAAAGCTTGACCAAATCACATATGATGAGATGCTAGAGCTTGCAACATTGGGCGCAGGTGTATTGCACAACCGTTCAGTAGAATTGGCAAAGAAGCAGGGTGTACAATTGGTTGTTCGCTCTAGTCTTAATACTTCAGAAGGTACCGTTGTTAAGGAGGATGCAAAAATGGAGAAAATGCTTGTTAGCGGAGTAGCAGCAGATAAGGATGCAGCAAGAGTAGCGTTAATTGGATTAAAGGATGAGCCGGGTGTGGCATTTCGATTGTTTAATCATCTGGCAAGACATAATATCAATGTGGATATGATTTTACAGTCTGTAGGTCGTGACAGTACAAAGGATATTTCCTTTACTGTTGCTGTTGAGAATGCAGATGAGGCAGTTGAGATTATTGAGAGACATTTTCATGAGTATGAAAAAATTGATGTGGAGAAGAACGTGGCAAAGGTTTCAATTGTTGGTGCCGGTATGATGAGCAATGCTGGTGTTGCTGCAAAGATGTTTGAAGCATTATATGATGAGGGAATCAATATTAAGATGATTTCCACTTCTGAAATTCGTGTCTCTGTATTGATTGATGAAAAACATACCGAGAAGGCAATGAATGCAGTACATGAGAAGTTTGGTTTAGGAGATAATTAAGACTGGGTTCTGAATCAGCTTCAGAAGGAATGAAAAGAGAATCAAAAAAACTAGTTGACGAAGAATAGATTTGCGAATACAATAATAATACTAGAGTTCTAATCATAAGCATGAATAGAACGAAAAGGAAAAGGAGGAGAAAATATGGATGAGAATTACAATGTAGTAGAAGAGAAGAAGGAGAGCAAGGCTCTGGAAATCTGTTCTCTGGTGTTTGGTATCCTGGGTATCGTGTGCTGCAGCTGCTACGGTATTTTCGGTATTGTGGGATTGGTACTTAGTATTGTAGCAATGGCAACGGGCAAGAAGTCCGGCTTATCAATCGCAGGTTTAATTTGTTCCATTGTCGGTGTGTTATTGACAATTGTTATGCTTGTAATCGGCTTTAGCAGTCCGGAATACCAGCAGATTATGCAGTCTATTCAGTCTATGTAAATGTTGTCATGTGATTGGTTGATTTATATAGGAATAGGATAAAAATCCAAAGAAGTGCGGGAGGTATCCCGTATACTTTGGATTTTTTTAATTAGAATGTTTACGCAGACTATTATTTTGTGGTATGATAAAAAATATGCTTGAAAATGAAACGGTACGAGTATTTAAGACAGGCACATTCGTGCGCTTGCTATATTTAAAGGAAATTGGGAGGTACACAGGATGAAGAGGGAAGATTATTTGAGCTGGGACCAGTATTTTATGGGGATTGCCCTGCTTTCAGCAGAACGCAGCAAGGACCCGAATACGCAGGTAGGAGCTTGCATAGTAGGGGAGAATAATAAGATTTTATCGGTTGGTTATAACGGCATGCCATCTGGATGCAATGATGATGAGATGCCATGGGGAAGAGTTGGAAAGCCATTGGAAAATAAATATTTCTTTGTCTGTCATGCAGAGCTGAATGCCATACTGAACTACGGCGGCGGTTCTCTGGCTGGAGCAACCTGTTATTCCACTCTGTTTCCGTGTAATGAGTGTGCAAAAGCAATTATTCAAAGTGGAATTAAGGAGATTGTGTATTTATCAGATAAATATTCTGACACGGAGGCAACCATTGCTTCCAAAATGATGTTTAATATGGCAGGTGTGACATACCGTGCGTTTGAGCCTAAGAATCAAAGGATAGAATTGAGCCTATAGTCCGCCTAATAGGACAGGTAAAGTGATAGAATAAATACAATAAGAAAGACAGAGGTTTTGAAAATATGGATATTGCAAAAGTAATCGCAAAGGAATTAGGAATTAAGGTAAGCCAGGTGGAGGCGACTGTTCAGTTGATTGATGAGGGCTCCACTATTCCATTTATAGCCAGATACCGTAAGGAGGTTACCGGTTCCCTGAACGATGAAATTTTGCGTGATTTATATGAGCGATTGAATTACCTGAGAAATCTTGAGGAACGCAAGGAGACGGTTATTGCAAGCATTACAGAGCAGGATAAGCTTACCCCGGAGCTGGAGCAGCAGATTCGTGAGGCTATGACTCTGGTTGCTGTTGAAGATTTATACCGTCCCTATAAGCAGAAGAGAAGAACCCGGGCGACCATCGCAAAGGAAAAGGGGTTAGAGGGGCTTGCCAACATAATCTATCTTCAGATGGTAAACCAGTCAATAGACAAAGAGGCAGAGGCTTATTTATCCGAGGAAAAAGAAGTCTGTTCAGTGGAGGATGCCATTGCGGGTGCTTTGGATATTATTGCAGAGAATATATCAGATGATGCGGAGTATAGAACGTATATACGTGATATTACAGTAAAGGAAGGAAAACTGGTTACAACAGCAAAGGATACAGAGGCAAAGTCTGTATATGAAATGTATTATGAGTTTGAAGAGCCAGTTAGCAAGGCGGCAGGATACAGGGTGCTGGCAATCAATCGAGGAGAAAAGGAAAAGTTTTTGTCCGTTAAGATAACGGCTCCGGAGGAGCGGATATTAGGATATTTGGAAAAGAAAATCATTATAAAGGATAATCCATATACTACAGATTTGTTAAAGGCAGCCATTGAGGACAGTTATAAGAGATTGATTGCTGGTGCCATAGAAAGAGAAATTAGAAGTGAATTGACAGAAAAAGCAGAGGATGGGGCTATTTCGGTGTTTGGAAAGAACCTTACACAGCTTTTGATGCAGCCACCTATAACCGGACAGGTGGTGCTGGGCTGGGATCCTGCATTTCGTACCGGCTGTAAGCTTGCTGTTGTGGATGCTACAGGCAAGGTACTGGATACAGTTGTAATATTTCCAACAGAGCCCCAGAAGAAGATTGCAGAATCCAAAAGAATTGTCCATAATCTTATAAAGAAGTATAATGTAACTTTAATTTCGGTGGGGAATGGCACGGCTTCTCGCGAGTCAGAGCAGGTGATTGTTGAACTGCTGAAAGAGATACCGGAAAAGGTACAGTATGTTATTGTAAATGAAGCGGGTGCTTCTGTATATTCTGCCAGTAAGCTGGCAACAGAAGAATTTCCTAATTTTGATGTGGGACAGAGAAGTGCGGCATCCATTGCAAGAAGATTACAGGATCCTTTGGCAGAACTGGTAAAGATAGATCCGAAATCCATCGGAGTAGGGCAGTACCAGCATGATATGAATCAAAAGAAGTTAGGGGAGGCTTTAACCGGGGTTGTTGAAGACTGTGTGAATAAAGTAGGGGTGGACTTGAACACAGCATCGGCTTCCTTGTTGGAATATGTTTCAGGTATCAGTAAAGTGATTGCAAAGAATATAGTTACTTACAGGGAGGAGAATGGGAAATTTACAAACCGTAAGCAGCTTTTAAAAGTTGCAAAGCTTGGACCGAAAGCCTTTGAGCAGTGTGCAGGTTTTATGAGGATTCAAGAGGGCGAGAATCCGTTAGATGCCACCAGCGTCCATCCGGAAAGTTATGAGGCTGCTACTCATTTATTGAAGAAGCTGGGATATTCTCTGGCTGACATTTCCAGTCAGGGACTGGTTGGATTATCACTTCTCACCAAAAACCGCAGCCAGCTGGCAGCAGAGCTGGGAATCGGTGAAGTGACTCTGGATGATATTATCAAGGAGCTGGAAAAGCCGGCGCGGGACCCACGAGATGAGATGCCAAAACCGATTTTGCGAACAGATGTGCTGGAGATGAAGGATTTGACAGAAGGAATGATTTTAAAGGGTACTGTGCGTAATGTAATTGACTTTGGAGTATTTGTGGATATTGGAGTGCACCAGGATGGTCTGGTTCACATTTCCCAGATTACAGATAAGAAGTTTATTAAACATCCGCTAGAAGTAGTGAGTGTTGGGGATGTGATAGAGGTAAAAGTATTGAGCGTAGATTTGGACAGGAAGAGGATTCAGCTTTCCATGATTTTATAAATATGATTTTAGAAAAGAGGCAGGAACTATGGAAAAGGATGAGGTTGCATTTTCAGTGCAGATGACCCCGATGGAGATTTATAAGTTCACAATTTATCACAGTTATCACAAGGTTTCCGGACTGATTGGAGTGTGTCTTTCTATAGTCGCACTCATTATGCTGATAGTGTCATTTAACGAGCTGACAGACCGTGACAAAACGGTGTTAACATTTGTGGCAGCATGGTTTTTGATATTAGAACCAGTTACTATGTTCTTTCGGGCGAGAAGCCAGGTCAAAAGGAACAAATCTTATCAGAAACCGCTTGATTATCAAATGAACCAGGAAGGAATCACAGTGTCACAGGGAGAGGAGCAGCAGACAATTGCATGGGAGAACCTCATGAAAATTGTAGCAACTAAATCCCAATATCTGATATATAGCAGTAAGATACATGCCTTTATTTTCCCTAGAAAAGCCCTTGGGCAGGATTGTGAAAAAGCCGAGGCAATCATGTTGAAATATACGAAAGGAACAGGAGTGCGGCTGTCCGGAAAGATAAAAAAAAATGTGGACAGATTGGTGGAATAGTGTATCTGAACAAGAGCCGCTGGCAGACAGCATAAAGGAACAGAATGGAGACGGATATGGAATATGATAGTTTAAGCACAAAAGATACCTATGATATTGCGAGGAAGCTTGGTGAACAAGCCTGTGCAGGAGATGTGGTCTGCCTGATTGGTGATTTGGGAGTGGGAAAGACATTATTTTCCCAGGGCTTTGCAAAGGGGCTTGGAATAGAAGAAATTGTTAGCAGCCCTACTTTTACCATTGTACAGGTGTATGAAGAGGGCAGACTTCCGTTTTATCATTTTGATGTCTACCGAATTGAAGATTCAGAAGAGATGGAAGAGGTAGGGTTTTCGGATATGGTATATGGAGAGGGCGTCTGTCTGATTGAATGGGCGGATATAATATCCGATATATTACCGGAGCATTATATAAATATTGTAATTGAGAAAGATATACAAAAAGGATTTGACTATAGACATATTGTAATGGAATACAGATAGTGGATGGAAATAGAAGGGATAAAGGATGAAAATATTAGCAGTAGATAGTTCGGGTTTGGTGGCATCTGTGGCTATTGTTGAAGATGATAATCTGATTGCAGAGTATACTGTAAATTACAAAAAGACGCATTCACAGACTTTGCTTCCTATGCTTGATGAGATAGTGAAAATGACGGATACAGATTTAAATAGTATAGATGCGATTGCGGTGGCAAAGGGTCCGGGTTCTTTTACTGGTTTACGGATTGGAGCTGCCACAGTTAAGGGTTTAGGGTTTGCACTTAAAAAACCGGTAATTGGGATTCCAACAGTAGAGGGTCTGGCAGCAAATCTCTATGGCAGCAGTGCTTTAGTCTGTCCCCTGATGGATGCAAGAAGAAACCAGGTGTATACTGGAATCTACCGTTTCCGGCAGGGGGGGATGGAGGTAGTAAAAGCTCAGGTAGCTGTTAGCATCGAAGAGATAATCAATGCCCTTAATCTGATTGGGGAAGAGGTTGTATTTCTGGGAGATGGAGTTCCTGTATATAGGGAGATTATTGAGACAAAGATACAGATACCCTATACCTTTGCGCCAGCTCATGTAAATAAACAACGTGCAGCAGCGGTTGCAGTACGTGCAATAGAATACTGGAAGCAGGGACTGTATGAGGATGCAGATACCTTTGAACCGGAGTATCTGCGTTTATCCCAGGCAGAAAGAGAACGTCTGGAGAAAAATAAAGAGGAAAAGAATGGATAAAATAGAACTATTGCCATTGCAAAGTGAGTACTGTGAAGCTGTTGAGGAAATTGCCAGAAAAACTCTTCCGGAACACTGGTCATTAGAGAGTATCCGGGATGTTTTACATTATGACAATAATATATTTTATGTGGCATATAGTACAAGGGATAGTCAGATTGTAGGCTTTGCAGGTATCATGGTAATTGTAGATGAAGCAGAGCTGCTAAATATTGCAATTCATCCCGCTTTTCACAGAATGGGAATTGGTAAAATGCTGCTGGAATGGATGATACAGGAAGCTGTCAGGCATGGAGCCCGGCGGCTGCTTTTGGAGGTACGCCAGAGTAACCGTGCCGCTATAGATTTATATAGCAAATTTGGATTTATCGAGTTTTCTCAACGCAGAAATTATTATAAAAATCCTGTAGAGGATGCGATTATTATGGAGAAGCTGTTAGTGTAGAGCGGAAGGTTCCGTAACAGGGCTGTAAATGAACAATTATTACCACTGGATTTTATAAACGAATTAAGCTACCATAGAGAATATAGATTAGGCTGTTTGTAAGAAATGAACGGTTATAATATTTTTAACTTGGGATGGAAAAAGTATGGAGGCTAATATGGAATATTTAGTTTGTAACAAATGTGGTAGACAATTACGGGTAGAAAATGGAATTGCAAAGGAAGATTATTTACACGTTTGCAAATCCTGGGGATATTTTTCAAAAAAGGATGGCAGGACACAGGAATTTATTTTGTGTGAGGAATGTGTGGAAGCAATGACCGAACAGTTTGTAATTCCTGCGAAATTTAGGGAAACAATAGAAATGCTTTAATATGGATATAAGGGGAGAGTAAATAGAAGCCGGTATCCATGTCTGAAGCAGATTAGAAAGAGGGAATTTAATGATAGACGTATGCTTACTGGGTACTGGCGGAATGATGCCGTTACCATATCGTGCATTGACATCATTGATGGTGCGTTATAATGGAATGAATGTCCTGATAGATTGTGGTGAAGGTACACAGGTTTCGATTAAACAACAGGGGTGGAGTGTAAAACCTATCGATGTGATTTGTTTTACGCATTTTCATGCTGATCACATAAGCGGACTTCCGGGGCTGCTGCTTACTTTGGGTAATGCTGACCGGACAGAACCGATAACAATGATAGGACCGAAAAGACTGGAGAAAATTGTGAATGCTTTGAGAATGATTGCTCCGGAGCTTCCTTTTCCGATTCATTTTATTGAATTGGAAAAGGAAGAAGAAAGCTTTACGTTTAATGGCCTTCGAATTAATGCCTTTAAAGTAAATCATAACATTACCTGCTATGGATATAGTTTAGAACTTGACCGAGCAGGGCGTTTTGATGTAAACAGGGCGAAGGAATTACAGATTCCTGTGCCATTTTGGAGCCGCCTGCAAAAGGGAGAAACGATAGAGCAGGAAGGAAAGATTATTTCTCCGGATATGGTTTTAGGCAGTGCAAGAAAGGGAATTAAACTAACTTATTGTACGGATTCCCGACCGACAAAAAGCATTGTGAAAAATGCAAAAAACTCCGATTTGTTCATATGCGAAGGAATGTATGGTGAGCTTGATAAAGAGCAAAAGGCAAAGGAATATAAGCATATGACATTTTATGAGGCGGCAGAGATGGCAAAAGATGCAGATGTAAAGGAAATGTGGCTTACCCATTACTCTCCGTCCCTTGTGCGTCCTCAGGAATATGAAGAAAAGGTCAGAAAAATTTTCCCTAATACGGTTGTGGCAAAGGACAGAAGAACGACAACGCTATTGTTTAAGGAGGAAGGTCTATGAAAAAAATAGGAACGAGAGGGTTTACCACCATAGTACTGCTGCTTGTAATAGTGGGGCTGATTTATTATACTTATCTGAATAATAATGCCAGCAACAGAAAGAAAGTTGATGAAAGTTCAGAGGTCCAGCAGCTTTTGGAGTATGATTTTGTGAATAACTATCCAAAGACAGTTCGGGAAACGGTAAAGCTTCATCTTAATTATTTAAAAAATACCTACAATGATAAATTTACGGAAGACGAGTTGTTTACAGTTAATAGGCAGATTCGCCAACTCTTTGATGAAAATTTATTGGAAATTAATACAGAAGATAAACAATTACAAGGGCTAAAGGATGAGATGCAGTTATATAAGGAGAACAAGCAGAAATTTGTCAGCTTTTCACTGGCAGAGGGCAGCCAGGTGCAGTATAACACAGAGGATGATATAGAATATGCAAAAATAAGAGCTTCTCTTGTTATTAAAGTCAGTTCCGCATCTACTTCTGTGGATGAGGAGTACATATTAAGAAAAGATTCTGAGGGCAAATGGAAAATACTCGGATGGCAAAGGACCGATAATTCTTCATCTGCGGATAAAGGAGATACAGATTAATGAAAAAGGATATCTATATTTTAGGAATTGAATCTTCCTGTGATGAGACGGCAGCAGCCGTTATTAAAAATGGCAGAGAAGTATGCTCAAATATCATTTTTTCTCAGATTGAACTACATAAATTATATGGCGGCGTGGTTCCGGAAATTGCTTCAAGAAAACATATTGAGAAGATAAACCAGGTTATAAAAGAAGCACTTTCAAAAGCTTCTATGGAACTGAAAGATGTGGATGCTATTGCAGTAACCTATGGACCGGGTCTTGTGGGAGCACTTCTTGTAGGAGTAGCAGAGGCGAAAGCCATTGCATATGCTGCCAACAAGCCTTTGGTTGGGGTACATCATATTGAGGGTCATATAGCAGCAAATTATATAGAAAATCCAGATTTAGAGCCGCCGTTTATGTGTCTGGTAGTGTCAGGCGGTCATACCCATCTTGTAAAAATACTGGACTATGAAAAATTTGAAATTATAGGAAAAACAAGGGATGATGCGGCAGGTGAAGCTTTTGACAAAGTGGCAAGAGCGATAGGTCTCGGGTATCCTGGGGGACCGAAAATTGATAAGCTTGCAAGAGAGGGAAACAAAGAGGCTATTGCATTTCCGAGAGCTAAGGTAGAAGACAATGCCTTTGATTTCAGCTTTAGCGGCTTGAAATCATCTGTGTTAAATTATTTAAATCAGTGTGAAATGAAGCAGATTGAAGTGAATCCGGCCGATGTAGCCGCATCTTTTCAATATGCAGTTATTGATGTTTTGACGAACCATGCAATTTCTGCAGTGAAAGAAATGGGTATGGATAAGCTCGCTATTGCAGGTGGGGTGGCATCCAACTCATCTTTGCGGGAAAGCTTGCAGCAAGCCTGTGATAGGGAAGGAATTCATTTTTATCATCCGTCTCCTGTTTTTTGTACAGACAATGCAGCAATGATTGGCGTGGCGGGATATTATGCCTTTCAAAATGGGGTTCGCCACGGCTTGGATTTAAATGCAGTGCCGAATTTGAAAATTGGACAAAGACAGTAATGCGGTTGTTATAAAATGGATTTACATATTTGGATAAGAATGGTAAAGGGGAAATAGAGGATGGGAAAAGTCACAGCTATTATTTTGGCGGCAGGAAAGGGAAACCGGATGCATTCAGATATTCCGAAGCAGTTTTTAGATTTGTGTGGGAAGCCTGTTCTGTACTATTCTTTAAAAGCATTTCAGGATAGTAGTGTTGATGATATTATTTTAGTTACAAGTAAAGATGATATTGCATACTGTGAGAATACTATTATAAAAAAGTATCATATTAATAAAGTGAAGGCTGTGATAGAAGGCGGAGCAGAACGGTATTGGTCTGTTAAAAATGGGCTGATGGCTGCCAAAGGGACAGAGTATGTTTTGATTCATGATGCAGCCAGACCCTGTATGACCGTGGAAATGATAGAACACTCTATAGCAGCAGTGAGGCGGTTCAATGCATGTACAATAGGTGTTCCGGTGAAGGATACAATCAAAGTGGTAGATTGTGAAAACATAGGAATTGATACACCGATGCGTGATACTTTGTGGCAGATTCAGACGCCCCAGAGTTTTTGTTATGATGATATAGTGAAAGCTTATTGGAAAATGGAACAGTCGCGAGATACGGATATTACAGATGATACCATGGTTCTGGAACGCTATTTAGGGCAAAAAACAAAGGTGATTTTGGGTGATTATCGCAACATTAAAATTACAACACCAGAGGATTTATTAGTGGCTCAAATTTTTTTGGAAAATTTAGAAAAAAGTTGTTGACACAGGTAAAAGTTAGTGTTAATATAGTCAATGTCGCTGACGGAAAGAAAGAAGTCAGAAAGCACGGAGAGGTATCGAAGTGGTCATAACGAGGCGGTCTTGAAAACCGTTTGTCCGCAAGGGCGCGTGGGTTCGAATCCCACCCTCTCCGCTGGAGATACCTTCTCCGTCGGACATGTAAGTGTTCGCAATTAAATAAAGTTATTTATTTCGGCTTAGTTTGGAGAAGTACCCAAGAGGCTGAAGGGACACCCCTGGAAAGGGTGCAGGTCGTTAATAGCGGCGCGAGGGTT
>URMF01000024.1 GCA_900548855.1 uncultured Eubacteriales bacterium
CCGAGGCAGCAACAGGAAGCGCTTTGACAGAGGATACCATTACAGGGGATGATGCCGCATATAAGTGTTTCCGTGCCGCATTTCCAATTGACTTTTATGGCAGTTATGATTCCTTGAAGGATGTTATGAATTATGTTGCCGGATATCAGGATCGTATGACAATCAATACTCTGGAAGTAGATTTTGATGCAGAAAATAATGTATATACTGGAGCATTGGATCTTTATTGTTATTCTGTTGAGAGTTCAGAAAGACCGGAGCGTCAGATTGACTTGAATGAAGTAGAGATTGGTGTGGATAATATCTTTGATACGGATGTTCAGGCTGGAAGCTCTGGCAGTGCGGATAACAGCTTGAATAAATATAATGAGAATGATGGTGCAGCATTGGAGAATAATTATGATTTCTATGCTATGTTAAATTCTGCAACCAGTGATGTTTCTGCGAAGATTGTGGGACAGAATGGTGCAGGTAAAGAGGCAAGCATCATTTCAAATGCAGATAACAGTGTGTCTACCCTGACCTTTGATTTTTATGAGAAGGATGGAAAGAATTATTGTAAATATACTCTTGACGATTCCACCTCTTATGAGGCTGAGGTGACCTCTGCTGAGGACATTAAGCTCTTACTGCAGTCTTCTGCGAGAAAGAATGAGGATGATGAAGTTGGACTCCGGGTGACTATCCGCAATACGACAAGCCTTCCGGTTTATGTAAAGGTAAGTGGAGATGACAGTGTATCGCCTCGTGTAAATATTGCAAGTAAGTCAGGTTCAGTTAAGGTATATAAATAGATTGGAGTGATTGTTCCATGATAAAGAAAAAAAATACTGGTTTTAGTATGGTTGAAATTTTAATATCGCTTGCAATCTTTGTATTATTGATGATGCCCATAGTTTCGGGAATTATATCATCACTTAAGGCTTCTACGGCTTCCAAGGAATTGCAGTACCGTAACGAGTTTGCAGAGAATTTAATGGAACACATTAAATCCGTACCGATTGATGATATTCAGGATGAAGAATATTATGTTAAGCATGGTACAACCACGGGAACCTTTACAGCAGAGACTCCCGTGATTACAAATCATCCGGTGACAGGAAGTACGGAGGTTGTTAAGCAGACAGAATTTGCCATCACTGGAAAAACCCAGATAGGTACCCAGAAAACAAGCTATGCATATAGAGTGGAAGTGGATAATGGGTATTACGTGGATAAAAAGGTGAATGATGTTAATTTCCTGGACCCGAATAATTTAGCGTTAGGTGTAGTTGAGGATATTGATTATAATAAGGTTGCATTAATTGATGGAACAATCTTGAATTATGATACAGCAGCAGCCAAATCTTTTAAGACAAAAAAGCTTCAGGTGTTAAAGGAAACGGATGAAACGGGATACCGTCAGCAGATTGAGGGTACCGGTGTTGACCTGTTTGCAGGCGACACCGCTTCCCGGCTGACAACAATTGAGGTATCCGGGAGCGAGACAAAGGGATATACGGTTAAATGCCTGCTGGATTATATAGATGACAATAGAATGCTGGGGACAGATAATTATATCCAATATGTTCCCTATGCAAAGACCTTTGATAAGGAATTGCCTAACATTTATCTGATGTACAATCCATGCTACTATAATACGGATTATTCTTCGGATGATTATATTATGGTGGATACCAGTGGGCTGGAGGATACAACAGATGTCAATATTTTTTTGGTAGAGATTGCAAAACAATATTCCGATAATATTATAAATTCCGGTATGCTGGGGGCGGAGGAGGAAGGAAAGATTCTCTATAACGAAACTACATTCAATG
Source organism: uncultured Eubacteriales bacterium (assembly GCA_900548855.1). Taxonomy (GTDB): domain Bacteria; phylum Bacillota; class Clostridia; order Lachnospirales; family Lachnospiraceae; genus CAG-590. The sequence continues at coordinate 1,818 of URMF01000024.1, forward strand.
GCGGTGAAAGGGAAAATGTGAAAATCCATATGGTAGCTGCCCAGAAGGGAACAACAGATTTAAGCAACATTCATGTCTATCATAATATTGGAGATAATGAAGACGGAGTGGGTAATCCGAAGCGCAATGAAAAATCGGCTATTGGTAATTTCTGGTATAAATTAAATTCAGCAATAACAGAGGATGAGAGAAACAATGGTGTGAATCCGGCAGTGGACAGCAAGCTGAATTTGTTCAAAGATAAGTTGAATGAAGGGGTGGCGGGCGCAAAGATGGGTATTATACCATTGGTTTCCGGAGTTAGCGGAGATGCGGAGGTTGCCCCTCTAAATGCGGCGACAGAGGAGAACAGAAGCCTTTATCAGGTAAAGATATGGCTTAAGGAGGAATCTGAGGGTCCAATTGACACTAGCGTAGACCTACCGATACTTCAGGGAACGAAGGGAGGCAATGAGACTTGATGAAGAGAAAGAAGAGAAAGCAAAAAAATCAAGGTAATAGTTTCATAATGGTTGTTGCAACCGTTTCTTTCCTTGCGGTTCTAGTGGCGGCGATTCTGGTTGCTGTGGCATTGTGTTATCGCTTAAAGGCATATGATATTAATGCCAGAGATAATTTTTATTATCTGGAACAGGCGATGGATGAGATTTATGCCGGCGTTGGTGGAGATTCCATGCAGCTGCTGAATCAGGCGTATGATGAGACGCTGGAGGTTATGGTTTATTATGATACGGCGACAAAGTCCTATGTTACAATGGATAATGACCAGGCCAATAAAATAATGAAGGAAACCTATATGACTCTGGTAAAAAAAGATACCAGATATAATAATTCAGCAAATGTCAAGGCACGCCTTGAAGAGTTTCTGAGTTATCCTTATGATGATTCTACAACAGATGGGCAGGAGGGTGTCCAGCTCTCCGTCGGCAATGTTCTTAAAAATACGGATGATGTAACGGTCTGCAATCTTGTGTTAAAGCGGGAAGCAAAATACAGTACCGTAAATGCCCGGTCAAGAAAGGATTCGGAAGCAAATGGAAAGACTGTTGGTGCAGCCGATACCTTTATTCAGTCCATTACAACGGATTTGGTAATCGGAAAACCGGAGTTTGATGTTAACTTTAATAATATTTCTTCGGATTTGAGCGATTTGTATGGCTTTTCCATGATTAGTGATATGGGAATTGAAATTACCGGAAAAGAAGGCAAGTCTGCTCTGGGTAATAAGGTAAACATTACCGGTAATGTATATGCAGCCTCTGATTTTTACAATAAGAGCTATAATGAAGACCCGGGCGAGCTTAAGACTGTAAATGATGTGGGGACAACGGTTGAAAAGGAACAGATTCAGAAGGTTACTTCTTATAAGGATGATGAACTGCAAAACTGTAATGGTCTCACTACAAAGAGCATGTATTCCGGTCTGTATGTGGATGGCGCAACTGTGGTGATGGCGTCTGACCGGATTATCGTTCCCGGTACGATTGCCGCACTGAATTGTGCAGATATCACGATTTCCAATATAGCCAATTCCTCAGTAGATTATGCAGATATCTGGGTGGATGGAATTGTTCTGGATGGCTATGCCTTAAAGCAGAATACAGAGGGAACAAGATTGAAGGGTGCTTCTCTTAATATGAAGGCCCGGGCATATGTATATGATGATTTAGAGGTAAATGCGAATTCCTCCAGTGTGTTGTTAAATGGTCAATATTACGGATATAATTATGCATCCACAGACAACCGTACATACACCGATGCTTCTATTCAGAAGGGAATGCGTAAATTTACCAAGGATACAGTTGATGGTATTACAGACGGACAGGGAATAGAAGGTCAGGCACATTATAATAGTAGTGCAATTATTCTAAATGGTGAGAATACCACACTGGATTTCTCACTGGTCAGTGCATTGTATGTAGCAGGACAGTCCTATATTGAGGTATCAAAAGATATAAAGGAATCAAAAACTACAGAGACGGTGAGCTATACGGTTAAAAATGGTGAAGTGACACAGGCAATGACCGACGAGGTAAAGAACAAAAACTATTCCTATCCGACAACCAGCACAAATAACGGTGAAGCAACCGATTATTATACGACGGATGATAATAAGGCAGCAACGGCAATACAGGATTATCGTACCGGTGAAGCAATTTCTATCAAGAGTAACCAGCTTGCGTATATTCCTAGCTGGGCGGTACATGATGAGGAGGATGGACTTTACTTGAGCATGCCGGAGCGCTTGCGGCAGATTGATGCGTATAAGGGCATTTGGTCTAACTTTAACAGGATACCGGTTATTAAGACTGTTATTTCCGGTAAATCATATTACTTCCTGGATTTTTCAAAATCAGACTTAAAAAACAGTGACGTTATGAATGAGTTTATTGCAGATTATGCTGCACTCTTTGATGAATCTACGAAGACGGAAGAAGATGGAATGACAACCGGTGAGGCATACGGACTGGTGAATATTACGGATTATGATTATTTCCAGGTTGAGATGCTGAAGGTGAGTGAAGAGACAGAAGCGGATGCATATAAAAATATATACACCAATTCTGCAATTACAACAAAGGTGGATGATACTTTTACTATTGTTGCAAGCAGTCATAACAGAGAGCCACTGCTTCAGGCAGTTGCAAATATTAACGCTGCAATTCAGGAAGGTAATAATGTTACTCCGGAGTTAGGTACCGGAGGCTCAGGCACGGTATTGGCAGCTAATGTTTCATCAAAATTACAGGATCAGTACAAAGAAATGAAATGGCTGCTTACAAATTCCAGTACAAGTGGTGATTTTGTGACAGAGGCTCATACCTTGAAGGAGGAAGTGATTACACCGATTAATCATTATTTTGATTATAGTCTTGTGAATTCTGCAAACAGCAAATACTGTGCACTGGAATGCGGTTATGGTGTATGGATTTCAGATGGAGATGTGGAAATTGGAGCACAGACCTTTAAAATTGGCTCAGATAGCGGAACCTATACGACATCCTTTAAAGGCGGAAAAGTACGAGGTATTGTCATTGCAAAGGGTGATGTGACCTTCACAGATGATGTAAATGAATTTGAGGGCTTAATCGTAACAGGTGGTAAGATTATCGTTGATAATTTTGATAAAATTAACGGTAAAAACACAATGAGCTTCCTTGCCAATGAAGAGGTTGTTAAGACGGTTCTCCGTGAGTGTGATGCTTCCAGAGGGGCGAGCAGCAAGAATAAGAATTTTGGTTTTGTGTGTGATATGTTCCGCTTGTTTGAATCCCAGTATGTTGCTCCGGATGAATCTGGTGATACACCAATTGAATCTATGAAGAGTATAAGCGCTGTCCAGTTTGAGGATATTCTTTCCTTCCGCAACTGGAAGAAGAATGTAGATTAGGTGGTGATGGATGGTATGAAGAAAAATCATGGATACACCTTAATTGAAATGATTATAGTTATAGCGATTATAGTAATAATATCAGGGATGTCCTTTGTGACAATTGGAATTATCAAACAGGCAAAGTGCAATTCTGCAGCGACCACTCTGAGTAATCAGATAGGAAGTCTGCTGGTGAAGACAAGGGCGTTGTCAGAGGCGAAGAAGTCTGCAACAGATCCGAAGAAATCGCCATTGTGTATGAAAATACAGTATAATGACAGTGCTGTTACCTTTGCGGATGGAACCTTTGCCAGAGCAGGTTCTTATTCCCTGATACTTGGCTACGACAACGGAACAACATTTGTGGAGAAGACGGCGGATACCGTTGAGGCAACGTTGCCCAATATTATTACGATAAATTATACATCTACAGATAAGAAAAGCTGCAGTATTACAGGTCTGGACACTTCAAAAAATATGATAATAGAATTTAACAAATCAAACGGTTCAGTCCGTTACGGGGCAGGTACCTATGAGATTGTGTATGATGGCAATGTGGTGGCTACGGTATATCTGGATGCGGATACGGGCAACCATTATGTGAAGTAGGGAGGTGGAGCCAGTGCAGGAACAAATGAATAAAAACAGAGGCTTCACGCTTGTTGAGCTTTTAATCAGTATGGCATTGCTCTCGATTATCATGTTGATGGTTACCCAGTTTATGAGTTCAACATCGGCAGCAGAGAAGAAGACCAAGCAGAATCTGAAGGTTCAGGAAGAAGCCAACGAGGTTATGACAAATTTGGCTGACAGCCTGATGCAGGCGAATTATATTTGTGTGAGTCCTTCCGATGACAGTACATATCTGTTGGAGAAGACAAGTGGAAGCCGGACAGAATCTCTTAGCCCAACGGCAATCGATACCCTGACCACGGATAAAAAAGGGAAGATTGATTTTCGACTGGTGTCGGATAACTATGGGAACTATGTGAAACCGGCTACAGCGACGGATGAGCGGAAGGTCATCATTGATATGGATACATATCAGCTGCTGGGAGAAAAGAAGGATACATTCTATCCCTTACCCGGGGATTTGGAATCACCTCCTGTTGATGTTCGTTCTTTCCGGGTGTTAAAACAGGAGGTAGGCGGAACGGAAACATATGTGTATATACAGCCGGCATATATCTATGCAGAATATACGGTTTCCGGGACAAATCCAGACGGAACCGATTATGAAAACCTGTGTAATGTGATTTACCGTTTTAAATACACTACGGATGGTGGCAGTATATATATGTACCGTTCATCGGAGGATACTGACTTAGGCAAGGATACAACAGAAAGGTTCAATGCGGCAAAATACAATGTAGATAGATTATCCGGTGACACCGGGCGTCTGACAAAGAACCTAACGGATTTTTACCTGTCGGCAGATGCAGAGGGAAACGCTTTATTGGCAGATGTATTATTCGAGATAAATGGTTATAAATTCAATTCGGCAGATACGATTAATTTTAGAAACTCGCAGGTATTAACGGTGCGGCCACAGAATACTTATAAAAAAGCAGGTTCAGGTAGCAGCGGCGGTGGAGCAACACCGTAATAGAATTAAGGAAGAAAGGGAGAAGAAAAATGTCAAAGAAAAAAATTATTGCAATGGTATCATTTTTGGCAGTTGCGATTATATCAGCCTCTATAATTTCTTATTCTATTGCTACTTCCGGAAAAAGTGATAAGATAAGTTCTGATTTGACAAGGCGGGGAGCAACGATTGAAGCCGATTACACAAGTAATATTGACTTGATTATTCAGAATTCTAATAAGAGTACAGGTGCGGAGAACTATAATATTGTTGAAATTATTCCGTCTTCTGCATCCGCTTCTGATTTGGGCAGTTATATAACAAGCGGTTCTTTTAAGAAATACGTTGTGGATGCCAACAGTGATACAGACCCAAAGGGTGTCATGAAGAGTGGTAAAATTAAATTAGACACCATTAAGGTTACAGGCGGCACAAGTCTGGATGAGAATATCAACTCTAATATTACAGGGGAAGCATCTTCTATCCGTGAGATATTGGACAATGCAGATTTAATTTATATCAGCAGCCCTAGTTATACGGCGTATGATGGAAATATGAGTGAAGATATATATAATTATCTTCATACATATTCTTTGGGAAAGAACAAACCGGTTATCATGGATTATGTTACGAAGAATAACGGCGGAACTATTACAGGGAGTACGAAGTATAGTGATTTGATTAATGTTATTTCCAATAACCATATCCGTTTTAAGACCTTTGCCTGGGAACAGGGTGTCAGTGCAGAGGATTTCTTTAAGAGAAATGGTTCTTACTATGTAAAATATAATACAAATCTGAATACTGCTAACGGTAAGGTGCTGGTGGTTACTTCAAATCAGAATGAGGCTGGCTCCATGTATGATAAGATGAGCTCAGGGAATGAGAGCACATTGATTTCCACAGCATATTATGGAAATGGCAAACCGAATAAATGGGAATATACCTTCCGGACACCGAATAATCTGACAGCAGATGAGGTGGCAGGTTACGATTTTGTTCTTTTGGAAAACAACATAATGAATGAGACAGTGGATGCTTCTGTTTATGCAGCGTTAAAGACATTATCGGAAAGCGGTAAATACATTCTATATGATTATCGGAGCAGCGGCTCTGGTGGTTCCGGTGACACTCCGGATACACCATCCAATAATTACTTAAAGTTAATGGAACTGCTGATAAGCAACAAGGGAGTGTCCAAATATTCCCATGTACTTTCTACATCCTATGGTTTCTTTACTTCACTGAATAATGCAGGAGAAGCTGGAACAGATGGTGCAAAGACAATTGCAGATATCATTAATGCCGGGGATTACCGGGGAAGCGGAACCAATGGTTCCAATGGTAAGGTGTTCCGGGTTCTGGAACTGCAGCCGTGTTATCCGCTTGATACCCAGCTGGCAGAGAGTCGGAGTGATTATTATACAAGTCCGGCTGAGGTAATGTTCGGTGTGACAAAGGATGAGGTGGAAGACGGTACAGAGTATTATGATTTTGATTTGTCCCGGGCAAAGATAGCCTATGCTACCGGATTGTCCTATAACCAGATTCAGGTTGACCAGATGTCCACCAGTGAGTTTATTTCCAAAAAGGATGTGGTATTGGAAACCTATGATTTGGTGTATATCGGTGGGGATACAAGTGCACTGACGCCGGGTATGGATAAGAAGCTTTTAGGATGGATAACCGGTGAGCCGGCATTGGAGGTACTGACCTCCTTTGACATGTTTACCCATACCGGTCAGTTAGTTACGCTTAGGACCGCCCCTACTTATAATGGGAACATGACTGAAAAGGTGAGTAATACGCCGGGTCAGACAACAGCGGATGCATATGGCACGATTTATATTGGTGGTAAGAAACAGACTACGGTTACCGAGTATAACGGAAATGATATTAACAATATCAAATATGAGGAACTGAAGGAGTATGTCAGCAAGGGCATGCCAGTGATTGTAGAACAGCGGGTGAAAGAAGCCTTTGAGGAGTCCAAGGAAAAAGAGGGAAGCCGCCTGGAGCAGTTGGCTTTGCGGAAAATCGACCCGGATTCCTGGATGTATAAGCTGTTGGACTACATTTGTGATTCAAAGGGTGGCAGCAATGTTGTCTGGGGATTGGATACTGTCAATAATGAAGTGACCTTAGAAGAAGGTAATGCAGATCGGAAATATGGTAATACTTTAGGTTCTGCACTTACGGTATTTGACACAAAGATTAATGACCGTATTGTCGCCGTTATCAATTCTTCGGCGGTTCGTCCGTCCTTAACGGTAACAAGCTCACCGAAGGAGTATTCTGAGGGCAATCCAAATTCTTACAATAGTTTGGAGGATGGATTTAAGATTACTGCATATGCAAAGCCGGCAACAGAATCAAATGGCAACAAGTTTGAGTTATCACTTTATATTGATGTAGATGGCAATGGTGTATTTTCAGAGGGTGCGATTTCCGGTTCTGGTGAGTGTGCACAGACAAAGGAATATACTTATAGTGAAAAGACAGATGCAGATGGCAATGTGATACCGTCTACGGTAACGCTACAGTACAATGATATAGATGAAGACTTCTATGGAATAATAAGCTGGAAGGTGGTTGCCAAGGATGTAGATACCGGTCTGGTTTCTTCGGTTACCGGTTATGCATATTATGAAAGAGATGAGGATGCAGAGAAGAAGGAGGTTGAAATCCTTCAAATCATGCCAAGAACCCAATCTGTGAAAAATACATATGAGACGGCAATTAAGAATAATGTTGCATGTCAAACAATGGAGAATGACGGACATTCCCTTTATCTGTGTACGGAATGCCAGTTAAATATGTACCGTGCAAAATACAATATTCTGAATAACGGTACCGTTGGACGAAATACAATCAGTACAGTGAGTGAGTATCAGGGAATTGATATGGGTCTCCATGAGCACAAGTTTGGTATTGTCAAATTTGATTCTGTAAAACAGGATGAGGACTGGGAGTCTAATCTTGCAGATTCTCTGATTGGTGAGAACGGTGACTACAATATTGATGTTGATATTATGTATGCAGATGAATTTGAGGATTTGGTTGCACAGGTTCAGAAGCAGACGGATGAAGAGATTGAGGCAAATAAGCTGTTAATGCAGCAAAAGCTTGGTGAATTAGAGGCGGCAGAACAGGATCCGAATTATATTGCAGCAGAGGAAGCGCTAAAGGCGGAGCTCATTGCAATGCATGGTAAGTCCGGTATAAAAATGTCAGACCATTTCAAGGAATTTGCTGAGGCAGGCGAGTATTATAAGGTATGGTACTATAATGCAGGAGATAACTTTAATACAAATTCTAATTTCTTTACCTATAAGACTTTATATAACACTTATATCAAGTATAAGGATAAGGTGGTAAAGGCAAAGCAGGAATACAGAAAATACCGTCGTCTTTCCTATACCGCAGATAAGTGGATGGCAATGAATTACAGTCTGGTTGTACTTGGATTTGCAGAGGACTTTGGTGGCGAGGATATGAATGAGGATGCCTGTCAGATGGTTGCAGACTATGTGAAACGTGGTGGCAGCATGCTGAATACCCATGACAGCACTACCAAGTATGAAAAAGCAGGTGCTATGAATATCACAAAGAATCTGCGTGAAGTCTTTGGTATGGACCGGTTCCATGTTACTGGTACCGTAGGGAGCAATGGTGGAGACGATGAGGCATCTGCTACAGAACTGACGGATACAATCCGTGTGCCTTCCTTTGAGTATACGGAGGCCGTAACGGAGGCAGTGGATGCAAATTATGTTGTAAAGGTTATTGGAGATAATCAATTTGACCTTACTACGTTTACTATTACCGCAAACAATCCGCAGGATATTCACATAATCGGCTATTTAAGACCTGGCACTTGGCTAAAGCAAGCTAAAGATCCGGAGGTTAATATGCAGCCTGCAGCAGCTGGAGATTCTACCACGGTTAACCTATCGTTGGAGGGGCTTGATTATAACAACAATTATTTTGATATCCCAGATGGAACAAGTGTTATTGTGTATCGTAGGGTGAAGGTGAATAATTGGCAGAATGTGGATGAACAGGTTGCTACCGGAAAGCTTAATCATGGACTCGTTACGCTGACGATTCCGCAGGCAGAAGAGGTTACAACACCGGCAAAGACCACAAAGGCATTTTCAGATGATACCACCGTTGTGCTAAGTAATCAGGACAAAAACTATACCGTTTCTGTGGTGGATTCTGGCAGCAGCGGTACCGGCAGTATTACAGAAACGAGTACGGGTACGGTACATAACGATTTAACAGAGAAGCTAACCGTGAAGGTACAGCTGGCATTTCCGGCGGGGACTCCGGATAACTTAAAAGCCGGGCACAGTGTAACCATTGTACATAATGTAGCAGTATATACCAGGAGCACGGATAGCGATGGTGTGGCAACCTTTGAACTGCCGCAGATATCATCGCTTAGTATAAATAACATCAGCAGTACATCGCTTCGGTATCGGCATTTTACAACAGCGGATTCTAGCCTGTACTTCTTCACAGAACGTGCGGTTACCGATAATTATGTACAGTGGAATGAGGAAATGCTGAAAGATGGATTAGGTAACGCAAATAGAAAGGGTGAGTGGGCAAGCTTTGGTTACAACTCTCCGGTTGGAATGACAGACCCATATGTATTGGTTACAACTAAACAGAATTCAAGTCCATATAAATATGTTGATTATGATGCAAATGGTATTCAATGGGATATGGGTTATGAGCTGAAAGGAAACGGGGAAGGACCGAATGGAGCTTCCCAGGTGAATAAGGGTATTGTTACAACCTATCCGTACTTAATCAGTTCGGAGTTAAAGATATCGACCACCCATGCCCAGACCTTTGCGCTGGATATGGAGGATAAGGATGTAGCCGTATGGTATACCTTGTCTGCAGGAACAGGAACCACAAAGAGTGGTGCGTCTTATTTTGCAGCAACCCCGCATGATGGTATGAATAGTTACTATTTGTACAGTAAGGGAAATCTGTTCTACTGCGGTGCCGGTCATAGTATTGTAACCGGTCCAAAGCGTGATAACAATGATGAGCGGCGGTTATTTATTAACATTATTGTTAATAGTGTGCGGAATGCAAATATAAAACCAAAGATTAGCGTACATAGAAAAGATACAAATGGTGCAGAGGTTACACAGAATAAGAATGAGAAATTAAATGTAGACGGTGAAGGAAATTATTACTACAATGTGGATGATAATGAAGAGACACCAGAATTTGATTTCAAAGTCCGTGTAGACTCTAAGGCAGATTTAGGAGAGGTTTATGTATTCTATGATTTAGATTATGGTATTGAGGATGAAGACGGAAATGTATCATACAGTAATTCCTATGTACCAAATAGTGCAAAACATGTTCTGATTTCCCAGTATAATACGAAGTCGAAGGACAGCAAGAAGCTGGCTTCCAAGGAACTGGCGAAGTTGAGGGAATACAAGGATGATGCAGAAGACGGCAATGTAAATGGATACAAGAATTTGCAATTGAAGCCGGAATACTTCCAGGTATATGGTGGATATTATACATATATTGTAATCCAGGCTACAGATACCAATGGAAAGACCTCATATCAGAGGATTAAGGTTAATCTGATACCAAAGCTATGGGATTTGACCATGAAGGGTACAGTGGAAAACAGTGTAATTAGAGATATCTCCGACCGGACGAAATATCATATTTAAAAAGATACGGTGTGAGGGTAAAACCTCACACCGTTTTTTATGTTGCCAAGCATATGAGAAAATGGTCCGGTGGACCATTTTTGAGTTCTCATATGTTCTTTTGCCCTTAGATAAAATAAGAAAGTAAAAATAGATTTCATGAATAAACCACTTCATATTATACCATAATTATGGTATAATATGAACATTTAACGAGTGCGGAGCAGGAGTTTAGTGAGAATATATGCCTGAGATCTTAGTGAGGCAAAGCCGAACTTAGTTATCACGGTATAATCACCCCATTGAAAGGAGAGCGATATTATGCCACAAATTATTCCTATTAAAGATTTGAAGAATACATCGGAAATTTCAGATATGTGTCATAAAGCAGAAGAACCGATTTATGTAACCAAAAATGGATACGGAGATATGGTAATTATGAGCATGGAGATATATGAGAATACGATGCATAAGATTGCCATGTACCATGACATCGAGATATCTGAAAAGCAGATAGAGGCAGGGAGGGTAAAAGATGCCAGAGCATCACTCAGAGAATCGAGGGTAAAATATGGCCTATAATTTAATTGCTATGCTATTTTATCCCAAAAAGTATTTTAATAAAAAGGAAGATATACCGGTTGAAGCATATTACCGGCAGGGCTACCGGGGAATTTTATTTGATATTGACAATACGCTGGTTCCCCATGATGAGCCCGTGGATGATGCGGCAAAGGCTTTTGTTAACCGGATAAAGGAATTAGGCTACGGGGTCTGTCTGATTTCCAATAACGACGAACAGCGTGTGAGAAGGTTTGCGGAGCCATTACAGGTGGAGTATGTGTACAAAGCATGGAAGCCCGGTAAACGGGGATATATAGAGGGAATGGAGCGGCTTGGTACAACTGTGGAGGATACATTGTTTGTGGGAGACCAGATTTTTACGGATATCTGGGGGGCGAATGCTGCGGGAATTTACAGCATATTATTGGAGCCGATTAATCCGAAGGAAGAGATTCAGATTATACTAAAGCGTATTCCGGAAAAGCTTGTAAAATGGAGTTATCGGAAAAAATATCATTTAGGCAGGAATGAGTTTGATAAATGAGTGCTTGGAACATGGAGGAGCATAACTGAAAAATGGCAGAGAAAGAGGATGGGAATTATGAATATTGATGGACACACACAGGTAATCGGGCTGATTGGCAATCCGGTAGGTCATACGTTATCGCCGGTGATTCATAACGGAATCAGTGAGAAAATGGGTAATTCCTGTGTGTATGTTCCCTTTAAAGTGGAAACGGACGGGCTGACAGAGGCAGTAAAGGGCGCCTATGCGTTAAATATACAGGGTCTGAATGTGACGGTTCCCCATAAGAACCGGGTTATGGAAAGTCTTGTGGAAATTGATGAGGCAGCAAAACAGATTGGAGCTGTGAATACTCTTGTAAGGATGGAAGAAAAACATGGATATAAGGGTTATAATACGGATATGTCAGGCTTACGGCGGCAGATTAGAGAGGATGGAATTACTTTAAAAAACAGGGTGGTTGTGATTTTGGGTGCCGGCGGAGCTGCCAAGGCGGTGGTGTATATGTGCCTGCTGGAGGGAGCGGAACGGATTTATCTGTTAAACCGTACCGTAGAGAAGGCAGAACAGATAGCGGAGAGTATGAACCGGGTCTTTGGAGAAAACCGCCATGACACAACAGAAAATCCGTCCGGGGTTGTCATACCCATACCGCTGGATGCCTATGGAGAAATCCAGGAGGAGAATTTGATTGTGTTCCAGGCAACCTCCATTGGCTTGTCCCCTGAAATAGAAAATGTTGTGCTGGATGACCCGGCATTTTATAAAAAGGTAACGGTTGGAGTGGATTTGATTTATAATCCTGCCAAGACCCGGTTCATGAGGCTGGTTACAGAGAATGGGGGAAGGGCGTATAACGCCTTGAAAATGCTGTTGTACCAGGGAGTTATCGCTTATGAGCTGTGGAATCATATAACGGTTCCTCAGGACGTCATTGAGGATATCTATGTGGAGTTGAAGCGTAAGGTATATCCGAAGGATAACATTGTATTAATCGGATTTATGGGAAGCGGAAAAACCACTGTTGGGAAAGAGCTGGCACGTCAGCTGCATATGGAGTTTCTGGACACGGATGCCTATATTGAAGAGCAGGCAGGCAAATCCATTTCCGATATCTTTGCAGAGGATGGAGAAGCGGCTTTCCGCAAAACGGAGACAGAGGTTTTAACGGATTTGAGGAATCATGTAAGGAATACGGTATTGGCAACCGGCGGAGGAATGCCTCTCAGAAAAGAAAATGCGCAGCTGCTGAAAGAAATTGGCAGGGTGTTTTATCTGACAGCAGCCCCCCAGGTAATTTATGGGAGGGTAAAGGGCAATTCGGACCGTCCACTGCTGCAGGGAGAAAATCCCTATGGAAAAATCTGCAGTCTGATGAGAGAACGGAAGCCTCTCTATGAGGAGGCAGCGGATACAGTGATTGATACGAATTCTGATAATCTGGAAGAAATAATAAGGAGCATGAATGTATGTTTGCAAAGAGAAGAAATAATTTGAGACATTTAATGCAGGATAAGCAGATAGATGGGGTATTGCTTGACAGTCCGTCCAATTTGTACTATTACACGGGGTTTACCGGTGGAGAAGCAATGTTTTTCATGGCAGTAAAGGGGAATGCTTCGGAGAATGGGGAAGCTTCCGGGGATGGACAGGAATCCGGTTACATTATTACGGATTCCCGTTATTATGAGCAGGTGGAAAAGGAATGTCCGGAGCTTGTACTGCTTAAGCTGGAACAGACTGGTTATGGGCAGGTGGTAAAAGGCTTATTAGACCGGATATATGGAGAAAAAGGGAGGAATCAGGACGGATGCATGGAAAAGGCCTGTATTGCCGTGGAAGACACCATGCAGCTGGCAAGCTATCGGAGGCTTTCCGAGGCTTGTAAGGATTATTCCTTCCAGACCGCCAGCGACAGCATGAATGCCTGCAGAATGGTGAAGGATAATGTGGAGCTTACAAAGCTGGCAAAGGCAGAGGCAATTGGGGATGCGGCATTTTCTTATATACTGGATAGAATAAAACCGGGAATTACAGAGACAGAAATTGCATTGGAACTTGAATTTTTCATGAAGAGGCAGGGGGCTTCCCGATTAAGCTTTGACACCATTGTCGCCAGTGGTTCCAATTCCTCCATGCCCCATGCCCAGGTGACAGACAGGCGGGTGGAAAAGGGTGATTTCGTGACCATGGATTTTGGCTGTGTATATCAGGGATATTGCTCGGATATGACAAGAACCGTGGCGGTGGGTGCACCAACAGAGGAAATGAAAAAAGTGTACCAGATTGTATTAGATGCTAACCTCCGGGCACTGGATAGCATCCGGGAAGGCATACGCTGTAGTGAGATAGATGCGGTTGCCAGGGATTACATCAGGGCTTGTGGATATGGAGCATATTTTGGACACGGTTTAGGGCATGGCGTCGGGCTGAATATTCATGAGGAGCCCCGGTTTTCTCCCAAGTGCGGCGTCATTACCAGAGAGAATATGGTAATTACGGATGAACCGGGTATCTATCTGCCGGGCAGGTTTGGCGTCCGGATTGAGGACTTAGTGGTGGTGAAGAAGGAAGGGTACGAAACGCTGTCCCGGTCAGATAAGAAGCTGATTATTCTATAAAGATAAGCCTGTTTACTCTTCAGATTTGCACAAGTCCAGAAATTTTTTGGCGGTGGTGTTCAGATTGTGTTCGTCATAGATAAAGCCTACTGTACGTTCCGGTATGTCGTAGCCTAAAGGTATCTCCAAAACCTGTCCGGATTCAATATAAGACGAAACAAATTCCCGTACTACACAGGCTACTCCCATTCCGATGGAGGCAAAATCAATTAACAAATCCATATTGTTGATTTCCAGAACCTGTCCTGGATGGATATGGTTCCTGTCAAAAAAGGTATCAATATAGATGCGGGAAATATTTCCCTTATCCAACAGCATCAGGTTGGATTTTTCTAAAATTTCTTTTCCGCCCATGGGGCTGGATATAGCTGGCACTTCATTTTTTTCCGTGAACAGAAAGAGACCTGTCATATTGGGGATAGAAGAGAAGGCTTCGTTTTCGGCTTCCCTGCTGTTATGGGTAATGGCATCCTGTTCCCGGAGCATCAGGTTGTCCAAATAGGTCTGGGTTGCCACAAAGGTATCATGAATGGATTTGACCGGCATAAAATGAAAGCCTTTATCCAGCGTCGTATCACATATCAGTCCGATATCGATTTTTCCCTGTTTTAATAACTGGATTGTCTCAAAGGTGGGATTGCAGGCGATGGACACCTTTACATGGGGATTATCCCGGATGAAATCCTGGAGGTAGGAGAGCAGGACATGTTTGCAAAGGGAGGTGGACACGCCGATGCGGATTTGTCCGATGCCAAACTGCCCAATCCGCTGTAATGTTTTTTCTGCGGTATCAATGGAATCAAAGGCATTGGATAAATGGTGGTAAAGCGTTTTTCCCTCCTCCGTGAGACGTACTCCTTTTTTACTGCGTATAAAAAGAGTGTGGTTCAGGGACTGCTCCAATCTGGCGATGGATTTGGAAACCGCAGGCTGGCTGATGTACAGATTTTCAGCCGCTTTGCTGATACTGCCGATTCTAGCAGTTTCATAAAATATTTTATAGTAGTTTAAATTTTGCTCCATGGTAATATTCTCCTGTAGGGTATTTGACTTTGGATAAGGTACATTTTGAAATAATGAGTTTCGCAATTATCTATATAATTATAACATAGGAGAGGAAAAATACCAGTGATTTATAACTTAAAGTTATGATAAATATTCAAAATATATATTTTATTTATACTGTACTTTGTGGTATGATAAACAACGAGAATAGCATTATAAAATAATTTCAATTGGAAAAGGAGCGAAGTGTTATGGGAATGACAATGACACAGAAAATCTTAGCTGCACATGCCGGTTTGGCGGCTGTTGAGGCAGGACAGTTAATTGAGGCAGATTTGGATTTAGTATTAGGAAATGATGTGACAACACCGGTGGCAATCCACGAGATGGATAAGTTTAAGACAGACAAGGTGTTTGACAAGGATAAGATTGCAATGGTATTGGACCATTTTACACCGAATAAGGATATTAAGAGTGCAGAGCACTGCAAATGTGTGAGAGAATATGCCTGTGCCCAGAATATCACCAATTTCTTTGACGTTGGGGAAATGGGTATTGAACACGCATTACTTCCGGAAAAAGGTTTGATTGTGGCAGGCGAGACCTGTATCGGTGCGGATTCCCATACCTGTACCTACGGTGCGTTGGGAGCATTTTCCACCGGCGTTGGTTCTACCGATATGGCGGCTGGCATGGCTACCGGAAAAGCATGGTTTAAGGTGCCTTCTGCTATTAAGTTTGTATTGACCGGTAAGCCTGGGAAATGGGTGAGCGGCAAGGATGTTATTTTACATATCATCGGTTTAATCGGTGTGGACGGGGCGCTTTACAAGTCTATGGAATTTGTGGGAGACGGTATTGCAAACCTTTCCATGGATGACCGTTTCACCATGGCGAATATGGCAATTGAGGCGGGTGCCAAAAATGGTATCTTCCCGGTGGATGAGAAGACAGTCGAGTATATGAAGGAGCATTCCGTAAAGGAATATAAGATTTATGAGGCAGACGAGGATGCTGTGTATGATGAGACTTATACCATTGATTTGAGCAAATTGGAGCCTACAGTGGCATTTCCGCATTTGCCGGAGAATACAAAGCCAATCAGCGAAGTGCCGGAGATTAAGATTGACCAGGTGGTAATCGGTTCCTGTACCAACGGACGGATTGAGGACTTAAGAGTTGCCGCTAAGGTTTTGGAGGGAAGAAAATGTGCGAAAGGACTTCGCGTCATCGTAATTCCTGCAACCCAAGCAATTTATTTACAGGCGATGGAGGAAGGGCTGCTTAAGATATTTATTGAAGCCGGCGCAGTAGTTTCTACACCGACCTGTGGTCCGTGTCTTGGGGGACATATGGGAATCCTTGCGGCAGGAGAGAAGGCTGTGGCGACCACAAACCGTAACTTTGTAGGACGTATGGGACATGTGGATTCGGAGATTTATCTGGCTTCACCGGCAGTAGCGGCAGCCTCTGCGGTAACGGGTAAAATTTCCTGTCCTTGTGAACTTGCGTGATGGCAATGAGCAGTGCGTGTATAAGAATGAGATTGTCCTTAGGCAAGTTTACTTGCCTAAGGATAGTATCATTCTTATACACATAGGGCGAAGCCCGCGACCGAGCCGATAGGCGAGGTGCATGGCAACAAAAATATTTGACGACCGAGCCGGTAGGCGAGGTGGACGGCAACAAAAATATTTGATAACAATTAGGAGGTAATATGGCTATGAAAGCACATGGAACAGTACATAAATATGGAGATAACGTGGATACAGATGTTATCATTCCTGCAAGATATTTAAATTCATCTGACCCGGCAGAGCTTGCAAAGAGCTGTATGGAGGATATTGACAAGGATTTTGTAAAACGGGTAAAGCCGGGAGACATCATGGTGGCAAACAAGAATTTTGGCTGTGGTTCTTCCAGGGAGCATGCACCCATTGCCATTAAGGCGAGCGGTATCAGCTGTGTCATTGCGGAGACCTTTGCGAGAATTTTTTACCGGAATGCAATCAATATTGGTCTTCCGATTATTGAGTGTCCGGAGGCTGCAAAGGGAATTGATGCCGGTGATGAGGTGGAGATTGATTTTGACAGTGGTATGATTTATAACAGGACAAAGGGAACGGAGTTCAAGGGGCAGGCGTTTCCGCCATTTATGCAGGAGATTATCAAGGCGGAGGGACTAATAAATTATATTAACAATAAGTAAAAGAGGAGAAGAAAGCAAGTGAAGAACAGGTGTGGAAAGGTATTTTGTATTATATGTATGGTGATAGCAGGATGTATGGTGGCAGGAAACATGTCCCTTGCGGAGCAGTCAGGTGGTTACAGGTATGAGGTGCTGCCAGATGGAACAGCAAAGCTTACGGATTATAGTGGCAGCAATCCGGATAAAATTCCGGCTTCCATTGATGGAAGAACCGTGACGGTAATAGGAGAAAGATTGTATTTTTCCAAACCGTTAAAGGATAACACAATTCCGGCAACGGTAAGGGAGATAGAAGATTGTGCATTTGGCTATGCAACAGTCAAAAATATTGTTATGCCATCTACTGTAAAAAAATGTGGAAGTGACATATTTTTTAATGCAAAGCTGGAATCCGTTGTTTTGGAAGAGGGATGGACAGAGATTCCAGCAGGGATGTTTTCGGGCTGTGATAATTTAACATCTGTAAAGCTTCCGGAATCGCTTTGTTATATCAGAGAGGACGCATTCTCATTTGGCGGGACGATTCCAGAGCTGGTGTTGCCGGCAGGACTATTAGAAATTGAAGAGGATGCATTTTACGCGACACATATTACAAAGCTTGTGGCAAAGTGTAAAAATGTAAAATTAGAAGAAGAAGCATTTAATGGATGTAGTGTAAAACAGCTGCAATGCTATTACAATTCAGCAATATACAAAGAATATAAGGATTCTGACAACACAAAGATTTCTTTTATTGACAATCCGGTTTTCTTCCAAAAGAAAAAGATTACATTAGGGGTTGGTGCAGAGACAACATTAAAGCTTACAGGTAAAGGAACAGTTAAATGGAAATCTTCAAATAAGAAGATAGCTTCTGTCAGTAAAAAAGGTGTTGTAACAGCGAAGAAAACGGGAACAGTGACCATAACAGCAACTTGTAATGGCAAGAAGGCTACCTGTAAGGTGAAGGTTAAGAAGAATGAACGTAAGCTGGAATATTATTCTACAAAGGCATCTTCCTATGCATATAACCAGACACTTTTGGGTTTTAAGAAAATAAAGAGAGATTCTAAAGGCAATTATGTGTTAAGTGGTCATTTGATTAATACATTTGGTTCTTCTACGTCCTATGCAAAGAATTTAGTGATTAAGGTGTATAAGAACGATAAATTGATTGCAAAGCAAACCTTCAAACGATGGAATGTAAGAGTGGGGGCGCATTCTTCCAAAGCAATAACGCTTACCATTAAAAAGAAGAATATTAGAAAAAAGAAAACCGATTTAACAACTGGCAGTATCCGTGTTGTGGTTGCCGGAGGCAGAATCTTTTAATTGCCAAGCTCAAAGAAAATTGATGCCGGTGACGAGGTGGAGGTTGACTTTGATAATGGTATAATGATAAAACGGCAGATGGGGGCTTATATGAAAATTGTAATCTATATTAGAAAGAAAAGGAAGGAAGAAGAATGAATTATAATTTAGCAGTAATCAAGGGTGACGGAATCGGACCGGAAATTGTCACCGAGGCAATGAAGGTATTGGATAAGATTGGAGAGAAGTTCGGTCATACCTTTCAATATGACCAGCTTTTGATGGGAGGCTGCTCCATTGATGCCTGTGGAGTGCCCCTTACGGATGAGGCGGTGGAACGGGCAAAGAGGGCGGATGCAGTGCTTCTCGGTTCGATTGGTGGCAATACCAGTACTTCACCGTGGTACAAATTGGAACCGTCTTTAAGACCGGAAGCAGGACTTCTGAAAATCCGTAAAGAATTAGGATTGTTTGCAAATTTAAGACCGGCGCTTTTATATCCGGAGTTAAAGGGTGCCTGTCCGTTAAAGGAAGAGATTGCAGACAGGGGCTTTGACATGATGATTATGCGTGAGCTTACCGGTGGATTATACTTTGGTGAGCGCAAGACCATAGAGGAGAACGGCAGGAAGAAAGCTATTGACACCCTGACTTATTCCGAGGATGAAATCAGAAGAATTGCCATCCGGGGCTTTGACATTGCCATGAAGAGAAGAAAGAAAGTAACTTCTGTTGATAAAGCGAATGTGCTGGATTCCTCAAGGCTCTGGAGAGCGGTTGTCAATGAAGTGGCAAAGGATTATCCGGAGGTAGAGGTAGAACATATGTTAGTGGATAACTGTGCCATGCAGCTTGTAAAAGACCCTGCACAGTTTGATGTCATTTTAACTGAGAATATGTTTGGCGACATTTTATCCGATGAGGCATCTATGGTGACCGGTTCTATCGGAATGCTGGCTTCCGCTTCCCTGAATGAGACGAAGTTTGGCATGTATGAGCCAAGCGGTGGTTCCGCACCGGATATTGCAGGACAGAATAAAGCAAATCCAATTGCAACGATTCTTTCTGCGGCAATGCTGTTACGGTTTTCGTTAGATCTGGATAAGGAGGCAGATGCCATTGAGGCGGCTGTCAAGAAAGTGTTGGAAGAAGGATATCGCACCTGCGATATTGTATCGGAAGGAACAACCTTGGTCAGCACAACGGAAGTGGGTGATTTGATTGCAGAGAGGATATAAAAGGCGTTTTTTCGTTTTTTTGTTCATTGCTTTTGCCTGTATGGGAGTGTCCCTGTTTATGGGAATGTCTTTCCGGATATCTTCTGATAAGGAAGCTTTGGATTTATCGGATTCCGTTTCAAGGGATAGCCTAAAACGGGGGCAGCATGTTCAGTTGGAATTTGATGCTTGGCCTAGACTGATTACACCATTTGAGAAAAAAGATTTTGCTTATTTTTTTGTAAAAGATGTAAGTGGTCATGTTTATATTGCATCCATATCCGCTGAAACGATGGACAGTATAAATACGGAATTTGATATTGAGACCAAAAAATTGAAATCCACTTACCGGTTAAAGGGTATTCTTTATCCGATAGATGAGCAGGTAAAACAGTCAGCTTTATCGAAGAGTTTTAAAGCAGATACGAATCAGGAATTAAATTCTGATAATTTTTCAGAATATGTGGGTGATTATTATGTAAAAGAAATTTATATAAACAAACGTATTGTTAAGGTATATCAAATTTTGTTTTTAATTGGTTTGTTGTTCCTTGTTCTGGCACTGCTTTGTGTACCGGCAATGATAAAAGCGAACATTATAAGACGGGCCAATAATGCAGATAATAAAGAATAGTAAAGGAGACAAAAATGATGAAAAGTGATAATGTAAAGACAGGTATGCAGCAGGCTCCACACAGAAGCCTCTTTAATGCCCTTGGTATGACCGAGGAAGAGATGAAAAAGCCATTGGTTGGTATTGTATGTTCCTATAATGAGATTGTTCCGGGACATATGAACTTAGATAAGATTGCCCAGGCAGTGAAAATGGGAGTTGCCATGGCTGGTGGTACACCTGTTATGTTCCCGGCAATTGCAGTATGTGACGGGATTGCCATGGGACATATCGGAATGAAATATTCTCTGGTGACAAGAGATTTGATTGCAGATTCTACGGAATGTATGGCAATTGCCCACCAGTTTGATGCACTGGTCATGATTCCAAACTGTGACAAGAATGTACCGGGACTTTTGATGGCGGCAGCAAGGGTTAATGTACCTACTGTATTTGTATCCGGCGGTCCAATGCTTGCCGGTCATGTGAAGGGACATAAGACCTCCCTTTCCTCTATGTTCGAGGCAGTGGGCTCCTATGCGGCAGGCACCATGAGTGAAGAGGATGTAAACGAGTTTGAGTGCAAGGCATGTCCGACCTGTGGCTCCTGTTCCGGTATGTATACAGCCAATTCCATGAACTGTTTAACAGAGGCTCTGGGTATGGGACTTCCGGGAAATGGAACCATTCCGGCAGTATATTCCGAGAGATTAAAGCTTGCAAAGCATGCAGGTATGGCGGTTATGGATATGTATAATAAGAATATCCGTCCACGAGATATCATTACAAAGGAAGCAATCATGAATGCGCTGACCGTGGATATGGCACTGGGCTGTTCCACCAACTCCATGTTACATATTCCGGCAATCGCCCATGAGATTGGCTTTGATTTTGATATTTCCCTGGCAAATGAGGTAAGCTCAAAGACACCGAACCTCTGCCATTTAGCTCCGGCAGGACCTACCTATATGGAGGACTTAAATGAAGCTGGCGGTGTCTATGCGGTAATCAACCAGTTAAAGAGTGCGGGCTTAATCAATGAGGATTGTATGACGGTAACCGGTAAGACAATCGGTGAAGCGGTAGAAGGTCATAGAAATAAGAATCCAGAGGTTATCCGTCCAATGGATAACCCATACAGTACCACAGGCGGTCTTGCTGTATTAAAGGGTAACCTTGCACCGGACGGCTCTGTTGTTAAGCGTTCTGCAGTGGTTCCAGAGATGATGAAGCATGAGGGTCCGGCAAGGGTATTTGATTGTGAAGAGGATGCAATCGAAGCCATCAAGGGCGGTAAAATTGTGGCAGGAGACGTTGTGGTAATCCGTTACGAGGGTCCAAAGGGTGGTCCGGGCATGAGAGAGATGTTGAATCCAACCTCTGCCATTGCCGGTATGGGACTCGGTTCTTCCGTGGCACTAATTACAGACGGACGGTTTTCCGGAGCCAGCCGTGGTGCTTCCATCGGTCATGTTTCGCCGGAGGCAGCAGTGGGCGGTCCGATTGCTTTTGTGGAGGAAGGAGATATCATTAAGATTGATATTGACAACCACAGCTTGGAGCTGGATATCTCAGAGGAAGAAATGGCAAGGAGAAAGGCAGAATGGACACCGAGAGAGCCTAAGGTGACTACCGGTTATCTTGCAAGATATGCTAAAATGGTAACCTCCGGAAACCGCGGGGCAGTCTTAGAGTTTTGATACGCTTATATGTTATTGCTGCAAGAAATCATAAGGACGCTTCGCCATCTATTTAAACAATAAAAACACTTGCATTATAGTGCCCGCCTCATTATAATAGACAGAATGAGATAAGATGATGTGGGAATTAAGATAAAAGGAGAGAAGTATGTTATGAAACAGTTAACAGGTTCAGAAATCATAATCGAATGTCTGAAGGAGCAGGGAGTTGATACCGTATTCGGTTATCCGGGAGGTACAATTCTCAACGTATATGATGCCCTTTACATGCATCAGGATGAAATTACGCACATTTTAACCTCTCATGAACAGGGGGCGGCTCATGCTGCAGATGGTTATGCGAGAGCAACAGGAAAAGTTGGAGTATGTATGGCAACCTCTGGTCCTGGTGCCACGAATTTAGTGACAGGTATTGCAACTGCATATATGGACTCTGTTCCTATGGTTGCTATTACTGCAAATGTAGGCGTTTCCCTGCTTGGCAAGGATTCCTTTCAGGAGGTTGATATTGCAGGAGTGGTTATGCCGATTACAAAGCACAGCTTTATCGTTAAGAATATTCACGAGCTGGCAGATACCATCCGCCGTGCATTTAAGATTGCAAAGAGTGGAAGACCCGGACCGGTGCTTGTGGATGTCACAAAGGATGTAACGTCAAACCTTGCAGATTATGAGTATAAGAAACCGGAAGAGATTGTTCCGGTTACCAATACGATTAAGGAATCCGATATGGAAGAGGTTGCAAGGCTGATTAAAAAATCAAAGAAGCCATTTATTATGGTAGGCGGCGGTGTGGTTGCATCCGATGCCTATAAGGAATTCAGAGAGTTTGCAAAGCTTTTGGATGCGCCGGTTTGTGATACCTTGATGGGTAAGGGTGTTATGGATGGTAATGACCCACACTATACCGGTATGGTAGGTATGCATGGTACAAAAACCTCCAACTTTGGTGTAACGGCGTCCGATTTATTAATTGTTGTGGGCGGACGTTTCTCAGACCGTGTAATTGGCAATGCGAAGAAGTTTGCCAATGATGCAAAGATTGTACAGATTGATATTGATGCTGCGGAGATTAACAAGAATATTGTTGTGGATGCAAGCATCGTAGGAGACGCAAAGGAAGTACTGGCAAGACTGAATCAGATTATTGAGCAGAAGGACAACAAGGAGTGGCTGGAGGAAATTGCTGCATTGGAGAAGAAGTTCCCGAGTACATATCCGACCGATATTTTAACGGGTCCAACGGTTATATCCAAGATTTATGAAATGACCAAGGGCGATGCCATAATTACAACAGATGTGGGACAGCATCAGATGTGGGCAGCCCAGATGTACAAATACAAAGAGCCAAGACAGCTGTTGACCTCTGGAGGACTTGGAACCATGGGATATGGGCTTGGTGCATGTATCGGTGCAAAGGTTGGAAGAAGAGATAAGGTAGTGGTTAATATTGCAGGAGACGGCTGCTTCCGCATGAATATGAATGAGATTGCAACGGCAGTACGTTATAATATTCCGATTATCCAGGTGGTTATTAACAACCATGTGCTGGGTATGGTACGCCAGTGGCAGACATTGTTCTATGATAAGAGATATTCCAATACCGTTTTGAATGATGCGGTTGATTTTGTTAAGGTTTCAGAAGGTATGGGAGCCATGGCATTTAAGGCATCTACCATTGCTGAGTTTGAAGCTGCATTTAAGCAGGCACTGGAAGCCGGAAGACCTTGTGTGATTGATGCGCAGATTGATGAGGATGATAAGGTTTGGCCAATGGTTGCCGCTGGAAAGCCAATCTCAACCTGCTTCTCAGAGGAAGATTTGGAAAAATAGGGCAGCAGAAGAAAAAAGAGAAGAACAATGTAAATTAATTGTTTCTAAGCTGCAAAAGCAAACGTATAATAATATAAGGAACATATAGGAGGATATGAAATGGAAAGAGTTTACAATTTTTCAGCAGGACCGTCTGTATTGCCGGAGGTAGTGTTAAAGCAGGCAGCAGAAGAGATGCTTAACTACAATGGTACGGGTATGAGCGTTATGGAAATGAGCCATCGTTCTAAGGCATTTGAGGAGATTATCCAGAGTGCGGAACAGGATTTAAGGGATTTATTAGAGATTCCTGATAATTATAAGGTGTTGTTTTTACAGGGTGGCGCATCCCAGCAGTTTGCGGCAATTCCAATGAATCTGATGAAAAATGGTGTTGCAGATTATATTATTACCGGACAGTGGGCAAAGAAAGCCTTTGAGGAAGCGAAGAAATATGGCAATGCAAAGGCAATTGCATCCTCTGCCGATAAGACTTTTTCCTATATTCCGGATTGCAGTAATCTGGATATTGATGATGATGCAGATTATGTTTATATCTGCCATAACAATACAATTTATGGAACGACTTATAAAAAGCTCCCAAATACAAAGGGCAAGATTTTAGTGGCAGACATGTCTTCTGATATTTTGTCACAGCCGGTTAACGTAGAGGATTATGGACTGATTTACTTTGGTGTTCAAAAAAATGTTGGTCCTGCCGGAGTTGTGGTGGTAATCATCCGTGAAGATTTAATCCGTGATGACGTAATGGAGGGAACCCCAACCATGTTAAAATATAAAACCCAGGCAGATGCAGATTCTTTATATAATACACCACCATGCTATGGCATTTATATCTGTGGCAAGGTATTTAAATGGGTAAAGGAGATGGGTGGTCTTCCTGCGATGAAGATTCATAATGAAAAGAAGGCTGCAATCCTTTATGATTTCCTGGATTCTTCTAAGTTATTCAGGGGTACGGTTGTAAAGGAGGACCGTTCTTTGATGAATGTTCCTTTTGTAACAGGTGACGAGGAGTTAGATGCAAAGTTTGTAAAGGAAGCTACGGCAGCAGGCTTTGTGAACTTAAAGGGACACAGAACAGTAGGCGGTATGCGAGCTTCTATCTATAATGCAATGCCGATTGAAGGCGTAGAAAAGCTCGTAGAGTTTATGAAGGAATTTGAGAAAAATAACATGAAGTAAAGAGTATGAAAGGAGTCATCATGACGAAAGTAAATTGTTTAAATCCTATCGCTGCCTGCGGTTTGGATTTGTTTTCTGATAACTATGAAATTGTGGACAGCATGGAAAATGCAGATGCCATTTTGGTGCGTTCCGCTTCTATGCATGACCTTGACTTGCCGGAGCATCTTACCGCAGTTGCAAGGGCCGGTGCTGGTGTAAACAATATTCCGCTGGACAAATGTGCCGAGAAGGGTATTGTTGTATTTAATACACCGGGTGCCAATGCTAATGGTGTAAAGGAAATTGTTGTTGCAGGTCTTCTTCTTGCATCCCGTGACCTGATAGGCGGCTATAATTGGGTAAAAGAAAATGCATCAGATGCGGATATTGCAAAAAAGGTTGAGAAGCAGAAAAAGAACTATGCCGGTAACGAAATCCAGGGCAAGAAGCTGGGTGTAATTGGTCTTGGTGCAATTGGTGCAAAGGTTGCCAATATTGCATTCCGCCTTGGCATGGAGGTATATGGGTATGACCCTTATGTATCGGTAGATGCGGCATGGTCCCTTTCAAGACATATCAAGCATATTACCAATGTAGAAGACATTTACAGAGAGTGTGATTATATCACAATACACGTACCTGCCTTAGACAGTACAAAGGGAATGCTGAATAAGGATGCATTCGCCATGATGAAGGATGGCGTCCGTATCCTGAATTTTGCAAGAGATATCCTTGTAAAGGATGAGGATATAAAGGAGGCGTTAGCTTCCGGAAAGGTTGCAAAATATGTAACGGATTTCCCAAACCCAGCGATTGCAGGAGTAGAGAATGTGATTACACTGCCACATTTAGGTGCATCTACAGAGGAATCAGAGGATAACTGCGCAATCATGGCAGTAAAACAGATTGCAGATTTTATGGAAAATGGTAATATTAAGAATTCTGTAAACTATCCTGCGTGTGACGCAGGGGTATGTGCGACAGCTGCCAGAGTGGCAATCTGCCACAAAAATATACCGGATATGTTAACCAGATTTACCGGTGTATTTTCTAAGAAATCCATCAATATTGCCAATATGGTAAGTAAGTCAAAGGGTGACTGGGCATATACCATTTTGGATGTGGAATCGGAAGTAGACGAGGCGAGCAGGGCAGAGCTGGCAGATGTCGAGGGTGTTGTAAAGGTCAGAGTAATCTAAAGAGAGACAGAATGAATATTTCTCCGTAAGGAAATATGGAAAAAGTCATGTTATACATGAGTGTATAATATGGCTTTTTTTACACCGGCATTTCATAAACCAGTTATAAGCTATAGCTAGTTATAAATAGTATTTTGTAGACAATTGCGAAACTGATTTTTTCAAAATGCAAGTGTGCAAATGTAACAAATTTATGTTTGCAGGACATTTGAGAACGCCAGTGATTAGCGAGGTACTTTCGAGCTTAGCACTGCTGCGTTCTCAACTAAGTGCAAACGGTCCGGAAAACATATTTGTTACATTTGTACAACGTGCGGTTTCAATAACAGAGTTTCGCAATTACCGGATA
Source organism: uncultured Eubacteriales bacterium (assembly GCA_900548855.1). GTDB lineage: Bacteria > Bacillota > Clostridia > Lachnospirales > Lachnospiraceae > CAG-590. The sequence goes on from URMF01000024.1 coordinate 28,765, forward strand.
GTATTTTATAGAATGAGGAGAAAAGGCATGGCGGTAAGTATTTTGGTTGCAGATGATGATGATTTGTTGAGAAATCTGGTCAAGGAAGTATTGGAGGAAGAGGGCTATACGGTATATGGGGTTGCAGATGGAGAGACAGCATTGGATGTTTTCTGGGAGCATTCAGAGATTGCACTTATTATTCTGGATATCATGATGCCGAAGCTGGATGGTCTGGCAGTATTGAGAGAAATCCGGGAAAGAGCAGATGTGCCCGTATTAATGCTGACGGCATTGGGAGATTCGGACAGTGAATTATCTTGTCTAAGGCAGGGTGCCAGTGATTTTGTCAGCAAGCCCTTTCATTATGAAATACTGGTGGAACGGGTTCGAAATCTGTTGAAGCTGACGAAGGCAGAGAGCCTTGAAAATATACAAATTGGGATTTTGGAGATAGACCCCATCGGACATAAGGTGTATGTCAATGAGAAGGAGGTTGTATTAAACAATAAGGAATTCCAGTTACTGGAATTTTTGATACATAATCAGAATATTGTACTTTCCAGAGAAAAGATTTTAGACCGTATCTGGGGATATGATTATGATGGAGATATTCGTACTATTGACACGCATGTCAAGATGTTAAGGGCAAGTCTTGGACGAGCAGGTAACTATATTAAAACAATACGTGGAATTGGCTATTCCTTTGAGGAGACATTATGAAGAAATCATTGAGAAAACAATTGTGCTTTATCGGTGTGGGATTAATCAGTTTATTTGTAATATTGAATATTGTATTAACCTTTTTCTTTATGGTTCCCGTTTCTGTTCTGATAAACAAAAACCAAATGGAAAAGCTGGCAGTATCGATAACTGATATGGATGACCAAATGGGAGAAGCATTTATATCGTATGCAGAGCAGCTGAAGGAAGATACCAATACGCAGGTGACTATAGTAGATGAGGGAAAAAATATCTTGTATACAACAAGAAATATTTTGGAGATTGAGAAAAATACGCTGGGTGCTAATCTGAGCAAAACGATAGACTCTAATTCTGAAAGGTTGAATCAGGGGGAAACCATATCCCAGACAAAAAGCAGAGAAAATGCAAATCAAATAGATGTCAAAGTAATTAAAAAAATAGCAGATAACCGGTATCTGATATTGTCACGTTCTTATAGAAGTATGCAGAATGCTACCCATAGTGCAATTATATTTGATGTTCTGGCTGGGATTATATTGATATTAATCAGTTATGTAATTGTTTATTGTATTAGTAGCCGTCTGGTGGTACCAATCCAGAAAATGACGGTGGCGGCAGAAAATATTTCTAACCTGGAATTTGATACAAAGGTGGAGGTTCAGTCAGAAGACGAAATCGGACAGCTGGGAAAATCCATTAACAAAATGTCCGGGTATTTGGAGCAGAATTTGGAAATCCTGCAAAATGATGTTGAAAACCGGAAAAGGCTGGTGCGTAATCTTTCCCATGAAATAAAATCCCCAATTGCGGTTATTATGGGATATGCAGACAGATTGAAGTCCGTTATTTCCAAGAATCCGGAAAAAGCACTGCAGTACTGTGAAATTATTTCGGATGAGAGTGGCAGGGTGGATATGCTGGTAAAGGAAATGATGGAGTTATCAAAGCTGGAACAGCAGACGGATGAGCTGTGTATTGAAAGCTTTACGGCTGAGAAGCTATTTCAGTCCCTGCATGAACGCTTTAATGAGGAAAATATTGAAAAAGAGATTCAATATGTGGAAGAGTATGGCAGGGAGGATTGGCTGCAGGCGGATTATCTTCTGTTGGAGCGTGCGGTATATAATTTAATCAGCAATGCAGTCTTCCATGGAAATACAGATAAAATGCAGATTCGGATAAAGGGAGAGCAGAAGCGGGACTACTATGAAATACGTGTATATAATTCGGGAAGCTTCATACCGGAGGAGGAATTATCTTCTATATGGGAAGCCTTCAATAAAGTGGATAAGGTAAGAACAAGAGGAAAACAGGGCTCCGGAGTGGGACTTTCCATCGTCAAGGAGGTTGTGGAGGCACATGGGGGCTACTATTCGGTACAAAACATGGAAAACGGGGTAGAGTTCTGTATTGCTATTAAATGCATAAAAAACTTGCTAAATGAATCAGATTAGAGTATTATAATGTAGATTTCATACTGTTGGGCTATGAATCCGGCAGGAATACAGATTAAGAGGAGTTTAGCGATGAGTGAAAAGTTAAAGGTAGGTATCTTAGGTGGTACCGGAATGGTAGGACAGAGATTTATTGCATTGTTGGAGAATCATCCATGGTTTGAAGTGACAACCATTGCAGCCAGCCCAAGAAGTGCAGGCAAAACATACGCAGAGGCTGTTGGGGACCGCTGGAAAATGGATACTCCAATGCCGGAGGCAGTTAAAAATATTATCGTTCACAATGTAAATGAAGTGGAAGAGGTTGCAGCTACGGTTGACTTTGTATTTAGCGCTGTAGATATGACAAAAGAAGAGATTAAGGCAATTGAGGAGGCTTATGCAAAGACGGAGACTCCGGTTGTCTCTAATAATTCTGCCCATAGATGGACACCGGATGTTCCGATGGTGGTTCCGGAGATTAATCCGGAGCATATGAAGGTTATTGATTTCCAGAAAAAGCGTCTCGGTACTACCCGTGGATTTGTGGCAGTAAAGCCAAACTGCTCTATTCAGAGCTATGCTCCGGTACTGACTGCATGGAAGGAGTTTGAGCCATATGAGGTAGTGGCAACGACTTATCAGGCAATTTCCGGCGCTGGTAAAACCTTTAAGGACTGGCCGGAGATGGTTGGTAATATTATTCCGTTTATTGGCGGCGAAGAGGAAAAATCAGAGAAGGAGCCTCTCCGTATCTGGGGGCATATTGACGAGGAGAAAGGGGAGATTGTGCCTGCCGAGAGTCCGGTTATCACATGCCAGTGTATCCGTGTTCCTGTATTAAATGGTCATACTGCCGCTGTATTTGTAAAGTTTAAGAAACAGGTAACCAAGGAGCAGTTAATACAGAAATTAGTGGAATATAAGGGTGTTCCGCAGGAATTAGGGCTGCCAAGTGCTCCGAAGCAGTTTATTCAGTATATGGAGGAGGATAACCGTCCACAGGTAACCTTAGATGTGGACTATGAGAACGGGATGGGTGTTTCCGTAGGACGTATCCGTGAGGACAGCGTATATGACTGGAAATTCGTAGGTCTTTCTCATAATACGGTACGTGGTGCTGCCGGTGGCGCAGTTCTTTGTGCAGAGCTTTTGAAGGCACAGGGCTATATTACTAAAAAATAATATACTCCGTTATGTAAAAGTGAGAATATTGGAAGATGCCGGTGACCCCGGCATTTTTCTTTTTGGACTTTATTCAGGGTAAAAAAAGGTGTATAATTTCATTTATATGAGGGTGAACAGGTAAATCGTATGGATTAGGAGGTATTATAAAATGGCACATCAGGGGAATGGTCAGGAAGAAGAAAAGAAAGAGATGGTAATTCGCAAAAACGGCGAGCTTGCAATTCCGAGAACGGGCTTAGCAGTAAAGGGAGAATTATCCGTGAAGGGGGAACTGGCAGTGAAGGGGGAGCTGGCGGCTATTAACGAGCTGGCAAACAGGGGAGAACTGGTGGTACCTGGAGAACTGGATAAAAATAATAACAGCGACCGTATCATTATTGTAGAGAGTATTAAAGCCGCTGTGGAATATTTGCAGGATACACAGGGAAATGTTTTAACCACCACCGGTGCATTGGAAATTTATGAATATACGAAACTTGCAGACTATCAGAAAAGACTGTATTCCAGAGTTCTTCCAAATGGAGGTATTGTGAAGGCCTGTGAAAATTTAGGAATTTCTGGCAGGCATTTGATTGGAATGACAGGACCGTTTTCAAAAATAATGAATTATGCAACACTTAAGGATTATAATATACGGTATCTTGTAACAAAGGATTCTGGTATTTCCAACGGTTTCCTGGAAAAAATGGAGGCGGCAATGGAATTAGGGGTTACCTTGATTGTGGTTGCTTCCCCTTACAATGAGGAAGAAGAAAAGGAAGAGGAAGTTGTAAAGCGGTTAAAGGATAAAGCAGTAGGATAAAGAAAGGAAAAATCGCAGGGAATCTATGACAGGAGGATACAGGCTTGGATATTCAGAAAGTGATAGAAGGACTGGATGCACTTTATGCAGACAGGAAGAGTGAAAAGGTAGAGGATTACTTGTCCGCCAATCTGGAACAGGCATTAGCGGAAAGGGATGTGGGAAGTGCCATTACCATTATCAATGAACTGATTGGGTTTTACCGGGATGCATCCCAGTATGACAAGGCACAGGCATATTGTGAAAAGCTTCTGCCTTTTATGGAGCGGGCAGGACTTAAGGATACCATACATTATGGAACCAGCTGCCTGAACATAGCAAATGCATACCGGGCTTCCGGAAATCTGGAGACATCCTTACAATATTACCAAATGGTGTTTGATATCTATGAAAAAGTACTGGAAAAGAAGGATTTCCGGTATGCCGGTTTATATAATAATTTGTCCCTTCTCTATCAGGAAATGGGGCAGTTTGATAAGGCTTGTGAAATGCTTAACAAGGCGCTTCGGATTGTTAGGGAATATCCTGAGGCGGTTGTGGAGCTGGCAGTCACCTATACCAATCTGGCGGCTTCCTATGTGAAGGCGGGGAATATAGATATGGCAAGGGAAAATGTGGCTAAGGGGATTGCGATTTTTAAGAATGGGCTGACGGAGGATTACCATTACAGTGCGGCGCTTTCCGTGTCTGGAGATGTTCATTTTGCCGCAGAGGAGTATCAGCAGGCGGTGCAGTGCTATGAGCAGGCAATGGCCGCCTTAAAGAAGCATGTAGGTTTGACACACGCCTATTTCCGTATTGTGTCAAACCTTCAGACGAGTTATGCTGCTTTACAAAAGCCAGAGGCGTTGAAGGGAATGACGCTTGCAAGGGAATATTATGAACAATTTGGCAGAGCTGCATTTCAAAAATGGGAAACAGAATGGAATTCACAGGACGGACAGGAAAGGGTGGATTTGTCAGAGTTTTCTTTTGCAAAAGCAGGAGAGGGCTCTGAGTGCTTTGGCGTGGATGATATTTTCTCAATGGACCATGATTTTGGCCCCGGTTTTTGTATATTCGTGACAAGGGAGCAGTACGACCGATTTGGAAAAGAGTTAGAAAAGGTCTATGATGCCCTTCCGGAATATTACCGTGGATTTTCAAAGCCGGGAAAAATCCTGTCGGCACCCCGGAATGGTGTCATTGTGTTAGAGGACTTTTTTAGCAGAATACTTTCTTTGAATGAGAGGGAGCTGGAATTTTTAATGCGGTTTCAGACTCTGCCGGAGGATACATGGCTCAGGATGGAGGACTGGCGGTTAAAAACTGTTACAAATGGGGAGGTGTTTGACGGCAGGGATTCTCTGTTCGGCAGGATTTATGTGAGCCTGCAGAAAGGCTATCCGGAGGAAGTGCGAAGGAGAAAAATAGCACAGAAGCTTGGGGAAATCTGCCAGGAGGGACAGTATAATTACCAGCGGCTGATGCAAAGGCAGGATATATATGGGGCTTCCCTGATGGTACATTCCTTTGAGGAGCATGTGATGGAATTGCTTTACCTGGTAAATGGAGTCTATGCGCCCCATAAGAAATGGATGTCAAAGGAGGCGGACAAGCTTGTAAAGGGAGAAAAAATATTGGCTTTCGTAAAATCCCTTATGCTGAAAATCCCTGATACCGCTTCTTACCGGATAAGGGAACAGATTGACTGGATTGGAACCACCAACAAAGAAGACGAGGTTTTAACAACTATAAGTGAGATTGCCGCAGAGATTGTGAAGCTTTTAAAAGAAGAGGGATATACGAAAAGCGGTGCACTTTATTTGGAGCAGCAGATACCGTATGTCCTGCAGTTAGCTTAGAGAATGAATAGACAATGAAGGATGGAAGGAGCATTGATATGGAAAAAGAGGAATTGGTAAATGCCATTGTAAAGCTGGAATGGAATGCCTTTGATAAGGTGGATAATCTTGGTGGCAGGGCGGACTGCCAGAATGACTGGAATACTTTTTCTGTCATGCGGAAAAGCCAGTATCTTGCATGGCCGGAGAATCTGCTGGAGAGCTTTTATGTGGATTTTACAGAGGCAGATGAAAAGGGCTGGAATCTAATTACAGAGAAGTATGGACGCATGATGGAGTCCACTGTTCCGGAGGAGTACAAGCTGATTAAGGAACAGTTTCCGGTCTGCTCTGAGAAAAAACGGGCGATTGTAAACCAGATTGCAGAGCTTCAGGTAGCATGGATGGAGGAATTTGCGGCAGAATATCCCCATATGGCAGCGAATGCCAGAAGCATTCGTTCATCGGAGGATACGCCGGAAAACACATCCTATGAAACCTATTTGAAGGGAGAGCTTATGACCTATTCAGACCGGACACTGGGGCTGTATGGCAGATGGATTGTGGAACTGGAAAAGAATAATGAAAACTTGGCAAAAATAATTATGACCAATACGGCATTGCTCTATGGTTATGAATCCTTAGAAGCTGCGGAAACCGCATTGGCAGGACAGGACAGATAGAGGGATAGGCATTTAAGGAATTTTTTGGTTGAAAAAGATGTGATTTTACTGTATAATCTTGGCAGGTGAGTGCTTATACTGTAATGAATGGTTTTATAAGTACGTATGATATGTGATTTATTTTAAGGAGGATTTTTATAATGGCAACTATTTCAGCAGGTGATTTTAGAAATGGTGTAACAATTGAATTTGAGGGTAACATTTATCAGATTATTGAGTTTCAGCATGTGAAACCAGGAAAGGGTGCAGCCTTTGTTCGTACTAAGTTAAAGAATATTGTGAACGGTGGTGTGGTTGAGAAGACTTTCCGTCCGACTGAGAAGTGTGAGACTGCCCATATTGATAGAAAGAATATGCAGTATCTGTATGAAGATGGAGATTTATATTACTTCATGGACAATGAAACCTACGACCAGATTGCATTGGGAAAGGATGTTGTCGGAGATGCTCTGAAATTCGTTAAGGAGAACGAGAATGTGAAAGTGGTTTCCCATGCAGGCAATGTATTTGCTATCGAGCCGGAAATCAATGTAGTATTAGAGGTTACAGAGTGTGAGCCTGGTGTGAAGGGTAATACGGCAACCGGAGCAACTAAGCCATGTACGGTTGAGACCGGAGCAACTCTTAATGTACCTTTATTTGTGAACCAGGGTGATAAGATTATGATTGATACCCGTACGGGAGAATATCTTTCAAGAGCATAAAGTCTATTTTAACAGTATATATTCATTTAAGAAAACTATGGAAATCAGTTTCTGTAGTTTTCTTTTTTTGCATAAAATTTGGTAATATTCCCGCTGTTTTTACATATATTAAAAGTATGGGAACTGTAAAGCTTTCAGGTACGGATGAATTGATTCAAAACAGGGAGGAAATATGGGAAAAAAAAGCGAGATACTGAAAATATTGTCTGCCAAGCTACGGAGGATTTTGGAATCATCAGATTTGGATTTTGAACGGCTGCAGGAATTAAGGCTGCGGATGAACGAACCGTTTATCATTATATATGATGGAAATGAATTTTTTATATCAGAGTGTGGAAATTTGGAGAAACGTCCAGAAATGGGATATCAGATTACTGCAGGAGATATTAAGGAGACTTTAGAGTATATCAGCAGTTTTTCACTGTATGCATACGAGGATGAAATCAGGCAGGGCTTTATTACCGTCCAGGGAGGCCACCGTATTGGAATTGCCGGAAAGGTTATATTGGAACAGGGAAGGGTGAAATGTGTGAAGCATATTTCTTTTATTAATATTCGTATGTCCCATGAAAAAAAAGGATGTGGGAAAAATATTCTGCCGTACATATATGAAGGAAAACAAATCTGTCATACACTGATTATCTCACCGCCGGGCTGCGGGAAAACAACCCTGTTGCGGGATATGGTGAGAATGATTTCGGATGGATATGAGAATCATCCGGGAATCAGTGTGGGGGTGGTGGATGAACGTTCTGAGATTGGAGCCTGTTACCGGGGGGTGCCGCAAAATGATGTGGGAATGCGGACGGATGTGCTGGACTGCTGTCCAAAGGCAGAGGGGATGCTTATGATGATACGGAGCATGTCACCTGCTATTATCGCAGTGGATGAGATAGGAAAAAGGGAGGATATTGACGCTCTGGCGTATGTTATGAACTGTGGCTGCCAGATTTTAGCTACGGTGCATGGTGCCTCCATTGATGATGTGAAAAATAAACCAATCTTAAGAAAGCTGGTGGAAGAAAAGCTGTTTAAGCGCTTTATTGTTCTGGCAGGTGGAAAACAGCCGGGAACCGTTGAAAATATATTTGATGAACGGGGAAGTGTCTTATATGACTGGAAAAGTCCCAGAGAAGAACCGGTACCGGTGGAATGAGGTGAGGAAAATGGCATTCTTTTGCAAGATAGCAGGAATCTTCTGTGTAATGGGGGCATCCGGTTACCTGTCCGCCAGCATAAACCGGTTTTTGGAATTGAGACGCCGGGAACTGAGACGGCTTTATAGTATTTTGCTGCAATTAAAAAGTGAAATCCAGTATATGGGAAATACACTGCCGGAATGCTTTAGAAGCCTCTCTGGAGGGGCGGGGGAACCCTTTGGGGAATGGCTTTGTTCCCTGTCGGACAGGATGGAGGCAAAGGAAAATTCCTGTTTCACAGATATCTGGACAGAGGAACTTGCATATTTATATGAGAAATCTGCATTGGAAGCGGATGATTTGGAACCCTTGCGTGAGCTGGCGGACAAGCTGGGAAATGTAGATACAACCGCACAGATAAAGGCGATTGACTACGCATTGATACATATTGAGCGGAACCGTACTGTGTTAGAGGAGGAAATGAACCAGAAAAAAAAGGTAGCAGCCACGTTAAGTCTCTTTGGCGGATTTATGACACTGATTTTACTGTTATAAGGGGATATTTACTATGTCGATTGAAATCATTATTAAAATTGCAGCGCTGGGGATTGTTGTGGCATTGTTGAATCAGGTGCTGAAGCATGCCGGACGGGATGACCAGGCTTTTTTTGTGACCATGGCAGGGATTATTATTGTGCTGACATGGCTGCTGCCATATTTTACGGAGCTGTTTTCTTCCATGCAGGATTTATTCGGTTTGTGAGATAGGGGGGAGGATTTCCATGAGCTTTTTTAAAATTATATGCGCAGTAGTGGTTGGGGTTTTGCTGGCAATCAAATTAAAAAGCATCAACAGTCCCTTATGGGTTTATCTCTCACTGGCACTGAGCATATTTGTCCTTTTTTACATATTGAACCGTTTAAGCTTTGTCCTGGATTTTTTGGATGATGTGATGGGGGATATCGGGCTGGAATCCGGCTATTTTGAAATTTTGATTAAGATTGTGGGGATTTCCTATCTCTGTGAGTTTGCCTCTAATATTTGCAGGGAATCGGGATTTATTGCAGTGGCAGGTCAGATTGAAATTGGGGGGAAAATGACCATGATGGTGATGAGTATGCCAATTTTAATAGCTATTGTAGAGACAATTACTTCTGTTTTGTGAAAGGAGCGTACCGTGAAAAAAAAGCTTTGCCTTCTTATTTTGTTCATAGGCCTAGTGCTCCTTTTTTGTTGGACATGCAGGATAAGGACGGATGCATCCGGATATGATGACCAGTCAGAGGAGCTGGTTGATACATATTATGACAGCTTCTATGACAGTGTGGGAATGGACGGGCTGGAAGAGGATTTGAATGCAATCCGCCGGCAGTATGGACAGTCAGAGAGCTTTTCTTTTCTGGATATTTATAACCTGCTGCTGGAGGGGAAGGTGGAGGAGGCACTGGGACAGGCGCTGGAGAGCTTTTATGAGAGTATAACCAGTGAAATCATGCAGAACAGGGATTTGCTGGTACGCCTGGTTGTACTGGTAATCATTGCAGCTGTTTTTAACAATTATTCGTCCCTGTTAAAATTCAGTTATGTCGGGGAGCAGGGCTTTTACATTACCTATTTGATGATTGCAGTGCTTTTGATGCAGTCCTTTACCATTATTTACGATTTGGCAGAGGAAACGGTTTATTACATAAAAGACATTATGGAGTGCCTGCTGCCAGCATTTTACATGTCCGTTGTTTTATGTGGAGGACTTACTACATCCCAGATGGTAAATTCCATGTTTTTATGGATGCTGTCTTTTGTGGAAAAGGCACTGCTGGGTATTATCCTTCCGGCAATCCGCATTTATTTTCTGATAGCGTTGTTAAACCAGATTAATACACAGGACCGGTTTTCCAAGCTGGCTGGGCTTCTAAAACAGGGAATCCAGTTTTTGCTGAAAGCAATTGTCACCGGAATCATCGGCTTGAATGTAATGAAAAGTATACTGGTGCCGGTATATGACAATGCGAAATATAATGTTTTGCAAAAGGGGCTGTCTGTGATTCCGGGCGGTACATCCATATCGGGACTTAGCACCATTTTATTAGGAGCGAGCGTACTGATTAAAAATAGTATCGGTATTACGGCAGTGATTGTTCTGCTAGTATTGGGCGGTATTCCACTGTTAAAAATCTTTTGTTTTTATATCGTTTACCGGGTGATTCTGGCATTGGTCCAGCCTATCAGTGATAAGCGGATTCTGTCAGGAATCCAGGCGGCGGCAGACAGTACAGGGATTTTACTCCGGGCTGCTGCAACCTCCATTATATTATCGGTGCTTTCCATTGCGATTGTCATCCTGACAACAAATGTGAAGCTATATACCGGATAGGAGAGGTAAAAAAGTAGAAAGGATAATCTTTGGTATGGAAATGATTCTTTCGTGGGTAAAAAGCGGATTGTTATTTGGGATATTTGCTTCTGTTATTTTAATGCTCTGTCCCAATAAATCCTATCAAAAGCATATCGGAATGGTAGTGGGATTATTGTTTATTCTCGTTATGCTGCATCCTGTAATGGAAATTTTCCAGGTGGATGACAGTACCTATACGTCCTATATCCGGAATTTTCTGATGCTGGAAACGGAAAGCAGCAGTATATCCGGCTCCAATCTTGAGCTCTATGAGGAATCTCTGAACATACAGCTGATGGCGAATTTTCAGGAAAGTAATTATCCGGTAAAGGAAGTGCATACAACGGTGGATGAAACCGGCCAGGTACAAGAGGTGGCAATTTGGTTTGACGGTGAGGTAAGGGGACTGGAAAAGATGGAATTGTACCTTAAAAATTTATTTGGAGAGGAGGTTACGATTACCTATGGGAGCAGGTGAAGATGGGGAAATAAAGGCAAAGGAGGAGACAGGGCAGAAAAAAATGCCGGATATGGACAAATTATCTTTTGGTCTGATAAAAAATCTGAAATTATCCAAGGAAAAAAAGGAAAAGGTAATTATCCTGTTTCTGTTAGGGGTGTTTTTTCTGCTGATTGCAACTCCGGCATCCTCCTTTTCCGGAAAGGATAAAAAGAGTGCCGGAGAAAAAGAAGAAGCGGTTCCGGATAAGTCGATAGAAAATAATAAAAAGGATGAATATATTGAGGAGTTGGAGAATAAGTTAGAACAAACCATAGGAGGTATGGAGGGCGCAGGAAAGGTTTTGGTCATGATTACGCTTAAGGATAATGGTGAAAAGATATTAGACAAGAACCAGCCCTATGAGAGCCGGACGGAAAAAAGCAGCGAGGAGGGGAAGGCGACGGAAAGCACCAGTATCAAAAGTGACCAGGAAACTGTCTTGATTGAAGAAGGAGGGGATACGACACCCATTGTTGTCCAGGAGCTATATCCCGACATTGAGGGAGTGGTGGTGGTTTGTGAGGGTGGCGATAATTCTGAACTCGCCCTTCATATTAAAGAGGCAGTAGAGGCATTATTTTCAATTGATGCCCATAAAATAGTAGTGTGTAAATTGCAGCAATAATGCAAACAGCAGAAAGAGAGGATTTCTATGAAGAAGATATTCAAAAAAAATCAGGTTATTATCACTGCACTGGCAATTATGATTGCAGTGGCAGGATATCTGAATTTTACCAGTGACAAACAGGTCTTAAATACTTCTGTGGAAAATATGGAAAGCGAAGGTGCCAGTGGAAATTCAGATGATGCTGCGGTGAGCGCTGCAGTGGAAGATACGGTAGAGGGACAGGAGCTGGCACAAAATGAGGATGCGTCCAGTGAAACGGCAGAAGAGAATGGGGATGCGGAAGCTGACAAGGAGGGAAAGTCTGAGGAGGATACGGATGTGGCAGATGCCAGCCTGGACGAAAACGGAGACCCGATTGAATCCGACAAAGTGGGAGAAACGGTACTTACAAATGCCTCTGTGACATTATCCCAGGCAAAGCTGAACAGGGAACAGACCCGTTCCAAAACAAAGGAAATGCTTCTTGAGATTATCAATAATGAAAATTTGTCTGAGGATTCCAAAAAGGATGCCATTAACAAAATGCTGTCCATGACGGAGCGTATGGAGAAAGAAGCAGCAGCGGAAACGCAGCTTGCGGCAAAGGGATTTGCAGATTCTATTGTGAGTATTTCTGATGAAAGCGTAGATGTTACGTTAAGTATTGCAGAGCTCACTGATACACAGCGCACACAGATTGAAGATATCATTACCCGTAAGACTGGATGTGAACTGAATCAGATTGTAATTACAACTGCAAATTAAAGGCTGTGAAAGTTATGGGGAGGTTGTGGTCTTGTGCTTTGTCTGCTGACCACAGCCTCCAAACCAATTAAAGCTTTATAAATTCCGGTGTTCTATCCTTGAATACGGTATAATACCGGAAGCCAGTGTCTTTCAGCATTTCTTCTGCCACATTGAAGCCGGCGCCTATATCTTCTTTGATGTGGGCATCACTTCCCACGGTAATGATTTCGCCGCCCATGGCTTTGTAAAGCCGCAGAGCATCTATGTGTGGGTGGGCAAAGCCTAAATTCACGATTCCCTTAGTGTTGATTTCAATTCCTTTGCCCTTGCCAATCAACTCCTTAAACAGTTCTTCAAAAATATCCTGATAATCCGAAAAACGATAGACAAAGGATTTGTCCGGACAGTACCGTATCGCATAGTCCAGATGTCCATATACATCAAATCCATCCGTCAGCCGGACATTTTCTACTTCAGACATAAAATATTCCCGGTAGGCCTCCACGTTTGTTTTTCCTGCATAATATTCCGGATAGTAAGGGTCGCCATTTGTCAGAGAGGTCAGATGGGAGGAGCCTATTATAAAATCAAAGGGATATTTGTCGGAAAGAACAGAAATTTTAGGCGCAGTTTCCGGACATATTCCCTGCTCCACACCCAGTCGCAGCTCAATTTTATCATGGTAAAGCTCTTTTAGTGAAAGAAGCTCCTTTATGTATGCCTCAAAATCCAGCTGAAAATCCATGGAAGGTGCTGAAGGGTGAACTGGAAAATCCATGTCATGATGGTCTGTAAAATAGACATAAGGAAATTCTTTTACAATGGCTGCTTCAATTATTGCCTCGGGGCTTTCTGTGGAATCAGATGAAAAATATGAATGAATATGCATATCAGTGGCTATCATAGTAAAGTACCTTCTTTCTGGATTGGAATCCTATCTGTAAGGGTACAGGCTTATAGGATGTACCTAGTTATTTCAATTTACCTGATATTTTAGCACAGGAATTTTGTATCGTCCATAAATTCGCAATAAAAACGTATTTACCACTTGAAATTTTATTTCAAAAAAGGTATTATATGGACATGGGTTCGCGTCAGAAAGATGGCGACCAAATTTAATAATTCAAAACTTTAGGAGGAATTTATTCATGGCAGTAAAAGTTGCAATCAATGGATTTGGACGTATTGGACGTCTTGCATTCAGACAGATGTTCGGAGCTGAGGGATATGAGGTTGTTGCAATCAACGATTTGACAAGCCCTAAGATGTTAGCTCACTTATTAAAGTATGACTCTTCACAGGGTAAATACGAGAAGGCTGACACTGTAACAGCTGGTGAGGATTCCATCACAGTTGATGGTAAAGAAATCAAGATTTATGCTTTTCCGGATGCTAACAATTGTCCATGGGGTGAGTTAAATGTAGACGTAGTATTAGAGTGCTCAGGTTTCTACTGCAGCAAGGATAAGGCACAGGCTCATATCAATGCTGGTGCTCGTAAGGTAGTTATTTCTGCTCCAGCAGGTAACGACCTTCCTACAATCGTTTACAACACAAACCACGAGACATTAAAGGCAGAGGATACTATCATTTCTGCAGCTTCTTGTACAACAAACTGTCTGGCACCTATGGCTGATGCGCTTAACAAGTATGCAGCTATCCAGTCTGGTATCATGGTAACCATCCATGCTTACACAGGTGATCAGATGACTCTTGATGGTCCTCAGAGAAAGGGTGACTTAAGAAGATCTCGTGCAGCAGCAGTTAATATCGTTCCTAACTCAACAGGTGCAGCTAAGGCTATCGGTCTTGTTATTCCAGAGTTGAATGGTAAGTTAATCGGTTCTGCTCAGCGTGTTCCTACTCCAACTGGTTCTACAACAATCTTGACAGCAGTTGTTAAGAAGGCAGATGTTACAGTTGACGGTATCAATGCAGCAATGAAGGCAGCAGCTAACGAGTCATTCGGTTATAACGAGGACGAAATTGTATCTTCAGATATCGTTGGTATGAGATATGGTTCATTATTTGATGCGACTCAGACAATGGTTTCTAAGATTTCTGATGACTTATATGAGGTACAGGTAGTTTCTTGGTATGATAACGAGAACTCTTATACAAGCCAGATGGTTAGAACAATTAAGTACTTCTCAGAGTTAGCATAATCCATATTCTAAAATTAGAATTATTAAGACCTAAAGGGGTCCGGTCTATTTGGACCGGACTCTTTTTTCAATTAAAAATAAAACTAGGAGGTTTTTTCAATGTCACTTAATAAGAAATCAGTAGATGATATTAACGTAAAAGGTAAAAAGGTTTTAGTGCGTTGTGATTTTAATGTACCATTAATTGATGGTAAGATTACAGACGAGAATCGTTTGGTTGCAGCACTTCCTACCATCAAGAAGTTAATCGCAGATGGCGGTAAGGTTATTCTTTGCTCTCATTTAGGAAAGGTTAAGACAGAGGAAGATAAGCAGACAAAGACGTTAGCTCCGGTAGCAGCCCGTTTATCTGAGCTGCTTGGACAGGAAGTTAAGTTTGCGGCAGATCCAGAGGTTGTAGGTCCAAATGCAAAGGCTGCAGTGGAGGCTATGAATGATGGAGATGTTATTCTTTTAGAGAATACCCGTTTCAGAGCAGAGGAGACAAAGAATGGAGAGGCATTTTCCAAAGATTTAGCTTCTTTATGTGATGTATTTGTGAATGATGCATTTGGTACGGCACATAGAGCACACTGCTCAAATGTTGGTGTGACAGAGTTTGTTGACACTGCAGTAGTTGGTTACTTAATGCAGAAAGAGATTGATTTCTTAGGCAATGCAGTGAATAATCCAGAGAGACCGTTTGTAGCAATTCTTGGTGGTGCGAAGGTTTCTTCTAAGATTTCTGTTATCGAGAACTTACTGGATAAGGTTGATATATTAATCATCGGTGGTGGTATGGCATATACATTTATGGCAGCACACGGTGAGGAAGTTGGTAAATCCCTTCTTGAAGAAGATTATAAGGAATATGCACTTGAAATGGAGAAGAAGGCTGAGGAGAAGGGTGTTAAATTATTAATCCCAATCGATACAGTTGTAGCAGATGATTTCTCTAATGATGCAAACTTTAAGGTAGTTGGTCGTGGTGAGATTCCGGCTGATATGGAAGGTCTTGACATTGGACCTGAGACTGAGAAGTTATTTGCAGATGCAATAGCAGGTGCTAAGACTGTTGTTTGGAACGGACCAATGGGATGCTTTGAGATGCCAAACTTTGCAAAGGGTACGATTGCAGTAGCAGAGGCTATGGCAAAGCTTGAGGGTGCTACAACCATTATCGGTGGTGGTGATTCTGCAGCAGCCTGCAACCAGTTGGGCTTTGGTGACAAGATGACACATATTTCTACCGGTGGTGGTGCTTCCCTTGAGTTCTTGGAAGGAAAAGAACTTCCTGGTGTTGCAGCAGCAAACGACAAATAATAATATAAGATTTTGATTCTGTGGTGGTATTTTATATGCCACCACAGAAATTTTTGGAGAAAAAAACAATAATTACACATTTAGTGCAGGTTGAGAAGATATTTTGTATAAGGAGTGATATTTTATGTCAAGAAGAAGAATTATCGCAGGAAACTGGAAAATGAATAAAACACCGAAGGAAGCGGCAGAGTTCTGTAAGCTGATGAAGGAAAAGGTCGTTTCCGATGCGGTTGAGGTTGTATTCTGTGTGCCTTTTGTGGATTTATATCCCGTTC
>URMF01000025.1 GCA_900548855.1 uncultured Eubacteriales bacterium
ATAGTAATAATTATGTTTGGCAGCTTTGCTGCCATCAGCACTGGACAGGGTGGAACGGTTCTGGAGAGTTATTATAATTTTCTTGCCAAATTTTATGTTATTGGAGTATAATATACCAATATATGTTTATGGAGCAGTTTCATATTTGAAGAATATTATGAGAAATGATAAGCTTGTTTTTTGAAATAATATGCCGGGAGGTTGCGTATATTTATGAGAAACCTGTTGTTTATTTTAAATCCATCTGCTGGAAGAAAGCATATAAAAGGCAAATTATTTGATATTGTGGATTTGTTTGTAAAGGCGGATTACAATGTAAGGGTTTATCCCACGCAGGCAAAGGAGGACGCAGTCCGTATTGTGTCGGAGGAGGGATGGCTTTATGATGTTATTGTATGTGCAGGAGGAGACGGCACGTTAGATGAGGTGGTGACTGGCTGTATGAAATGCGGTTGTGATACACCCATTGGTTATATTCCGTGCGGAACCACTAATGATTTTGCCAGGAGTCTTGGAATACCAAAGGATCCTATCCGGGCGGCAAAACGAATTATAAAATATCCAGCACGGCCCATTGATGTGGGCTCTTTTAACGGTGATTATTTTATTTATGTAGCGGCATTTGGCGCATTTACGGATGTGACTTATACAACACCTCAGGAATATAAGAATTATCTGGGGCATGCCGCCTATGTACTGGAGGGAATTAAGAGTGTACCAAGCTTGACCTCCTATCATTTGAAGGTAGAATATGATGATAATGTAATTGAGGATGACTTTTTTATTGGAATGATAACAAATTCATTGACAGTGGGAGGATTTCCAAATCCAAACAGTAAAATTGCTGAATTTGATGATGGGATGTACGAGGCATTGCTTGTCAAATATCCAACCAATCCCATTGACTTACAGGCAACGGTTACTGCCTATCTGATGGGAGAATTTAATCCGGAGTATATGTATCAGTTTAAGGCAAAAAGGATTGTCATTGAGAGTCCGGAAGCGATTACATGGACGCTGGATGGAGAGTTTGGTGGCAGTGTGACCTATGCAGAGATTGAAAATCTTCACAATGCAGTAAGTATTATAAGAAAATAAAGGAGAACGGAAATGGGTAAATATTTTGGAACAGATGGCTTTCGTGGTGAGGCAAATGTGGATTTGACAGTAGAGCATGCTTATAAGGTGGGAAGATATCTGGGCTATTATTATGGCAGAAATCATGAAAATGGAAAGGCGAGCATTGTGATAGGAAAAGACACCAGACGTTCCTCCTATATGTTTGAATATTCTCTGGTTGCAGGGCTGACCGCAAGCGGTGCAGATGTCTACCTGATGCATGTTACCCCGACACCGAGTGTTTCCTATATTGTGCGTCTGGATGAATTTGACTGCGGCATTATGATATCCGCAAGTCATAATCCGTATTATGATAACGGAATTAAGGTGATTAATGGTCAGGGGTATAAATTAGAGGCTGATGTGGAAGCAGAAATTGAGGCATATATCGATGGTGAGATTCCAGAGATTCCGTTTGCCAGAAGGGAAGATATTGGAAAAACTGTGGATTATGCCATGGGACGGAACCGGTATATAGGCTATCTGATGACTTTGGCAACCCGGTCATATAAAAATAAAAGAGTAGGTTTGGACTGTGCAAATGGTGCATCCTCCACTGTTGCAAAGGCGGTTTTTGAAGCGCTGGGTGCAAAAACTTACGTAATTCACAATGAGCCGGATGGCATTAATATTAATGATAACTGTGGTTCTACCCATATTGAACAGCTGCAGCAGCTGGTAAGAGAGAAGGGGCTGGATATTGGTTTTGCTTATGATGGTGATGCAGACCGCTGTCTTGCAGTGGATGAGCGTGGAGAAATTATCGACGGAGATAAGATTCTTTATGCCTGTGGATGCTATCTGTCAGAGCGGGGTGAACTCAACAATAATACAGTTGTCACCACGGTTATGTCGAATCTGGGACTGTATAAGGCTCTGGATAAGAAGGGAATCTCCTACGAGAAGACCGCAGTTGGCGACAAATATGTGTTTGAAAATATGATGGAGAATGGCCATTCTTTAGGGGGAGAACAGAGCGGACATATCATTTTCAGTAAATATGCCACCACCGGGGATGGAGTACTTACCTCCATTAAGCTGATGGAGGTTCTGTTAGAGAAGAAGGCAGTTGCATCGGAGTTGTTCCGTGATTTAAAGATTTATCCACAGCTTCTGGAAAATGTAAGGGTGAAGAGTAAGCCTGAGGCAAGAGCAGATGCGGATGTGATTGCTGTAGTGAAAAAGGTTGAAGAAGCTTTAGGAGATGAGGGAAGAATTCTTCTTAGAGAAAGCGGAACAGAGCCGGTAATACGCGTAATGGTGGAAGCGGCAACAAACGAACTGTGCAGGCAATATGTAGATGAAGTGGTGAAGGTTATAAAGGCGAAGGGTCATGAAGCTTAGGAGGCACGGCATGGATAAAATACGAAAGGGATATATCAGAATACTTATACTTGCTGCCATTTTGCTGGCAGCAGGTCTGATACCGGGGGGGACAAGCTATGCAGCGGGAAAAAACGGATGGTCAGGCAGTTATTTTTATGTAAATGGTAAGAAACAGACCTCCACCTGGGTGAAGGACAAATATGGTACTTATTATGTGAACAGTTCTGGAAAAAAGGTGACGGGCTGGAAAAAAATCCGTGGAAAATACTATTACCTGAACGAAGCAAAGGGTGGTAAAATCCGGAACAGCAAAAAGAAGACAGGTGTGCGCCTTTCCAAACTGAGTGGTGATGTGCTGGCAATGGGGATTGATATGTCCCAGTGGCAGGGAAAGGTGGACTGGAATAAAATTAAGGATTCAGGTGTGAGTTTTGTCATGCTCCGTCTTGGGTATGGAAAGGGAAGATACGGAAGCAAGAGCTGTACCATGGATTCCCGATTCAAATCGTATGTTAAGGGGGCACAGGAGGTCGGAATTCCAATCGGAATTTATTTCTATTCTTATGCGAAGAATCCTAAGCAGGCACTGGCAGAGGCGGAATATACCATTGAACAGTTAGATGGAATTGATGTTTCATTTCCGGTGGCTTATGATATAGAGGATGCCAGTATTGTCAGTGCTACCAATACTGCTACCAGAACGGAGATGGCGAGAACCTATATGGAAACCATTAAGGCAGCAGGCTATACACCGATGTTTTACTGCAATCAGAACTGGTATGATAACTATCTGGACGCAGATGCCTTGGCGGACTATGAATTTTGGTATGCCAGATATACTTATGTGGAGCCAAATAGAAGCCTCTATAATTGCGGCATGTGGCAGGCAACTTCCACACAAAAGCTTAGCGGAATTACAGAAAATACAGTGGATTTGAATTTTTTATATAAGGATTATTCTAAGTCGGTTAAGACCCGTAAACAGGCATTGAAATATGGCTGGTACAAGGAAGATGGCAAGCTGTATTACTATTATAAGGGGAAAAAGCATGACAGTGGATGGTTTACCATGGCTGGAGAGACGTATTATTTAAAGGGCGGTGCCGCATCTACTGGGTGGAAGATCATATCCGGAAAACAGTATTATTTTAACAGCAAGGGTGTAATGCAGACCGGTTTTACGAAAATTAAGGGAAAGGTTTATCTCCTTGCCTCAAACGGAGTATTGCAGAAATCTACGAAAGAGCAGGGAGTAACAATCCGTGAGGATGGTTCCTGCGTGATAAAGGCTGGCTGGTATAAAAATGCAAAGGGAAAATATTTTTACCGCTATTCTTCAGGAACAATTGCAAAGAACAAATGGGTTAAGGTAAGGGGAAAGAAATATTACTGTGACAGCAAGGGTTATCGTGTGACCGGCTTCAAAAAAATTAAGGGAAAGAAATATTATTTTAATACCAAGGGCATAATGAAAAAAGGCTGGCTCACCTATAAAGGAAAGAAATATTATTTTAAATCCAATGGAGTGATGCAGACCGGCTGGCTGAAGTATAAGAAAAAGAAATATTACTTTAAAAGCAATGGTCAGATGGTACAGGGAAAGACGATAAAGATTAAAGGGAAAAAATATAAGTTTAATAAAAAGGGACAATTGGTAAAGTAATTGAGGATATAATATGCAGAACAAAGTGAGAAAAAGAGACCAATTTAAGAGAGTAATCAATTTTTTTGAAGGAGTTATCCTTCTGGCGTTTCATATTCTGGCATTTGCATTTGTGTGGTATTCGGAATATGTTAAACAGTTGGAAATTCCGTTCTTTCGCAGAGGTGACTGGGCGGTAATCGGTGTCTATGGGCTGATACTGTTTTTGCTGACGAATCTGTACGGCGGTTTTAAAATAGGGTATCTCCGGCTTATGGATGTACTGTATTCCCAGATTTTATCTTTGCTCTGTGCCAATATTGTGGCATATATCCAGATTGTACTGATTAGCAGGCATTATCTGTCAGCAATCCCATTGGTGGAGATGACAGTGGTGCAGGTGGCGGCTATTTTGCTATGGGTTTTCATCTGCAGGGGAATATATAAGGTGCTGTATCCACCGAGACAGATGCTAATGGTCTGTTATGACCGGGACCCAGATGAAATGATAATGAAAATGAGCTCCAGAAAGGACAAGTATGAAATCAGCGATTTGGCGGACCTTACAGTGGAGAGTCTGGAAAGTGTCTGTGATATGGTTTCAGACTATGAGGCGGTTCTGATATATGATATACCGGCATATGAGAGAAATATTATATTGAAACGGTGCTTTACGGAATCGGTCAGAACCTATGTGACACCAAAAATATCGGATATATTATTAAGGGGGGCTGACAATATCCATCTGTTTGATACGCCGTTGTATTTATCCAGAAATAAAGGATTATCCGGGGAGCAGATTATATTTAAACGGCTGCTGGATTTGGTATTGTGTATTCCGGTTTCTGTTATTTTGCTGCCGCTGTTTCTTGTGATTGCCATATTGATTAAAGCCTATGACGGAGGACCGGTGCTTTACAAGCAGCCGCGTCTTACTATTGATGGCAAGGTGTTTGATATTTACAAATTCCGCAGCATGCGGATGGATTCAGAGAAAAAAGGGGCGCAGCTTGCTAGAAAGGACGATGACCGGATTACACCGGTGGGTAAGGTGCTCCGGGCAATTCATTTTGACGAGTTTCCTCAGCTGATTAATATTATTAAGGGGGATATGTCTTTAGTGGGTCCAAGACCGGAACGGCCTGAGATTGCGGAGCAGTACAAGGAAGTAATTCCGGAATTTGATTTCCGCCTGAAGGTGAAAGCGGGACTTACAGGATATGCCCAGGTATATGGAAAGTATAATACAACACCATATGATAAGCTGAAGCTTGATTTGACTTATATTGAGAATTATTCATTCTGGCTGGATATAAAACTGCTTTTTCTGACCTTTAAGATTCTGTTCCAGAGGGAGAATACAGAGGGGATTGATGCCAATCAGATTACTGCAATGAAACAGAAAAAGGAGTAGATTCCGTATGAACCAGGCATTTGTGAAGGTGATATGTTCGGAGATGGTCCGTATTGTAACGTTTCCGCTCCGGATACTGCCCATTCGGCAAAACAGGATATTGTTTACCGGACTTACAGGTGGAAAAAGCTTTGATTATTCCTGTAATCCAAAGTATTTATATGAATATATGCAAGAGCATTTTCCAGGACAGTTCGAGTATGTATGGGTTGTCAGCGACAAGAAAAAATATGCTTTTTTAGAAGAAGAAGGAGTTAAACTTGTTAAACATTTTACTGTTTCTTCTTTTCCTATGTTATTGACAGCAAAAGTAATTGTGACAAACGGTTCCTATGCGCCGTGGTTTTCTTTCCGTCGTGGGCAGTATGTTATTAATACATGGCATGGCGGCGGAGCCTATAAGAGGGTGGAAAACGGGAGACCGGATGCGGGCTGGGCTGCCAGAAAGAGAGCAGAATTCTGTGCATCGAATATTGACCTGTTTTTGGCAAGCTGCAAGGTACAGGAGCAGCAGATGATTCGGACAACTTACCAGTATAAGGGAGAGGTACTGCAGGCGGGGACTCCGAGAAATGACAGGCTGGTAAACGGCGACATTGGGGAGATGAGAAAGAGAGTGCGGGAAAGGTATGATATTCCGGAAAATGGAAGGATTGTACTCTATGCACCGACTTACCGCACAACCGGAATTCCAGTTGTGATGGACAGTGATTATCTGTTAGGACAGTTGGATACTATAAGGAATCCGGCAAATCTATTGCGGCAGGATGACGCAGAAATTTCTGAAACAGTTAAATGGTATTTCTTGTGCCGTTATCATCGTTACCAGGATGACAGCATGGATATCCGGGTGAAAGGGAAGGATGTCATTGACGTAATGGATTATCCGGATATGCAGGAGCTGCTCTGTGCGGCGGATATTCTGATTACGGATTATTCTTCCTGTGTATGGGATTATGCATTTTTGAAGCGTCCCTGTTTTTTGTTTGTGCCGGACAAGGAAGCGTATACTGCAGATACCGGTTTTTATGTCAGCTTGGATGAATGGCCCTTTGCACAGGCAGAGGATATGGAAGGACTGGCTGATAATATTTCCTCCTATGACAGTGAACAGGCGGAGCAGGCGGTGAATGCCCATTTGAAGCAACTGGGAAGCTACGAAACCGGAAGTTGTTGTGAGCGTGTCGCTGAAAGGATAATGAAAGAGCAGGGAGGCTGAATAAATGGAACAGATAAAGGTATCGGTTATTATGCCTTTTCACAATGCGAAAGAATATATAGAGGAAACAATGGCGTCGGTATTGGCACAGACGCTGAAAGAAATAGAAATTATATGTGTGGATGACGGGTCAGAGGATGAAACCTATTCTATGCTATTGGAATATGCGAAAAAGGATGCGAGGATTTTTGTAATCTCTCAGGAAAAATCCAATGCAGGTGTAGCAAGAAACAGGGGCTTAAAGGAAGCCCAGGGAAAATATCTGCTGTTTTTGGATAGTGATGACTTGTTTGAACCGGATTTATTAGAGAAGATGTATGAGGCTTGCGAGAGGGACCAGGCAGATTTGTGTGTGTGCGATGCTGACCAGTATGATACGCAGAAAAAGGACAGGATTGAGAAACCACAGTATCTGAGAAAGGAATGTATACCGGAACAGCTTCCTTTTTCAAGGGCGACTATTGGAAAATATATTTTGTATTTTACAACCAGTGTTCCATGGAACAAGATGGTAAGAAGAGAGTTTATAGAAGAAGAGGGAATTTGTTTTCAGGATATTCCGAGGGCAAATGACCAGTTTTTTTCTATTATGGTACTGGTTCTGGCAAAACGAATTACAATTGTCTGGGAGAAAGAGGTACATTACCGGATAAAGCAGACGGACAATTTGACAACAAGCTTTTCTGAAACACCATTATGCTCATTTGATGCACTGCTTAAGGTAAAAAATACATTGGAGCAGAAGGAGCTGTTAAAGGAAGAAAATCTGCGGTGTGCACTGGATAATAAGATACTGAATCTGATGATATACAGTCTTCATATCCAAAATGATATAGAGGGCTTTAAACAATTGTATCAGCGGTTTATGCAGGGTGGATTAACACAGCTGGGTTTTGTGCCAAGGGAGGAGTCCTATTATTTTAAGAAATTGGAATACCGCAATCTGAAATATCTGTTATCTTCTACCTATGAGGAATATCTGCTTTTAAAATGTATAGAATACCGGGATACGATTGGTAGAAAGAATGACCAGATAAAGAAAAAGGAAGCCTGTATTAAGGATTTGCGCAGAGAGAAAAAGGAACTGCAGAAGAAGGAAAAGGAATTAAATTACATTAAAAGTACAAAACGCTATAAATTAATGGCAAAATTGTCAGGCTTTTATCATAAGCTTACTGGCAGAAAGCAGAATGCCAGATAAAATGATTGTTCGGAAAGGACCCAAAGGGCAGGGTGGCAAAATGAAGTTAAATGAGAATACAGAGGTTTATGTAGACAAGCTGGCAATTCGGAATAATATTATGACGCTGGGTGTACTGGCAAAAAGCACATCAGGCAAGCCAGAATCCCTGGAAATCAAACTGGCTGTAAAATTTGAAAATAAGTCAGAAACGAGGATTCTTCCGTTGCCAATCACGGATACAAGCATAGATGAGCATGGAAATTATATCGGATACGCTGTATTTGACTATGAGTTGGATACGTTGTTTACTAATAGAGACTTGAACCACTTTGTTGTCCGGCTTCAGGCATATAACGGCAGACAGTACCAGGATGTGCTCGTGGATAATGAGGATTTTAATCAGATAAAAGAGGAAAATGAGTATTTTTGCACGGTTTCTGAGCAAAAAATTATAATAAAGAGAAAAAAGCCGGTGACACATCCGGACAACTGGCTTGTTTCCCTGTTCGGCAGTCTTTACCGGATTATAGAATTTGTAATCGGAACCCTGTTAATTCCTTTGTTTTTATTAGATGGCATCTATGTAGTTTGGTTTGGGAAGCGGAGACGGTTTGAAGAGAATACCTATGGCGGAAGCCAGCTGAAAAGGACGATTTTGTTTGCAAAGTGGAGGTATTCTTCTTTCTGCAGGTGGACCATTAATCTGGCAACCTTAAAACGTCTGCTATTAAATATATCCACATCTATCTTATCTCTTTTTTGCAGAAAGAAATGTATTCTCTTTGTATCATCGCGAAGAAATGATATTACAGGGAACATTGCATATGTAAATGATGTCCTGCAGGAAAGGAATGCAAAGGTTTTGTTCTGGTTAGAACCGGGGAAAACAAAATTTATTAAATTTCGGAAGGTCTTTTCGCTGGCATATAAGCTTGCAAAAAGCAAGGTTATCATTGTAGATGACTATACACCGGTATTAAATGATATCTGGGCGCTTAAGCACCGGGAACTGATTCAGCTGTGGCATGCCTGTGGAGCATTTAAAACCTTTGGCTTTTCCAGACTTGGGAAGGACGGAGGGCCAAACCAGACCAGTAGAAATCACAGAAGTTACGACTATGCAATGGTCAGCTCTGCTGAAATCTGCCGATTTTATGCGGAGGGATTTGGAATTGATGAGAAAAATGTAAAGCCGCTGGGAGTTCCGAGAACAGATGACTTTTTTAAAGAAGAATACAAAGCGGAAATCAGGCAAACACTATATGAACAGTATCCTGTGTTAAAGGGGAAAAAGGTTATTCTGTTTGCCCCTACCTTTCGGGGAAACGGTGCAGGCTCTGCCTGGTATCCCTTTGAAAAATTTGATGCGGGAGCATTGCTGAAGGAGTTGGGAGAGGATTATATTCTGATTATAAAGCACCATCCTTTTGTTGCGCAAAAGCATCCTGTGGATGAAGAGTCCCATTTACAGATACTTGATTTGTCAAAGGAATCAGAGATTAATGATTTGCTGTTTATTACAGATGTATTGATTACAGACTATTCATCCGTTATTTTTGAAGCTTCTTTGTTGAATATTCCAATGCTGTTTTATGCCTTTGATTTGGAAGAATATGTGGTAAACAGAGATTTTTATTATCCTTTTAAAAATTTTGTGCCGGGTAAAATTGTACGCAGTCAGACAGAGATTATTCAATCTGTGAGAGAGGAGGCGTATGAACAGGAAAAGATAGAAAGCTTTAAGCATCGCTTTTTTGATGACCTGGATGGCAGGTCTTCTGAAAGGGTGGCAGACTTTGTATTGGGTCTGTTGAATGAATAAAAGGAATACAAGAATTTTCCGATTGTATTATGAGAGGAAGGGAAACATGTCTTGTGAATTTAAGGATTCTATGATACAATGGGCGAATGAGGAGATATAAGGATGAAACGATTTTTTGATGATGTAATAAAATATTATGGCTATGAAGTGCGGTCGGCGAAGTCATCCCTCAAAACAGAGGTGGCAAACTCTTATTTGAACTGGATATGGTGGATATTAGATCCCCTGTTTTCCATGATGATATATTATCTCATATTTGGTATTGTCTTTAAGGCAAAGGAGCCGTATTTTACGACCTTTTTGTTTATCGGACAGACAATGTGGGCATTTTTCAGCAAGAATGTTGTGCAGAGTGTCAAAATGATTAAACGGAATAAAGGGATTGTGTCAAAGGTATATATTCCTAAGTTTGTGTTACTGATTTCTAACATGATGGTGAATGGATTCAAAATGCTGATTTCCAGTGTCATTGTTATTATCATGATGATTGTTTCGGGAGTAGAGCTGTCAGCTTATGTTTTTTGGTTTATCCCGATACTGATTGTGTTGTTTTTGGTTACATTTGCAGTGTCTGTGAATTTAATGCATTATGGTGTTTTTATTGAGGATTTAGGAAATGTAATCAATATTGTAATGCAGCTGTTATTTTATATGACCGGTATATTTTTCAGTATTGATTCCAGATTGGGACCGGATTATCCGACAGCAGCCACGGTACTTACCTATGGGAATCCTATGGCATTGCTGGTAAAGAATATGAGAAATGTTCTGCTGTATAAGCAGGAGCCGAATTATCTGGCATTGGCAATATGGGCAGTTGTAGCTGTCGTATTATCAATTATAGGCATCCGTAAGATATATAAGAATGAGAATAGTTATGTAAAGGTGATTTAATGGAAGAGATAAAAGAAGTGACAGATAATAATGATATTGCAATTGAGGTAAACAATCTTTGGATTGGATATAAGAATATTCAGGCATATTCAATAAAGAAGAGTCTTCTTAAACTGCAAAAGGCACATGTGGAAGAGTTCCAGGCTGTGAAGGGAGTCTCCTTTACGGTTCCAAAGGGTGAGATTCTTGGTATTATAGGAAAGAACGGAAGCGGCAAATCCACAATGCTGAAGGCTCTGGCAGGAATTTTCAGCCCGGATCAGGGAACCATTGATTTAAAGGGGCATACGGTTTCCTTACTGTCAATTGGCGTTGGATTTCAGAAGGAGGTTACCGGAAGGGAAAATATTCTTTTGTCCGGCATGCTGTTGGGATTTTCAGAAGAGGAAATCCGTGCCAAGATGCCCGAAATTATTGAATTTGCTGAGCTGGGAAGATTTATTGATATGCCGGTTAAGACCTATTCCAGCGGTATGCATTCTAAGCTGGCATTTTCTATCACGGCAATTTTAGAGACGGAAATCATGTTGATTGACGAAGTGCTCAGTGTGGGGGATGCCAAATTTAAGAAAAAAAGCTACGCAAAGATGAAAGAATTGATTTCAAATAAAAACCGTACAGTTGTGATTGTATCCCATAGTATTGATACGCTGATGGATCTCTGTGACAGAGTTATGTGGATGCATGATGGAGAAGTCAAAATGATAGGTGAACCGGAAACGGTATTGGAGAAGTACGAGGAGTTTATGCAATAGTGTTAAGGCAGATTTGCAAATGGATTGTATTCAAATGGATGTATCCGGTAATTTATTTTTTAGGAAGCCTGCGCAGAATCTATTTCAAAAAGGTTATTTTTGTGGAGACGCATGCAGAGTGTCTTTCGGACAATTATGAGTTGTTGTATAACCGGTTACGGCAGAAGGGGTACGACATACATGTCCATTATTTGAAGGTTGCCTCCTCCGGGTGGTCACACATCATTATCCGGACGATTCGGTTGATTTGGGATATGGCAACAGCGAGATGCATTTTTTTAAATGAATCCAATAGTGTATTTGGTGCATTTTCTATGCGTAAAGGTACAAAGCTGGTACAACTGTGGCATGCCTGTGGTGCATTTAAAAAATGGGGCTACAGTGTATCCGATAAATCCTTTGGGGATGATAAAAGGACGTTGGATATCTATTCGGGACACCGGAATTACAATTTGGTTCCTGTCAGCGGAGAAGCTGTATGCTGGGCTTATGAGGAGGCTTTTGGCTTACAGGGAAAAACGGATGTTGTCAAACCTCTGGGGGTAAGCCGCACTGATGTGTATTTTGATGAAGAAAGAAAGCAGAAGGCGTATTCGGAGTTGTCAAAGCTGGATTTAAGGATAAAGGGACGCAGGGTGATTTTATATGCGCCCACATTCCGAGGAGAGATACGCCATGCAAAGGCACCGGACAGGCTTGATTTGCAGACCATGTACCGGTTGCATGAAAAATATGTGATATTGGTAAAGCAGCATCCGTTTATAAGGGAAAGGATGGAAATTCCGGAGCAGTACCGTGATTTTTGTATGGAGGTTACAGACCAGATGTCCATTGAAGAGTTGCTTATGGTGGCGGATATCTGTATAACCGATTATTCCTCTATTGTATTTGAGTATTCTCTGATGGAAAGACCGGTTTTATTTTTTGCTTATGATTTAGAGGAATACTATGATGAAAGAGGATTTTATTATCCTTACGAAAGCTTTGTTCCAGGTCCGGTTATCCGGACAACAGAGGAGCTGGCGGATGCAGTAGAACAGATTGATGAGTTTGATATGGGAAAACTACGGGTGTTCAGACAGCAGTATATGAGTGGATGTGATGGGCATTCTACGGATAGAATATTAGAGAGCGTATTTGGAAGGAAACTCTAAAGAGCAGGAGGAAGAGACATGGATGGAAGCAATGTTTATGGAGTGATTCTTGCCGGCGGCAAGGGAACCAGAATGGGAAATGTAGAAAAGCCAAAGCAGTTTATGGAAATTGGCGGCAAACCAATTATTGTTCATACAATTGAAAAGTTTGTAATGAATTCTGACTTTGAAAAGATTCTTGTTCTGTCACCTAAGCAATGGATAAAGCATACAGAGGATTTGATTCGGAAATATATTCCGGATAATGAGGGAATTAAGGTGATTGAAGGCGGAGTAACCCGGAATGAAACAATTATGAATGCAATTTCTTATATTGATACGCAGGGAAAACTGGACGAAAATACGATTATTGTTACCCATGATTCCGTGAGACCGTTTCTGACCCATAGGATTATTGAGGAGAATATCCGTTATGCGAAGGAGTATGGAGCTTGTGATACGGTGATACCAGCTACAGATACGATTGTTGAGAGCAGAGACCAGCAGTTGATTACCGGCATTCCTGACCGGGCAACCATGTATCAGGGACAGACGCCGCAGTCCTTTAAGGCGGTGCATCTGCGTGCGCTTTATGAGTCCCTGACTGAGGAGGAAAAGGGCATTCTTACGGATGCATGTAAGATTTTGGTGATAAAGGGAGAAAAGGTGCATTTGGTTGAAGGGGAGGAATCAAATATTAAGATTACCTACCCGTATGATATGCGGGTTGCAGAAGCCCTTTTAGGAGGCATGTAAATATGTTAAATGCGGTATATCAGTTAAAGAAGCCACGGCAGTTTGAGATGGTTTTTAAGGATATTACGTTTGACCGGGAGCATATTATTGTACGTCCTACGCATTTATCCATCTGCAATGCAGACCAGCGTTATTATCAGGGAAACCGGCCGGAGGAGATATTGAAAAAGAAACTTCCTATGGCATTGATTCATGAAGGCATTGGCAAAATTGTATATGACCCAACTGGACAGTTTCAGGTGGGTGACCGGGTTGTTATGATTCCCAACCTGCCCTGTGAAGAGGATGCTGTGATTGCAGAAAATTATCTGCGAAGCTCCAAATTCCGGGCAAGTGGAACAGATGGATTTTTACAGGAATATGTAGAGACCGTTGCAGACCGCCTTGTGAAGCTGCCAGAGGATATTAATTTGACGGTGGCAGCATTTACGGAGATTGTAAGCGTGAGCTATCACGCAATTGACCGTTTTATGAAAACAGCACATTCGAGAAGAAATGCAATTGGTGTGTGGGGAGATGGTAATGTAGGTTATATCACGGCACTTTTGCTAAAAAGCAGGTATCCGGAAATAAAGGTTTATGTAATGGGAGTAAATGAATCCAAGCTACATGATTTTACCTTTGTGGATGGAACTTATCTGGTAAATGAGATACCAAAGGATTTTCGGATTGATCATGCGTTTGAATGTGTGGGTGGGAATGGTGCCCATAAGGCAATCAACCAGATTATTGATTTTATTAACCCGGAGGGAACCATTGGAATATTAGGGGTTTCAGAGGATTTCGCTCCAATTAATACCCGGATGGTTTTAGAGAAGGGGCTTAGAATAATTGGCAGCAGCCGCAGCGGCAGGGAAGATTTTGTGAACCTGGTGGAGTTGTATAAGCAAAAACCTGAGATTGTGGAATATCTGGAAAACATCGTGGGAGAACAGATTGTTGTACGGGAGATAAGGGATATTACAAAAGCTTTTGAAATGGATATCCATAAGCTGATTGGTAAGACGATTATGGTATGGGATAAGTAAATTTACAGATAAGAACAAAAATTTTTAAAAAGTATAAATATACAATAATTATAATTTTGGAGGAAATGAAAATGAAGATTGCAGTAGCGGGAACAGGTTATGTAGGATTATCAAATTCAATTTTACTCTCACAGCATAATGAGGTATTTGCTGTGGATATTATTCCGGAAAAGGTAGACATGATTAATAATAAGAAGTCACCGATTGTGGATGCAGAGATAGAAGAGTATCTTTCAACAAAGGATTTGAATCTTACAGCAACAACAGATGCGGAACAGGCATATAAGGATGCGGATTTTGTTATTATTTCTACACCGACGAATTATGACCCACAGAAGAATTATTTTGACACATCCTCTGTGGAAAGTGTCATTGAGCTGGTTATGAAGATTAATCCGAATGCAATCATGGTTGTTAAGTCCACTGTACCGGTTGGATATACGTTATCGGTAAGAGAAAAATATAATTGTGATAATATAATTTTTTCACCGGAGTTTTTGAGAGAGGGAAGAGCGCTATATGATAATCTGCATCCTTCCCGTATTATTGTGGGAGCACCACTTGAGGATGAACGCCTGGTAAAAGCGGCTCATACCTTTGCTGGTCTGCTGGCAGAGGGGGCAATTAAGGAAAATATTGATATTTTATATACGAATCCAACGGAGGCTGAGGCGGTTAAGCTGTTTGCCAATACTTATCTGGCACTCCGTGTATCCTTCTTCAATGAATTGGATACTTATGCAGAGGTAAGAGGACTTAATACAAAGCAGATAATTGAAGGTATCGGTCTCGACCCTAGAATCGGAACACATTATAACAATCCTTCTTTTGGTTATGGCGGGTATTGTCTGCCAAAGGATACAAAACAGCTTTTAGCGAATTATGAGAATGTTCCAAATAACATTATTGCTGCGATTGTTGATGCAAACAGTACTAGAAAGGACTTTATTGCAGAGCAGATTCTTCATAAAGCAGGATTCCCGGATAAGAAGAATGTGGTAGTCGGCATTTACCGTCTGACGATGAAGGCAAATTCAGATAATTTCCGCCAGTCCTCCATCCAGGGCGTCATGAAGCGGATTAAGGCAAAGGGCGTAGAGGTGGTTATCTATGAGCCAACCTTGAAAGAGGAGACATTCTTTAACAGTAAGGTGATTACCGATTTTGATGAATTCAAGAACATTGCAGATGTAATTGTGGCAAACCGTAACAGTGAAGATTTGGCGGATGTGGCAGATAAGGTATATACAAGGGATTTGTATTCCAGAGACTGAGAACTGTTTGCAAGCAGAACAATAGCCTTGTATCACAAGTTGGACACTTTATTCTGTTCATGTTAAACTGGAAAAAAGGTGGTTATCACTTGTGATAGAAAGGAGAATGCTATATGTTAACAGAAGAAGATTTGCGGAACATTAAAAGTCTGCTGGATGAGCAGAGCCAGCGTTTGGAACAAAGGCTGGATAGACTGGAAGAACGGATGGATAGACTGGAAGAACGGATGGACAGGCTGGAAGAACGGATGGACAGACTGGAAAAACGAGTGGATACTTTAGAAGAAGAATTGACTGGCTTTCAAAGATACACAGTGCAGCAGTTGACGGTGATGGAGAATATTATGTCATCAAAATTTTCTGCACTGTTTGATATGCAGAGTATGCATGTCAATGTAGAGCAATACAGAAAGAGGAATACAGAAATAGACAGCCAGTTAGACTATATTACACCGTTGAAGGAAACGGTTCAGTCCCACAGCCGGAAGCTTCAGAGACATGAGGAGATTTTGAAGGAATTGGCGGCGTGTTAGCCGGTGTTGATGGAACACTATAGAATAAAAAAGTTAAATTATATGCAGGGGTATGAAGTCTGTCAAACAATTCCATGCCCCTGCATTATTTTCCTGCAAATTTTGAGATAATATATATCCACTTTTTCATAAGTGAGACGAATATTTAAATTTATGCGTAAGGCTTAATAAAAATCAAGAATGTAATTAAAATCCTCCATAAATAAATGCTCCGATTATCCGCAATATCGTAAATACCATTCAATATCCCCTGTCTGTTTTAATATTCGTTTGTGGCTAAATATGGGACACTTTTGCTTTTTAGCTTTTATCTAATATTTCAAAATCCGGATAGGGGAATATCGCTCCCCGTATTCAACTCCTTTGCTGATCCTTTTAATTTTCTCGAAATCTTTTGTTGTGAGTTCTTCCCATCTTTCGTGATATTTACATATAGGAAAATAAAATTCCAATCTATCTTCAAATGGAAGCACGTCATTAATATTCTCCTCTTATTTTGTGTTCCGTTTCATTAATTTTCGTACACTCCAGACAATTTTGTGTGGGATATACAAGATGACATGTCCCAGCTTATAATCCCATGATTTTTTTAATTTAGTTAGTTCGTTTAATTTTTTTCTTAATACAATTTTTTCGTTATTGTTAATTGTTGCCCCATAATTATAATGTTGTAATAGAGAACGCAGTATTATATTAGTGGCTTCGTCTGGTTGAATTTTAATTAATGATTTGTTCAAATTTTGGAAAATTTGATTCCATGCATTTTTTAAGTCGAATTCTAAAAATGGCAGTATGCTTTCCTGTGCTTCCTGTTGCAGCTGTTCCTTTAACTCTTTATTGTTCAGGATTTTTATAATATTTTCTGCCATTTTCTTCTTATCGCCCTGAGGTGCAGAAAGATATCCCTTGTGTTCCCTACACAATTCAATAAATGGCAGTTCATACATAACAAGAGGAATTCCATAGGATTTACTTTCTGCAATGGTCATGGAAAAGGATTCGGAAATAGAGGTAATCATATATATTTCTGCCTTTTTGTAGAAGTCTCCTACATTTGTGCTATGACCGCATAGTATTACATTTTTTTTAACGCCATTTTTTTGAATTTTTTGTTGCATTGTTTCCATGATTCCGGGGGAAACTTCATTGCCAACTACCAGTAACCGTGCATCTGGAATTTCCTCTGCAACGTATTTCATAATATCCACCACATCCAGACACCTTTTGGTACGAGTGTCCAGACGTCCAACCCATATAATTGTATTTTGTTCGATTTCTTCAGGATTCCGTTTGATTGGCATTTGTGTTACTGGGTTTGGTATATAAATTGCATGAACACCAAGATTTTTCCAGTATGCTTCTTCTACTCGTGATAATACAGTTATGTAATCGGCAAGTTTAAAAATGGCAGGACGGTTTACCATCTCTGTATTCATCGTCAGTATATTTTGGAAAGCAACTTCGTGTACGGTAAGAATGACTGGAATATTGTGCATTTTTAAGAGCAGCATATCAAATACCAGTTTTGTTGAAGATGCAGCATGGTAACACATTACATCTACATTATATTCCTTTAAGCATTTCACAAATTTTTCTGCACGGATAATATATTCCTCCTTCTTAATTTCTAAAGAGGATGGCAGAACAACACGAACCGCTTTGTCAGGCAGTTCATATTCTTCTTCTGATATCTCATCTGTAAATAGTACTACATTATAGCCCATTTCCGTATACATTGGAATTAATAGGGAAATAACTCTCTGTACACCTCCCAGTGCATACCGGTGATAAAATATACCGATTGTTTTTATAGTATCTGTTGCGTTGTAACTTATAGCCTTGGCGCTCAATATTTTTTCTGCCAGTCTTTTCCGGTCAAAATAATGCTTTTCACATAAATTAGACACAAGTTCCTCAGGTTTCCAGTATTTAGCGAGAATATCAAAACCCTTGCTGGCTTCTTCTTCAGATATTGAAGTATACCAGTTGCTGGCACAATCATTTAGTAAATCCTTTCTTACCTGTTGTAAAACCTCATCATACTGTTCATCGCCCTGCTCATCTAAAAAATTGTTGATTTCGTTTGCCACTAACACAGAGTGGCAATATCTATCTAACTGTGCCAAGGTCAATTTTTTGTTTCCGGTAATTCCGGTACCGAAACGATAGTTGTAATATGGTTCGCCTATGCCGTAATAGGACTTAGCAAAATAGCAGAGGATAAAAAAGGCATATAAGTCCTGTGCTTTTGGAAAATCACCGTCCTTGACATGCAAAAACGCTTTTTTACAAAAATTGGATTCATATATTTTATTCCAGATGGAAAAGCGATACTTTTTCTCAATGAAGCATCCGGTAAAAACCTCGGAGTTCCGTAACATTTCGTTATAAGGTTTAAGCAGTTTTTCAAGATTAGTGATTCTTTGCTCTGAAACATGTCCTTCATTTATTACATTGGTTCCAAAATGTACCATATCAACTTTCTTTTTTGAAATCACATTATACAAATTCTCGCAGGCAGTTCTTTCTAAATAGTCATCGCCGTCTAAAAACATGATATATTCACTATCTGCCTGTAAAACGCCGTCTTTTCGTGCCTGAGAAGCGCTTTTGTTTGTTTCATATGAAATAACTTTTATCCGCTTATCCTGTTTTGCATACTTTAGGATAATAGATAGTGATGCGTCAGTAGATGCATCATTTACGCATATGATTTCAATGTCATTTAATGTCTGTTTTATCGCACTTTCAATACATTCCCCTATATATTTCTCTACATTGTATACTGGTATTATGATTGATACTTTTTTCATAATGTCTCCTTTAAAAATATATCATTCGCTTTATCGTACTTCTGCAATCAGCAGAACCTCCCGTGAAACGGAATAATCCATAGGTTTGTGTATTCTAAACTTATAGCCCAGATTCCAGCTTTCAATAATGGGTTTTATATTGAAAAAATCGTCGGCATTGTGATAGATACTCATCAGCAACACCGGTTTATATCTGGCAATGGTTTCTTTTGCTCCCTCCATAAAATCCTGTTCTGCCCCTTCAATATCAACCTTTATCAGCCCCGGAACAATATCTGTTCCCTTCATATAAGAATCTAAGGTTTTTAGTGGTACCTGTTCTGATTCTTTAACGGTAACAGCATCGTTTGCTTTAAATGCACTTGAGGAACCAGCTATTTCTATTGTGGTAAATCCATTTTCACGTCCAAGCGCCATTTTCTCTGCAATCACATTGTCGAGATGGTTGAGTGCTATGGTTTGCTTCATCAGCTCGTAATGTTCGGAAACTGCCTCGAAGCTGATGACACGATTATTGGTGAGCGATTTCAGTACCAAAATGGAATCGCCGATGAAGCCACCGACGTCTAAAATATCTTTATTTTTTAAAGCATCCGTATTTTCAATACACTCGATTCCATGCTTATAAATAAAAACACTAGCTTCAAAATGTCTGACAGGCAGAAAATAATGTCTGAAGCAAAACATATTGTCAGAAACCTGAAAGATTTCCCGGCCTAATTCCCTCTGCATTGCTTTGATAGCCTGTTGTTCTTCTTGGCTAAACAGGTCTATTGCTTTATCAGAATCTTTTACTATTTGCTGTCGCTGCAGAATTTTAACAATAAGTGCAATGTCATCATCTGCCAATCCGTCAACCAGGCGTTGAAATTTCTGTTGGAAATCCGGTCTTTCCTGCATTTCATAAAAGGATTGGATTACTTTTCGCTCGTAATGGTTGTTATATTTACATACCTTGTCTATGTTAGAAACAGATTCTTTTAGTTCATTTATATTTTTTTTAAAATATTGAAAATTAGAATCTAGTTTATTTAAGTAGTCTTTTCCCAGATTAAGATTCGCGGTTTACCTTTGAAAACAATTGTCTGATTTCTTTTAATAATAGCATGCTTGTGCTCTCTATCTTGTGAAAGGTAGCAGGCACAAGCTTTTTTAATATTTGTTTTAGCACTGGACAATCCTCCTTTTTTGTTAACAATCTTGCCTAAAATGTTATTAGAATATAAATGAATAAATTCAAGGAGGCGAGGATATGGTAACAACACCAATCAGACGAAAAGAAGATATTGAGCTATTAAAGGATTATTTTTTGCAGATGGGAGAATACCGGGATTATGCGATGTTTGTGGTGGGAATTAACACCGCATTGCGGATTAGCGATTTGTTGTGCTTAAAATGGAAGGATGTATGGAATTTTGAGAAAAAAACATATCAGATGCACATTTATGTAACGGAGCATAAGACAGGAAAACGTAACTGCATTGTCTTAAATGATAGCTGTCAGGTGGCATTGACACAGCTCCGAAAACAGATAAAGAGGATAAAACCGGAGGAGTATATATTTTTTTCGGGAAATGACCGGAACCGTCATATTACCCGTAACAGAGCTTATAATATTATCAAACAGGCGGCGCTTGCCACCTGCATTGACGGCAATATCAGCTGCCATTCCCTGCGGAAAACCTTTGGTTATCATGCATGGAAGTGTGGGACACCGCCGGCACTGCTTATGAATATTTACAATCATTCCAATATAGAGATAACGAAGAGATATTTGTCCATTGAACAGGATGATAAGGATGAACTATTTCAGGCAATGAATTTGTGAAGAGACATGTCTTTTTCACGAGGATTTTAAATAATTTGCATAATATAATACAAGTGTGCTATAATTCAACAGATAACATTTTAGGCAAAAATGTTATCTATTATGCATTAATTTTAGCCTGTTATGAGGATAATATTATATTAAAGGAGAGAAAAATGTCAGGGGTTTTGTCACGTTTGGTTAGGAGAGTGCCTCCTTTTAAAAATATGTATCACCAGATGGATGATTTGAGAAAGAAGAATGAGCAGTTAAGCAGGGAGAATACTGCATTAAGGAATGATTATACTGCATTGGCAAAGAGATGTGAGTATATTTTTGAAGTAGAACAACGCTTTGAAAAGAATATGAGTACACATTATGAGTTATTAAAGCAGGAAGTGCGGAATACTGAGGAGGAACTACAGAATCACAGAAAAGCACAGGATAAAAGACATGAGGGAGTGGTTGCCCGCATTGAAGGAAATCACAAGGCGATTGTTGATAAAGAGAAAAAGGATTTTGCACATTTAGAGTCGGTGGACCGTCAGTTGATGAAGGACATTCAGTATTATTATTATAAAGGTCTGCATCCAGACCAATATGAAGAGAATTTGGCAGAGTGGTATCAGATGATGACCGGAAAAGGGTTAGATTTAAATCATCCGGTCACCTTTAATGAGAAGGTGCAGTGGTTAAAGTTGTATGACAGTACTGAATTAAAGACCCGGCTCGCAGATAAATATCTTGTAAGAGATTATGTGGCAGAAAAGATTGGCAGCCAGTATTTAATCCCGATACTGGGGGTTTATGATTCCTTTGAGGATATTGATTTTGAGAAACTGCCACAGAGATTTGTAATGAAGACAAATCATGCCAGTGGATGGAATATTATTGTAAAGGATAAGGAACACTTTAATAAAGAAGAAGCCAGAAGCAAATTTAAGTTCTGGCTGCATAGAAATTATGCTTACAGCAGTGGTCTGGAATTACATTATAAGGATATTCCGCCTAAGATTGTGATAGAAGAGTATATAGAGAATGGTGAAGATGAATTGTTTGACTACCGTTTTTTCTGCTTTTCGGGCAAAGCATATTCTATATGGATTGATGTGGATTCGGGCAAACCGACGCATAGACGGAATATATATGATTTAGATTGGAATTTGCTTCCGATAAAGGTAAATTATCCGAATGATGCGAGTCTGGAACGAAAGCCTGAGCATCTTAAGGAAATGATTGAGCTAGCAGAACAATTGAGTGAAGGCATTAATATGGTGCGTGTGGATTTGTATGAAGTAGCCGGAAAAATATATTTTGGTGAAATGACATTTACGCCACAGTCAGGTCAGGGGAAATGGGAGCCGGAGGAATACAATAAATTGTATGGAGACCAAATTATTCTTCCTGAAATAGAAAAATAATATATGGAGAAAGAGTAATACGTTATGAAGAGAAAGATAAAGAATTTTATTGCAAAGCTTCCGGGGATTCGGGGTTTCATGAAAAAATGGATAAAGGCGAGAAAGGATATTGAAGCCTTAAAAAAGCAAAACAAATCTTTAAGTTCCAAGAATGCAAAGCTGAATAAAGAAGTGACAGAATTAAAACAGAATTTGTCACAGATGTCTGAAAATGTGCACAGAAGCTGTGTGACTAGTGATTTGGCACAGTTAAATATACGACATTCCCAGATGAAAATGGAAGAACTGCTTTTGGAGGCTGCAGCGGACAGGGCGCAGACACTTAACCTGCAATATGAGGAGGAAATCCGTCTTTTGAAGGCCGACAGACCATTGGTATCTATTATTATGCTGAACCGGAATGGAAAGCATAATCTGGAGATTTTGATGAATTCTTTCCATGATAAGCAGTTTTACGACAATTTTGAGATTATCTGTGTGGATAATGCATCTACAGATGATTCCATGGAATATCTGGAATCCTGGGCTTCAGAGTTTTCCATTAAGATAGTCCGCAACCAGGTAAATATGTCCTTTTCTGCCGCCAATAATCTTGGTGTGGAGAATGCGTCCGGAGAGTATCTGTTGTTCTTAAATAATGATACGGAGGTTACGGATGGATGGTTGGATGAGCTTTTGATTGCCATGAAAAAAGCAGATAATCCGGGTGCGGTTGGAGCAAAGCTGATTTATCCGCAAATTCCGGAGGGCACTGTGAATGATGGAAAATCCTTCAGTATCCAGCATAACGGAATTGCTTTTCGTGACAGTATCCGGGAAAAGGCGTATTTTATACAGCCGTATAATATGGGAAATGGGCAGGCTGATTGTGACCATGGCACGGCGTTGATAGAGCGGGCATGTGTGACTGCAGCGGTTCTGATGATGAAGAGAGAAGCCTTTGATGAAATAGGGGGCTATGACGAGAGATATATTTATGGGTATGAGGATGTGGACATTTGTCTGAAGCTGGTAAAGGCCGGGTACAAAAATTACTATTGTCCGACCTGTCTCGTGTACCACTATGAGTTTGGCACGCAGTTAAAGGATGTAGCAAAGGCAGTAAGAATCCGCCGCCTGCATAATATGGATGTGTTTAAGGGTAAATGGCAGAACTATTTATCAGAAAAGCTGTTAGAGGACAAGCTTTTAAACAGACATTTATTTACAGAGGACAAGCTGGTGGTTGGACTGGTGGTAACTGAATCAGACCCGAAAACAACAGCGGGAGATTTCTTTACCGCCATGGAGTTTGCCAATTCCTTAATGAATATGGGATATGAAGTGAAATATTTAAGCCGCCGGGGAGAAGAGGACTGGTATGATGTTGGCATAGAAGTGGATGTTTTGATTTCCCTGCTGGATGCCTATGATATTTCAAAGATTTATAATACAAAGAATGATTTAATAAAGATTGCCTGGGCAAGAAACTGGTTTGACCGATGGTGCGAAAAGGAATTTTTCGGACAGTTTGATTTGGTATTTGCCTCCAGCAAAACTGCATGTGAGTATGTGGATGCCCATAGTAATCATAAGTCTGTACTGTTCCCGATTGCAACGAACAAAGGACGTTTCTATTCAGCGGAACGGGAACTGCTGACAGAAGAAGAGATGGAAAAGTTCCATTCGGATTATGCATTTACCGGAAGCTACTGGAATGTGAAGAGAGATATTATTGATTATCTGAATCCGGAAGAATTGCCTTATCAGTGTAAAATATTTGGAGTCAACTGGGAACAGATTGATAAGTTTAAGGATTGTGCGCAGGGCTTTGTATTATATGAGGATATGCCGAAGGTATATCAGAATACAAAGATAGTGATTGATGATGCGAATCATGTGACAAAGTCATATGGAGCGGTAAACAGCAGGGTATTTGATGCTTTGGCAGCTGGAGCGCTGGTTCTCACCAATGGAGTCATTGGAGCGGAGGAAACCTTTGGCGGTCTTCTGCCATCCTTTAATGACGAACAGGAATTTAAGCAGAAGCTTGCTTATTATCTGGAGAACAGCCAGGAGCGGAAACAGCTGGTAAGCCGGCTGCAGCAGTTTGTTTTAGAGCATCACACTTATGATGCAAGAGCAGAAAAATTAAGAGAAATCTTACTGGCATTTAACAGGGATGTGATAGAGGAAAAAACCATTGACATCTGTGGCGCTATGCCGGATGATGAAACCAAGAAATTCTGGGGCGACCAGCATTTTGCCATGGCAATGAAAAAGGAATTTGAAAAATGCGGCTATAAGGCAA
Organism: uncultured Eubacteriales bacterium; assembly: GCA_900548855.1. Classification (GTDB taxonomy): domain Bacteria; phylum Bacillota; class Clostridia; order Lachnospirales; family Lachnospiraceae; genus CAG-590. Next base: position 24,430 of record URMF01000025.1, read on the forward strand.
ATGTTCTGCCGAGAGACCGGTGGTATGACAGAAGCAGGGCAAAATATGTTCTTGTTTTGCGTGGTCCAAAGCCATATTATCCTTCTGTCAGGGATGGAAGAAGATATATTATGTGGAATATTTCCCATCCGGAGGATGTGGTCATAGAGGAATACAACCTATATGATTATGTGTTCTTTGCCTCCGAAAAGATGAAAAGAGAAATTGGACCACGAATCCAGCCGGAATCCGGAGTGCTGCTACAGTGTGTGGATGATGAGGTTATGACCTGTGAAGAGCATAAGGATAAGAAATATGAGCTCTTATTTGTGGGGAATTCCAGACATGTATTTCGTCCGATATTGAGGGATTTATTGCCTACAGAGCACAAATTATCTGTATATGGAAGGCACTGGGAGGAATTTCCAGTACAGGATTATGTGGTAGATGCGTATATGGACAACGATAAGGTCGGGCAGGCTTATCACGATGCCAAGATACTATTGAATGACCATTGGGACGATATGAGGGGATATGGAATTATATCAAATCGGATTTTTGATGCCTTGGCAGTAGGAGCGTTTGTAATCAGTGATGATATACCGGAGATTACAACCTTGTTTGAAGGGAATGTAGTGACATATCAGACAAAAGAAGATTTGAAGGAAAAAATAGATTATTATCTGGAGCATACGGAAGAAAGAGACCAAATGGCGAAGCGGGGACAGGAAATTGTCTTAAACAGCCATACCTTTAAAGACAGAATTAAGGAAATATTGGGGATTTTGAGGGAGATGTAATATGAAAACCGGTAAAGAAAGACTAAAATATGTAGATGTAATCCGCTTTTTTGCAGTATGTTTAATTGTGCTATCGCATTTTAATCTTTCTTTACCGGCAGCAGATATACAGATTCATGGGAATCCCTATTTGGTAAAAAGTGAGTTTACACATGGTTCTTTTGGAACGCTGGGCGTTTCCCTGTTTTTTATTATTTCCGGTGTTGCACTGTACTATAATTATGGGGATACGCTCAATATAAAACAATTTATGAAAAAACGTTTTCTGGGAATTTATCCTACGTTTTGGTGTTCTTATATTCTGGTATTTTTAATTCTTTTCTGTAAATATAGAAAATTTTGGCTTGGAGATATTCCCAAGTGGCGTTTTGGACTGAGTGTGCTGGGAATGGATGGTTATTTCCGGTATTTGGGGGATAATTTTTACCTGATTGGCGAATGGTTTTTAGGCTGTATCATTATTTTTTATATATTATTTCCTGTTTTACGGATATGCGTGAATAAGTTTCCGGCTTTTACCATTGTGGCAGCTGTTATATTATATGTGCTGACCGCAATATATAATCCATTTAAGGTTGGAATATCTTATAATATAATCATAAGGATTTGTGATTTCCTGTTCGGGATGCTGTGGGCAAAGTATATGGGGGACAAAAAAGTGGATGGGAAAGTATTTTTGCTGTGCATTTTGTGCCTTATCTTATGCAGTCTGATTCACATACCAGGGGCTTCCATATTTTGTATTACAGTTTTTGGGCAGGCATTGTTTGTGGCTCTGGTATTTTTGTTTGAGAGGATTGATTTTTCACAGGTGTATTTGATTCAATTAACCGGGAAATATTCTTATGAAATTTTCTTGCTGCATCATGTGTGTATCAGTCTGTATGTCAGCTATTTCAGAGGGCATACATATTCGTTAACGGAAGGAATTATTCTGCTGTTCGGGGTGCTGGTGCTGATTTACATTGCGGTAGCGGTGGAAAAGCTGGTGGAGAGAGAAACAGGGAAAATATTATCGGGATTTTTCCATACTGTCAAAAAAGCTTAGGATAAAATTCGGAAAAAGGAGGGAATAGGGAGAATGAAAGTAAGGTCTTTTCAGGCATTGCGATTTTTGATGATATCGTCTATTTTTTTCGCCCATATATCATTCATTATGACAAATGAAAAAGCAACCACTTTTTTTTACCGTTATTTAAATAATGGTGTTTTCGGAGTTACTTTTTTCTTTATGTTATCCGGTTTTTGCCTGAATTTGGGGTATCATGACAGACTGGCAAATTTAAATAAAGACAGTTATCTGGGTTTTGTAAAGAGAAGAATTGTAAAAATATATCCTATCTATATTATTATGCAGACCGTATACCTGATTATGGAAATTGTTAAAAATCCGGTAATTGAAAATGTAAAGGAGCTTTTATGCAAATATTTCATCAGCATTCCTTTGCTGCAGATGGTGATTCCATCGAAAAAACTGCAGATTTCCCTTAATGCAGTAAGCTGGTTTTTATCTGTCCTATTTCTGTTATATTTGGTTGCGCCACTGGTTATTATGCTTGCAGTTTCGATTCGGGATTCGATAAAAAAGAATATGGCAGTGCTCGTTGTTTTGGTTTTAATGTATATGACCTTTATTTTATACAGTTACGGTTTTTTGGAAACAGATGGGGGATATTTCATAACCCGTTCCTTTATTATGAACATGCTTGTATTTTCCATCGGGGTTTTCTTAAGTAATATACGGTTGGGAAAAACAGTAAGAACGGACAGTGTAAAAAAGAAGGTAACCTTTTCCCTTTTGGAAATCTTTATTCTGGGAATGACAGTGATTTTATATTTTGGCACGGTTATTTTTCCTAACTGGAAACTTTATTACTTTTTAAAGCTGATGCTATTTGTATTTCTTATTTTTATATTTTCGTATGATGGAGGAGTGTGTTCAAGGATATTTTCCCTGAAGGTTTTTGATATTCTTGGAAATGCATCCTTTGAGTTTTATTTAATGCATTATTTTATCATACGGCTGGTGGCAGTTCCAATGCAAAAAATTTTTGGAACCGGCAACTGGGATAATTTGTTGATTACCGGTATCCTGTTTGTGGGTACATGGCTGCTTGCTGTTTTGTGTAACCGGTTTCCTGTATATCTTTCCAGCAGAAACCGGAATGTGAAAGCGTAGAAACCAGCAGCAGGAGAGTTTACTCCTGCTTTGGAGCATAGATGATAAGGGAATCCTCCTCATATATACAGGAATAGTTGTTTTCTTTAATGAATTGAAGCAATAGCTGTTCCTTTTCCGGGGAACGGTATATCTGTCCTGTCGTGTTGTAATTTAAGATAGAGGTGGTGGGCGAAAATAGTATAACCGGATAATTGTTCGATTTAGAGCGTTCCTCCAGCTCATGGGAAAAACGTTCTTCCGAAAAGCTGGTTAAATCCGGCCACGGACTGGTGAAAAAAGGTTTTAAGCTGGTAATTACCGTGGCAATGTTACAATCGCCAAGTGTAATCAGGGTTTTGCCCTGATAGGGTTCTAATTCCCTGTTAATGGTACGGATAAGAGCAATCCGTTCCGGAGAAGAATGCATGCCGTTTAAAGGAGCTATGTCGCATTTTTCAGTTAAAGCCGGATAGGGGTCATCTCTGTAAATGTAAGTGGTTCCCCGATAGAATCCACTCCAGAACAGCAGCATTAAAGAAAAGGAAACAATGACGGTGCCAACGGATGAAACCAGTCGGAAAGCAGCGCTGTCTTTTAAAAGGATATAATATTGATAAAACAGACAGCAGAGCATGCCCACAGGCAGGTATAAAAATACGGTGTTATATAAGGTTCCGGTGTCTGTGCCCAGTGTGATGACAAGCTCTAACAGCAGAGTGATAAGGCTGAGATAACTGAACTTGCGGTTTGTCTTGTAAAAGGCGAATATACCAATAAAGCTTAAGAGCATAACGGCAAGCAGTATAAATACGAAGGTGTTCCGGATTTCTCTGGTACTGGACACCTCATCAGGTGTGATGTTGTATGAGGATTTGACATAGTATCCGTAAATACAGGATACAATGATAGAACCGGCAAGAATTATTTTATGGTTCTTCCGGAGAAAATGGCACAGTAAAAGGGTGATAAGTATAATTGCAAGCAGAATAGGGGCATACCGGCACCAGAACATGCCGCCCTCCTTTAGTTGGATAACAAGCTTGCTGAACATGGAACCGGCGCTGTGTCCGTCAGCGGAACCGGAGGAGCCTGTAAAGGTTGCGAAAGTACGGGTCAGATAATCCCTGATATTGGATACACCCAATGCCGCAACTGCAATTATCAGGCTGATAATTCCACCGGCAATACAGCCGCCGATGTAAACAAGCAGAGGTTTTACCGTATCCTTCCATTTTTGGTTGTTCTGGTTGTAGCAGTACAAAAGGATTCCCAGAGCAATGCACAGATGCAGTACATTGGGAAGGCGGAAAAGGACGTTGGCTGCACCAATAAAGCCGCTTATTCCGATATAGATATTTTTTTTCTGAAACAGGCCAAGGGTCAGCAGTGTTACAGCCAGTGTCAGATTGAACATGCTGGTAGTATTGTAGTTAAAGCAGTGGATATATGACAGGGTAAGGAGGCTGCAGCCCAATGTGGTTAGCAGCAGGAGTGTATGTGGAACATAATCCTTTAAAATGTGGTAGATTAAAAAGCCGCTTACCGTGTAGCAGATTGCGCTGACAAAATTCAGGATAAGCAATTGATGGGATGGAAATATATGGTAGATAATGCTTCCGGTTAAATCGGAAAAAAAGGTACTGAAGCTTGTTATATTTATAGAAGAATCAAAAAAATATTTATATTTTATCAGATAAAAGGAGGTGTCTGAGAAATCAATTCCCTTTGTGTAGAAGGGAATAAACCAGATACAGGTTATGAGAATAAGCAGAATATTTGTAATTTTGTAAATATTTATTTTATGGATGTTGTTTGGCATGGTGGTTCTCCTTTTTTAATAATTAGAATTATTATATATAAAAAATGTGGGAAATACCAGTAAAAGTTGCCATTATGCGTGATAAAAAATTTGAATAAGGATAGATGGTATGTTAAAATATATAAAATTTGTTATTGAGAGAAAAGAGGGAGAACGATGAAAAAAATTATGATGTTAGGCGGTAATTTTTTTCAGATGACTGCGATTAAACGTGCAAAGGAATTAGGATATTATGTAATCAGTGTAGATTATTTGCCGGATAATCCGGGACATAAATATTCAGATGAATATCATAATATAAGCACAATTGATAAACAAGCCGTTTTAAAATTAGCTGAGCAATTACAGATAGATGGAATATTGTCATATGCATCTGATGTATCTGCCCCCACGGCTGCTTATGTAGCGGAACATATGGGATTACCCACAAATCCATATTCAGCTGTAGAAATTTTAACCCAAAAAGAGCGGTTTAAACAGTTTATGATTGATAATAATTATAGAATTTCTGAAGGAAAAGCGTTTTGTGATAAACGTTTGGCAAAGGAATATTTTGACACGTTAAGTTTGCCAGTTATGATTAAACCTACAGATTCTTCTGGAAGTAAAGGGGTAAAAAAGGTAATATATCAGGATGAATTTGGTTATGCTTATGACGAAGCACTATCTTATTCACTATCCGGGACTGTCATGATAGAGAAATTTGTGCAAAAGCAAGGATATCAGATAGATGGGGATGGATTTATAAAAGATGGAAAAATAGTTTTTTTCGGTGTAATGGATCAACATAATAACAATATCAGAAATCCACATGCACCAATAGGGCTGAGTTTTCCGTCAATACAAAAAGCAGAGCATCAGAAGAAAGCACGGGATTTCATTCAATCTATATTTGATAGGTTGAATATGAATTTTGGTGCGTTTAATTTTGAGTATATCATTGATGAGGAAGGTGAAATATATTTACTTGAAATCGGACCAAGGAATGGAGGAAATTATATTCCGGATACAATCCAATATGCTATTGGTGTAGACATGATAGAGGCATCTATTAAGGCTTGTGCCGGTGATGATTATGCATCGGCTTTAGAGACTGACAAGAATAGGATTGCTTCATCTTATGTTATACATTCTATAAAAACAGGAATATTTAAGGAGCTACGTATACATCCAGATGTTAAAGGACATGTTATTAAAAAAGAATTGTTTGTAGCTCCAGGGGATAAAGTAAATGCATTTTGTAATGGCGGAGATAGTATAGGAGCGATGGTTATTTCTTTTGATACAGTTGAGCAGATGAACAGAATGATGGATAAAATGTGGGAATATGTGGAGGTTATTGTAGAGTAGATGAATAAAGGCATAATTATATATGGTAATGGCGATTTTGCTGGATTAATGAAATATTGTATAGATAATGATGATGACAGAGAAATAAAAAAAAATCGAGTATTACATTTCTTCTTCAGAAGATGTAGAAATATTAATTTGCGTTGATTATAGTTCAATGAACGATAATAAAAAAGGATATTTGAAAATAGCAAGGTTTTTTATAGGATAAATTTTAAACATGCAATTATAATTGGAGAAAATAGGATGAAAGATATATTATATATTGGAAATTCAGACAGGATGATAAAATTCCTTTTGGAGTCGCCGGACTTTTGTTTAAAAAAAGTTATATGTGAAAAAAAGAAAATGAGCCAAAAAATTTGTTCGTTGTCACTAAAGATACCAATTATTGGTATAGAAGATAAAAAACAGTTGACAGAGGTAATTGCCGACACAAAAATAACAGTTGCTATAATGTATGATTTTGGCATCATAGTGCCCAAAGACATAATAGAAAAAATTGATGTTTATAATTTCCATCCCGGCAATTTAAAAAGGAATCGGGGAAGTTCTCCTATTAATTGGTCTATTTTGTTAGGCGAACAAGAAACCGAAATGTCTGTGTATAAAATATCAGATAAAATTGATTTAGGTATTTTAGTTGCTGCAAAGCGTTGCAGAATATATGAGGATGATATTCCAAGTAAACTAAGAATTAGATTAGAACATACTATTCCGGAATTGTTATTTACATTAAGTGAATTTTTAAAGGGTAAGTTTAAAGGCAGGTTGATAGAAGAGGGAATATATAGACGAAGAATTGTAGAAAGTGATTATACAATTGATTTGAAAAAAGATTCTATTTCAACAATAAAGCAAAAAATATATTCTCAGGCAGATTACAAAGGAGCCATACTGATGTTCGGAGGGGAGCGGCAATATATTAGAAATTTAAAAGAATTAGAAAAATTTAAATATCAAAAAATGGATGGCTTAAATAATAAAAAGGAGATAAATCAGATGAAAATTTTGGTATCTGGATTGTTATCACTACATTGGGGCAGAATTGAGTATGGAAATATTGGAAATTATTATATTGTAGTTCCTCTGTTTCGTAAATTACATGAATACTTTCCAAACGCAGAAATAGTGACTACGTTACAGTTAACGGATGAGTTTTGTGAAAAAGAAAATATCATTAAATTACCGTGGGAATGTTATTATGCATGGAGAAAGGACTCCATTGATACAAAGGAAGCTTTGGAGGAATTGGCCATTGCAGAGATTTACCATACTACCGGAGAACTGGTGAGACATACAAGATTTATCGATGAAGTGTTAGAGTCAGATTTGGTAATCGATTTCAGTGGAGATATGTGGGGAGATAATTCTGATGGAATGGGAGAAAATCGTTTCCTGGTAGATTTATTAAAATTTCGGACGGTTCAGCTTCTTGGAAAGAAGAATATTATGTTTGCAAGTTCACCAGGACCGGTCACAGAAAAGAAAACATTAGAATTAGCAAAGCAGGTATATCGTAATTTTGATTTGGTGATAAACAGGGAAGCTTTTTCTATTGATATAATGAAAAAATCAGGTTTTGATATAACAAACACATATAGCTGCGCCTGTCCGGCATATCTGTTTAGTGAAAATTATTATCCAGAAAAGGTAGATGACCAAGTAATATGCAGGAATGAGGGGATTCAAAAGGATGTAAAGAATATTGGATTTATTCTGGCCACCTATTCCCTGCCAGGACATTCCTTTGATGATTGGAGTCGAAACGACGAAGACTTTAAAGACTATGTTGATTTGATTGAACACATAATCAATGAAAAGCATGAGAGAGTCATTCTTATTTCTCATTCCAATGGGTTTGAACTACCTCCGAATTTTAAGAGAACGCATTGGCGGGACTACAAAATGATTTGTCAATTATATGATATTTTAGAGCGGCGAGGCAATATTGATATGAATTATTTATGGAAAGTAGATAATTTATATTATCCTTGGGAGATGCATACCTTGATTGGGAATCTGGATATGCTTATATCCGGTAGAGTGCATGGAGCAGTTGCTGGATTGGAACAGGCGGTTCCAACATTGGCGTTTGATTACAAAAACGGACCGCTGGCTCATAAGATGTATGGATTCTTTGAAGTTATCGGAATGGAAGAATGGGTAATTTCCCGGGAAGATTTTGATTTTGTTAAATATTTTGACAGAATGTATGATAATTTAGAAACTGTTTCGGAAAAATTAAGACAGAATTATGATGCAGTGGTTGAAAAGGTTGAAGAAGGATTCAGGAAGATAAAGGAATTAATGGAGGAATAGAGGACGATGATTTCAGTTGCAATTCCATGCTATTGTTCAGAAAACACAATCTCACAAGTAGTGAAAGGGTTAGTAGAAGAGTTTGATAAGCATAATGACGAATATCAGATTGTACTGGTTAATGATGGTTCTCCGGATAACACATTTGAGGTTATTAAAGGAATTAGTTTGGAGAATCCAAATGTTATTGCAGTGAATCTTTCTAAGAATTATGGACAACATTCTGCACGAATGGCAGCGATTCCTTTCTTGAAGGGAGAGTATGTCGTATATATGGATGATGACGGACAACATCCGGTAAGTGGGATTTATAAGATGATTGAAAAACTAGAAGAGGGAGATTATGATGTGGTATATGCTTTATTTAAGCAGAAAAAGCATAGTTTGTTTAAAAGAGTTGTTAGCCGGATAAATACAGCAACCTTGGATTTTCTTACCGGAAAACCGAAAGATGTTAAAAACTCAAGCTTCTCTGTTATGCGCTCTTATATATTGCGAGAAATGGAAAAATATAAAAGTCCATTTCCGAGCTGGACAGGATTTATTATGCAGATTACAAGAAATGTGTCTAATATAGAGTTGGAGCATTTTGATAGGATTAGTGGAGAGAGTAATTATACTTTGAAAAAAATGTTTAAACTGTATATGAACAGTGTGACAGGGTTTTCTGTTGTTCCATTAAGAATTTCTTCTGTGATAGGGATGGTGACGGCGTTAATAGGTTTTGCTGTAGGCATATATAGCATTATTCATAAATTGTTGAATCCAGCCGTACCTGTTGGATACACATCATTAATGGCGGTGTTACTGTTTATAGGAGGTATGATTATGATGATGTTGGGATTGTTAGGCGAGTATGTTGGTCGCATTTATATGATTAATAATAATCTTCCACAATACACGATTAGGGAAGTAGTTGAATGTGGAAGCAATAAGAAATAAAAACTATTTTCAACGCTATATAAAAAGGCATTTCATATATTTGCCGGGAAGGATAAAGGTAAAAGATGAAGGTAAAGGATTCACAGATTATTAAGGGGATAGCAATCTTATTGATGTATTTTCAGCATTTATATTCTACAACCAGCAGATACGAGGAGTTTGGGCTCACCGGACTTATTGGCTCTGCTTCCATTATGGAGCTTATTGCTGTCGCCTGTCATGTGTGTGTATGTCTGTTTGTATTTGTTACCGCTTATGGGATTGCCATTCAGGAAAAAGAGCATTTATATAACAGGGATTCCTATATCAAAAACAGTATTAGAAGATACAGTGAATTGTTAAAGCAATTTGCCGCTGTCTTTTTAATACTGTTGTTCCTTTCATACATATTTAATCTGGAATATGGCGCTGCAGAGGCGTGGGGAGAATCACAAATCAGCCGTATAATTGGTATTTTGTGCAATGCAACGGGAATGGCAGGCGTTTTTCAGGTGTCATGGTTCAGTGCATCCTGGTGGTATTTGTCTCTTGCCATATTATTAATCTTTATGGTACCGGTGCTGCATATCGCTGTCCGGAAGCTCGGACCCTATGCATCTGTTTTTTTATCATTATTTCTGGTGCAATCCTTTGGTTTGGATACGGTCAGGGATGGTCTGCCAAGGTATCTTATAGTGGCTGTGGCAGGAATTATTTTTGCCGAGCATAATATCTTTGAGCGGACAGAGCATTATATAGAGACAAAAAAGGGACTGGGATATTTTTTGGTGGCTGTAATCCTAATCGCAATTCCTGTTACGGCAGTAATGAAATCCCATATGCAAAGCAAGTATCTGTTAGATGCTGTCATGGCAGTTCTGGTAATTGAACTGACGCAGTTATGCATTAAGAAGATACCCTGCCTGAATACAGTTCTGGCATTTATCGGGAAATACTCTCTTTATATGTGGTTAATTCACTCGTTTTTTACCAAGTACTGGTTCCAGGAATTTACCTATTCCTTTAAAAATATATGGGTCATTTTCTTTGTGCTGGTGGGTATTACCCTGTTTATCTCAATCTGCCTCTCAAAGCTGGAGCAGATATGCAGCAGACTGTTTGTATGGGAGAGGTGCGATAAAAGACATGTCAGGTTTCTAATCGCCCTTCTTACAACAGCAGTTTGTTTTTTAATAGCGGCTCTGTCTTCAACATTAAGCTATATGACAAATGATGATGCCGGTATTCAGAGTCTGCTGTCCGGAAATGTGACAGGAGAGCCTTACATTACACATCAGTTTATAAATATTATTTTAGGAGCTTTTATATCATTCCTCTATAAGCTCCTTCCACAGATTCAATGGTGGTATGTATACAGTTTGCTGCTCCTTGCAGTGGGCATTTTTATGCTGCATTTTTGTATTATCAAAATCTGTAAGGATAAAAAAATTAGTCTGAAGGTTGCAATACTGGTGATAGCGGTGGTGGATGTATCCTTTATGGTATATTCCATTGCAAATGTTTCCTTTACCACGGTACCGGCAGTATTGGGAACAGGACTTGTTGCGTTATTGTTTGCGTCAGATAATGTAGAAAACAAAAGGACATTAAAATGGATAGGATGTATTGTAGTAATTGGATATGTACTTTTGCTGATACACCGTTCTGCATCTGCTTACGCACTTATTTGTTATATATTATTAGGGGTTTTATGGAATTTCACAGGCCGCTATAAGGTGGACAGGAAGCTGGTTTTAAGGTTTGGTACTGTATGTATGTTTTTTGTTTTATTGACAGGCTGTGTAACTGGACTGAATAAAATAGCTGATGAGAAGATAAATGGAACAGAGTTTATTCAGTATAATGCGGCAAGAGCCAGATATATGGATTATGGACACGATTCCTATGCAGAAAATCCTGAATTGTATGAAGAAGCTGGCTGGAGCGAGGAGCTCTACAGACTGGTGGGCAACTGGTACTTTATGGATGAAGCTGTCACTACAGAAAACTTTAATTATCTTTCTGAAAACAGTAAAGTGAAAAGTAGTATTACAGCATCATCTAAGGCAGCGCTGATGACCGCTTTAAAGAATACAGGTTGTCAGGCAATCATCTGTTTATGGATAGTATCCATATTTTTTGTAATCCTTTCTGTTACGATTTGTTTTAATGTCAGGAAGCTTTATTTTATCTGTATGAATAATCTGGGAAGTATTCTGCTTTTGCTGTACCAGCTGTTAAAGGGGAGAATGCTGTACCGTTCGCTGTTTGTTGTACTGCTTCCGGCAGTTGTGATTAATTGTATTCTTATAATGAATCATTATCAGATGAAGAAAAAGGAGGAGCAAATATTTAAGGTGTTGCTATTTCTGGGTCTTCTTTGCTGTAGCAGCCTAATTCTGGATTATACATTTGACCCGGTCAGGAATGCATATAAAGAAAACGTAATGGAAAAGAGCCGGAAAACGGAGCAATATGTGCTGGCGCACCCTGATAATACATATTTATATGCGCCCTTTGTTTACAATAATATTAGTCCATGGTCCGTATATACTGGTAAAGGGTTGTCGAATATGATACCATGGGGTGGAAGCGCCTATCATTCTAATAATTATAACAGAAGATTGGAGCTGAATAATATAGATGATTTATCGGGAGAGGTAGTCAAACGGGATAATATATACCTGCTGTTTAATGAAAATATAATGGGGGAGCAGCCGGCAGATAAGGCAGTGCTGCCAGTCTGTTTTTATCTCTATCTGCAGGAAAATTTTGATGCAAAGGGCTTTGTAATGGAAGAAGACATTGAGCAGATGGTGTATGTATACCGGTTTGTGTTTGATGATAATCTGGAAGATTTTAAAACCTATTACACGATAGAGCAGGGAAAAATTGTGAAAGCAGGAGACAACAGGTGAACATGTTGAAAGGATGGGTTTTGGGAAAGGAACAAAATATAAAACGCAACAGTGTAATCTGGAATGCTTTAGGTGGAGCATTCAATGCAGGACAGTCGGCAATTATTTTAATTTTTATATCATACAGACAAGGCTTGACGGTTGCAGGTATGGTTACCATTGCCTATGCGGTTGCAAATCTTTTTTTGTCAATTTGTAAGTATGGGATTCGGAATTATCAGGTAACGGATGTAAGGGAGCGGTTTACATTCAGTGATTATTTCTATTGCAGATGCGGTACCGCACTGCTGACATTAGGCTTGTTTTTCGTTTATCTGGCATTTTGCTTTATCCTTCGTGATTATACAGTTGAAAAGGGGGTAATTCTCTTTGAAGTCACAATCTTAAAGCTGCTGGATGCATTTGAGGATGTGTATATAGGCAGATACCAGCAGGTGGGCAGACTGGATATCGGAGCTAAGATTATGGCGGTCCGGCTGTTTTTGTCTACCGTTTTAATTTGTATTATGGTACTGGCTGGAGTCGATATATATATTTCTCTTCTGGGAGGGATTATAAGTTCTATTATATTGGATATTTATTTGATAAAAAGTACATTTGGGGTTACTCAGACAGTTATCTCCAGTTTTCGGTGGAATTCCGTATGGAAGCTGTTGAAAATCTGCCTGCCTTTATGTATAGGAATCACATTATCTATTTACATTGGCAATGTACCAAAGTATATGATTGATGCATACATGGATGAGGAAGTACAGGCAATTTTTGGATATATTATGATGCCGGTTTTTGTAATCACACTGTTAAACCAGTTTATTTATCAGCCCATGGTAAAGGATTTGGGCGACATATGGGAAAAGGGGGATAAAAAAGAGTTTAACAGGAGTGTACGCAGACAATGTCTGATTGTTACCGGGTTAACGGTAGGGGGGGGTGGGGGGGGACTGCCGGTGTTATCGGTATTGTATAATGTGGATTTAACGGCTTATCAAAAAGAATTTGCTGTGTTATTGTTAGGCGGCGGGTTTTATGCCATGGCATATTATCTTAATGTGCCCATTACCACTATCCGGAAGCAGAATTATATTGCCATTGGTTATGTTGCTGCCGCAATTCTCTCTGTGCTATTTGGAAAGTATTTTGTACTGGCGCAGGGGATGCTGGGAGCGGCGGTATTGTATCTCTGTTTAAATGCACTGCTGGTTGTGGTGTATTCTGTAATACTGGCTGTAGGAGTCAAGAAGAATGCATTAACAGATATAGATTTTTAAATTGTTTTGTAATTTTGAACCGAAAATCTTTATTTTGAACTTTCGTTCAAAATTATAGACAGTGGGTATTTTTTGTGCTAGTATGCGTATACTTACTTAAATATTTTACAGAAAGGGGAATCATATATGTTGACGCAGGAAGATTTACAGAATATTAAAGATTTATTTGAAGACCAGAATCATCATATAGAGAGATTAGAGCAGAAAATGAATTCTGGATTCCAGCGGCTGGACAATCGCATGGATGGACTGGAACAGAGGCAGAATGATATGGAAAATTATATGCATGATAAATTTGCTGTCATAGAGAATGATTTGATACCAAAGGTGAATGCACTTTATGAAACAACGGATTTGTATGTAAAAAGAATGGAATATCGTAAACAAATTGCGGAAATAGAAAACAAACTCGATTATGTAGCCCCATTAGTTGAGACAGTACAATCTCATGGTGAGAAATTGGAACAGCATGAAACCATTATAAAAAAATTAGTGGAGACGGCGTAAATAATAAAGAATATGCATTTTACAGGGTGAATTACTTGAAATATATAATCAGATGGAAGAAGAGGTAGAGAGATGATACCATTTAACAGACCGCCTTATGTTGGCAGAGAAGAACAATATATCAGGGAAGCAATCGGGAATCATAAAATATGTGGGGATGGTTCTTTTACAAGGTGCTGTAATACATGGATGGAAGAAAATACAGGAACGGAAAAAGCACTTCTTACAACCTCCTGCACCTCTGCATTGGAGATGGCGGCATTGCTATGTAAAATTCAGCCGGGGGATGAGGTAATTATGCCGTCCTATACTTTTGTTTCGACAGCGGACGCCTTTGTGCTAAGAGGAGCTAAAATTGTGTTTATAGATATCCGCCCGGATACGATGAATATAGATGAAGCTTTAATTGAAGCTGCGATAACAGAGAGGACAAAAGCAATTGCAGTGGTTCATTATGCAGGGGTTGGCTGTGAAATGGATACTATTATGGATATTGCGAAGCGGCACTCGCTGTATGTGGTGGAGGATGCGGCACAGGGAGTCAATGCATTTTATAAGGGAAAAGCCCTTGGCACAATCGGTGATTTTGGCTGTTATAGCTTTCATGAAACAAAGAATTACAGTATGGGCGAGGGTGGTGCGATTCTGATTCAAAGCAGGGATGATGTGGAAATGGCTGAAATTATACGGGAAAAGGGAACGAACCGGAGTAAGTTTTTCCGTGGCGAGATTGATAAATATTCCTGGGTGGAGGCAGGTTCCTCCTATCTGCCAAGTGAGTTAAATGCGGCGTATCTTTACGCTCAGCTAGAGGTTGCAGACGAGATAAATGAAAAGAGACTAGCCGCTTGGAAACAGTACTACTCTGAATTGAAGGATTTGGAAGAAAAGGGAAAGATTGACTTACCGTATATTCCTGCCGAGTGTAAGCATAATGCACATATGTTTTATATTAAGGCAAGAGATTTGGAGGAGCGGACAAGCCTAATCCGTTATTTAAAGGAGAAAGATATCGGTGCGGTATTTCATTATGTTCCGCTACATAGCTCGGAAGCAGGCAGGAGGTATGGCAGGTTCCACGGTACGGATAAATATACAACCAAAGAAAGTGACCGGCTGGTGAGACTGCCTTTATTTTATGGGCTGACGGAGAGTGAGATAAGCTTTGTGACAGAGGCGGTTAAGGCTTTTTATAAATAAATTTAGAATGATTGCTAATCGTTTGCTTGGCTGAGCATATAAAGTGGAACATGTTGTAGTAATAGTATTGTAATTGCAGGAGTTAATAGGATATGCGGCTTCCAGGATATTATACCTCCGGAGAGTTTGCAAAGATGGCACATATTTCTGTGCGGACAATCCGGTTTTATGACAAACAGAATATATTGAAGCCCTCATATGTAAATGAGTCCGGAGCAAGATTTTATACGGATGAAGATTTTGTGAGGCTACAGCAGATTCTTTTACTGAAATATCTTGGATTTTCCTTAGATGATATAAGAAATATGGTAGTGGAGGATTTGGACTATCAGATGCTCCGCAATTCCCTGAAACTTCAGCTAAAGCTGGTAAAGGACCGTATTGAACAGATGCAGATGGTTGCGAAGGCCATTGAGGACACAACGGAGGCACTTGTTGCCAGCCGGAATATCGATTGGAGTCAGATGCTTGACCTGATTCATCTGACAAACATGGAGAATTCCTTGAAAAGCCAGTATGTCAACTCCACGAATATTTCTGCAAGAATTAATCTGCACAGGCTGTATTCCACAAATTGTAAGGGTTGGTTCCCCTGGGTGTATGAACAGTGCAAAATTGCAGAAAATATGCAGATTCTGGAGCTGGGATGCGGAAATGGAGTTCTCTGGAAGGAGAATTATGGATGTATTCCGGAGCAGGTCCAGATAGTATTAAGTGATATTTCCGAGGGAATGCTGCGGGACACGAGACGTGAGCTGGAGCAGTTGGAAGAGCAGCAGAAGGATATGGAGCATGGAAGCTTTGCGTTTCGGGTTTTTGATTGTCATGCTATTCCCTGTGAAAATGAGAGCTTCGATTGTATCATTGCAAATCATGTTCTTTTCTATTGTGAGAATATTAACCAGGTTCTGAAGGAAGTGAAAAGAGTTTTGAAACCAGCGGGAAGGTTTATATGCAGCAGCTATGGGGCAATGCATATGAAAGAAATTACAGAGCTGGTAAAAGAATTTAACCCTTTAATTACATTATCAGCAGACAAATTGTATGAGCATTTTGGCCTGCAGAATGGAGAGGATGTATTAAAGCCATATTTCAGATCTGTGGAGAAAAGAGTTTATGATGATGCTCTGAATGTGGATAAGGCAGAACCACTTATTGAGTATATATTGTCCTGTCATGGTAACCAGAACCAGTACATTTTAGAGCGTTACAAGGATTTCAGAGGTTTCGTAGAGAAGAAAACAGAGAAAGGTTTTCACATAACAAAAGAGGCTGGTGTATTTATTTGTAAAAAATAATAAAAAGTACTTGAAGGTGACGTAACGTCACCTTTTATAATAGAAATAACAAATAAAAAAGTGTATATACTAATTGTAATCTTTTTTATTAAATGAAAGAGAGGTATTATGGTTTATGAAGGGAATTATTTTAGCGGGAGGTTCAGGGACAAGACTGTATCCCCTGACCATGGTAACCAGTAAGCAGTTATTACCGATTTATGACAAGCCGATGATTTATTATCCCATGTCTGTTCTGATGAATGCAGGAATCCGGGAAATCCTGATAATTTCAACTCCGCAGGATACGCCTCGTTTCCAGGATTTGCTGGGAGATGGGCATCAGTTTGGTGTTGAGCTTACCTATGCAGTTCAGCCAAGCCCGGATGGATTGGCACAGGCATTTATTATAGGGGAGGAGTTCATCGGAAAGGATACCGTGGCAATGGTGTTAGGAGATAACATTTTTGCTGGACACGGTTTGAAGAAGCGCTTGAAGGCGGCAGTTGGAAATGCTGAGAATGGACAGGGTGCCACCGTGTTTGGCTATTATGTAGATGACCCGGAGCGGTTTGGTATTGTGGAATTTGACTCGGAAGGAAAGGCGGTTTCCATTGAAGAGAAGCCTGAACATCCAAAGAGCAATTATTGTGTGACGGGCTTATATTTCTATGATAACCGTGTGGTGGAATATGTAAAGAATTTGAAACCAAGTCCAAGAGGAGAGCTGGAAATAACAGACCTCAACCGTATATATCTTGAAGATAATGAATTAAATGTGGAACTGCTAGGACAGGGCTTCACATGGCTGGATACCGGAACCCATGAAAGTCTGGTGGAAGCCACTAATTTTGTTAAGACCATGGAGACACACCAGCACCGTAAGATTGCCTGTTTAGAGGAGATTGCATACTTAAATGGATGGATTTCCAGAGAGGAGGTTCTTGAGGTTTATGAGCTCTTAAAGAAGAACCAGTACGGTCAGTATTTAAAGGATGTGCTGGATGGAAAATATCTTGATGTATTACATTAAGAGGATTTTTATTATATGGATTAGGGTGTGAATCCTATTTATGAATAAAGAAACTGTAAACATGTTTAAAACAAGGAATAAGAAAAGGAGAAAAAGCATGACAATTATTGTAACCGGTGGAGCCGGATTTATTGGGAGCAACTTTATTTTCTATATGTTAGATAAGTATCCGGATTACCGGATTATCTGTCTGGATTGTCTGACCTATGCAGGGAATTTATCTACCCTTGCACCGGTAATGGATAATCCGAATTTCCGTTTTGTAAAGGAAAGTATTACAGACCGTGAAGCGGTCTATAAGCTGTTTGAGGAGGAGCATCCGGACATCGTGGTGAATTTTGCAGCAGAGAGCCATGTGGACCGTTCCATTGAGAATCCGGAGGTATTTTTGGATACGAATATTAAGGGAACGGCTGTATTGATGGACGCCTGCAGAAAATATGGCATTACACGTTATCATCAGGTATCTACAGATGAGGTATATGGCGATTTGCCTTTAGATCGTCCAGACCTTTTCTTTACGGAAGAAACCCCGATTCATACCAGCAGTCCTTACAGCTCATCCAAAGCCAGTGCAGATTTGCTGGTGCTGGCATATCACAGAACCTATGGATTGCCGGTAACAATCAGCCGATGCTCAAATAATTACGGACCTTATCATTTCCCGGAGAAGCTGATTCCGCTTATGATTGCCAATGCGTTAAATGACAAGCCGCTTCCGGTATACGGAAAGGGTGAAAATGTCCGCGACTGGCTGTATGTGGAGGACCACTGCAAAGCGATTGATTTGATTATTCACAAAGGCCGGGTCGGTGAGGTATATAATATTGGCGGGCATAACGAGATGAAAAATATTGATATTGTCAAGATTATCTGTAAAGAGCTTGGAAAACCGGAAAGTCTGATTACGTATGTGACAGACCGTAAGGGGCATGATATGCGGTATGCCATTGACCCGACAAAGATTCATAATGAACTTGGCTGGCTGCCGGAGACAAAATTTGCAGATGGTATTAAAAAGACAATCCAGTGGTATCTTGACAATAAGGAGTGGTGGGAGACCATTATTTCAGGAGAGTACCAGAATTATTATGAAGAGATGTATGGAAACCGTTAGAGTAAGATTAGATATAGGCAATTGCGAAACTCAATTTTTGAAAGCCTGCGTTGTACAAATGTAACAAATATGTTTTTCGGACCGTTTGCACTTAATTGAGAATGCAGCAGTGCTAAGCAATGTAACACTCTGCACACCAAGTGTGCAGGTGTACTTTCGTACTAAGCTCGAAAAAACCTCGCTAAGTACTCAATGCAAGCACTGGCATTCTCAAATGTCCTACAAACATAAATTTGTTACATTTGCACAACTTACATTTTGAAATAATGAGTTTCGCAATTGTCTAGTAAGATTAGATAATATGAAAGGTGATTGAATGAAAGTATTAGTTACAGGCGTGGCGGGACAATTAGGTCATGATGTTATGAATGAGCTGGCAAAACAGGGAATTGAAGGGATTGGAAGCGATATCGCAGATACCTATGCCGGCATACAGGATGGTACGGCAGTTACTACCATGAGGTATGTTTCCATTGATTTGACCGATTCGGAAGCGGTGGAAGCCAGGATTCTTTTTGAGCATCCGGATGCAATTATTCACTGTGCTGCATGGACTGCGGTGGATGCGGCAGAAGAGGAGGAAAATCAGGCAAAGGTCCGGAATATTAATTTTGGCGGTACAAAAAATGTCGCCAAGGTATGTGCGAAGCTGGATATTCCCATGATGTATCTATCCACGGATTATGTCTTTGACGGACAGGGAACCAGACCTTGGGAGCCGGACTGCCAGGATTACAAGCCGCTTAATGTGTATGGAAGTACGAAGCTTGCAGGTGAGCGGACTGTGGCAGCCAATCTGGAGAAATTCTTTATTGTACGGATTGCATGGGTATTTGGTGTAAATGGTAAGAATTTTATCAAAACCATGCTGAATGTGGGAAAGAATCACAGCCAGATTAAGGTGGTGAATGACCAGATTGGAACACCGACTTATACCTATGATTTGGCGAGGCTGCTGGTGGACATGATTCAGACAGATAAGTATGGATATTATCATGTAACGAATGAAGGCGGTTACATCAGCTGGTATGATTTT
>URMF01000026.1 GCA_900548855.1 uncultured Eubacteriales bacterium
ATGTACCATTACGAGCGACAAGCAGCAAAAGCGTGCCCAGCGTTGATATTGTTTATATTGTACAACAATGGGTATTGAAAACTACAGTTCTTTGCAAAGTGCCAGCAGAAGCTTAACGGAATGCTCAATTGCCTTTGCCTCAAAAGCCGGATAATCCACAGAAGCAGAATCATCTGCCTTGTCAGAAATAGCACGGATAACCAGAAATGGAATCTCATTCAGATACGCCGTATGGGCAATGGCCGCTCCTTCCATCTCTGTGCAATAACCGGCAAACTTCTCCACCAGCCACTGTTTCTTGTCTTTGTCCGAAATAAACTGGTCACCGCTGACAACCCGGCCCTCAAACACTCCCACCTCAGGATTTACCTGCTCACACACTCTTTTGGCCACTGTCCGGAGCTTCTCATCCGCCGCAAAGGACAGGGTATCCATTCTGGGAATCTGCCCCAGGGGATATCCAAAGGAAACCGCATCCATATCATGCTCTACGGTATCTGTAGACAACACGATATCCCCAATATTGATGTCTGCATTCAGCGAGCCGGCTATTCCGGTATTGATAATGGCATCTACCTGATACCGGTCTGCCAGTATCTGTGCACAGATTGCCGCATTTACCTTTCCGATTCCAGAACGGACAACTACAACCGGGTGGTCATACACGGTTCCCTGATAAAAATCCATGGATGCCCTTGTCTCTACCCGGACATTCTCCATATGCTCCTTAACCTGTGCCACTTCCTCATCCATTGCTCCAATAATTCCTAACATATCTTACCTCTCTTCTTTATACTCTCCATCGGTATTGTCAGTTTAACCGTAAAATCACCCTCTACCACATACTTCTGAAATTCTCCATGGTGAAGCTTCATAATCCGCTCACAGGTAATCAGTCCGATTTTCGTGCTTTCATGTATTTCAAGATTTTCCCGTATTCCATTGCGCACCTTCAGGACGAGATAATCCTGTTCCGTTGTTGCTGAAATTTCAATCGGCTTATCCACATCTGCATATTTGAAAAGATTGGATAAAATATTATTCAGGACTCTCTGCATATACTGTGAGTTAATCAGACAATTACCGCTGTTCTCATCAATATGGTTTACACTATTAACTGTAAACCCTTCCTCCTCCAGACTTAAGAACTGGTTCTCAATTAAATCCATCACCAACGTATACGCAGGCACCGGTTCCACATCAATCCGCTTTCTATCCTCACCATAAATCAGGAAATACTCAAATAGCTCATCTGACAGCTTTTTAATTTCCCTTGTCTTGGCAAGAGAGAGCTCTAAATAGTGCTTCCGCTGGTCCTCATCCTTTATATGATCCATATTAAGAATTTCCAGATATCCTGTCAAGGTAGTAAGAGGCGTTCTTAAATCATGGGACATGGATGTCACCAAATCCTTGTTCGCCTGAAGCATCTGCTGCTCCTTTTTCATATTTTCGATAATAGAAAGGCGCATCTGTTCAATGCCCCGGGCAAGGTTTCCCAACTCATCCCTCCCCTTAATGGTAATGGGATATTCCAGATTGCCTCCCTCCAGAATCTGTAATTCCTTTTCAATATCGTTGATATAGCCCAGCTTATGGCGTAATAATTTTGTCAGCAGGCTGACAAAGATTAATATGCCAAAGCCGATACCAATTCCCCAGACATAATAGTAATACTGCCAGTAATCATAGCAGAAGATATCCACACTGGCTGCTGTCCCATCCGAAAAGCTGAGCCGGTATAAATATTCCTCATCCAACAGCGCAGCATCCTCACTTATTTCCTCTGTTTCCTCTTCCGATATTGTCTCCGTCACCGTATCGTAATAGTTATAATCCGAATTAAATATAACCTTGTTATTCTGATAAATTGCCAGATACACATATGTGTTTTCATCTGTCCAGTTCTTTACCTCCGAAACATTTGCCGCCGTTATATCGTTATTTACAACAAAATCCTGCAAATCTTCTACATATTTAACCTGGAATGTCCGGTTTACCTTCTGGTCATCAAACCGGCTTTCAATAAAATCCTGTCCAAAGAAAACCACCAGATATCCGCATCCAAATGCACACAGTCCGGACAGGATGACACATCCAATCAGATACCAGGCAAGCTTCGTCCGAAATGTATCCCATATTCTAAACAATCCGATATCCCCTTCCCCAGATGTTGTGAAGATATTTTGCGCTCGGGCCTGTATCTCCTAACTTTTTGCGAATATTCCGGATATGCACCATAACTGTATTAGTGGAATTAGGCATATACGCCTCCTCCCAGACACTTTCGTAAATCTCCTTCGCAGTAAAGATATGGTTGCGGTTCGTTGCTAACAGCTGTAATATCCGATACTCAATTTCTGTCAGGGAAATCTCCTTCCCATCCCGTATAACCTGCTGCAGCTCCGTATCCAGGATAATATCCTGTATTACTATCTGGGTAGCCTCCCTGCTCCCTTCATCCCCTTTTCCGATTCTCGGCCGTTTTAACAATGCCTTAACCCGTAAAAGCAGCTCTGTACAGGAAAACGGCTTAATCAGATAATCATCCCCACCTGCCTCAAAGCCTTCTATCATATCCGACTCAGCGGACTTTGCGGTCAAAAACAGGATTGGCACCTCAGCCTTTTTCCGAATTTGTTCGCAGGCATCAATTCCGTCACACAACGGCATCATAATGTCCAAGATAACAAGCTGTATGCTCTCATCAAATTTTTCTACTGCCTCAATTCCATTGTCCGCAAGTATAACTTCAAAGCCTGCATCCTCCAACATAATACGTAACAGTTCACGAATATCCTTCGCATCATCTGCAACAAGAATTTTTTGCATCTCTGCCATGCTTACACCTCACAATCTGATTTCTTGCCTCAGTATATCAAAAACAGAACAAAAATCCTATGTAATTTGAAATACTTAAGAATTTTTAATATTCCGCTAATATATTTTAAACCACTTCACAAACTGACGTACAATTCTGTAAACAGGATTTTCCAGCTTCTTCTTTGCATTTTTCAGTTCTTTGCGAATTTCAATATGCTGGGGACAATGCTTTTCGCACTTTCCACATTCCATACAATTCGAAGCTGCGGTAGAGGTTTTGCGCATCGCTGTGCACATAATGTATTCTTTAAATGCAGTCCTTTTGCCATCTGTATAATAACGGTTATACGCTGCAAATGTACCCGGAATGTCCACATTTTTCGGGCAGGGCATGCAGTAGCCACAGCCGGTACACCCCACCTTCATTTTTTCATTAATCACCTGCACCACCTGCTGTAGCATTTTCTCTTCCCTGTCGGTAAATTCCCCTGCCGATACGGTTGATGCGGTATGTACATTATCCGCTACCATTTCTTCCGAGTTCATACCGGACAATACGCAGGTCACCTCCGGCTGGTTCCAAAGCCAGCGCAGCGCCCACTGCACTGGTGTATACTTTACCGGATATTCTTCAAAGATGCGAACCGCCTGCTCCGGCAGCTTGTTAACCAGTCTTCCTCCCCGCAAAGGCTCCATTATAATGACCGGAAGCCCTTTTTCATGGGCATAATCAAGTCCTCGCCTTCCTGCCTGGGAATGCTCATCCATGTAATTATACTGTATCTGAGTAAAATCCCAGTCATAGGCATCCACCAGCTTACAGAACATATCAGAGTTTCCATGATAAGAAAATCCCACCTGACGAATGGCTCCGCTTTTTTTCTTCTCCTCTAACCACTCAATAATACCAAGACTTTTTAAACGCTCCCATGTCTCCACATCGGTCAGCATATGCATCAAATAGTAGTCCACATAATCCGTTTGGAGGCGGGCAAGCTGTTCTGAAAAATATTTTTCCATGCTGTCTCCACTTTTAATCAGGTAATGGGGAAGCTTTGTGGCAATCTTAACCTTATCCCGTATCTGGTTTTTGGTAAGAATCTGACCTAATGCCGCCTCACTGCCGGGATATACATACGCTGTATCATAATAATTTACTCCTGCACGGTAAGCCGCCATAATCTCCCGCTCTGCCTTATCTATATCGATTTTGCCTCCATTCTGGGTAAAGCGCATACAGCCATAGCCCAAAATAGACAAGTCATTTCCATAGCGGTCCTTACGGTAATTCATCTTTTCCCTCCTTCATCAAATCCTCCAAATCATTTAATTCCTCTACCGTCATTTTCGTATACTCCGAAAGCTCTTCCATTGTGGGGACATGTCCATTTTCTTCTGTCAGCAGCTTTTTAGCGGCATGTACCAGGCTTACCTTTCCTACGAGGGCATCCTCCAGCTCTCTTTCATCCCGTATCCCGGAAACATAGTTCACAATACCCGCTTCCACCGCTTTTGACAATTCTTCCTCAATATCCATCTTCGCCATGCTCCCGAGGAGTTCCTGGAGCTTTACTACTAATGCCATATTCCCCTCCTGCACTAAATCCTCCACATTGAGCTTCGGCTCCATATATTTCTGTGCAATGTTAAGTATCTTTTCCAACCATACCGCCAGAATCGTTTCCATCATTTCCGCATCGCCCTGTAAAAGCTTTTCATAAAATTCCGTCTTTTCCGCATGGGAATACTTTGGAAGCAGGGCAAGCTCCTCTAAATACATTTGAAAAACCTTAGAGTTCCCGGACTCTTCTTCCTCTGCAGGACCATCCGGATTCTGACCGTCTGCCTCTGCTTCGCTCTCTTCTGAGATATCCGGCGTTCCCACCTCCTCATTTTCTGGATTTAACAGATACGCAAGCACCAGCTGTTTCTGCTTTTCATCTAAATCCATGTCTTCAAAATATGCCAGTATTTCTGCCTCTGACATCGGTGTTTCCGCAATCCGCATAATCTCTTTTACACTGTTCACCGTTTCCATAAAGGTATTCTGGTCTGTCATTCCCATCTCTCCATTTCTTTTCTATATTAAGCAACAGCAAGTAACTGCCTGTCAGCTCTGCTGCCCTGGTTTTCGCAAAATATCCAAAGTATGTGCACCTGCCCCAATCAGATCCTGCCGTTCACAGGTAGCTAAATGGTACCGGATAAACAATTGAAAGGTCTCTTCATCCATTGCATTTAACACTGGACGCATATAATCTGCGGGACCATCAGGAGAAATAATCCGAACCCGTTCAAGCCCCGCTGCCGCATTTAACCGATTAATATCCTCAATCCGGACATAGTCATATAAATGCTTCTCCTCCGCCAAGGAATGAAAATCTTCCGTTAAACGGTGTTCTTCCATACATTCTTTAATATGATTCTCCTTGAAAGCATAAGTAAGAACACAGTATTCGTTCATACAATACGCTGACAGTATAACGCCTCCCCGCTTCGTCACTCTTTTCGCTTCACATAACGCCTGCAGCTTATCCTCAAAAGTGTATAAGTGATACATGGGACCAAACAGCAGGGTCATGTCAAAGCTGTCATTTTCAAACCGCTTTAAATTAAGCGCATTCCCCTGATAGGCCTTCACACTGCTTTTCTTGGCTTTCAGTATTCCAAGGTTATACTTTACCAGCTCCACAGCTGTCACATCATAGCCTTCCTCTGCCAGTGCCACTGAATATTTTCCGGTACCTGCTCCCACATCCAATATCCTGGCATCCGGCATATCCGCAAGACAGCTGTGGATATACTTCATAGAGGTGATAAACTCCACCTGCCCATGCCGGCTTTCCAGACGCTTCTCTTCATTAAATTTATTATAATATTTCTCAAGCTCTGTCAATTCTTTTGCCATTTATCATATCCTCTTCTGCATTATAAATTCCGTACCCTATCTATAACACAGTACTGCATTTCAGGCAAGTATTTTATCTCTATTTCTGCACAAAGCTGACATCCTGTTACCGTTCAAACCTGCCTGGCGATGACGGCAGCAAAGCTGCCACACATAATTTTTACTATCGGAAGCCGTAAATGTATATATACCTTTTGCACATAGTAATGCAAAAAAGAGAAAAGCCGCCGCTTTCCTCTTTTTCATGATTTCTATTCGGTAATATTATGCAATGGCACAATAGCAAAACTTTTTTCTAATCCTCTTCATTCTCATCCAGTATATCTTCCATCGCCTCTTTTATCTCTCTTTGTACTTCCCTCTCAATTTCCTCTTCACTGACTGTGTCGTCATATTGTATATTATACTTATCCAGCAGCACCTTAATATCCTTTAGATTGATATCTACTGCACCATTATCTCCATCTACATGAATAAGCTGGTTTCCATTTTTATCGGTAAATGTGACTTCATCCTTATCTACCTTGATATGAACCTCATCCTCATCAAACAATACATCCAAATCTCCTAATGCATCCCCCATAGCGTCCTCCCATTCTATCACATCCAGCTTGGAAATCCACTCTACGGTGTCCCCTGCTATCTTAATAGTTCCGGCAATCAGAAATGCAATCATAAAAATACTGAACACCACCAATGCTGCCAGGGTTGAAAAAAATCCAATCAGTATATTGCGCTGTGACCTTTTAAAAGTCTCTTCATTTTGTGATACCTCTACCAACGGAACCAGCTCTACCCCGCAGTTTGAGCAGAACTTTTCCTTTCCATTCACTAAGGCATTACAATTTGAGCAGGTTACTTTGTTATTATCCATCCGCACAATCAGATAAATAATGAGACCAATACAGCTTGGAACCAGAATTACCACTGCTGTCCATAAGATTCCATTCATTCCCTTGTTCTGGGCATCCCTATAAGTCCATACTCCCAGCAAAATCATAAGTGCAATAGCTGCTATAGCAACCAGTGCTCCCATCAAAATTGAAATAGCTATACCTGTCATATCGTCTTCCTCCTGTTATACTTCGTTTTCCTAGTCTCTATAATCACCATAAATACACATTCCGTCAAATCGCCACTTTTTAAAAAAATTTCGCACTCCGGACTAAATTACCCTTCCAAACTCCCAGGAAAGTTATAATCCAGCTTGCCATCGTCTCCATTGCAATTGCTGCTAAATGAATCCTTAACCATGTTTCACTAATCAGCTGCAAAAGGTTTGGCATCCAGAAATCTGCTCCCTTAATATTAATAATCACATACAGCAGACACAAAATAATAGCAAGCGCTGCTGAAACCACAGTACTGATGGTGGCAGGAAGCCACCAGAAAGAGACTCTGCCTGATGCCATTACCCTGCGGCACGCAAGCTGGTTATAAAGACGGATGTTGGTTTCTTCCGGAACACATTCTGTGGAATAAGCCTGTCTCAACATCTGTTCAAGAAACTCTGAATCCATTCCATGCTCTTGTATTCTGTCCTCCTTTGTCAATTTTTCATTGTTCTGTGCCATCTAACATCCCTCCATTTCCTTTCGCAGCTGTTCCTTCGCAGAATGCAGTCTGCTTTTTACTGTTCCTTTTGGAATCTTTAAAATCCTGGCAATCTCCTCTATTGATAATTCTCCGGCATAAAAAAGCAATATCACCTGTCTGTGTTTCTCTGGCAGCCTTTCCACACAGCTTCGCAGATTGGCGAGCTGTTCTTCTTTCACAATCTGCTCTAACAAATCCTGTGATGCTTTCACATCCTCTATCTGGACACCCTCTGTTTCACTGGATATAGTTGGTGCAATTCTCTCACGCCTTGCATATTTGCTCTTATGGTTCTTCCATATATTCGATGCAATGGACATTAAATACGCCCTGGGATTTTTCTGAAGCGATATCTTTTTATGCAGTTCAAATGCTTTTAAAAAGGTCTGCTGGTACAAATCCTCTGCATCCTCTAATGTATAGGTCAGGCTTTTGCAATAGCGGTATATATTGTCACCATACTGCTCCACCAGCTGTTCTACATCAAGGGCCTCCATAACCTCACCTCCTGCTATGTATTGTTGCGGACTTTAAGAAGGTTCATTTTAATTTTACTCCGTCTGCCACCGGTTTGTTATCTTTTCCTGTTTCTGTTATACTTCTTTATTGACAATATAGCAATTTTATTTAAAAAAATAAAAGGAGTATACATATGGCACATATTTATTTCACAAGACATGGACAGACCGTCTGGAATGTAGAAAATAAAATCTGCGGGGCAACAGATATTGCCTTAACGGAGTTAGGACATCAGCAGGCAATTGAATTAGGAAAAAGGATTGTAAAAGAAAATATTCACATTGATGAAATCCTTTATTCTCCATTGGTACGCGCTTCAGAAACCGCAAGACATATCTCAGAAATTACCAAGGTTCCAATGCGGATGGAACCAAAATTAAAGGAACAAAATTTCGGACGTTATGAATCCACTCCGAGAAACGGTGAAGAATTTCAGCAAATGAAAACCCATTTTATCGACCATTTCGGCAGCGGGGAAACCATGTTGCATCTGGCACAGCGGATTTATAATCTGTTAGACGACATCAAGACAGAAGCGGATGACAAGACCTATCTTCTGGTTGCCCACAATGGAATTGCACGAGTCATCCACTCCTATTTTCATGATATGGGAAATGAGGAATATGCAAAATTCGGAATTAAGAATTGTGAGATACGGGAATATCATTTTTGATAACAAGCAAGACAAATACCACGCAGCAGTCGCCAAATAGCCATGCGAGCATGGCTGCTTGGCTCGTTGCCTGCGGAAATAAATAAGAACAGGTGGCAGCTACGCCAAATGCACTGCCACCCGAACCAGCATAATAGTATCTTCCTCATCTGAAAGAACGGATGCGGTCACTTCCCCCTCCATCCGATGCATAAGCTGTCTGCAAATGTAAAGTCCCAGACCGCTTCCCGGCTTATTCTCTACATTACTGCCCCGGAAAAAACTGT
Source organism: uncultured Eubacteriales bacterium (assembly GCA_900548855.1). Taxonomy (GTDB): domain Bacteria; phylum Bacillota; class Clostridia; order Lachnospirales; family Lachnospiraceae; genus CAG-590. The sequence continues at coordinate 8,786 of URMF01000026.1, forward strand.
CAAAAATATGGGGAAGCTCCTTATCCGGCAGTCTGCATCCGGTATTAGAAACCTTGATTTCATACTCCTCTTCGTCCCTGTTTATCTCCAGCCAGATTTTCTCTCCGTCTCCGTACTTGATTGCATTTTCGATAATATTCTGAAGAACCTCCACCAGGCGGTCTGCATCTCCATACACCAGACAGTTGCTGTAAGCCCCGATTCTAAATTCAATCTGGTTTAATGCCATCTTATCCTCATAATATTCCCTGATTTGCTCTAAAACCTCTTTACTGTAAAACTCTCCGTTATTCACATCAAAATGCAGAAAATCTTCATTAGAAGCCCTGACAATTTCTGAAATAAAACCTTCTATCTCATCCACCTTTTCATTGATATTCTCTGCAATTTCCTGTTTTTTTGCCTCCTCCTTATAGAGGTTTTTACTCAATGCCTTAGCATACAGCTTGATTGCACTAAGCGGTGTCTTGATGTCATGGGACAGAGATAACAGCAGCATTTTCTTTTCTCTTTGCAGCTCTAATTCCCTTGCCTTGTTTTCCTCCAGATTTTCCCGCAATAAATCCATTCCCCATACAAATTTACCAAAAAACTTATTTTTGTTCTCCTGAAGGGGAATGGTCAGATTCCCCTTGGAAAGCTCATAAGGAATTTCGGAGAGACGATAGAATGGGAGAAGGATTTTCTGTCTGATATATACGAAAATCCCCAAAACAAGCTCCAGCATAATAAGCGCGATTCCATTTACCAGTATGGTAGTCTGTCCTTTTAATGCACTGTCAGAAAGGTAGGTGACCTTGTAATAGTAATCCTCTGTAGCAAGCACTACATAATCCTCCGGTTCAGTCTGAAGGAAATATGCCACCTCTTCCTTTGTACTGCCTTTCAGCTCTATCGCATACAGACCGGTTATCAATGGATATTCCTCTACCCCTGCAAACTGTATAAGCTCTTCCAAACCGGCGGGCGCCTTCTGTTTCTCCTGCTCAAATGCAGCAACCGCCTTCTCTATTCTGTTAATGGATACTCTGTATTCCCTGCCTGCATTCTGAAAGTTCTTCTGCGAAAGATAAATATTTATCAGACACATAAAAGCGATAAAACCTATGACAACAAGGAAAATCAGTCTGTTCATTTTCTTCATCTTCTTATACTTCCTAAGCATTATCTGTTGCTAAGGTAATTGCGAAACTCCCTGTTTCCAAAAGCAAAGTTGTGCAAAATAAACAACTTCATAAATTACCTGCTACTCAAAACGATATCCCACGCCCCAGACGGTCTGAATCCGTTTCGGTTTCTTTGGATTGCTTTCCAGCTTCTCCCGAAGCCATTTGATATGAACCGTCAGTGTCTGTGGCTCGCTGTTACTGTCAAAGCCCCAAATCTTATTAAATAGCTCCTCCTTGGGCAATACCTTCCCCTTATTCTCCATCAGATAAAGCAATAAGTCCAGTTCTTTTGCGGTGACCGGTATTTCCTTTCCATCTGCATACAGATGCCGTCCCACCTTATCCAGGCGGATATTTCCATCCACAATTTCATCTGTGGAATACCTGCGCTTAAAAATCCCCTTTACCTTTGCCAGCAAAATGTCAATATCATACGGCTTTTCGATATAATCATCTGCCCCCAGCAAAAGACCATTTAACTTATCCTCCTTGCTTTCCTTCGCACTGACAATGACAATGGGTGTATTGGCATTTTCCCGAATTTTACTGCATACTGTAAATCCATCCATTCCCGGCAGCATAATATCCAGAATAATAAGCTTTGCGCCCTCCGATTCATATACCGCTAACGCCTCCTCACCGGTTACAGCAAGATAAGTGTCATAGCCGTCTGCTTCCAAAAAGTCTGCCAGCAGACCGCCAATTTCTTCGTTATCCTCTACTATGATAATATCTGCCATATCTCTACCTGCTCTCTTATAAAATCTACCAGCCCATATCCGCAAGCCAGTTATTTACCTTTCGTTCTCTGTCCCGCAGCTCTATATCCTCCAGTATATCCTGTATTTTTCCAAGCTCTAGTTCTCCCTTTATCTTACCATCAACAATATACAAAATTCTACTACATTTTGCCGCCACCCTCATATCATGAGTTACCAGCATGATTGTAGTTCCCTCTGCATTTATTTTATTCAGGATACCCATAACCTCTTCGGAGAAACTGCGGTTCAATGCTCCTGTCGGCTCATCTGCAAAGAGAATCTCCGGCTGGTTGATAAGGCTCCGGCAAATGCATGCCCGCTGAAGCTGTCCACCGGAAACCTCGTTGATGTCGTTGTTGGCAATGTCGATAATGCCGAGCCTGCGCATTAAATCCTGGCCACGTCGTGCCGTTTCCCTGCGAGGTTCACGGAGCTTTTTGGATTGTGTTGCGGGAAGTATGATATTATCCAATATCGTGAGGTTTTTCAGCATATACATTTGCTGAAAGATAAAACCCATTTCGTCAAGGCGCAGGTCTGCAAGTTCTCTTTCACCCATTTGGGCAATATTTTTTCCACAGAAGTTCACCTCCCCTGCGGTAAGGTCATCCATGCCCGAAACAGCATACAGCAATGTAGATTTTCCAGAGCCAGACGGTCCCATAACTGCGACCATTTCTCCCTCGCCCACGTTGAAATTCACGTTTTTCAGAACGTTGTTCTGACGCTTGTTTACTATATAGGTTTTGCAAAGATTCTTTACTTCGAGAATATTCATAATAGTTTCTTCCTTTCATTATTCAATGTTTGCCGTATCGGAGGATTTGATCTTTCTTGTGTACAGCGAGGTAAAGAACGCGCTGACGACTGTGGCGGCAAGAACGATAACAGGGAATACCGCGTATATCTCCACTGGGTTCTGCACATATTCTACGCCCATTTCAAGACCCATTGCTCCGAAAATAGGGTCGAAGCAAAGCTTTGTAAGAGGCATACCCAAAAGCTCCGCGATAAGGACAGCCGCCGCTGCCGAAATGAAAAATCTTAAAGTGTACTGTCCGTATATTTTGGCGTTCCTCATGCCTATGGCTTTCATAAGAGCGATCTCCGCCTGCTCCTTCGCTATAAAGGAACGCTCCATAAGCACGGCGATAAGCGCGGCTAAAATTACCGTAAGGACGGCGGACATTTTTTTCACCGCGTCTATGGCGTCGCCGACTCCGGTGGTGTCACTTACGTTTTCGCCCGCTGTTTTAACGCTTGAAAATTTAGGGTAAAGCTCCTTGATCTTTTCAATTCTGCGTAATACTTCCTTATCATCGGGGTCGTCGGTAAATTTTATCTGCGTACCGGAGAAGCCGCCTGCTGCGAGATAGTTTATATCACAGTCGGTATGAACCCTTACGGAAATACCCTGATTGATCATTGACTGATACAGAGCGGTTATAATGAACTCCACCGTTTCGCCCGACGGGTAGGACACAGTAACGGTATCGCCTATAGCAGCTCCCAGCTTTTTTGCCAAAAGGGTCGTCACTGCAATTTCGCTGCTGTTTTGGGGAGCAGTACCCTCCGCATATTCGTACATATCCATTGTTGTCCCCGTACCCTGAAGTATAGCTGTCTTGCTTTCATATTCGCCGTATTTTATTATCGGATACAAATAATATTCCGTCATACATTCAGCGGGCATACCATTTTCCGCAAGGGTCTGCTCCATATCCTCAAGATATTTTTTAACCTTTTCATGTCCGTCCTCGGTCATAAATTTCATAGCTTCGTCGCCGATGTCCGCAACGACGTGGCAGTCTGCCTGACCGAAATATTTCAGCAGCTTTCCGCTTTTAAGAGACGCCGTGACATTGGAAAGCATTATCAGCAGAGACATACACAGAAAAAACGTAAGGATAATGACAGCATATCGTTTGGGACTGCTTACAATATCGTTTGCGGCAAGGAAAGCCGTTGTACCGAGTTTTGATCTTCCAAGGCTCATAACGCTCTTTTTGCGGAAGCGTTCCCCCGTCTGACCGTTTCTCACAGCGTCGATAGGTGACATTTTGCTTACTCTGCCCGTGCAGCCGAGACAGAAACAGAGAATTACAGCCGCTACCATAACCGCACAGGCAGCATTGATAAACCCGTTATTGCTATTGCCGCTGTCTATTACAATAGACTCCGAGGAATAATTTATAAGCATTTTCCCGAAGGGGTAGCTTAGTATCAAACCGAGCGCTGCGCCGACAACGGAAATAGCGGCATATTTTGTAAGGTACAGTACCTGAATTTTTATATTCCGTATGCCTATGGCTTTCATAACGCCTATCTCACGGAATTCTTCAGAGAGGGTAAAGGCTATGGTGAACCGCAGCACCGCAAAGGATATGATTATAAGAATAATGCTCACCGCAAGGATAAGACCCATGATTATCATATCAAAAATATAGGCGTGATTCAGTGTCTCCGTGTCGAACGCATTGACAAATTTGTCGGATATATCCGCTATCTGGGACACGGTCTTGTCAAGGTCGGCGGTGTGTATGTATAAGAATTTTCCGCCGTACATATTTTTTATCGTCTCGTCGGACATATATTCGTCAAAGTCCTCGCCGTTAATGATAAACCTTTTAAGTCCCACCAATTCCGAACCGCAGACAGCGTCCTTGAAGCCGCCCGCAAAGGTAAATTCACGGCTTACGCCCTCTATTTCCACAGTAATTTTGTCGCCGACCTTAAGTCCCATGTTTTTCTCTGTGAAACGGGAGACGTAGATCATTCCTTTCGGTACGCTTTTAAGAATACTTCCGTCGTCTAGAAAATAATTTATCCCCATATCTCTGCCGCTCTGCAATAATAATGTCTGATTGAGATTGGAAGCGCTAAGCGGTTCACCTTTCCGCGTAATATTCGACTGGGATATTTGGACTATCTCCTCGATACGGAACTCGTCTATCGCGGAGGCGTTTTCAAGCGTCCCGCAAATGTCCTTGTCTGTTGATTTGTTTGCGCTCAGCGCGATGTAATCGGGCACGTCAGCCATTTCAAAATATCTGTCCAGCGCAGTCGTCACGGTTATGATGTTGCTCACGCCAGAGGACATGAACATAGACGCTAGTATAATAAATACCAGCAGTATCGCGTTCATTGCCCTTTTGCGCTTTAGGTCTTTTTTCAGTATTTGTAAATACATTTCCGCTGCTCCTTTCGCTTTGTGATTCGATTGTAGCATAGAAGTTATTAAATAATCATTAAATGAATACGTTAATTTTAATGATACTAACCTTCCTAAAATCCAAACTCAGAAAAGGTCCACCGGACCTTTTCCCTATATGCTTGGCAACATAAGAAATAGCCGTCCTGAAAATCTTGACGGCTATTTCTTAGTTTAATATTTTCGTGGTGCCCACCTTTGTCTGTACAAAATCATCCACCTCTTTGAGCCCACCCGCTTCCTACTTATCTAAAATCCATACATCATTGATTTTTTTAAAGATTAGATTGAAATCAGTGTTTATATAAATACCAACATATCCAATGGTAACCCTGTCGGTGGTAATCTCAACTCAGGATGGTTCAAACTGGAAACTCTTAACTCCAAGCTGTGCGTGTTTTTCATATTCTTGTTTACTATCATTTTGAGCCAGGTTATCTATTTCATTAAAATTTTTAAGGAAACAAACTAAATCCTCTCTTAAAATAGTATTTCCACCATAAAATTCTATTCCTGTTTCGCTATCGGTGATGACATTTGGCAACACCTCAAGCTTTTGTATATATTCTGCCAAATTTGAAAAATTAAACCGATTTAACGGAAAATCTCTATCCAAATCACGCTGTACCATTTTATTAAATTTATACCCGCACAAGTTGTGTTTTCTAATCTTCATAATACTTTATCCTCTCAAATCCCGATTTATCAGTTTGATTTGCTTTTGCGATTTTTCCAGACATTGTACAAAATATCTTTAAGAACCAGCATCGCATCTTGCTCATTAAATTGATATTCCTGCTTTAATTCGTCCAACATAATATTGATTCTATGGGCATAGTTAGGGATATTCACATCTGCCTGATATGTAAGGAGAATCGGGTATTTTTTTCCCCAAGCATTTGTCCAGTTGATTTTTTCTTCAGCTTCCGTACTTGTATTATCAATAGCTTCCTGGATTTCCTTGATGTCAATATCAAAGTCAATTAATTCATCTAATGACACATGATAAAGCACTGCTAATTTTTTCGATTGACGAATATCTGGAACGGTTTCATCCGTTTCCCATTTTGAAACTGTTTGTCTGCTTACCCCCAGTTTTTCAGCTACATCTTCTTGCGAAAGACCACATTTTTTTCGTGCTTGAAATAAGCTATTTCCTAGATTCATTGAATTTCCTCCTATCTGTTTATAACCCTATTATACTATTCGATAAGAACAAACTCTATCAATTAAAATCGTTATATTTGCTATTTTTCTTAACATAATTCAAGGATACAAATTCCAATTGTATAATCATATAACACATTATAACATAATACGAATGGACTGTATGAACTGAATGAAATGCTTTTTGGATTTCACAGAGAAGAGGGCGCTGAAACAATTTGCTTCTCTTTCCCTATAACAAGTATAGCTTGTGAATTACTGAACGGAACAAGTGGCAATTCCGTACCATACTTTGAAATTACTATCTCCACAGCTTCCTTTAATGGGTCATTTTTATAGTGTGGTACGGGATAAAAATCTATAATATTCAATGCTTCAAATGTTTTTAACTGCGGTGCTACAAGGGGATTATCTGTATCTTTTGAATATTCAATATCAGGTGCCAACAAAATTGCACCAGCAGATTCGCCTATAAATAGTTTCCCTGCATTGATTTGTGCTTTAATCAAATTCCCCGCACCTGATCTATTCATTTCTTGAAGCAGAAAGAAAGTGTTCCCTCCAGTTACATAAATATAATCATTATTCTCTAATTTGTTTCCTATATCTAAATGCGTAGCCGTAGAGATTTCCAATTCATCAACTATAAGCCCCATTTTAGATAATAATTCCATGCTATATTTTATGTGAAAATCTAATTTATCTGGCAATGCAGCTGTTGGAATAAATGTCACTGTCTTACCTACAAGACTGGAAGTTGTATAGCTAAAACATCTGACCGTTTTGAAAAATTTTCCTTGACAACCCTTCATACTCTTGTTATATTGTTACTACGCCAGTCGTAGTACGACAGACGTACCAATGTCTATCGTAGGAAACTAACATAAAAAGAAAGGAGCCAGCATGACTACAATCAGCAGCGATGTCATCCGTGGATACAATGATACCATTATTCTTTATCTGCTTTTAGGCGGACCATCCTATGGTTATGAGATTTCCAAACAAATCAAGAGCCTGTCCGCAGAAAAATACATTATCAAAGAGACAACACTTTACTCCGCATTTAACCGTTTGGAGAAAAATGGCTACATCGAATCCTTTCAGGATGAAGATATGTCCGGCGGCAAACGCCGAACCTACTACCGTATCACAGACAGTGGCCGGCAATATTATAGAGAAAAATGTGAGGAATGGATTCTTACCAAGGAAGTAGTCGAGAATTTCATCCAAAGTGAATAATTGTTTCATTTATATTCTGCCATAGCAAGCCTTGCTTGCTGGCAAATTATACGAGGAGGTCAAATATGGAAACTCTTAAAAATTATTTGGAAAATATGTTTTTAAATCTGCCGAATACTCCAGAGGTCCGCAAAGCCAAAACCGAGCTTTTACAGATGATGGAGGACAAATACACAGAGCTTAAAAATGAAGGCAAAGCAGAAAATGAAGCCATCGGCATCGTCATTTCTGAATTTGGTAATCTTGATGAATTAGCAGAAGACTTAGGAATCAAAACCTATGTAGAGGAAGAGGTTTTACCGGAGAAAATGATTTCTCTCGAGGATGCAAAAAGCTATTTAAAAGATTCTATAAAACATAGCCAGCTCATAGCATTTGGCGTTCTGCTCTGTATTCTTTCCCCGGTACCGGTTATTTTTATGGACGCATTTGCTGCAACCACCCCTTCTGATTCTGCACTTATCCGTTCCGGGGCTCTTGCAATTCTTCTTATGTTTGTATTCATTGCAGTAGCTGTTGCACTCTTTATCTTTGCAGGAGCTACAACAAATAAATGGCAGCAAATCAAAAAGCATGCAGCAGGAATCGACTTTAGTGTCACGGATTATACGAAAACACAATTTGAAAGCATCCGGGGAAACCATGCTCTATGCCTAAGCATCGGCTGTATGCTTTGTATTTTGAGCGTTCTCCCCACAGTATTCATCGATGCAATACGCCCGACAGATTTCTGGTATGAGTGTTCCGGTGCATTTTTTCTTATTCTGGTGGCAATCGGTGTATATTTAATCGTATTTACCTGTAACCGCAATGCAGATTACCACTCTCTGCTCTCCCTGAATACAAAGGGAACCATCGGCGATGCCCATGTACCGGAAAGTGCTAAAGAGGTGGAATATACAAATAAAACCGTTGCAACAATTATGAGCGTGTACTGGCAGACCGTTACCTGCATCTATCTGTGTGTGAGTTTCATTACCTTTGACTGGAATTTGACATGGATAATCTGGCCAGTTGCAGCAGTACTTCATTCTATTTTGGAAACAAATTTTCAGAAACTATAGGGAGGGACTTTTATGAAGAAAAATATATATCTCACAATTATATGGGGGATTACTATTCTTGCCATTATATTTGGTACATTTTATCATTCAACAAACTGGGGTGAAAAAGTTTTCGACAAGTTAGGAATAAAAATTCCCTCTCACACCCAGCACTTTGACGAAACATTAAATACATTTGACAAGATTTCCTTTGACGTAGATTTATCTGGAATTGAAATTATAACCGGAAACGACTATCACATTTCCTACGAATGCACAGAAAATCTAGTTCCGGAATATGAGGTAAAAGACGGAACCCTTCAGGTTGCACAAACCTCCAAAAACCCTCATTTTCCAAAAAGAAATGGCAATGACAACTGTGAAATCATCATTACCGTACCAAAGGATGTCTCACTTTCGGACATTACAGGCTATTGTGATTTAGGAAATATAGAGCTTAACAATTTGACCGCAGACAATATTTCTATCACCTGTGATTTGGGAGCGGCGGCATTATCTAACGTATCTGCCGCATCCATCAGCTGTGACTGCAACCTTGGCAGCTGTGAAATCGACGACTGCTATTTTGACAATCTGACTATAAACAATGACCTTGGAAGTGTAGATGTTAACGGCAACATTTCTCTTTCTGACTACACGATGAAGCTGTCTGCATCCATGGGCGGCATTGCGGTAAATGGCAACGATTACCTATCAAGCTATGAGCAGATAGGGGATAAAGATAAAACCATTACCATATCATGCGATATGGGCTCTATCGAGATTGCGGACACTAAATAATGTGGAACGGATAAGCAAATAGATATGTGGAAATTATGCTCCATAAAGCGAAAATACCTTTTGTACCAATTATTGTAATCCGGTACAAAAGGTATTTTCCGACAAGCTGGAATGTGCCTATACGTTTAATTCAGAAAACGGAATAAAAGCATTTGGTTTGTCTGCTCTATCAGCAATTAACTTTTACATTGTCGGAAATCATCAATACATGGTACATCATACTCAAATGTAATTTCTGTCTTTTCTACATAGGGTGCATAAATTCTTTGAATTGATTTAGCATCTTCTAACGTTGCAACTCTAATCTTCATAATACTTTATCTCCAGCTCTGAACCACTATGAAATTCCTGCAGCTGTTCCCCCATCATTTCTTTCATGATTGCAAAAGCCTTCTGTCCTGTACAATGTCCTGTGTAGAACAATGCCTTTGTCTTCATAAGTTCACGGGCTGTCTGCCTGATATAATCCACTTCCTCTTCTGTATAAGCACTCTTTTTCATCATATGAAAACCGCTGATAACCGTATCCGGATATGCTCCAAGCAATTCTAAATAACTGTCCAGGATACTCAAAATTCCATTATGTGCACAGCCTGACATCAGCATGCGTTGTTTCCCCTGCGTAATCACAAGACATTGCTCATGAGCAAAATCATCCTGTATATAGGTATTTCCGATTTTCTGCTTCAGTTCTTGATTACTCCATGCCGGATACCGCTTTCTATTAAAATTAGAAAACAAAAACAATTCGTCATCTATTTGTATATTTTCTTTCACCTTGATAATTTGTGGTAATTCCAAAATTTTTTTATCAATACCAATGTATCTCTCGCCCTCCGGTAACAGGTGATAATAGTCCCCTCCCACAGAATCCTTCAGATAAATTTTCGCATTGGGATTTATTTTCGCAAAGGCTGTCAGACCACCTGCATGATCATAATGCCCGTGACTTAAAACAAAGGTATCTACCTGTGTCAAATCCACTCCCAGCACATCCGCATTATGCAGAAACATATCTGTAGCGCCACTATCCACCAGCAGCTTATGTTTTTTTGTCTCAATGTAAAAGCTCAGGCCATGTTCATTCAAACAATTCCCGCCTTTTGTATCTTCCACCAGATTGATAATTTTCATGTCTTCTTTTCTCCTATAAGTTAGAATGGGAATTTACTTCCCTACGAATCAGAAGTTGACGTATTCTTTGTGTAAAGGAAATAACAAACCCTAGCCAATACAAAATTCCACAAATTCATCCGGCAAACAATTTCCATTTGCCCTTTTATTCTGTTCAGCAATTTCATCGTAATATTCTAATTCATGAATAATAATCGGTAATTCGAGACCAAACTTTTGTGTTAAAACCTTTTCCTCATGCAATTCTTGAACCAAATCAACTATTTCGTCAACAAACACTTTCGTTACTTTTTCATCAATTTCATCTTCTATCAAAGCTAGAAACCCATGCTCACCCATCCATTGTTCTACATCTGCAGCTGTGTCTTCTTCTCCAAAAACGAATTCTGAGTTTTGTAACCAAAATGCAAAATTCCATCTGGCCTCTAATTCATCCGTTTCCATCAGACTTTCTTGAAATTGTTTCTCTGTATTAAAACCAAACATAACTGTCGGTTGCAATGGATTATCATCGACATCCTGTAAAAATAACGATAACGCATAGATATCCTGTTCTTCCCATGTATTTATAGAATTTTTGATTAGTTCCTTTATTTTTTCTTTCAACATTTCTTTTTCCTTTCTTGTTTAAACCAGAACTTACGCTTGATATTAAGGTTTCCTTCCACCGATTTTGCGAATCAAATAAAGTACCAATTCCTTCTTCATAAGTATCCTTCTTTTTAATTTGTATTTATCATGCTATCTTCTTTACTTCTAATGAAAGTAAAATACTGAATAACACTTCAAAACATATCATGACTATTGCAAGAATATATGCTTCAAATTCCAATCCTATTATCAATGCTACAATTGGTATTATTATTGAAAATACCAAATAACTTTTCGACTTATACAACCAACTATATGGCATAAGATGTGCTCCAAAAATCATTGCAATCACCATTAACATCTTTTCTGGAATAGTCGGATATATCCACATTGCAATAAGTAAATAAAGAATTTGATTAACCGAAAAAAGCACCCCCAAATTGGTTAATGGATTATCCTTGTTTTGGAAATCAACTTTTATTATTTTTGAAATTATAAATGATATTGGCAGCAAGGGTGCGGTACAACAAAAAGTCAAGAAATTCTTTGTTAATATAGGCAATCCTGTAAGATGCACACATAAAACAGCAATCCAAATAATTATAGATGCCAAAATAATATGTAATCCTTTTTTTTGTTTTTTCGCACAATCTTCTCTCAAATCATCTAACTTCATAAATTTAACCCCATACATTAGCTCTTTCCTTAAACAAATTCTTATTTTCCATCGCAATACCCCCATATTATATTAAGAAATTGCCTTTTCATCAATTCCTTTTTCAAATGCTGATTTTTTATTCTAAACAATTCCATGAAAAATAGAAAATTATCTTCTTATATAGACCAAATCTATCATACCATTATATGATTGTGTGCTAAGTAATTTCAACCTAATCTCCTGTTTTGTATTTTCAAAAAGTCGAATGCCAGAGCCTAAAAGCGTTGGAATTACAGTGATATAATAGCAATCAATTAAATTCTCATTTACTAACTGCTGAACAAGATTCGCTCCACCACATATCCAAATATCTTTTCCATTCTCTTTCCTTAAACTTTTTATCAAATCAACTGGATTTGTATTTATAAATCGAATTTTTTCAGAAGAAGTATGTTCATTATGTGTAATCACATAAGTTATAAAGTCATTATAAACCCACTCGTTTGGAGAAAGTTCGGTAACAATTTGATGATATGTATTCCACCCCATTAAAATCGTATCAATGTTCTTTATAAACTCAGAATAAGTATCAATGTTCTCACTATCATCCCCCTGACCTTTCAGCCAATCAACATTACCCTTATTATCTGCAATATATCCATCAAGGCTCATTGCAATAAATAAACTGATTTTTCTCATATTTTTAGACCTTCTTCTGCTTTTCCACAGTCGATACGCAGCATAGTTAATAAAATTCCATTTCCAATCATTCCACAAAAGAGTGACTCATGATATAAAACTCTTCCTGTGTAGGTGTGTGTTTACGTTCCTTCGGAATCAAGGTATCATCATAAGCATTTGCATCCTCCGGCAGTACAGCCATCACCGGACTATCCCTGTAATACCACTTTCGACCATCCAGCACACCCGGCTTAAGTTCTTTTATCAACATGGCTGATGGAAACTTATCTCCTTCCACACAAACATTATGTTTCTTACAACTTACAAATCCGCTGGACACATAATTGGATGGTGCTCCAAAAATAACCACTGTATCATATCCCATAGATACCGCTTTTTCAAAGGAATGCTGAATCAGCAATTTTCCATAACCTCTACGTTGATATTTCGGTTCTATGCAAAGCGGTCCAAATGTCAGGATATGTTTTACATTCCCAGCCTCATCTGTCAGTGTCGCTTTGGTGTACATGATATACCCAACAACCTCGCCATCAAGCTCTAATACAAAGTCCAATTCACGGATAAAATCTTCATGCTCCCGCATTATATGAACAAGATAGTGTTCCACACATCCGGGTATATACATATTATAAAATGCATCCCGCGTTATATTCTCTACAGTTTCATAGTCTCTTGGTTCTTCATTACGAATGTTCAACAATTCCATTTCCTCCAATAAATTTTTATTTTTTCACTTTGTTTAACTCTTCGACAAGCCGGAAGTCATCTAGTTCTTTATAAATAAAAAATATTAATTTCTATTTCATCAAACCTCCATGAAAATAGCATTCATAGTATCATAATAATATTCTGTATTCATATTGGCAAAGTCCATTGCTTCCATTATATCTTCTAATTTAACTTTCATCTTTCTACCTTTATTCATCATCATATTTCAAGCAGTATTTAGTGTTCTTATTCTTCCCCTGCGAATTTATAATATCTAATTCACAGAATTTTTTCATATATCTCCTAACTGTAGAAATAGGTATACCTGTTATGTTTGACATGTGATTTGTCGTAACAAATTCATCTTCCTCAAGAGTTTTAATAAGCTTTTCTAAAAAATCGTTTTCTTTATCGCTCATTTTTTTGAGCGAATTTAATTTCTTCTTGTTTTTTGACATCCTCAACCATCTTCAACAAAAGTGTTACCTGATTAAGACTCGTATCTTCCATAAGCTCCGGCTTCACCCATCCCTCTTTCTTCCAGTATCAAGAATTGTTGGAAATCCAGAACCGACATTATCACCAAAGCCAACTAATCTAAGCATCGTCTGCATGTGCGGATTTCTTGATTTGGAATTACCACCACGGTAAATGTCCTCCAATGGCAGTTTCAATATTCCTGGATTCGTAAATTCAAATTCATCTGACCTTTTGATTACCTTCAAAACACCTGCATCCATGAGATAATCTGCATGAATAATCAGATTCACAAACGCCTCTCTTACTGCTTTATGCACCGGTGTCTCATCTATACGCTGTGTTCCCCCAAGCTTCATCCACTTTTTGTAGGTATAAAAATTACACCGGAAATTAAATTTTAATCATATATCCTTTTCTACAAAATGAACATTAGAGTTATCCCAGTATTTTTTATAAACTCTATCCTTCTGCCCGTCAAAATTTAATTGGTACATACGGAAGATAACTAACATATCTTTGGGTTGCCATTGTTCTTCATACGAATATTGATATTCCATTTGTAACTTTTTCATCACTTCGCCACTTCGTGGATTATTAACATCATGTGTCGCAGTAATATATGGAATACCATCTTTTTTTAATTGCTCAACAACAGCTTTACCGGCTTCTGTGATAATTCCCTGATGCCAAAATTCTTTGCGTAATCCATATCCGAAATCGTAACCATCTTCTGTACTGACCTTGACATATCCAACAGGAAAATTGTTTCTTCTTAAACAAACTGCGTAGTTATACCCACTTTTCTGCTTATACCTGTGTGCAAATTGCTTTTCGTAAAATATCTTTGCTTCCTCCATTGATTTTAAAGGAAACCATGGCAAAAATACATTAACTTCTTCATCACTATAAATTCCATAAATGGCTTTCAAATCATCTTCAGTAAATTTTCTTAAAATAAGTCGTTTTGTTTCAAGTGTTGGTGTATTCATTCTATCTCCTATAAATTCCGTTTTCTTTGCAAGCAACCCCCTGATAAATTGGAATTTTTGCTTATGAATGTATCTTGTTCTTCATACGCAGACAGGCTTCTGTGTGCATAATCCAGTGTCTTGATAACGGCATTTGAATTAGTCCACGAATGTCTTTATTACACCAATAATCAATCAGCCAAATTGCTTCTTCATTATCGTTTACTACATGCAACGATTCTAAATATCCTTTTCTTTCTTCTGGTATTTTTCTTTTCAATTCGTCATAAGATAACTGTTCAAGCATTTTTTCAGTGCTTTCACGCACTTCAAAAATATATGAATATAATTCTTCCAGTTTAAGCTGTTTTGAAAAGTCTGCAATCTGCTGTTTAATGAGTTCATTTCCTGTTGTAATAATAGGTGAATTGATACGCTCTTGATAATTTCCCGCAAAAAATACTTGTTCATCTTCCTTTATCACTGTATGTACAACTATATCTTCAATGCGAAAAATATGCCAAATAGAATAAGCGATTGTCTTACTATGATAACCATCAGCGTTTATGAAGGGGATTGAGTTAAAAGCCTCTCTGCATAATTCCTCTTTGAAAGATACTAAGGTTTGCATTAACTGACTTCGTAAACTAAGTAAAGTATCAATACCCATCTTATAAGTATCTTTCTTTTTTATTTGTGCCTGCATTGTTTTATTAAGTTCAGACCATTCCTTATTCATATTCAATTTCCTCTCAAATCCCGATTTTTCGCTTTAAACAACTTCCCGACAAGCTGTAATATGTCTCTCTGTACTACAACTAATACATCCTATTTTCATAATCCTGCCACTCATGAAAAATACTATCCACAAATACTACATTATCCACGATGCGGTATAGCATAAAATATCTGTGATTTAAGAAGTTAATTCGGCGATATTCTAACTGACGTAGTCTTGGGTTATCACACAGCTTCAAACTTCCTGCCACATGCTTTAGACTTTCGATTGTTGCATCATAATCATTCAGTACATTTTCTGCCGCCTGCATACTCTCTTTCTCCATAATAAGATATTTAATAAAACGCTCTAAGTCCTCTTCTGCATCTCTTGTAACTACTACTTTATAATCCATACTTTGCCCTCATATCACGAGAAACTTCTGTCGCATCTTTATACATCCCCTGTGCTGCATGCTCACGGGATTTTTCCAGCTTATCTAATATTTCATGTTCTGTTAATGCTCCATATGGATTTGTATTTGCCCTTTTTATTTCGAATGGAAAACCATTTACTGCTATCGCCTGTGTTAAAAACATACGGATTGCAGTTGTGGTATCTGTTCCTAAATCTTTAAACAAAGCATCTGACTTTGTTTTTAAATCATCGTCTACTCTTACTTGAATCGTACTTGCCATTTACGCCACCTCCTACACTTACTCTATGTCTACTATAAAGAATAGCAAACAAACAATGCTAAGTCAATACGTTTGTAATGACTTAGCATTGTTATTTGCATATAGTTCTTGCTACACATATTTCAACTGTCTCTCCAGCATCTCCTACCCAGCACGATACACCCACATTCCCCTTATCTGCCCGCTGATTGTGTCATAATCCCACGTTCTATTGCTTCTAATCCGGCTATATGGGTCATTTACCAGAAAACCGTCCTGGTCATAACCATAAATAACAATGAAATGCCCCGTTGTGGTAAAATCCCCCGGACCCATGGAGCAGATTATCATATGTCCGTTGTCAAGATGCTCTTTCATGATACCTTCCGACAAAGCCAGCCCCTCTGCCATCACTCCGTACTGCGCTGCTGCATCCGTCATCAGATTCCATGAAGTACCCACCCCGTATTCATAGTAGCCCATATTCATGCTATAACCGGCAATGGCATCCGGTGTTGCGCTTTCATTTCTGGTAAGGCTGAAAATCACCATGGACAGACAAGCCGGTCCACACCCGGAAAGACCGATGTTATCATCTCCATAGGAAACATATCCCCACCTTACATCCCACTGTAAAAATAACGGATGCTCCGCCGCTTTTTCCTCATCACTGATTCCGCCCTGTACAACCGGCTCCGAATCCGGATAGTTCTTGACAAAATCCTGGATTTCCGGATTTTTTTCCAAAGCCTCCAGCATAGTCTTCGGATAAAGCGCTCTATTTTCAAAAATTTCCTTATACGTATCCGTTTTTTCCATGTCTTCCGCAGACATTTGGTCTGTCTCAAAGGAATCATCAAATTGAGCTGCCAGAAATTTTATGGCAGTTGTTCCTGTCGCCAAAGCTATCACAATAATGCCTGTCCACACCGCTAACTGCAGAAGCCTTCTGATTCTGCGCTTTTTCCTTCTTTGTCTTATGCGTTCCCGTTTTATTCTCTCTTCCCTTGTCATAGCGTTTCTTCCTCTCCTTTATCCCTTTCAGATCTTTTAAAAAGAAAAAATTCCTGTTTTGATACATTTATTGTATCAAAACAGGAATTAACGCATTTTCGTTTTCTATTGAAAAAATGTTATGATTTCATTCTAAAAATCATACGATTTTCTGACAATCCACAGGAAGCTCCACAGTAAAGGAAATACTTTCATCCGCACTTTCTGCCTTAATGCTGCCGCCATGCAGTTCCACAATTTCCTTTGAGATGGCAAGTCCCAGTCCGGTTCCTCCGGTCTTTGAAGAACGCGCCGAATCCAGCCGGAAGAACTGTTCAAAAATACGTTCCAGCTTTTCAAGTGGAATCGTCTTACCCTTATTCCGCACCAAAATTTCCACCGTATCATCCCTTTGCTGCATGGAAAGAAAAATGTCCGTTTTTACATAGCTATAATTAACGGCATTTCTGATTAGATTGTCAAATACTCTTTCCAGCTTATCCGAATCGCACAAAATCTCGATATCCGGAGCAATCTCTGTATGCCATTCCAATTCCTTTTCCGCAAGGATTGGATAAAATTCACTGACAATCTGCTCCAGCATCCTGCTTAAATTAATCCGCTCCACCTCCAGCGTCAGCTTGGAAAGATTGAAACGGGTAATGTCAAAGAACTCATTAATTAATTCCTCCAGCCGCTCTGCTTTATTCAAAGCAATGCCTGTATATTTTGCACGCAGCTCATCGGAAATCTGCGGTTCATCCTGAAGCAGCGTCAGATACCCAATCACCGAGGTAATCGGTGTCTTCAAATCATGGGCGAGATAAGTAACCAAATCATTCTTTCTCTGCTCCGCCTCCCTGGCAATTCTCTCATTTTTCAGAATATTCACCTTTGTCTGGTTCATCCTATTTTCCACTTCTTTTAACGGTTCCGACAGTTGAATCAAGGCGGTATCCTCTTGATAAAACTGCTCTGTAGCATTTACTACCTCCTGAAAAAAAGAAAAGGTCTGCTTCCAGTAATGCAGGACAATGATAAAACCGCCAAGCATGATATAAGCAAACAGTATAAAATCCCTGTTCCCATCTGCCCACTGAACAAGCTTATAAAATGGTTCATATCCATACCAGATGGTGGAATGGTAAATCACATTTACCAGATAATACACCAGAATCCCCAACAGGCTATATACAGAAATGGAAATAAGAATCCGTAGAAGCATTTGCTGTTTCATTTTTTTCAAAGACACTCTAGTTTTCAATGGTATAACCAACCCCCCAGACCGTTTTCACGTACTTCGGCTTTCTAGCCGGCTCCTGTAATTTCTCCCGCAGTCTTGCAATATGAGCCATCACCGTATTATTATTGTCCAGATATTGTTCCTTCCAGACAGCTTCAAAAAGCTCCTCTGACGAAACCACACTTCCCCTATGCTCACATAAATACCACAAAATATCAAATTCGATAGGGGTCAGTGTCAGTTCTTTCCCATTCAGTTTGCATTTATGGCTTTTCTTTGAAATGTGTAAGCCCCGGACATCTATTTCCTCCAATTCCCTCACATCTGAGTCCGCCTGATTATAGCGTGTAAACCTCCGAAGCTGGGTTTTGACCCTTGCCATCAACTCCAGCGGATTAAAGGGTTTTGTGATATAATCATCCGCCCCCAAGGTCAGACCTGTAATTTTATCCATATCACCAACCTTGGCGGTAAGCATTATGATAGGAAATAAATGCTTCTCCCGGATTTTCTGGCAGAGCGCAAAGCCATCCATATCCGGCAGCATAACATCAAGGATTGCCATGCTGAGCTTCTCCCGTTCCACACAATCCAAGGCATCTGTCCCATTATAGAATTTGTACACCTGATAGCCATCATTTTTTAAATAGACCTCCACCAGGTCCGCTATTTCTACTTCATCATCCACAATTAGTATTTTCTCGTTCATGATAATTCCTGTCCTATTCTAATCATTGTAAATGTTGTTCTTCTCATCTGCTTTCACAATCTCCGGCGACAGCATAGTGTAAATCAGCAACTTATTATTTTTACTATAACACGTTCCCCAGATTTCCGGCATAATTTTTTCATTTCTTAAGAAACACTTCACATCCTCCAAGCACCATACATCCGATTCCGTAGCACAGAATGTTCCTCCAGTCCCAGCCTGCATTTTTTAATTTTTTGCTTTTGGTTTCGTAAGGTCATAGCTCTCCCCTATCATCCGTTCCACATCTTCATCCGGCACAGTTCCATCCAAAATAATGGAATTCCAGTGTTCTTTATTCATGTGATATGCCGGTATCACGGAATCAAATGCACTGCGCCAGAAATCCCGCCATTCCGGGTCGCACTTTACATTTAACCAGATATGCCCCTGCCGCTCATAAATGCACACAAAGGTTTTCTTATTCTTCTTGTGACGCATTAACGTCCAGTTGGCATCATGAAAAGGATAATCTTCCATTATGTCTTCATATGTACTGCACAATGCAATTATTTCTGCTCTGGTTTTCATCATCTGTCTCCTTATTTTAGTTCTTACGCTTATACGTTATCTCTATAAATGAGAAAGAACCACAACCTCCGCATCCTTAGAAAGGGGATTTCTTTTCTTATAATCAAAGAGACAATAGAACCATTTTTTCTCCTGTTTAGCTTTCTTATCTCCTGATTGCGCAACTGCAACACTGGCAGAATCCCCTGTATGAGATGTATCTGCTTCTGTATCCGATATCCAGCCAGCCGCTTCACAAACAATCGGTTCAATATGCATCATCCGTGCTGCCGCCTTTGAATCATAGCCTTCCCCTGTAAGAGCAATTTCTTCCGTTCCTCCATTTTTGAAAAATGCATGATAAAGGGATTTTTCTATCGGTTCTTCCTTTGCCCAGGATGGGCGGCTCTTTGCATTTTCCCTTAAATAATAATCAAAGGTCAACAGACTGTCCAGTATATCCAACCTGAATTTTGGTCTGCCGTTCCTGTCATTACATGCTGAACCTTCATCACGCCCCGGCTCATTCTCACATTTCTCGAACCATTCCTTGTAAAACTCACGTAAAGCCTCATACCGCGCCTCCCGTTTAAAGCCGATTCCAAATAATTGCCTGTCTTCATAATAATCGCCCAGCGCTTCATAAAATGCATATGCCGACTCAAAAAACGGAATCAGGTAACGAAGCACATGTTCAAACTGTGCACTGTTATAATAAACCTCTACCATTTCTTCTATTTTTTTGAGGGCAAGAATCTCATCATAGGTAATCCACTTCGTGCTGAGCACCTCGTAGGGCTGGACATCCTGATACTGAATCTGATAGTTTTTCGCCTGTTCTCCCATATAGGAACCCTTTAATACCTTCAAAAAACCCAGCTGTAACTGATTGGGCTTCATTTCATAGGCATCATTAAATGATTGCTTAAATGTGACAAAATCCTCATATGGCAATCCGGCAATTAAATCCAGATGCTGATGAATATTATGAAAGCTTCGGATTGTCAGCATCGTTTCCCTCAATTTGTCTATATCCATTACCCGCCGAATTTCCCGAATAGTTTCCGGATTGGTGGACTGTAATCCAATCTCTAACTGAATCAGTCCCGGACGCATCTGCCTAAAAACTTCCAGCTCCTCTTCTCCGATTAAATCGGCTGCCACCTCAAAATGAAAATTTGTTATTCCATTGTCATGTTCTACAATATAGTTCCAGATAGCCAGGGAACGGTCCCTTTTGCAATTGAAGGTACGGTCAATAAACTTCACCTGGGACACTTCATTATCCAGAAAAAACTGTAGCTCTGATTCCACCAGCCCCATACCCCGGAACCGTACACTTTTGTCAATAGAGGACAGACAATAGCTGCAGGAAAAAGGGCAGCCTCTACTGGTTTCATAATACAGAATTTTATTTTCAAATCTCGATAAATCCTGATAAACAAAAGGTAAATCATCCATGGACATAAGTGGTCTGACCGGATTTTGATGAAGCCGCCCACACTCGTCACGGTAAATAATACCTGAAATATCACGATAATCATTGTTGTATTCTTTCCATATCTTCACCAGCTCATAAAAAGTCACTTCGCCTTCCCCTTGGATAATCCCCTCCAGAAAAGAATTTTCTTCCAAGACTTTCCTACTGTCATAACTTACCTCGGGTCCTCCCAGCCAAATATGTACTTTGGGAGCAACCTTATACAATTCCTTTGCAATGGTTAGAATTTCGTGAACATTCCAAATATAACAAGAAAAGGCAACGACTGCTGCCTTTTCCTGGTACAAGGACTGCAGAATCAAATCTAAGTTGTGATTGATGGTATACTCTTTTACAACAAGCTCCACCTGTTCTGCATTCTTTGATTTCTCCTGTTTCCCTTTAATAAAATCTCTATTCAGTTGTTCCTTTGCATAAGCTTGCAAATCATACACTGCCAGATTTGAGTGTACATATTTCGCATTTAATGCTGCCAGAACAATTTTCATCCGTTTCTCCTTCCAAAAGACAATTTTACAAGTCTTTCCCCATGTCTCATGCCTTTCCCGCAAGATAATTAATAAACTGCTGTGCGGTACGTCCGGAGATGCCTCCGTGTGAAAGCTCCCATTTATTTGCTTCTGCACAAAGCTCCGCCTCCGTCAATGTAATAGAAGGCTCTCTCTTTGCCAATTCCGTCACAATATAGAAATATTCCTTCTGGTTCGGTCTTGAGAAGTTAATGGTAACACCAAAACGGTTTACCAGCGAAAGCTTCTCCTGCATCGTGTCGGAGCGGTGCAGCTCGCCGCCGTCGCCGTGTTCCATATCATTCCGGTCATTCCATGTTTCCTTAATCAGATGCCGCCGGTTAGAGGTCGCATATATCAATACGTTATCTGGTTTCGTTTCCACACCGCCCTCAATAACCGCTTTTAAAAACTTATACTCTATTTCAAATTCCTCAAAGGACAAATCATCCATATAAATGATAAATTTATAATTACGATTCTTTACCATGGAAATCACCGTAGACAAATCCTTAAACTGGTGCTTGTAAATTTCAATCATACGAAGCCCTCTGTCATAATATTCATTGATAATTGCCTTGATACAGGTAGATTT
Source organism: uncultured Eubacteriales bacterium (assembly GCA_900548855.1). GTDB lineage: Bacteria > Bacillota > Clostridia > Lachnospirales > Lachnospiraceae > CAG-590. The sequence continues at coordinate 30,912 of URMF01000026.1, forward strand.
ACCGGTACCGGAATCACCGAACAGCAGACAGTTGTTAGCCGGTCTCCCCTCCACAAAAGCTTCCGTATTATCAATCAGTTTCTTTTTCTGAATTTCATAGCCGACCAAATCCTTTAACAGTACAGTCTCTGTGTTGTTAATTGGATAAATATCCACACCCCCTGTTATGTAATCCCCGCTGTCACTGTTTCCGGAAAATTCTGCAGACCGGATACGAAATGCCTTGTTCAGACCAAACATACCCACACCATAGTCTGCATAAAATTTCGTCACTTCCTGGAAAAACCCCTCTTCATCATCGCATTTTTCCAATCTTTTTGATAAGGCGCGCACTTTTGAGGACACATTATAGTTATACATCCGTTCCTTTTTCCCAATTGCCTTATAATTGGAAATCGTGGAAAAACAATCAATATCTAACTCTCTCTCAATTTCATAAAAATTGTAATCAAATAATGCCTTAAAATTCTTAAAATCATTTTTGGCAAAATGATTGACACTGCCATCATTGGCTCCCACCTTCTCACTGGTAAGGGTAAAGGAATTCTCATTCGTCATCAACAAAAAGGTCAGATAGTTATGCCATAAATTGTCATCAAACCCATAATCCGTCGCCAAATCTAACAATCTCTTAATCTCGCCATAAATCCGGGTAATGAGACTTTCCCTGCTGATATGCTTCTTGTCCTTCATTTCCTCCAGCTTTGATGCACTAAATGCTGAAGAATTTCCTAAGACATTTTCTTTGTACCAGTCAAAATCTTCAAAAATCTCTGCCAGTTTTTTTAAGATGCTGTTTTCTCCTAAGTCTCTGTAAACAATCAATTTTGATACATACTTGTACATATCCACTTTTCCTTCTTTCTATTCCCTAATGGATTTTATTCCATTGCAAACATCTCTACTCCATAATCTCCCCGGTCTCCATATTCAGCTTCCGTACATTAATACCATTCACTTCCACACTGTCATTGACCTCAATCATGATATACTGTCTGCCGTCAATCACTTTGGTTTCCACCAAATCCGTACGTTCCGGCTTCACCTTAATGACTACATCCGGCATCTTAATATCAAAGCTTCTGGTGCTTGCCACCGTTGCTGCTGCAAACTTCGGCTTTTCCTCATCACAGACAATACTGTCAAAGGCGGTATCAAAGTTTTCCAGTGCCGCTTCCTTCACCCCGCTGTCCGCCAACAGCTTCTTCATCTCCATTTTGTCAAGCTCCGGCGGCTGCGGCGCATCCTTTCTTGCCTCCACATATTCATTCAAATTCTCATGAATCGTCTTCACCATTTCAAAATCACACTGCTCACCAAGAGAATTTTCAATAATATCCTGAAATGTCTCCTGCTGTGCCTTAAAGGAAAGCGGTGTCCCACATCCCAAAGTCTGGTCAATAAAATCCTCCTGCATCATTTCAGAGTTCTTCGTATAATAAAGCAATCCATGTATGTCCATATTCCGGTCGTTAAACGCCGGGAACAAAAATCCATGCACCGGCGGTGAAACCACCCAGTCTCTTATACGGCTCTCAATACTGTTATTCTTCTCATTATAGCAAAGTCCTGCGTCGGTAAGCTTTACCGGACAGATACTGCAAAGTATATAATCATACACATAATCCGAAGCATCCTCATTTTCAATCCCATCTGTGGTCTGCCCCGGTACATCATAGGCTGCGTATACCAGAATAATATAATAATTCTCACCATAATTATATGTACGGATTACCTTATCATAAAATTCTTCCACCAGGGTATTGTCCTCCAGCTTGGAGCTCTTAAGGCGCAAAAGAAATTCCTGTGTGCCTCCTTCCTTCTCCTGTTCATTGGGAAATTCCATATTCAGAAGATTCTTCCCAAGGGTTCCGGAAAGCGTATTCTTAAATATGGTAAAATACTTAAAGTTCTCCTCCTCTGTCAGAGTCAGGAAGGTCTGTGCCAGTTCTGTCTTCTTATTCTTCTCCCCATCCACATAGCAACCACAAATTCTTGTTATCGTACAGTGTTCCGGTGTAAATTGCTTCTTTATTTCATTAATTTCCTTCTTATTCATGCTTCATCCTTCGCTTTCTTTTACAATCAAACCTTTAAAGATTATATGTTATTTTCAAAAAATTATCAACTCCATTTAAGTCAGTAAAAATACATTCACTTGTTCCCATTTACAATTCATGGTATATTATAGTTACAGAAGTTGAGCGTTTTTGACAAAAAGGTAGCAAGATTATTAGATAAGAATGGGGGATTATCATGCGCAGAGAAAAAGCACAGACAAATTGGACGACGCAGTTGTCCGGCGAATTGGATGTACTGGCAAAGAAGTCATTTCAGGTTGGTCTATTTGGGGAAATTAAAAATGATACCATCCGGGAAAAAGCACCTGAGGTTGTGGAATCCATAAACAACCTGTTGAATTGTGCGAATTTGTTATTAAATCATGCCAGAGAAAATATGACGATGCTGAACCGGATGAATCACTCTGGAATGTGGTCAATGTATTTCGGGGAGGGACAGCAGATTAACCGGGTAATGTTTAGTGATGAATTCCGTGAAATTACAGGCTATACAGACCACAGTGAATTTGAAGATTCCATGGAGGCCTGGATGTCAAAGATTTATGAGCCGGATAAAGAAGGAGTCATGCAGGAGTTTCAGAATACTATCGAAGATACTACGGGGAAGAAAGTTTTTGATGTGGAGTACCGTTTCCAGACAAAGAACGAAGGACTTTGCTGGATGCGTATGGCGGGAGAAATTGTACGGCGGGGTGGTAAACCTTTTGAATTTATAGGTACAATCTCCAATATTACAGTTGCTCATAACAATGCCATAGAACTGGATCTTTCGACAAAAAAACATGATGCGATAGATTCCATACTGAACGAGGGCTCATGGAGTATGAACGTAATGGGGGGAGACATTAGAAATCCGGAAAATCAGTTCTGGTATTCGGAGCAGTTCAGAAGATTATTAGGTTTCCACAATGAGCAGGATTTTCCAAACTCTCCGGATTCCTATTCGGATTTAATTCATGAAACGGACAAAAAGAGGGTTATGGAAGAGATTTTCAATTTTGTAAATTCGGGAACACATCAGGAACCTTTGAAAGAAGAATTTCGTATTCGTCATGCGGATGGTAGTTACCGCTGGTTTCATATGACAGTTACAGCAGTATATGATTCTGCCAAAAAACCAATTGTGCTGGCAGCCACAGCTCTCGATGTAACGGAACAGAAACGGAGCCGGGAAATATTTGAGGCAGATATGGAAAAGAGTATTCAGAGTCTGGCAGGGGGACTGGCTGAAATAAGTTCGGTAGTGGCTGAAGCGACAACAGATGTACAAGGGTTAAATGAACAGCAGGACAGCATTACGAAAGCTGCGGCTTCCGTAAATGAAAAAGTAAACGAATCTCTTGAAATTATTTCTTTAATCCAGGGGATTGCCTCCCAAACCAATCTGCTTTCTCTGAATGCCTCAATTGAGGCAGCAAGGGCAGGGGAAGCCGGAAAAGGATTTGCCGTAGTGGCCAATGAAGTGGGCAAACTGGCAGTTTCTTGTAATGACACATCCGAACATATTTCACAGAGCTTAAATCAGATGCAAAAGGCAATTGAACATATCCTTTCCAGAATTGAAGGCATGGATAAGGCAGTCACATCCCAGTCTGCGCATATGGAAAAAATCAATCATATGACACAGGAATTAAATGTGCTCTGTGAGCAGGAAAAGCAGATTGCACGAACTGTATTTTCAGATTGACAAAAGACATGGGAACAGAGCTTGTTCTCCTTTACAATCCATGTGTATTGTAGTTACAGGGGATTTATTAATATTGCAGGAGGATTTCAAATGATAACCAAAATCAACCCATTTGCGCAAATTTATGAGGCATTTCGTGGATTTACAGAGCCCGGTGCTTTCTATCATTTACGCAGACAGTCAACCGGAAGTAAAATTGTTTATTCTCTCATTATAAGCATTTTAGCAGCGCTTATGATATGCGGATTCACAGTCTTTCAAATCATTACCAACAAAGATTTTAATAACGCATTAACGAATATGCCGGAATTTTCTTATCTGGATGGCGAATTCAATTGTGAAAAATCCTATTCCATTCCTTCAGACAGAAAATATTTAATTCTTGATTCTCAAGTGGACAAATGGGATATAGACATTCTTGCGCAACAGGTACAAGGTAATGCCCAAAAGGGCTACCAGGATTTTCAAACAGCCTTAGACGATTCCAGTATCAACGAAATTATGCTCATCAGCAAAACTAACCTGGTATCTTATAAAAAATATACAAATCAGTTTTCTGAAATGAGCTTAGCGGAATTATTTAATATTTTAAACATATCTGCATTTTCCAAGCAGACTATCATTGACGGCTACAAGGGCTTTTCAATTAAAGTGGGCTTGCTTTGCGCTCTCTTTATATTTCCATATCAATTTGGCAAACTATTTCTTATGACATTACTGTTATCTCTTGTTGCCCTTATCATCAATGCTATCTGCGGTTCAAAGGAACAATTTTCTACTTTGTATTGGATTACTTTCTATATGCAAAGTATCATTTTGCTGATTAAAATTATTGGGGATGCTTTTCTCAGCTTTGGTGGATTTACATTAACAATTGCCTGTTTCCTGTTTTATATCTGTATGATGTACCGCACCTTAAAAAATGGGGAACCCGTTCAAAAACCAGTAACATCCTACAACACGAATGATGACTTGGACGATTTTCTACAGAACCCCACCACACCAGAACCAGTCCGTTCTCCATTTGACCCGCAGACTCCCGACACCACCAACTCCTATAATACAGATATATTTAATGATGCGAATACTAGCAGCCCTTCCTCGGATAATACATCCGGAACTGTTGATTCTGCAAAACCAGTGTCTGGATTATCCCTCAAACTAAAAGACGATTGATAACAATCATAGAGAAAGGAGACTGCTGCATTGTTATGCACAGTCTCCTATTCTTCAAAATACGACACATACTCCACCTTATACGGACTCCCTGGAAACAGATAATCAAATAAATCCACAAAATAATCATCTGTCATGCTCGCTATAAAGTCAACCACCATCTGGTTTGGTTCCGTCCTATTTAAATACTTATCATATCCATAGGTGGCAGTATTTTCTTTCACATAATCAATATGATGCTTATAAATAATCGAGCTGGTATCCCCCGCCTTCAAATCACTTAACAGCTGCTCGTACATCAAATGAAACATCGGTCGAATCCTCTCTTCATAAATCCGGTCCACTGCTTCATTAAAATATATTTTTTCGTAATTCTCTTTCTTTGTCGCTTTAATGGCTTTGTAATACGCATCATCCATGACGATACAATCCTTGCCATAGCTATTCTCTACAATATTGACAATCAGGTTGTTAATAATCTCCGGATTACTTTTACCAAATGCCTGCTCATCAAAAATACTATCGTCTACGATTAAGTTTGCCCGTCTGGCATCCTGCCGGTCTTTACCCAGATAGGCAATCATATCACAAATCCGCACTACACAAGCTTCCAAGGTATACGGCACGAGACGGTCAATTGCCTTTTTATCCCCATAGCATTGTTCATATTTTATATCAAATGCCGCAAAATCCTCCATCTTTACCGGCCGGTACTCCTGCATGGCAAACTCTCCATTATGGCAGAGAATGCCGTCCAAGGTCTGCAGACTGACATTCCGGTTTAAAATCTCATCTAACACCCTGACACTATGTACATTATGATTAAAATACCTTCCTGTATGTTCCTGCAGACATTCACTTAAATAACGTTCTCCGGCATGACCAAATGGCGTATGTCCGATGTCATGCCCCAATGCAATGGCCTCAATTAATTCCGTATTCAACCCCAGCAGGGAACCTATATTTCTTGCAATTCTTGATACCAGCTGGACATGAAGCGCCCTTCTTGTAATATCATCATTTTTATAAAAGGAAAAAACCTGAGTCTTATCTGCATACCGGTTATAATACGGTGTATGCATGATTTTCTCACAATCCCTCACATATGCCGGACGTAACAATTTATTCCGATCCCAGTCCTGCTTCCTCCGGATAGCATCCTCATTCCTGGTACGGTATGGATTTTCATGCCCTTGCCGCCTGTCCTCTGAAATTCTCCGCTGTAATTCACTTGACAAATCATAATACTTCTTTTGTTCCATATCGAATATCTGTCCTATCTATTTTACATATTTACTGACAAAATCAAAGGTCTTCTTGTAATAATTCTCCGGCTCTGCATATCTGCAATCCTCATGTGTGCCTGCTGGCACCGTAAATACTTCATGCTCTGAGGCAATTGCCTTGTCTAACTGGGTCGTCATTTCCTCTGTGACATAGGTATCATTTTGCCCCCGAATCAACAGAATTGGTATATTGCTGTTCTTAACCTGTTTTACGGCGTCTGCCTCCTTCAAGCTGTAGCCAGCCCACACCTTCATTACCGGGTTTATCATATGCAATAATGGAAATACCGGCCATTTTTCATGCCGGGTCTTATATTCCTTTTTCACAACCTCCCAGGCATTTGTATATGCACCTTCTGCCACTATGGCTTTCACAGAGCTTTTAACCGGCTCTCCAGTAAGCATCAATGCAGTATCCGCCCCAATATCTATGCCATGAATAACCACCTCAGCTGATGGATTATCCTTCAAAATCACATCTATCCAGTTAATCACATCCAGCCTGTCAAGCCAGCCCATGCCAAAGAAGGAGCCTTCACTCTCACCATGCGCCCTCAAATCCGGCATTAAAACATTATATCCCTTTTTCACATAATGCATGGCAATATCGTAAATATCTTCCATGCTCCCATTATACCCATGGAGAATAACCACCCATTTGCTACTCGTTTCATCAGCAACTATTTTTCTGGCAACCAGAATACTTTTATCGTCTGCCTCCAATGTGAGTTTTTCTCTAGTAACGGTACTGAGCCATTCCTTAACTTTGTCATCCTCACTTGATTTGTTTGAAAGCGTATTGGAAGCCACTGTCATTCCTTCTGTGCACTGCCGGTTACCACTGCGCCCTCGTATCATTAAATCCCTGGAAAGAAAAAATCCTGCTACAGCAGTAACAATTGTAACTAGGACAATGACTTTAAAGAGTGTCCAGATTCCCTCAAAAAATGTACCAATCACCCTGCCAACTGTAACCTTGTCTTTCGGCTGTTCCGGATTTTTTATTACAATCGGTTCTTCCTCTATGAATTCCTCTATTTTTTTACCCTTTACACTGCTTTTTTTGTCTCCTGGCTCAAAGCCATTTTTCTTGCTGTTCCCAGTTGCCGGCACATTGCCTTTCGCCATCGCATTATTTTGTGCCGTCAGCTTCTCTTTACCGGCTTTATTCACAGGCTTCTTATCTACAGCCTTATTGTCTTGCCTGCTGCCTTTCCCGGCAGGCTTCTCATTCTTCATCCCTGAGTCTTTCCTTACAGATTTCTCATCCTTTTTACTATTCTTTTCCGTAGCCCTTGGAGTTTTCTCGCTGCCTGCATTTTTTTCAGTCTTTTTATCATTTATTTTCTTAGGATTATTACTGTCCGATGTATTTTTCTGCTCTGCAAGCTTTTCTGCCGCACTTTTCAGCACTTGATTGACTTCCTCATCCGTAATCTTCCGATTGGGATTCCGGGGTATATTTTTAACCATTTCCCCCTGTTTTTTCTCTTCGTCCCTCATAAAAGAACCTCCTCATTATTCCGATTATTGCCTATGTAAAATCGTAAGACTCTGTCGTGCCTCATCTATGGGAATCTGACCTGGTGCTGACGTTCTGCCAACTGTTGCAAATGTCAATGCTGAGCCAAAGAGTTCTCCTGCTAGCCGGCTAACCATACCGATATCATTCATGGACATTGTAACAATCGGCTTTGTTCCACCAGCTTCGTGATAGGTAAGCGTTGCCGACAACAATGTAAGCACATCCCTTTCTTTTTGCGGCATAACCGCTATTTTCGGGATATCTGCTCCCTGTTCATCCATATATCTAAGTCTTGCAACGATATCCGTTTCATTCGGTGTCTTCTCAAAATCATGGTTACTGCCAACCACAAATACACCGTTATTATGGGCAATTCCACAAACGGAAGCAAGCAAGCCATCCTGCATAAATGCTTCCACATCAATCAAATCAATATAACCACTTGCACAGGCTGCCGCACAAAGTGCTTTGTAATCCTCACAGGTAATGCTTCTCCTGCCGCCTTCCGGCTCACTTCTAAATGTGAACAATAGCACGGTTTCACCAATTATCTGTCTCAGCTTCCCCAACATATGTAAAACCTGTTCTATATCACTGACATCCTGAAACCAATCTATTCGGAGTTCTATGCAATCGGGCTGCTTCTGTAAGATATCCTGTGCCTGTGTTAATATTTCCGGCTCCGTATTACCCACAATCGGCACACATATCTTAGGTATCCCTTTTCCAAATTCAATTCCTCTGATTTTAATACCTGTTACCTGCATCCCTATTCTTCCCGCATTTTTAAATGTCTTGATTCCAGTTGTTTCACCGCATTGTCTAGCTGTTCTCGCATAGATTCTGTTATATTAGTTGTTTCCCCATAATTCAGATAAGCTAAGATTGTAAGCATTTCTGATTCACTGTCAACAAAATATCCGGTTCCCTCCTGCTCCATATTACCAACATTTTTTACCAATTCTAACATTTTGTTGGGCATCATTCTGTAATCCCATGGTCCTACTGTTCTCTCTAACATGTCTTCCCTCCTGATTCGTCTAATCATCCAAGATAAGTATACAATAAGAAACTCTTTTTTGAAATACCTATTCTTTACCAAAATTCTTAAAACTTTCTTATTATTTATCAATTCTCCTCTATTGGAAACTGAAGAAATATTCTACCTTTGGTCAGAAACTATGACCACCGCCACCTCCGCCTCCAGAGCCACCGCCTCCAGAACCGCCGCCTCCAGAGCTACTTGGACTGTACACCCGTTCAGAATGTGTTTGCTGTACTTGAAAGTCCAATATATGTTGTCTTGCAGTTAACCCTGTCAACACTTCCGCATCAGAGGGCTTTTTGGTTGTTGCGCATTGCCGCACAATAAAATAACAAATTATTAATGCAAAGGAAAAGGCTAGCAAGGCATTACTCCCATACTTCATGGGCTGGGAAATCCTTCCGCCCTCTAACAGTGTCAACTCTTGTGAAAAAGCTGTCACAGCACAGGTATAATAATCTCCATCGGAGGCATATTGGTAAGTATTATCTGTAATCGTATTCGCCCTTCCCTTTGTAATAGTTTGATATATCGCTCCATCACTGAATATGTAAATCATCCGATTCCTCATATCAATTAGAAATAGGGTTCCACTATTGTCCTTAAACTGATTATAATAATATTGTTGGGCATAGGCTGCCGCGGATGTATAATTACTGTCCGTACTATGGAATACTACATTGCCATAGGCAGTTATCCCCTGCATAGCCTCCAACAGACAGGTTTGCTGCTCAGGACTTAGCAGCTCCGCTGTGTCCTCTATCTTTGCACAATATCCCGTGTCCTCATTAAGATACTCAAATGTATTTTTCCCCTCGGAGGAAGACATACTTCCAACTATTCTCTCCAATGAACTCTGCGTTGCAAAACTGTCAAATGCATTTATCAGACCGCATCCAACCATGAACACACAGAAAACAATCCTTAAAACAATTCCCCTGTTCTTCTCACCCACGGTCATCACCTCCCCGATAATCAAACTGGGGCAGCTTCCTGGTGGCAAGAATATTATAGTTGCGAATCAAGTCCAGCAAAGTAATGACTACTGCTATCAGTAATCCCAAAACTGTTCCATAATAGTACACATCGGAAACCGGATTCCATACAATAGTAGCCGCCGCCACCGCTAACATGAGTATCGTACAGGCAAACCCTGGATATCTTTTTCGGGGCTGGATTTCTTTTCCATAAATTATGCCTTTATACCCCATAATTCCGGAAAACACCAGTGCAGAAAACACAATTATCATGCTACCTGCTTTTCCCAAAAACACTTCGATAAATGTATCGCCAAAAGTGAGACCCATATATAGCAGCACAATGCAAATACTCAGTACCCCTTCCCCTTTTTTCTGGCTCTTTTTTGGTTTATGCGATTTTTCTTTCTTCCGCAATTGTTCTTTTGTCATAATATACGGCTCCGTTCCTTCCAGAGCAGATGCCGCTTCCATAACCGCCTGCTTTTGCCGCAATCCTTCCATAGCTCCCTTATCATCTTTATACCCCTCTTTTTCGGCAATCTCCTTACTCTCTCTTTCGTAGATAACCAGAACCAATGCAGCAAGAATAGAAACAGCCGTCAGCAGCACAGAAGGCGTTACTGTCAATATTAAATTGAATAAAAAGAAAATTGGTATAGCCAGAAGCAAGGATGCTGTCAGATATTTGCTGATTTTTACCGGCAGGTCAGCTACTACTTTCCCGGTCTGTCCATTGACGGTTGCATAAGCCACCCTGTCTTTATTGCGATAACACAAAAACCACACTGGAAACATTGCCAGCTGTTCCCCTTCACACTGCGTATGATATTTGTCCGACAAGTTCTCATAATGTCCCAGATTATAGTAATTTAAATTTAGCTCCTTTTCCAGATACTCCTTTGTCTGCGTATTTGCAGCATTTACCGCCTCCTCCGTATAAAGGCTCTTACCCACATCTGCCATATCCGCATAAAATCCACTTAAAAATGATGGGGTAAACGCCTTCATCCGTTTTGCATCAAAGGGCACAATCCGCTCACTTATATTATCTGCAAAGGAAACAGATGCATCATAGGACAAACCGTTATAATCAAAATCTAGGCTGCCTGTCAGATTATAATAATCTGTTATCTTATAATTTCCACTGCGGTGAATTACTTTTCCCAATAATAACAACGGCCCCTGCTGCGTGACATGGTAAACCCAGTAAGGCATATAAATTCCCCGGAAGCTTTCAATATATTTCGGATTTCTGAGTTCTTTCGGAGCAAATACTGCCTTTCTCACCCGTTTTATATACTCTGCCTTGCAGTCTTCCTTCGTCTTTTGAAACGGAATAATAAACGCAGGTCTTTTTTCCTTCTCCAATCGGCTGTTCAAGATTGTAGCCGCCCCACAAAAGCTGCAAAACCCCGCCGCCGTATTATCCGTGCTATAAATCTCTCCTCCACACTGAGGACAGCAAAACACGGTAACCTCATACTCATTCTGTTCCTCTGCATCCTTTTCCCTGGCTATCTCATATGGATTAAACTTTCCACTACAATAGGCACAGGCAAGCTGTTGAGACCGGATATCAAACCGCAGATTTCCACCACAATTGGGACATTCGTACATGTATCATTCCTCCCCTCATCTTATGTATATGCTCTACCATTACACGACATCTTCAAATATCAATATATTGACTGTAATTAAATTCCCGATTTCCTTCCTATATTTTGATTGTAACATATCCCATATTTTATTACCATAATTTTACTTTTATGGCTGTATCCGCTTTTCATGACTCATTTTTGTACTAAGTGCAGTAGTCTGCGACACATCATATCCTTGTGCCAGCCCTCATTTTCCGGAATGTCTTATTGCATAACAAACAAAAAATTTTATATAGTAAAAAGCGGAAGTCTTGTAAATTCTAAACTTCCGCTTTTTTAGTACGTGCGTGAGAGGATTCGAACCCCCGACACCTTGGTCCGTAGCCAAGTGCTCTATCCAGCTGAGCTACACGTACAACGCAAGTATTATAATAGCGCAGTTGTCATGAAAAGTCAAGCACTTTTTTTATTTTTTTATATCTTTATAATTGAAGCTCCATCACCGGTTTTAGACAGGAGTAAATGTTAGCTTTCGGCACGCTATCACAGTAGATTAAAAATAATCAATACAAATGATTAAATTTAATCATTTCCTTTTTGCTAAAAGTATGATAACATATCATATAGCAAAAGGCAATGACGAGGAATAGTAACTTCCTTTTATTCTTTCAGAGAGCTGCCGGCTGGTGAAAGGCAGTAGATGAATGGTTGTGAACTCGCCTCCGAGCTGTACATTTGAACCTTTAGTAGAATGTACCGGTCACCCACCGTTATGAGGGAAAGGCATGTTAGTGCTGATGAGGGCATGTCCATCGGACATGAAGTAGAGTGGTACCGCGAAGGATTATCTCTTTCGTCTCTACAACCACATTGGTTGTGGGGCACGGAAGTTTTTTTATTTATACCACAAATCATCCAATCCCCTGCAGCAAAACAGTATTTTAATAGGAAAAAAAATGGAGGATTTGAAAATGAAAAATTTTGACAAGTATGAAAAAGCCTATTTTATGCCACCGGAATGTACCTATGACTGGGTAAAAAAAGATTCCATCACAAAGCCACCGATTTGGTGTTCCGTCGATTTGCGTGATGGTAACCAGGCGTTGATTGAACCAATGAGTTTAGACGAAAAATTACAGTTTTTCCAGATGTTAGTAGATATTGGATTCAAGGAAATCGAAGTTGGTTTCCCGGCTGCATCGGAAACTGAATACGAATTTATGCGTGCTTTGATTGAGAAAAACATGATTCCTGATGATGTTACCGTTCAGGTTCTGACTCAGGCAAGAGAGCACATTATCAAAAAAACATTTGAGGCTGTAAAAGGTGCTCCTCACGCAGTTATTCATCTGTACAACTCAACATCGGTTGCACAACGTGAACAGGTATTTAAAAAATCCAAGGAGCAGATTAAACAGATTGC
>URMF01000027.1 GCA_900548855.1 uncultured Eubacteriales bacterium
CGGATTCTCTCCCCGAAACGGATGGTGTCCGTTCCGCTGCTCTCCACAATGGTATCCTGTCCGTCCCCAAGGTGGAATACATAGGTATCATTTCCATTTCCACCTCGAAGCGTGTCATTTCCTGTCTCTCCAATCAATAAATCGTCACCACTTGTTCCAGCAATTGTATCATCTCCGAAATACTTAACGCCGTTACAGATATCCGTACTCACAACAGAAAATGTTGTATTTATAACATCTCTTCCAATACAGGAATCAATGCCTGTTAACATCAAATTATCAACAAATTCAAGGATATGCTTCTTTTCTTTGGCATCAATTGCGTACATATCTAAATATTTTTGTGCAACAGATACAAAGTCCAATATCAATTCTCCATTCTCACTGAAATCCATATTCATATACATTTCCGCATATTCTTCTGCATAGGTTGTCTGCATCTCTAACTGTCCAAAATACAAATTCACCAACTTGCTAAATGCCTGTTCAAGATACTTTCCTGCCTGATGCACTGGATTCGTTCCATATGCACTATCAAATTTGCGCCCCGTAATTACTTCTAATGCTTCTAACTTTCTGGCATCTGAAATATAATTACCTCTTGACGTTATATCCACATCAACAACACCCGTCCAAAGATATATAATGTCAGGTATCATGGATTTCCGAATCTCACTGGATTCTTCCGCAATATAAGACTCCACCATTCTCTTCAATTCGCCAGTCTCATCCAGCATCATTGCCTGATGGAGACTGTATTGGTTTCCTTTTCCCTGAATATCCGGCAGCTTCATAACATCCTCTGATATTTCTATATTCATATCCAAAGTCGTTTCCACTACCGTAGTATCAGCTGCATCTTTGTCAAACCAGACATCCTCCACCAAAGCGGTACTTCCGTCTGCTTTTATGTAATAACCCTTCTGGGTATGAGCATTACCCTGTTCATCCGTCTCATTAATTGTCTCATAATCCAAACCAATACCCGCAATCCCTGCTTCCTGCAAAGTCAATAATTCCCCTTCATCCACAATACCATTCTGGTTCCTATCCTGCCAGATTTTAAGTTCGGAATATATAGCATCCTTTGTGTCTATCACACCATCTGCATTTACATCAAAGGCTGCCAAAGCTTCAAATCCATTAACTGCATTGATTCCCTCTGCTACCGCTGTCAAGTCACCAAATAGTTCTCCACCATTATCGATGTTTCCATTACCATTTAAATCTCTTACAAGCAAGCCATCATCTGCTGAAACCCAGCCGATTTTCTCTGCAAATCCATTGTTATCAAAATCAAAATTGACACCATCTTTTATGGAAACGGTTTCAATACCATCGCCGTCTAAGTCAAAGATAAGTGGGTCTACCGGGTAGGTATAGGCTCCGGCATCATCATATAAACCGAAAATATCAGCCAATACGTCACTTATAAATTCCCCACATTCAGATATTGCCTTTGAAAAGACAAGAAGGGCAACAAATGCCAAAAATGGATTAACTGCCGCAGCTGTCATGAGAATTGCAATTTGATTAACTACTATCCCACTCAAAACATTTCCAAATACAAAATCTTGAACTGCCTTATACGCTTCGCCCGTTTCTCCTTTTTGAATTGCAGTTCCTACTCCATCCGCTAACTTAATAAATTCAACTGCATCAGATAGTGCACCAAACGTCTCAAAATATGCTACTCCCTTATGAAGAGCTGACATATTCTCTTTTGTAACAAAAAATCTTTGTTCCGTAGCTGTCTCATAAACCTTTATAAATTCAATTTCTGATTCTGTTAATCCTAAGCCTTCAAAACGTTTATCTGCCTCAATCACATCTATTACTAAATCATCAATATTTCCCATTTTTGTTCTCCTCGCTTTTACCATTACTTCTTAAATTTTTTTCTAATATATTTTATTATGTAGTATATTACACCATAAATACTAACTGCAACTGCAACTGCCGTTTTTCTTAATATCATACCATCCGAATATTCTAAATGATCTTGAATTGATATAATCTCGGCTATTATATATGCCAATACTATTGCTATTACAAGACCACATCCAAAAGGATCATCCCTTTTTTCTTTTTTATTGGATTCTTCTATACCATTTTCATAGCCAACATTCGTATTCTTTACTATCATAGGACGTGTCTTTATTTCAACTGTTGTTTCTGCAACCTCTTTCTCTGAGACTCCCGGAAGACCAATCGCAATCAACGCATTTTCTATAATGTATACTATATCATCCTCAACATATCCCCTTTCTACTAAACTGACCGGAATTACTATCTCATTAATAATCCAATGCACAAATAGCCCTGGTTTCTCCTCTTTTTCTTCAGCTTTATTTTGCATCTGTATTTCTACCAATTCTTTATTAATGCATAATCCACACTTTAGAAACCTGTCCGATGCTTTCCCCTCACCAAAAAAGAAAAATATATCTGACTCCCTGTCTATGGCCCACCAAAATGGCTTAAATTCTTTACCCAGATTATCCTTAAAACCAAACGAATTAAAGTATTCTATATCCTCCTCTCTTTCAATTCTTTCACTTATAAAATCCATGCTTTTACCTCCCTTCCTTATATCAGAAAAGACATTGCATAAAATAAATTTTTTTATACTATTCCAAAGTTCTTGTTTGCTGATTCCATATCAAATTTCCTCAACAATATTTTTTCTAAATCATTTCTCTACTCCTTTTATATAGAATTATCAGTAGTAAAACTTTTAGAAATCTAAGAATTATTTTATCTCATTCCAAATAATTTGTTTTTCCAGCCAATAAAGTTCCAATAAATTACCTCTCACTTCCTCGCTAAATCGCTTCCTTCGTCCACCACTGGTTTAATAAATCATTTGCCTGTTCGTTTTTCTGTTCAACTGCATCCTCCCACATCATACCTGTAGTATCCTCAAAGGATGCCATTGCCTGTATCATAACGCTTATCTTGGTATAATCTAACTCTCTGCCATCCGACGTCTGGAAAGATTCTACCTTATAATTGTCATCACGAAAATAATCCCGTACAGTAATACTATCGTCCCCACCAATCAGGAAAATGTTCAAATTATTCCCCTGTTTTGCAAACTTTAAATCAGAGTATTCAATCCCCTCTCCAAAGACAATCCGGTCATCTCCACTATTCTCCGTAATAGTATCTTGTCCATCTCCAAGGTTAAATACATAGGTATCGTCTCCGGTTCCTCCGTTCAGTGTGTCATTTCCTGTTCCTCCTGACAGAATGTCATTCCCATTTCCTCCGTTCAGGATGTCATCTCCTTCTTCTCCGTACAACTCATCATTCCCATTGTTTCCATTCAGCGTGTCATTCCCTGCTCCTCCATACAGGTAATCGTCCTCTAAAATTGGAGCACCAGTATTGCTGTTAGCCGCACTGATGTTATCATTTCCTTCGCCTCCGTAATAGTATCTTGCTTTATCCTTCAGGTCTTCGAGGCTCCATGTGCTTCCGTCTGCAAACTCCACCTTCTCTATCTGGTAATCTGTGTTCCAAAAGAAATCCTTGATTGTCACCTTGTCCCTGCTCTCCTGATTCGTCAGGTAGAGGTTTCTGCCGTCCCTTGAAACAAGAATGTCCTCTTCACAGATTCCTTCTCCGTACAGGATTGTGTCCGCTCCACCGTTTTCTACGATAGTATCTTGCCGGTCTCCAACATTGAAAATATAAATATCATCACCTTTTCTTCCTTGTAACACCTCATCTTCTGTGCCAGATAGTAATATATCATTTCCGTTGCTTCCTATAACATTTCCATTATTAGACTGATATATAATATTTTGTACATTTAATGTTTCCGCCCATACTTCATTCTCACTTTTTAACTGTTCATAAACATACTGCTTATCAAACATATCTCCCAAATTCGTATTCTTCAGAATATAGTCCACGAACATTGGTATATAACACACAGACTGACCTTTTACCAGTGTTCTTACCGCATCAACAAAATCACAATAACAGCTCTCCGTATCTACATTGCGGTATACCTTTATATGCTCCAAAGCCTCTTTATAAACAGACTGGGAAAGCAGACATTCTTCTATTTCCTGTTCAAATTCAATGTATAATTTATTCAGAATAGCTGCTGCTGCGTTATTTGGATTTGCTCCAGACACCCCGACATATGGCTGCCCATAAGCCTTTTCCAATACCCCCAGTCTTCTGGCATCAATTGCCCTTCCTCTGCTATCAGCCTCAATTCCGGCAACATCTGCCCACAGGAACAATACATTCTGTAAAATATTCTTCTTAATGCGATAATCTTTTTCCTGTATGTATAATGTCACCATTATTTTTAATTCATCATTTGTTGCCATTGCTTTTGATAAATCCAGCAATGTTCCACATCCCTTTATTTCCGGTAAATATTTTTCCAGGATGCTTGTGTCAATTTCCTCTCCCTGGTATTTCGTATCTGAAAAATCAATATTAAAATCATACTCCCCGATATTATAATTTACAGTCTGTCCAAATAGGTTACTGCCAGCCTTCATCAAGTTACCATTTTCATCTAAACGATTAACCTGACTGTAATTTAAATCAATTGACGAAATGCCAAAATGTTCCAAAGAATACAATTCTTCCTCTTCTGATATTCCATTATGGTTAACATCCATCCATACCTTTAATTCCTGAAAGCCCTTATCCTGAGAATCTAAAATTCCGTCCTCATTATCATCCAGACCCACCAAAGCCTGAAAACCACTTGCAGCAATACTCCCATCTGGTAATACAGTTCTGTCACCAAACAACTCCCCTCCATCATCAATTTTTCCATTGCCATTCACATCGCGCACAAGCAATGCATCCTGAGTAGTTATCCATGCCGTCCTTTCTGCAAAACCATCCTTATTCAAGTCAAAATAAACTCCATCTTCCAATGATGTTGTAAAAACTCCATCATCGTTTAAATCAACAATAACCGGATCACTCTGCTGGGTTCTCATAGAATCCTGGTACGAATCTGGATCACGCCCAAATATCTCTTCCTTAGCCCGCTGTGAAGAATTCTGTGAATTGTCACTTTCATTCGCACTGGAACTTCCACCGGAACCGCTCCCCGTTCCTGCATTGCCTGAATTACCCGAACCGCCGCTTGAAGAACCAGTTCCACCAGAATTTCCGGAATTATTCCTTTGTTCATAATACTCTTCATACCATTTTTTCAGCTGACGTCTTTCTTCCTCTAAAGCTTCCTGTTCTTCCTCTGACAAACTGTTGTCTTCCTCATCCTTATCGGCACCTTCATAACCTGCCAACCTGCATATTTCGGCAAAGTCAAGTTCTCCTCCGTTCATAAACTGAATTGTATTAATTGCATTTGTAAACTTACCATTTCCATTTACCGCAAAGAAATTTTCTACCGTAATGTGACTTAATTCCCCCACATAAATCATTAAATCCAGACCCTGAACCTCGAAAGAAACATCCGAAATCGTTACATCTTCATCAAAAACAATGTAGTCCTTATAATTTCCGATGTTATCATTCTTAATGATATCATTTCCATCATACAATCCGAATATATAGCGGTCCGAGCCGGAACCACCATTTAATATGTCGTCTCCTCTTCCTCCCCATAATACATCATTTCCTGCACCACCATTAATGGTATCGCTGCCGTTCCCACCATATAAAATATCATTCCCCATTGTACCGTTAATACTGTTCTCGTTATCTCCATTTCCAATATAAAGCATTCCTCCATCTTCATATTGCTTACTATACACATTGCCCTTTGTTCCTTCTCCGAGCTTACTGGTGACTGCAAACGAATTAAGTACATCATTACAGTATTTTTCAATACTGCCTCCTGTCTTGGCGTCAAAAAGATTTACCGCTCCCTTCCAGTATGTATTTAAAATCATTCTTCCGGCATCGCCAAGATTTTCAAAAGCATTTCCACTTACCACACTGTCTATCAGTGCCAATGCAGAATACAAATTATTTGATGACCCCAATATATAATCACGCAGGTAACCCAGCATTAAATCCAGTGCCCCCTCATTGATTGCCTTATAGATTACTCCTTTATATACTTCGGCAGTGATGTCATCTAATATTTCTGTATAATTTTTAAACACAAGAGATGCAAAATTATTTTCGTCCATCCCAAACGGAGACAAAATCCCACTATAG
Source organism: uncultured Eubacteriales bacterium (assembly GCA_900548855.1). Lineage (GTDB taxonomy): Bacteria > Bacillota > Clostridia > Lachnospirales > Lachnospiraceae > CAG-590. The sequence goes on from URMF01000027.1 coordinate 6,172, forward strand.
GCTGCAATTACAGGCATTGCCCATAATGCCAGAACCATCTCCGTTGATATTCCATCTGTCCCTAATTCTATATCGTCCTGTGATTCAGCAGTTGCTGCCATTATCCCCATTAAACCGTCAAAAACAATCTTTTTCTTCTCCACATCCTCCTCAGTCTCCAAAATATACGCAACAAAATCCTTTACAAAAACTGAGACTACATTCATTGTTGCCATATCATTCAACCCTGTTACAATGTTGTCCTGAATCTTAAAAATAGTATTCGGTTTATGGAAATATACATAATCCAACATTTCATTATTTGCAGCAAGATACATCTTATGATTATCCGGTATAGGAGAATTAAACAGTACATTTACATAATCCCCACTAGACGCAATCAAATAAAGATTTTGACCTCTCCTCGCTATTGCTTCCTTATATTCAGGTGTATTACACAGCTCATTGGAAAATCCCTGCCCATCAAAAGAAAGGCATCTGTCTATCGGTGGATTCGTGGCAAATAGCGCCGCATACTGTGCCATATTTCCTCCCTTGGAATGCCCACTTACTACAAAGGACTTATTATTCACGATGTCAATTCCGTTTACAAAATCTACTGCCAGCTGCTGTCCGGCTGTAGTGATACTATATCCTCCTTCTCCATCTTCCATCCATTCCTCCGCAGAAGAAGTTCCTTTGAAAATGATAATATTTTCATCTACATTATCACCGGTTAACGCCATGGCACGGAAGCCGTCTGTTGCGCCCTCCCTATGGTCTTCCACCTTATGTATCGTCAGAGAACATAAAGTCTCATCTGCTTCAATTGCTTTCAGTACCTGTAGCCATTCATGCATTAACATCATACAGTTTTGTGCCGTTGGGTCATCCGGATTGTAAGAACCATGGACGTCTGTGATAATGGTTCCGGTACCGATTGCATTGGCTGGATTGCCGTCCTTGTAGAGAAGTCTGCAAATAACATCTCCTATTTTATCTTGATTAATTGTTACTTTTGTTACCTCATCCAAATAAATTAAATTGTCTAATAATACTAACTGATAATTACTTAATCCCATTCCCTTTTCTCCTATCTGTAGTCTATATTTTCGTCATCCTTTATAAAAATCACATGATACTCCCAATGAAACTCCTCACCTTCTAAGCATTCTCTTTTATTTTCATTATTTTTCTTTTCATAATACTGGTCATCATCATAATCTGTTATATTTATTGGTCCCCGATATCCCCACACTGCCAATTTTCTACACATATTCATAATATTGTTTTTAGTAAAATATTCTTTTTGTGATGATTTTAAATAAATAAACAATCGTGGCAATGGATAATCCACATTTGCACTTAATTTAAACAAATCTTCCACCTTCGTATCTGGCGGCAAGTTACTTGTTATCCACTCTGAGTCAAATTCCAAATAAAATTTATAATCATCAAAATATTCATCTATGATTTCATCCACACAGGCTGCATAATCATCTGATAACTTCACCATCACATAGCTGTCCACGTATTCCATTTTTCCTTCTCCGTTCAGCCGCCCCTGTATTTTAAACTGATGTGCTTCATCCGAATATCCTTTGGGATATGCATACATCTGTACATAGTCATATGCATAACTCATTCCCCGGTAGGATGCAATTTCAAATTCTTCTCCATACCGCTCCTCTAAATATGCAAGTACCTCCTCTTTTCTTTTCTCCTCTTTGGCATGATTGCGGCTTTCCTGTGTTTCACTGTCCGCAGCCTTTGACCAGGAATTCTGTACCGGTTTGATGATGTAAACAAATATAAAAATACCCCATACCGCAATTATGGCAGTTATGAAAATAGCCAGCATCACCCAAAGTATGCTTTTCTTTTTTTGCTGTTTCCCCACGTTTCCTTCTCCCCTTCTTTCCAGACTTTCGTATGCCTTCATTAATTTAGTTTATTAAAAAATATCATACTTTTTCCACTTTGTATATGTGACATATGTCACTATTTATTATTCCTGTCACCATACACAACCTTCATTTCTTTCACAAAATTCATTTAAAACCTATTTTATACAATAACTGCATTCTATCATACAATTCGTCATTCTTCTACCATTTTCGACACATTTTATTTAATTGTTAATATGTCGTTAACATTTCAATGTAATATTTTTCTCCTATCAATTGTACGATAGCCAATACATACTGTTTAGTATATTGGTATATTGACCAATGAAAATTGTTTTTAATCAAAGAAAATCCTCCTAAAAAGACTGGATTATTTCCCTTGTCAATTTTAGGAGGATTATATTAATTGTCCACTCTAAATGTTTTTAACGTGCATTCCTTTCTTTTAACCACAAAAATCACAATACCCTCTTATCGCCTGGCAGGTTTTTTCCAAATCCGCCTTTGTATGTGCATTGGAAACAAACATTGCCTCAAACTGGGAGGGTGCCAGATAGATGCCCTGCCCTAACATATAATTAAAATAATCCGCATACCGCTCTGTATCCGAACCGATTGCGCTCTCATAATCCACCACCGGCTTATCTGTAAAAAATACACTCATCAGGGAGCCAATCTGGTTTACCCATACCCTGTCTCCAAAGGCATCTCTTACTGTACCTGCAAGCTGTCCGGTACTCTCTGCAAGCCTATCATAAAGTCCCCTGTCATTTTCCTCTGTCAGGATTTTCAAGGTCTCAATACCTGCCGTGGTTGCAATAGGATTTCCGGACAGCGTTCCTGCCTGATACACACCGCCCAGTGGTGCTACCATTTCCATAATATCCCTTCTGCCTCCGTAGGCTGCCATCGGCATACCGCCGCCAATAATCTTTCCCAAAGTAGTCAAATCCGGTTTCACGCCAAAATATTCCTGTGCCCCCCCAAGAGATAATCGGAAACCCGTAATGACCTCATCAAAAATCAAAAGGGACTGATACCGGTCTGCAATCCTTCTTAAATTCTCCAGAAAATGCTTCTCCGGTAATACAACCCCCATATTAGCAGCTACCGGCTCCACAATAATTGCCGCAATTTCCTCTCCATATTCAGAAAATAAATTCTCTACAGAAATGGTGTCGTTATACTCTGCAACCAGGGTATTCCTTGTATAATCAGCCGGAATACCAAGACTGTCCGGCACAGACTGGGTCAACGCCCCAGAACCTGCTTTTACCAGCAGACCATCGGAATGCCCATGATAACACCCCCGGAATTTTACAATCTTATCCTTCCCGGTAAAACCTCTTGCCGCGCGGATTGCACTCATCACCGCCTCTGTTCCCGAATTTACCAGCCGCAGCATCTCCATGGATGGCATCATTTTCTGTACCAACTCTGCTAAAATGTACTCCTTCTCGGTGGGTGCTCCAAAGGTCAGACCTTTTTCACATGCCTCTTTTACCGCCTCTATGACCCTGTCATCCGCATGGCCTAAGATTCCGGGACCCCAGGAGCATACATAATCAATATATTCCTTCCCATCCACATCAAATATTTTAGAGCCCTTTGCATGGTCAATAAACAGTGGATTCCGTTTTACTGCATAAAAAGCACGAACCGGGCTGTTTACACCGCCCGGCATCATTCTTTTTGATTTTTCGAATAATATATCTGACTTACTCATAACACAACTCCGTTTTCTTATCTGCCACAGCTGCCGGCAGATACTTATTTTCACATTTACTTATAAAGCTTCCGCAAAAGATATAACCGCATCTCATCCCTGTTTTCCGGCTTTACCAGATAGTAGAGAAAGCTTTCTAACACCTTATATTTATTAAACCCTCTGCCATCCAGTTTAAAGTTGACAAAACCAGCGTCTTTATATCTCCCGAATATCGCATCTGTTGTTATAAAGGAACTATTTTTCATAACCTGAAAGAAATCCCTGTTAATATTACTGCAGACCGGAAAATCCACCTCCGAAAATTCCAGCTGGCATCTGCCTACTGCATCATAATGCTCCTTGCGCTTCGGACAATTATCCTGGCAGTAGTGATTTACAATCAGTTCAATTTTTTCCTTATGCTGCAGGGTAAACAGTTCTTCTGTATTATTCATTGCAGAGTCCAGTACCACCAGTGCATAATCCTTCTCTAACTCCCTCTGTATTCCCTCCATATCATTGATACATTTTGTTGTGGAGGACAGGACTGCATAGCCGGTATAGGTTTTCCGTATAAATTCCTCCAAAACCGGAGAATTTACCAGCACCTCGTTTTTACCGTTGTCGCCTAATTCCATACACAGATTGCAAAACGTGTCAAGCAGATGATGTTGCTCCAGCAAAGGATTGGTAAAGGTATACCGCACCGCAATATCCCGGTCATTCAGCTCACTAATTGCATATTGTATATCCCGTTTCGTACAACTTCCCAGCACAACACGTCCGCCATTCCATATACTTCCCGGGAAACACCCATACGCCGCACCTATCTTTATATCATCAAAAAACAGCTCTGGTGATTTTTTCATCATGTCATCCAGCATGGTTATCAGATGAAAATTCACATAAAAATCTGGAAGATAAAAATATACTTTCCTCATAGACCACACTCCCTATTCTGTTAACCACTCTGCCACATCCAGCGCATGATATGTAATGATAATCTTTGCTCCGGCTCTCTTCATGGCAATCATGTTCTCCATTACAATCCGTTTTTCGTCTATCCATCCATTTATTGCCGCCGCTTTCACCATGGAATATTCACCGCTTACATTGTAAACCGCAATCGGATAATCTGTGCGGTAAGACATATCCTTCACCACATCCAGATAGGCAAGAGCAGGCTTCACCATAATAATATCCGCCCCCTCCTGAATATCATTTTCACATTCCCGCACTGCCTCTTTTCCGTTGGCAGGGTCCATCTGGTAAGTTCTACGGTCACCAAAGGCGGGAGCGGAATGCGCCGCATCCCGGAACGGCGAATAATATCCCGAAGCAAACTTCGCACTATACGCCATAATCATTGTATTCTGGAATCCATTCTCATCCAGTGCATTCCGGATATACTCCACCCTTCCATCCATCATGTCTGACGGTGCAATGATATCTGCGCCTGCTTTTGCAAGACTGACTGACATTCTTCCAAGCAGCACCAGTGTTTCATCATTTAATATCTCCTGCCCACAGATGAGACCGCAATGTCCGTGGGAGGTATATTCACAGAGACATACATCAGCAATCACCAGTAAATCCGGCGCCTTTTCCTTGATATGGCGGATTGCCCGCTGGGTAATTCCCTCATCATTGTATGCTTCGCTTCCCTCTTCGTCCTTATGCCCCGGTATTCCAAAAATCAGAATCGCCTTGATTCCTACTGCCAGTATCCGGTCAAGCTCCTCATCAAACCGGTCGATGGACCACTGGTAAATACCCGGCATGGAGTCCACAGGGTTTTTGATGTTTTCTCCTTCTATAACAAAAACCGGATAGACCAGGTCATTTTTGCTGATGCTGTTTTCTCTCACCAGACTTCTCATTGCTTCATTTACGCGTAATCTTCTCATGCGCATCATGAACTACCACCTCCGTTTTCTTTCTGTCTTCAACAATACTGTATACCTTACTTTCCACAATGCAATTCATACTCCTTCAGTGCCTCTAACAATCCCTTCACATCATTGACCTCAGCCACCACATCTGCCCCGCCATATTCTTTTAACAACCTCTCCTGTGCTGTCCTTCCGATACAGGCAAGCTTTATCTTCTCCGGTAGAACCAGCTTCTGTTTCCTAATTTCCCTAAAAAATGCACTCACCCCGGAAGCACTGACAAATACCAGATAATCCAGACTGTCCAGACAGCTTATGTTCTTTGTCAGGGTTCCTGCCACATCATAAACCGGGATATCCTCATAGGCAATCCCATGCTCTGATAAAATGGCAGGCAGTTCTGGACTTCCCTGAACAGCTCTTGGAACCAGCACCCGCTCTCCCGGTTTCACAACACCCGCAAACTCCTGAGCCAACACCGACACTGTATACAGGGAGGGTATGAAATCTGCCTGGATTCCCTGCTTCCAAAGTGCATCTGCGGTTCCACTGCCTATGACCGCAAACTGCAGGCTACCCAATGCTCGTATATCAATCCTGCATCGCTCCATTTCTGCAAAAAATAACCGGACTGCATTCTGGCTGGTAAACATTACCCACTGATACCGGTTTAGATGTGCAAGCTCCCCATCCAGCTTTTCCAGCTGTTTTGTAGGAACCACCTCCATATTACATATGGGAACAGACTGTATGCCAAGCGTCTCGAAGCCACGCTCCAATTTGTTCCTCAAAGGGGCAGTTGCGATAATCCCTGCCCGTTTACAGACATCCGACCGGTACAGATACTGGTATTCTGCCGTATCTCCCACCACGATGACTGCCGGACTTACCATTTCTCTTTTCTTAACCTTGTCCGCAATATCAAAAAGGGTACCCCTTTCTATCCTCTGGCGTTCTGTGGTGCCCTCTGAAATAACCGCCACAGGGGTATCTGCCGGCTTTCCTGCCTGTATCAGCCGCTTTGCAATTTCCCCCAGATTGGAAAGACCCATCAAAAACACCAGTGTTCCTTCATTTTTTGCCAGAGTCTCATAATCGTAATCTGGACTGCCCACAGAGTTTTTTGTATGTCCGGTAATCACATGGAAGCTCCTGCTTACTCCCCGGTGGGTAACCGGTATGCCGGCACATTCCGGAACTGCTATGGCAGAGGTGATTCCCGGAATCACCTCATAGGGAATATCATGACAGCAGAGGGCTTCTATCTCTTCCCCTCCCCGCCCGAACACAAAGGAATCGCCTCCCTTTAAACGCACCACTGTCTTATAGGTTCCGGCGCATTTCACCAGTATTTCATTAATCTCCTCCTGCCTTTTGCAGTGCTGCCCCGCCTGCTTTCCCACATATATTTTAGTGCACTCCGGCTTAATATAGCGCAGCAGTTCATCGGAAGCCAGCCTGTCATATACAACGGCATCACATTTCTTTAGTTTTTCCAGACCCTTTACGGTAATTAGTCCCGCATCCCCGGGACCTGCTCCTACTAAATATACTTTTCCCATCTTTTCGTTCCCTTATCATTCCTGTCCCACAAGGGTATCTGCCAGCTTCAGATGGTTTGCAGCCGTATCCTGTCCCTGTCTGCCGGTGATAACTCCGTTTTTCTCCCGAAGCATTTTAAGAAATATCCGGTCATCCTCTACCTGTGCTATTACACCAATTGCTTCCTGGCAGCCCGCATCCAGTAACTGCAGTACCCTGCGCTCTGTTTCCAGCTCCATATATGCATTCCAATCGGAAATACCCTTCACCAATTCCATAATTTCCTCTTCCTGTCTGCTTTCCATGGCAATAATACCCTGCCCTCCTGCCGGCAGCATTTCCTCGTAGGAAAAGTAGCGATAATCAAATTCCTTTTCCTCCATCAGACCCAGCCGCTTCAGTCCCGCTGCCGCAAGGATAACTCCGTCGCACTGCCCATCAAGAATTTTTTGAAGACGAGTCTGCACATTTCCCCGGATATTTACACAGACAGCATCCGGGAAAAGCCTCTTTAACTGAAACTGTCTTCTAAGACTTCCCGTTCCGATGACAAGCCCGGATGCTTTCGTTTCCTTTTCCATGCCTGCCGTTTCCTGCGGGAAAGCCCCATGCTGCACAGACTGACCCATGAAAGCGGCTTGACCAGCCAGTACTCCCTTCCGCATCACCAGCACATCCCTGGCGTCTGCCCTTGGCAGAGTCCCTGCAAGAACAAGCCCATCCGCCAATTCCATCGGCATATCCTTTGCACTATGCACTGCCAAGTCAATCCTTCCATTCAAAAGCGCTTCCTCAAATTCGGTGATAAATGCCCCTTTCCCGCCAAAATCAAGAAGCGGTTTATCTAATATTTTATCTCCCTTCGTCCGGAGAACCACCCGTTCTGTTTCCAGCTCCGGATACCTTTTATGAAGTGCCCGGATTACCTCATCTGTCTGTACCAGGGCAAGTGCACTGCCCCGTGTTCCGATTTTAATTTTCTGCACCATTTCTATCTCCCTCATTCACACTCCGTACCAGTTCCTGTACCAGTGTTTCCGGTATGCTTCCAGCATGGGAATCGCCATATTCCAACAGCCGGTAAAATATCTCTTTCCGCTTTCCGGCAGTGTCCACATGCTCTAAAACAAAATCCCTGTATGCTCCAAGCTGTTCCAGCATTTCTCCATAATAGTCCGGCATGTTCTCCCTTATTTTATTCTTCACAAAGGAAACGGCCGCCGGACTCTGCCCCCCGGAAGATATAGCAACCAGCAAATCCTTATCCTGAATCAATGCTGGAAAAATGAAAGAGCACGCCTCCTTCCTATCCACCACATTAACCGGTATCCTCCTTTGCCTGCACAAGTCCGAAATATGATAATTGAGCGCCTCTTCATCCGTTGCGGCAATGACAAAATCCACATCTTCCACGTCCCCGTCAAAGAATTCCCGTTCCTGAAGCTCCAGTGAATCTCCCCTCAACGCCTTTAATTCTTCACATATTTCCGGCGCAACCACTTTGATATGCGCCTCAAATCCAAGCAGAATGCGAACCTTGTGAAGGGCTATGCCGCCACCGCCAGCCACAAGACACTGTTTTCCTTTGATATCCACCATAAACGGAAAATATGCCATTTATTTTTCTCCTTCCTCCTTATCACATATCCTTTGCAGTACTTCCAAAAAAGGTCCGCTGTCCAGTACCTCCCTAAGATAACAGGTCATTTTCCGGAACCATTCCTCCTCGTATCTTGTCCCTATTTTCTCTTTAAAGTCCCGCAGATACAGCTTCTTTAAAACCTCCTCTGCACACTCTTCTAAAATATGCTCTGCTTTATCCAACTCTCCCAGCTTGATATGGCGGTTCTCCTTTGAAAGTGCCTTGAAATAATCCATGTCCAGCAGGGTTATCCCAGAAAGCGTTCCAATTTCCTTATCCATATCATAGGGTACCGCCAAATCAATTAAAAGCTGTCGCTTCCCCTGTTCCTCCTTTTTCTGAAATTCCTCCAGAGTAAGCGTATAATGCGGGCTTGCCGTAGCGCTGACAATAGCGTCTGCCTGCTGTACATAGTCATACCGGCTTTCAAAATCCACCCATTCTATATTGTCCGTCAGAAAAACTCCCTCCTGTTTGTGGTGTTTTCTGCTGGTTCCAATTACCGAAATTCCCTTCGCTGTCAAATCCTTTGCCACAATGGAGCCGATTTTCCCGGTGGCACCAATCACTAAGACCATTCCACTCCCCTGCTGTCTTTCCTCCACACGCAGATAATTCTCCACCGTATTTGCAGTCAGTGTTCCAATGGACACCGGCGTATTGGACAGCCTTGTACTGGATTTGGATAACTTTGCACAGTTAAATGCTCCCTGAAATATAATATTCAAATCACTGTTGGTATATCCATGGTTATTGGCAAACAGATATGCCTCTTTCACCTGGTGGAGAATCTCATCCTCCCCCAAAACCATGGAATCCAGCCCACAGGCAACCTTGAAAAGATGCCGTACTGCCCCGGCATCCGTATAATAGAGGCAGTATGTTTTTATCTGTCCTGTCTCTATCTGCTTCCACGCAGACAATTCCTTTTCCACAAGCCCCACCGGATTTTCTGTTCCGGTAAAATAGATTTCACTACGGTTGCAGGTGGATACCATAACTCCTCCTGTTATTATCCCCTGCTGCTTTAAATGCTTTAAAAAATCTTCCTGTTCCTCCCAGGAGAATGCAAACCTCTGCCTGATATCCAGCGGCGTTTTCTTAAAGCTCACACTTATGCAAAACATATGCCGCCTCCATACAATATTTATCCATGCCTATTTTCCTTCTCTCTTATGAATCAAATAATATAATTATCCGCTCCCGGCTCATTATCCAACAAATCCTGAATCGTAATATTCTCAAAATAGTCCTCCACAAGCTGCTGTAATCCCTCCCACATCTTAAGGGTTTTGCAGTATGCCACCCTTTCACACTGGTTTGGTGTATGCTCCAGACAGGCAACCGGTGCAAAGGAGCCTTCCGTTATCTTTAATATACTGGCGATACTGTATTCCTCCGGTCTTCTGGTCAACTTGTAGCCCCCACCCTTTCCCCTTAAGGCAGTCAGAAAATCATTCTTAACCAACAGTGATACAATTGCTTCCAGATACTTTTCCGATATCTCCTGTCTTTTTGCAACATCACATAATGGTATATATTCTCCCGTATCGTGTTCGGACAAGTCCAGTAATACACGAATCGCATAACGTCCTCTTGTAGAAATCTTCATAACCCATATACCTCCATATAACCCAGTTTACCATAGGCTTACTATGTTTATCAAGAATAAATGAGAGAAGGGACATGTACATTTACAGCTTCCGATAGTAATAATTATGCACTCCTCTTTGAGGAGGTCAGCGTCAGGCAGGCCTAAACTATAACTTCATGTCTTTGCAGTGGCAAAATCCAAGTCGGTATGCTACACTATAAGCACGCATATTACATAGTTTATGAACTATTACAGACAATAAGCTGCGCAAAGCTAAGGTATAAGGAGGACACATTTATGGCTAAAATCGGCGTTATATCTGATACACATGGATTATTGAGGGACCCGGTCAAGAAAGTCCTGGCAGATTGCGATGTTATCCTGCATGGCGGTGATATCAACTCCCAGCAGGTCATTGAACAGTTAAAAGCAATTGCTAAAACCTATGTCGTCAGAGGAAATGCAGATAAAGAATGGGCAGATTCCATTCCTGCCACATTGCGGTTAGAGCTCTATGGCATAAAGATATTCATGATTCACAATCAAAAGCAGATAGCCGAGGATATCCGTGACTGTAACCTCGTCATTTACGGACATTCCCACAAATATGAGGAGAAACAAAGCCGTGACCAGGTTTGGTTAAATCCGGGCAGCTGTGGTCCCCGGCGCTTCACCCTGCCGGTCACTATGGCAACCATCCAGATAGCAGACAACGGCAGCTTTGAGATTACACGCATTGATTTATCGGAAACAGCCACCAGCGCCAATCTGCACTCCCTATCCAAAAAGGATATCCGGGATATTATTGTTACCGTCATGAAGGAAACAGATAAAGGCAAATCCGTCACTGATATTGCCAGCCACAACAATATCAGCGAAGAACTTGCCTCTCAAATCTGCCGTCTGTATTTAACCCATCCTGGCGTGACAGTGGATGGGATTCTCAACAAAATGCATTAGTTATTAAATAACGGTGTGGATAAATAGCGGTCACCGGAATCCGGCAGCAGCACTACAATAGTCTTACCCTTGTTTTCCAGTCTCGCTGCCAGAACAGATGCCGCCTTTAACGCTGCACCGGAGGAGATTCCAACCAGAATACCCTCACTAACTGCAAAGGCTCTGCCTTCTGCAAATGCATCCTCATTTTCCACCGTAATTACTTCATCATAAACCTTTGTATTTAATACCTCCGGAACGAACCCTGCACCGATACCCTGTATCTTATGTGCACCGGCTGTACCCTGGGATAGCACAGGACTGGACGCCGGCTCTACCGCTACCACTTTTACATCTGGATTTTTTGATTTCAGATATTCACCGACACCGGTAACTGTTCCGCCGGTACCCACACCGGCAACAAAAATATCAACCGTTCCGCTGGTCTGCTCCCAAATCTCCGGTCCGGTTGTGTTTCTGTGTATCTCCGGGTTAGCAGGATTGACAAACTGACCGAGAATAACAGAGCCCGGAATAGATTCCTTCAACTCCTCCGCCTTGGCGATAGCTCCTTTCATCCCCTTTGCGCCTTCTGTCAATACCAGCTCTGCCCCATATGCCTTTAACAGGTTGCGTCGTTCCACACTCATGGTATCCGGCAATGTGAGCACTGCCTTATATCCCTTTGCTGCTGCAACAGCTGCAAGTCCGATTCCGGTATTTCCGGATGTCGGCTCAATAATGGTTGCCCCCGGCTTCAGCAGCCCCTTCTTCTCTGCATCTTCAATCATTGCAAGTGCAATACGGTCCTTCACAGAGCCCGCCGGATTCAAATATTCCAGCTTTGCCAGGATAACCGCATCCTTGACACCTGTCTTTTCCGTATAACGGTTCAGTTTCAATATTGGAGTTCCTCCAACTAACTCTAATGCGCTTTCTTTAATCTGACTCATCGCTTCATCCTCCTATCTTAATTTTCCCATTAACCTATATGTTTACTAGGATTATATGCGCTATTATAGAATTTATGCTAATATTTGTCAAGTGTTTTTTCCCACTCAATTAATACAAATAATCGTACCATATATCTTCTACTGTCCAACCATATAAAATCATTTTGGGCAACTCAAATAGTACAAGAAGTCCGATTACAATCAATGCAATGAAAATGACATTACGAATCAATTTTTTACGGGTATCCGCTAACTCCTGTGTCGTCACATACTCATCTACAAAGGTTTTCTCTTCCGAAAATCCATGTTCCATTGATTCCGGAATCATTTTCTTATCTTCCTCGCCCCTTCCCCATTTATTATCACCATCGCTTTTATTGGTAACCTCCACTAAAAACAGGATATTTCCAACAACAAGCGTTGATATGACAATATACAGTAACAACCACCATCCGCTTTTTCCCACATCATGCAGCCGCTGCACGGAACAACTCAACATAGGAATCAAAGACATATCAAAAAAAATCAAAAAAAACAGGCAAACCATATTATCTATTTCCAACATTACAATGATAAGAATTGGAATCCATGCCAATAGGATATGCATAAGCATCCCCTTCAGATAGATACTTTTCCCGATTCGCCTTTTCCAATCAAATGCATGAATCCATGTTTGTCTATATGCCTCTTTCATATCTCATCTCCTTATCAGTTCACATGGATTATTCGTCAATAATCTTTCCAAAAATTCTTTTCTGGAAGCTTCGTATGTTGTCCTGTAAATGCAAATGGAATCCTCTGTCATGTCCATTTCACTCCCCTCATATTCCTGCAGGCTTCCTCCATAAACCTTATAGTCTGAGCCTGAAGGCTTTTCAAATCCTAAGGTTTCATAAGCAACCCAAAAGCTGTACTCTTCTCCCCGCTTTTTTTCCACAAGGTCTTCCGGTTCCAGGTCAATCCGGTATTCCTCCTTATTATCAAATAATACCGTATAGTCTGTATCCAATACAAAATTATCTGCAAAAGTCTCCATTCGCAAAAAGAAATGTTCTTCCGTCAACGGAAAAATAATTGCGACTTCTTTCTCCCCAACCGGAACCAACTGAATATGCTTTCTGGATGACCATCCTTTTCTGATTTTCATATTTGCAAGAACCTGCTCCCGGTTCTCCTCTGTGGGTTCCTCTAATTCATAGCGAACCACATAATCTGTTACAACCGGTATGGCATCCACTGCATAGACCCACATATTATTGGATGCATTGGGTGTTAAAAATGTCAGCAAAAGCATGCCTAACATCAAGCCTGCCACTAATAATTCCTGCCAAAACGGTCCATACTCCTGCAGGGAAATCTTCTCCACTCTTTTTCGAATGCTTACTTCACTAAGAGAATTGCCTGTTGTCAGATTCTGCATATATTTCTCCGGACGTCTGGCTGACATTGCCACCAGACATTTTCCATAGGCAATCTGCTCCTCACGGGTTTTATCTTTTGTAACAGCATAATCGCATGCCAGTTCACAGTCTTCCACCCAATACCCCACTGCATACCACAAAAGTACATTGAACCATTGCAGTACCAGACACAGATTGCGGAGAAATACATGCCAGTTATCCCGGAAATGATAATGACATAGTTCATGGTTCACAATCCATTTACACCAATCCACACTTGGCTCTGCCAGCCTGCTGATATAAATCTTTGGTGCAAATAATCCCTCCAGGCAGGAACCGATTCTTCCGTCCACAAAATACACCAGAAGATTCTCTTTTCTTCCATAAATTTCCCGGTGTTTCTTCAATCTCCGCACAAAACAACTGTTTTTTACCAGAAAATAAATTATAAAAAAAATGACACCACATAACCAGACGACACTTACCGCAATAACAAGCTCCGGCTGACAAAGCCATTCCGTTATCTGTTTTAAATATGTAATATCCTTTATGCTTTGCAGCCATTCGGCTTCAATCTGAAACCGTATGGGAATCAGAATCCGTACTGTCAACAAACTCCATAGACATTTCATCACCCACGGACGAAATCTACCTGCCAGAAAATTCCGGACAAACAGAATACAAATTATCATGAAGGAACATTCCAATGTAATTGTTGATAATCCAACCAATTGCATGTTATTTCTTTTTCTCCTCCAATATCCTCATTAATTCATCAATTTCCGAATCATCCAGACAGTCTTCTTCCACCAGAGAAGAAACCAGTAAACCAATTTTTCCATGAAATACCTTATCTAAAAATCCTACCGTCTCTTCTTTTCTGGTCTCTGTCTTTTCCATGTCTGTATAAAAGACCTTGGCTCTGCCTTCTACACGATACTTTACAAGACCTTTACTTTCCATTTTTTTCAGAAAGGAAATAATGGCATGTTTACTCCATCCCTTTTCCTCTTTTAACATTTTTTCAAACTGTGTAATGGTAAGTCCGTCATGCTCCCAGAGCAATTCCAAAAAAACCCATTCTGCATCGGATATATGTACCATTCTAATTCACTCCTATTCCGTTAATTCCTTTTTGATATCTTCAAAATCCACCGGCTCTTCCAGGCTCATGCTGATATATTTAGATATTGCATATCCTTCTTCTTTCTCCAATTCCAAATAAAGTGCAAGTTCCTGTCCTGCTTGAATGTATCCACTATTCTCTAATTCCGTTAAAAATTGATACAGCTTTGCATTCTCTCCCTCTATATCACTGTCTTTAAATCGAATCCAATACCATACATTTTCATCCTCAAAGGAGAATCCATACTTCTGGGCATAATGACGAACCATTTTTTTCTCATAATCACTTCGGATATCAAAGAGTCCTTTTTTACTCCAGTATATTTTAAACTCCAGCTCTGAGCCATCCTCATATACCACTTTACCCTTATAGGGTAAATCCTCTCCCAATATCTCTCCGGGCATATAGGCGTATATATCAAACCAGACTTCAAAATCTTCATTAATGCAATTCTCCATATAGGTTTCCAATGTCTGTGGTGAATGGGTCATAAGTGCTTTCCGCTCATCCACCATCAATACAATATATCCAAGAATAAATAGTATTATTAATACAATAACCGTAATGAGCAGTGCACGTTTATTTTTTTCTTCTTTATCTATCTGAATCTCTTCCACCATTATTCCTCTTCTCCTGTCCACCTTGCAGAGGCAGCAATATCATCTATTAAACTTTCGTTTTCCTCCATATAATCCTGCACACCATTGATTAATACCCATGCATACAAGTCTGTATTATCCCGGAAAGAAATCCAATAAAAATTATATATGTTATTATTTCCATCTGTGGAAGTGCGGTATACCTTTTTCATTACCTGAATATCCTCTGATGCGATATTTTCAAGTTCTCCCACCTGTTCTACACTGTCTCTCTCCTCTAAAATGACTTGGTTTTGCAGTTCAAACATTTCCGCTTCGGTATAGCCTTCTCTCAATTCGTCCTTCTTATAAACAAATACGGCAAAGCCTGCCTGTTCCGCCGGCTCTTTATAATATACATTTAACTCACTTGCTTCCTGTTGATTCCATCCGCCCGGCAGCCTAAACTGTATTCCATATTCGCCCAGTTCCACCGATTGGTCGAGATTAACAGTCTCCTCTTCGGCAATATCTGCATCTTCTGCCAACTGATACTGAATCATAGGCAGATAAATACCCCAGTATCCTCCAAGCATGATAACAGCTAAAACCAGAACTCCTCCTATTACTGCCAAAATAATATTCCGTTTTTTCTTATCCATAATTATTTTCTCCCCCTTAATATAAAAATCGTTTGGTAACATTTTTATTACCAAACGATATCATATTTCCAATATTTTGTCAAATATATTGTTTTTTATAATTCCTTTTATACTTACAGCTTATCGTATATGTTTCAATTCCGTCAAAAGCTTATATGCATCCATGTAACCCTGCTTATAAGCCGCCCTTCCATACTCTGCGTTCAAGGTCTGGCTGGTTAAAAGAACCTGTTCTACCTTCTCCAACTGCTCCTTGTTTAAACCACATTCCTCCAGCTGCTTTACACTCTCCTTCTGCTTCTTTAAAGCCTCCTGATATTGTTCATCCGAAACAGATGACGGTTCCAATGCTTCCCGCATTCTCTTTTCCAAAAAATCTTCCAAAAGAGAATTATCTGTTTTATACCAGTTGCCATCTGGTGCTACAAATTTCAAAACACCATTTTTTAAATCCTCTTCATGCAGATTGAGATATCCCTGGTCCAGCCCCTTATACAACTGAAAACCAATTAGCAGACCCACCTGAAAATGAACCTCACCATGTATGGAAGCAAATATGCACACTGCATTAGCCAAGTCTTCATTTTCGCAATCTATATCCGGGAACAGCTCCTTCATCTCTGCAAACAACTCATCATAGGATAAATTAAGCTTCTCTGAATAATCCTCTGTAATTTTTTCAAAAGGTTCCACGCCATACAGATAATAAGAAACCAGGCTGCCTATTTCTAATCTTTTTAAAACTCTGGTAAATGCACTCATTCTTTTGTCCTCTTTCTATAAAAATAATATACCTGTTAAGAAGATTTTTGTCCGTTACCACAAGATATTCAATACAACTCCAAATTATATACTCAAACAATTTGTTTTGCTTCCATCACGCTCTGCTCTCTTTCAAATTCAGCAACATGTCTTTTCATCAAAAGTTCTATCTCATGATTAGCCGAATGTCCGTTATAAGCAGCAACAAATTGAAACTTCTTTAATAGAATAGAATCCGTCCGTATAGTAAATTTAGATAATTGGAACGACATACAAATCCTCCTCGCAATTTATATGTTTTCATTATAATGTCATCCTGTTGCCAAAAACTAAATTGACGGCAGGATGACGGCATCAAAAACTTTTGGAAAAGCATTATAAAACCAACATTCTAACACCTCAATACTTCCAAGCAAAATGTTATATTGATTCAATTTTCATGCCGTCACTTTGCCGTCAAACAGCTATTTGTTATTCTTACAAACTTATAATAAATACAAGTAGTCTTTTATGGAGGAACAATAATGCAATCAAACATATCAAAATTTACATTACGAATAGATTTAGAATTATTAAAGAAATTTCACCTCGCAGCGGAACATAATGCCCGTTCTACGAACCGTGAAATAGAAGTTCTTATGAAAAAGCATGTTGCACAATTCGAAAAGGAGCATGGTCCGATTGAGTTTTAATTGTTCTGGGCACTATCTTGATATTTTTTAATGCGTTTAGCACTCACTTTATTTGTAATTATCATCAATATTATTATCACCACAAATGGAAACAAAAACGGGAGAAAATATAAAAACGAAACACCGATTCCTATATCTACCGCATCACTGTAAGCAGCCCTAAAATCCATATATCCTTTCATTCCTGCTGCAATTACACCAATTTCGCATACAGACAAAATCACCATTATGAATATATTTATTATGTTTATTCTTTTTATCGCATCATTTTTCTGCATATAACCTATCCTCCACTCCATATAACCCATGCCAAAGCTTTTTATACCATATTTTCTAACTATTTTAGATTTCGCGACAGATAAACAATTTTGGGGATGAATAACCAGTAATTGAATTATTCGTACCTCCCTGTAATTCTATATATCCCGTTTCTGTCAACATTTTCAAATATCTACGTGCAGTTGCAGAAGATTTAAGAATCTGCATATGGAGTATCTTTTATACCTTTCCTTTGAAGCTGTAAAACCAAAGAATCCAAATGCTTTTTCCAAAACTCCCGAAATAATGTTTTATCGCCAAATCTCTTTACAAGAACAGGACTTATTGCATAATATATTTTTATAAAAACACGACCAATCCATCTTTTCCGGAGTTTATCATCACGAAATCTGCGTAATGTCCATACCTGTGGACAATCATACGAACCATACACACAGGTTGCAATATAACAACCATTTTTGCTGCCTGTTTGTGTATTAGTTACCCAGGACGATGCTGCAGGTTCTTTTATCTCCTCTTTTATCTCTTTTTCTTTATTAAAACGATGAACCCTTTTTACCGGTAATGACGAAAGTGTCTCTGTAATTCGCTTTTTTATGTATTCCGGATTTACTCCATAGGATGTCCACAATTTAATGATTGGTATTCCCGCTTCCTCACAGATATGGGTAACCTTTTCATCACGCTTCCGTCTATCCTGCGTCAAATGGCTCTGGTCGTTAATTTCAATTACCAGCAATGGACAATATGACAAATCCGTAATAATAAAATCAACATTCCTGTATAATTCATTCTGAAATTTCGCATTATCCGTTCTTTTTATAAATGAAGCCAGGTTCGCCTGTGCCTGAATCAGACAGCCTTCCGGCAATACCGCTTTAATACATTTCAGATACTCCATTTCATTCCTTGTAACTAAAGAAGGCTTTCGTTCATAAAGATATTCCCCATCCTCATCTTCCGCATCTTCTTCCATGCAGCACATATTTGCATAGTGCCATTGGTGGCATCTGGGACATTTTATAATTTCACCGGTTTCTTTTTTCTTATTGCACTCCCAGCACAAAGGATATTTACCGCTTTCGGCACCACACACCTTACATTTCATAAAATTCACTCCCTTATCTTGTTTATATCAATACCTTATTTTTTCTTTTTGCGCAAATAATTTTATTTATGTTTTTTTAACTTTACTTCTTGATTTTACCATATCACAAACGATTTTTCTACAAAAATCATATCCGTGAAATTTTTTCAGTAATACTATTTTTATCCATCTTTTGCAAAACACACTTTAATTATCTAAAGAACATTATATTTTAAATTGCAGGGTTATAAAACATAAGTTACATTTTCATAACTAAATAGCAAAAGAACCTATTTTGTTAAATACAAATTAACATTTTTTGTCGTAAAATGTTGAATTTGCTTTTTTATTGTGTTACATTAGCAACATGGTAATTAGTAAAATATGGTAATTATAAGTTAACAAAAGAGGTAATTCTATGATCCGTGAATATATGGAAGAAAATGTATATGAAGCGGTCCAGAACCGTCTGCAATACATATTCCAGGAATTTGACAATATCTATCTCTCTTTTTCTGGTGGCAAGGACAGCGGTCTGCTGCTCAATCTGGTACTGGATTTCCAGCAAAAATATTATCCGGAAAAAATTATTGGTGTATTCCATCAGGATTTTGAGGCACAGTATACTGTCACCACAGAATATATTGAAAGAACCTTTGAACGAATTAAAGATAAGGTAGAGCCCTACTGGGTCTGTCTTCCTATGGCAACCAGAACCGCACTCAGTAACTATGAGATGTACTGGTATCCCTGGGATGACACAAAGCAAGACAGCTGGGTCCGGAGCATGCCAGATAAAGAATATGTGATTCATCTCTCTAACAATCCAATCAGTACCTACAAATATAAAATGCACCAAGAAGACCTTGCAAAGCAGTTTGGCAGATGGTACCGCATTTCACACGGCAACAAAAAAACCGTATGCCTGTTAGGACTTCGTGCAGAGGAATCCCTGCAGCGGTACAGCGGTTTCTTAAATAAAAAATACGGCTATAACGGTGAATGCTGGATTAGCAAGCAATTTAAAGATGTGTGGTGTGCCTCTCCACTGTATGACTGGTCCATCAATGATGTATGGCACGCAAACTACCTTTTCAATTATGACTATAATCACCTCTACGACCTTTACTACAAGGCTGGACTTACAGTTTCCCAGATGCGCGTAGCTTCGCCCTTTAATGACTATTCCAAGGATTCCCTGAATCTGTATCGTGTAATAGACCCCGAAATCTGGGTTAAGCTTGTGGGAAGGGTACAGGGTGCTAATTTCGCATGCATTTACGGAAAAACCAAAGCCATGGGTTACCGCAATGTCACACTGCCGGAGGGACATACCTGGGAATCCTATACTAAGTTCCTCTTAAGTACCCTGCCAGTCCGGCTCCGCAAGAATTACATCAAAAAATTTAACACCTCCATCATATTTTGGCACAAAACCGGCGGTGGACTGGATGAAGATACTATCCAGGAGCTCATAGACCACGGTTACCGCATCCGAAGAAACGGTGTTTCCAATTATACATTGAACAAAAAATCAAGAATCGTTTTTATTGGCAATCTTCCTGATAACACGGATGATATCAAATCCTCCAAGGATATCCCCAGCTGGAAACGAATGTGTTACTGTATCTTAAAAAATGACCACATGTGCCGGTTTATGGGATTTGGATTAAACCGTGAACAGCAAAAGCGTATTAATGCCATACGCAGTGAGTACAAAAGTGTTGAGGAGATAAACTATGGAATATAAGAGCCCTGTTTACAACGTAATTGCAGTGCCAGTGGACAAAATACAGGCAAATAACTATAACCCGAATTCAGTTGCACCACCGGAAATGAAATTACTCTATGAAAGTATAAAAAATGATGGATACACCATGCCAATTGTCTGCTACTATAATAAAGAACAGGATATCTATATCATTGTAGACGGTTTTCACCGTTACCGCATTATGCTGGAGTACCCGGATATTTATGAAAGAGAACAGGGTTTGCTGCCTGTGTCTGTAATCGACAAATCAATAGACCAAAGAATGGCAAGCACTATCCGCCACAACCGGGCAAGGGGAACCCATGATGTGGAGCTTATGAGCAACATTGTAAAGGATTTACACGACTTAGGAAGGTCAGACGCATGGATATCCAAGCACCTGGGAATGGACAAAGACGAGATATTAAGGTTAAAGCAGATAACAGGTCTGGCATCGCTGTTCAAGGATATCAATTTTGGGAAAGCATGGAAACCGGTTGAGGAGGAGACAAAAAAGCAAACAGGATAAGCTGCAAAAAGCAGGCTCTGGTCTATACAGAGCCTGCTTCTTTCCCCTCCATCGTAATAAAATCCTCTGCCACAGAGATATGCATGATTTTATCAGGCTCAATTCTGTTACTTAAGGCAAGCCACAGCTTACAGTATTGTGCAATGGGGGCACTTTCACACAACGGCTGTATACCAGCCTTTCTATAACAGCTGACTGTTTCGTATTCCGCCTCCCGTTCCGAAAGCCCTGTCAGAAATATTGGTATATTCCGTCTATGGGCAATATCCGCAAATTCATTTAAACCTTCACTAATAGCAATTGTCCCGGAATGGAAGCTTTCATGCAAAACTGCTCTTGTATGCTCAGAAAGCTCCGGGTATGGCATTCCCACATAGGGAATAATCCGCATAATTTCATCAGAAAACTCACTTAAGTTTATATTCTCTGTATCCTCAAACATAGCGGGTAATCCATCCCTTACAACGTATTCCGGATTCTGTATATATCTGCCATCCTCAAATTTACCATACCATGAATTTCCTATACTCACAACATCTGCTGACAAAGGAAGATGCTGCTGAATACGTGTCCCCCTGTGGATTACCGGCACATCACCCTTATTACAGTAGCTTACAAAAACTCCCGTTCCATATTTTCCTTTTATAAATTCCAAAGCATATCTGAAATTATCCAGTCCATTGGAACGCTCATCACTCAATGCAAAATCAGCAGAAACAAGAATAACCGGCAGTTGTACCGCACCAAAGATATAGCCTAAAAGTGCCGCACTATACTGCAGGGTATCCGTTCCATGTGTAATAATAATTCCGTCAAGCCCACTCTCTTTGACCATCCGGTTCACACAGGATGCCAGCTTACGAATATGCGCTGCGGCAAGATTTTCACTCAAAATACAGTATGGCTCCTCCACAACAAACTCTATATCATCATTATATTGATTACGGTACATTTCCAGCAATGTATATGGAGAATTTCCTTCCGTGGTAATCCTTCCATTTTCATCTACTCTGCTGCCAATTGTACCACCAGTAAAAATTATACACACTTTCATAAACGATAAGCACCTCTTTCATTACGTCATTTTATATCGTTTTCTGCATGATTACAAGTGCCGACTACGTATTTTCCAAACTTTACTATTCATAATATATCCATTTTGAGTATGCTGTATCGAACAAAAGGGCAAAAAGCATTGATTACAGGGAAATGCAACGGAAAGTAGCCTGGAAATACTCCATTGTATAGAACGGTTGCTAGTGCAACTGCATCATTCACATTATGATTGTGTCATAAAAACGGAAAGGTGGTTGTGCAATGAGCAGACAAACAGTTATATCAGCAAAACATTTAAAAAAGTCTTTTGGGAAAAAGGAAAATATTCAAACGATTTACTCGGATTTGAACATCGATATTTATAAAGGAGATTTTACCGTGATTATGGGTTCCTCGGGAGCAGGCAAATCTACCTTAATGTATTCCCTGTCAGGAATGGATAAGCCGGATGGTGGACAAATTGACTTTGACGGTACGGACATTACGAAGTTAAATAGTGACAAACTGGCAGTTTTCAGGCGGGCTCAGTGTGGATTTGTATTCCAGCAAATCTATCTGATTGATAAAATGAGTCTGATGGATAATGTGATTGCAGCAGGGGTGCTTACAAACAGGAACAAAGAGGACATCAAAAATCGTGCAAAGCAGCTTTTTTCTTTAGTAAATATTCCGGAAATGACATGGAAGAAAACACCCTCCCAGATTTCCGGCGGTGAAGCACAGAGGGCAGGCATTGTAAGAGCAATCATCAATAATCCGAATGTACTTTTCGCGGATGAGCCAACGGGTGCATTAAATTCAGCAAATGGAACAGCAGTTCTCGATGTTTTTAGTTCACTTCACGAGAAAGGGCAGAGCATTGTCATGGTTACCCATGACAAAAAATCAGCTTTAAGGGGCAGCCGGATTCTTTATATTAAAGACGGTGAAATTTTTGGGGAGTGTAATTTGGGGAAATTCGATGCAGATAACGCCGAAAGAACCGAAAAATTTGAAAAATTCATTACTGAGATGGGGTGGTAGGATTGAACAAGACATCAACACTAATTTTACATAATCTAAAAAAAGCAAAAGGACAGTATACATCCTTTGGACTAATTATCTGTTTGACAGCATTTATTATGAATATTGCCCTTGTGCTTGCCTTTCAGACATTTCATGCTTATGACAGCCGCTTTTCTGAGCTTGACACTGCGGACATCAATTTTTTAATTCCACAGTTTCAGGATGATGGTGAAATCATTGACGAGATTAAAAAAATTGACGGAGTATCAGCCGTCGAAAAGCATGGCGGCATATTTGTTTCGGCAACGGTTCGTGAATTTGCGGATTCCGATTTTGACATGAATACAGTTTTCTATAACCTCAATGAGAAAAGAACACTGAACCGGCTCGACATTTCGGAAGAAGTAAAAAAAGACGAAAATACAATTTATATACCAATGTATATGCGGGAACTGGGTGGTTTTAAGGAAGGTGGCGATATTACCTATTCCATCGATGACAAGAATTATACCTATGAAATTGGCGGGATTGTATCGGAAATGCAGTATGGGAATTATGGCACCGGACTGATTGGCGGATATCTCCCGGCGGCTGCCTATGAGAAATTCTCGGATTCGCATGGGGAACATATCATTACGGAATATTCCTTAAGAACTGCTGACAACGCTGATTTAACTAAAATCAAAAATGCGGTCACCGGAATTTTGAGCGATAAAGGAATTTCCGCATTAAATATTAACGACAGAGTTACCGGAAAGCAGACCAGAACAATGGTATGTACCCTACTGATTATCATATTTCTGGCACTTGCGGCAATCATATTGGCGGTAAGTATTTTCCTAAGCAGCTTTCGGATACGCAGTACGATTGAGGATGAGCTGGCACAGATGGGCGTTCTAAAAGCCATTGGTTATACAAGTAAACTGATAATTCATTCAGCAGTCTGGCCTTACACATTAGTAGGCATCGCTTCCACGGTCATCGGTGCAGCTTTATCCTATGCAGTTTTGCCTCAGGTAGCAGCCATTCTGGCAATTCAGTCAGGGTTTACCTATACGCCTGTCTTTGATGCCGCTGCCCTGCTCATCGTGATAATCATGCCCGTATCCGTAATATTCCTGTTTGCTTATCTTTCTGCAAAGAAAATATATAAGCTGGAACCGATAGATGCCATAAGGGGAAAGACCGGGAACAGAAACACGGGACAAAATATATTGCTGTCTGCCTTGTCGATTGGTATAATGGTGCTGCTATCTTTTGCAGGGACACTCCTTTATAATGTAAGTATCAGACCTGACAATTTTATGAATACACTTTCCGAAGAATCTCCTTCTGTTATTTTTGCGACACCAAATGATAAAATACCAGAGTTAAAGGAACTTCTTCAGGACGACAACCGGGTAGAACTGGTTTTGGAATACTCATCTGTATCTGTAAGCTACGCAGATGGAAGTCTTACTGCCTTTGTATGTGAAGACTTTGGAAAGGTAACAAATGATATCTGCTATGAGGGACACAATCCCGCCAGGGAAGATGAAATTGCAGTGGGAAATATGCTTGCAGATGACTATCCAATCGGCAGTAAGATAAAAATTACCGGCTCCAATCAGTCAGCCTTCTATGTGGTAACCGGCTATATTCAAAGTGTCAATCATGCTGGAAAGGTATGTGAATTGACAAAGGAAGGGTACGAAAAAATCGGTGAAGGACTGAACACAGTCAATGTCTATCTGCATGACAAAATTGCCGGAAAATTTATAGAAGAGTATGAAGAACATCATGACACATTAATTGCATCTTGCGTAAACTATGAACAGTTAAGCGAAAACAGCCTGACAATGTATGCAGGTATTGTTTCCGTAGTGACAATTGCTTTATTTGCGATTTCCATTCTGATGGTGCTGCTTGTACTATATGTCATTATCCATTCCATGATAAGCCAAAGCAGACAGGAATTTGGTATCTATAAAGCAATCGGATATACAAGCAGGCAGCTTACCATAATGACTGTAACACGGTTTATACCGGTTGTGGCCTGCTCCTCACTTCTGTCGGCGACAGCGGGAATATGGTATCTTCCTGTCATCAATCATACTATTTTCAGTCAGATTGGTGCCATAAAAAATCATTTTGAAATATCCATTTGGCTCCTGCTTGCAGCAGCAATTATTTTTACTGCCGTGGCGTTTTTCATCAGCGTACTTCTGGCAGCACCAATTAAAAGAATTACCGCATATTCCCTTTTAAAGGAATAATATAAACAGGTGATTGCGAAACTCTGTTTTTGAAACCGCACGTTGTGTAAAATAAACAATTGTATAAAAATCATAAAATAGGGAGGTCTATTATGAATTTTTCAGAAAAATTAAAAGAAATACGAAAAAACGAAGGATTGTCACAGGAGCAGCTTGCCGAAAAAATCGGCGTATCAAGACAGGCGATTACGAAATGGGAAACAGGAAAGGGATTACCAGATGTAGAAAATATGGTAATCATAGCAGAAATTTTTAAAACTACTTTAGACGAACTGCTTCGGGATTCTGGCGCAAGACAAAAACAGACAACACCTGTTTATACCAGTGAAACCGTTTATGACATTGACTGTGAGAAACATTTTGATATCAATATCGGAAATGCAGCTACCATCATACTGTCTTCCGGAACAGACGAAAAGCTGCATATTAAGCTGTCTTCCGAAACCTTTGAAAATTTAGGCACCATGTTTAAAATCAGGCTGGATGAAAAGAAAAACAAGCTGGATGTAAATTGCCTTAACAAGAACAAAATAAGCCGCTATGAGGCAGAAGATTCCCTGATAGTTGAGATTATCCTTCCGGATAAATACTCTGACCATTGTGAGCTAGACGCCTCTGTTAAGCTTCTTGTAATAAAGAATCTTCATCTACGCCGTTTAGAATATGACGGTGATGCGGAGCAGGTTCTGATTTCAGACAGCAGCGGCAGTCTGGAATTTACCGCAAAAACGGATTATGACATTACCATTGATAAAATCACAGGCAGATTGGATGTCAACCAATGGAAGGCAAAAGCAATTGTTCATATTCCGGAAGAAAATATGGTAAATGTCATAAACAAAGGTCGAAAATGTGATGTTTATTATATAAAAGAAAATAATGTAATAGAGTATGATAATTTTGTTGACGGCGAAAACGAACTTAGTGTTTCAGGGATATTCTCAGAGTTGATTGTAGATTTGACAAAGAAAGAATAATCTGAAAACATTGTCTTATAACCTTTTTACCAAAAGTAAAGGAACTTCTGCAAAGAAAACCCCAGAGTTGCGACCTCTGGGGTGAGAGAAGAATATTCGTTGTACTAATATCTATTTGCTGCATACTGCACACGGACAAAATACATTCTGCCTGCAATATCTGCTTTCCTTAAAATATAATTTTTCCCCCAGCTAGATACCGTCATATTCCCATCCTTATCTATATCACGCAGATTCATATAATGCCATTCGTCTACATATATCTTTTTTCTGCGTTCATCCAATAAAACAAAATTCTTTGCCATAACAATGATATAGGTATCTTTCTTCCCCAACTGTTTTGAACCTACCTTTAACAATGTATCCATCTTAGCCTTCAAGTGGTATTCCTTTGCAAATCTTCTAAACCGGCTCATCATCTGACCAATTGTCATTCCATGATTATCTTCATCCGTCATGCAGTAAAAATGCAGCAGCAGTAAATCCGCATTGCTCTGCCCCTTTTGGTCATACATCGGAAAACCAAATGTATTCATAAAATGATAGCTGTTATGGCGAAAAAAATGCATTAATGTGGCTGTAATTGCCGCATATCCACATCCCTCCTCCGACAATTCATACAATACAAGCCGGGCATCTTCCAAAGAATATTCCGGAAAATAGTTATGTATTACAGACAGATATTCTGACATTTTTTCATTTTCATCCCAGCTTCCAATTGGCTTTTCTTGAGAACATCCTTTATAAAAAACATCCTGATTCAGCAGTCCTGCTTTTTATTGGTATATTCCCACACCAGATTATGATAATCAACATGTTCTCTCTCAAAATACTGAATACAGGCAGTCCGTATTTCCTCATTTTCTTTCCAAAAATCATAAGCGATGACTACTTCATTTGTAACATCACCGCCTCCATATGTGTTTAATAATCTTAATGCCAGCTTAACAACATACTCACTATGATCTAACAATAATTCTCTTACCAGATCCGGAGAGGTATTCCAGAGTCTGTGATACGAGATATTTTCCAATGCGGCACGTCTGCGATAATAATCCCTGTTTCTAAGTTCATTTTTCAATATATGAAAGGACTTCCAATTTCCCTTCCATGCAAGTGCCCTTAAACACACCACATAATCTTTCATTGGACCGTTTAATCCTTTTTCCAGTTCTTTTATACCTGCATCATACGGCACTTTTACACCATTAATATTGGGAGCTTTGTAAAATTCACTCATCATACCCGTACCATCCCTCCTCCCAGTATGCATATCCGCTACACCATATGGCTCCTGCTTACATAACAAATTATAACACATTATGAATGGACTGTGTAAACTGATTGAAATACTTTTACATCCTCAATCACCCTTGCAATATCTTCATTGATTCCTACCGCCCTGTCTCCAAAACTTTCCGGCACCACCGCTTCCTTAAGATTCATCCGGACCAGCCTCCAATTCTGGTTTTCCCTCATCATCTTCTCAAATGGAAAACGAATGATTGTTGGGGTGTTAAATCCCTCTCCTAATTCCAGCAACACCACATTTTTCTTACTATATTTCTTTAAAAATGCTGCATACCGTTCCGCTGCCTCATGCCAGTGTTCATCCTCCACAAAATACTGGTCACAGCGTAAGTGTATCGCCATACTTCCACCACACACCGGGCACTTTGGAACCATGTAAGCCGGTATCAGGCAGTCCCTTCTTGCCTGGTTCATCTGCTTAAACATATCCACTGCATCATATGTTATATCGTGGCATCCCCGCTGACACTGGATTTCCCCGTAGTCGCCCTGAGTGGCAAAAATAGCCTCATCCTCAAATCCAGCTTTCCAAAACTGGTGGTCGACATTAGTGGTAAGAACAAAATGCGGCTTCTCCTTTACCATTTCATAAAGCTTCCGATAAAGCGGAAGTGCATCCGGTTCAATCCTGTTTAGAAAAGCATGCTTAGACCAGTAACCCCATTTTGCTTCCTCTGTGGGAAATGGATAAAACCCGGCACTGTACATGTCTCTCATATATTCGGAACCATATTTCTCTATAAATTCGCTAAAATTGTCCGTAAACCGATTCCCACCATATTCTAATCCTGTTGCTGTGGAAAGTCCTGCACCTGCCCCAATCAGTACTGCATCTGCATTTTTAATCATTTCTGCGGCTCTTTCTATCTGTCTCTCATAAGGAATATGTTGGAAAATATAATCTTTAGCCGGCATACCACTTAAAAAATTTGAAAAATTCATTATACCAAATCCTCATAACACTTTCTGTCTAAATCTTTAAACACATTAAAAATCACCCTGTCAAACTGTTCTCCATATTCCTCAAGAAATGCTGTAACCTCTGCCACTGCAATCCTTGCTGCCTCATCATTCGGGAAGTGAAATTCCCCAGTGGAAATACAGCAGAACGCCACACTGCGGATGCCGTTTTCCACACAGCATTTTAATACACTCCGGTAACAGTTCCTTAAATCCTCCCTTAAGGAATCTGTCAGCTGATATCCGACAACCGGACCTACTGTATGAATGACATACTGTGCCGGAAGATTATAACCCTTTGTAAGCTCTGCCTGCCCGACAGGTTCCTCAAAGGACTGCCCATACCGGATACGCTTCCGGTTCATCAAATGGTTACATTCCTCCCTGAGCTCTATACCTGCCGCACTATGGATTGCATTATCGATGCATCTGTGGCATGGAACGAAACAGCCCAGCAGTTGCGAGTTAGCAGCATTTACAATTGCCCCGGTCTGAAGCCTTGTAATATCACCCTGCCAGATGGAGATTTTGTCTGCAAAAGGATGCTTACTCCCATACTGCTCTCCAATAGTCTTAATATCCTCCCATGTCACAATGCCCTTTTCTTCTGTCTCTTTTTTTAGAAATACATCCTGTACACTTAGAACATCCTCTGACATCCTTTTCGGCATACGGATATTCATAAGAGAGCGCAATGCCATGCGCTTATTCTCATAAGCATCCCGAACCTCCAAATCCCTGTACTGTACAGAGTCCTCTTTGAATTTTCGGAGCAGATAATCCAGTCTGTCCTCCTGCGTTTTCAAATTATCCACCATCATTCCCTGCCTTTCTGTATTACGCCCTCTATCTGTTTTTCCTAAATCATATCACATATTTCTTATAATATCACAAATCAACCAATTATTTTCTCACAACACTGATTCTTTCCTGAATGTGTTTTCCCTTTGTAATCTCATCCACCATTGCAATTGCGTAATCCGCATAACTGATGATGCTTTCACCCTTATCATTTAGCGTAAGCTCTTCACCTGCAAGAATATATCCCCCGGTTCTCTCACCCTCTGCCTGGAAGTCACCGGCAGGACTTATAAATGTCCATTTCACATCATTTCTTAAGCGAAGCTCCTCCAACGCCTTTCCCTGGGCTGCTGCCAACGGCTTAAATACATCCGGAAAATCTGGACCGTCCATAACCTGTGCCGTATGCTCTGGGTTCACATAGAGACTTCCGGCTCCGCCTACGACTAAAAGTCTTGTTTCCTTACCAGAAAGAATATCGCACAGATGCTTTAAAGAAGTACTATGCTGTGGAAGTATCTCTTCTGCCCACGCACCAAATGCATCTACCACCACATCAAAGGACTCTAAATCTGCTGTAGTCAAATCAAACAAATCCTTCTGAATGACATTCTTTGCGGCTGTCTGGTTTTCTCCTCTGACAACTGCGGTCACATCCAGTCCTCTCTCAACCGCCTCTTTAACAATTAACTTACCTGCTTTTCCGTTTGCACATACAACTGCTATTTTCATAGTCGCATCCTCCTTATATTTTATTGTAACTTTCTTCGTTACAACCAAATACTACCACAGTCCAGTTGTAATGTCAATAGTTACAACAAGATTTTTTTTAAATTAAAGATACCTGTATAAAGACACCTTGCAGCATTCCAATATTCCTGCATATATCAAAAAACGGCTGTATGAAAGTCATACAAAAACTCTCACACAGCCGTTTTATATTTATACCTTATACGCTTTGCTGTACATTAACTTTATTTAAGAACAGGAAACACCAGATTTTTCAGAAAGCAGGCCAATCCATTTATCCCTCTTGGAAACACAGCATTTGTATGTTTCGACTTTGTTCTTTTCCGGATTGAATGCCTCAATCTTGATTCCCATCGGGAAAAATCCATTCGCCAAGCATTTGCTGATGGAACGGATATCAGAATACTTTATGCTGAAATTGCAGGTTGGAATAAGACTTCTACAGCTAAAAATAAACCGTTCTTTCGTAAATACAAAATCACCCTGCTCCCAGCTCATCATGCTGCGGCTATTTCCCATAACAGCATCTTCTACCTCGTCATTCGCTTCCATCAAATTCAGGTTCACCAATGCTTCTTCCCATTTTTGCTTTTCTTTTTCTTTCAGTGCCATTTTTATTCTCCTTTTATATTGATTTATGTATAAAACACCTGCTTTTTTATTTTAACACTTCATTAAAAAAATCCCAGCAAATTCCCCGATATACAGTTTTTTTCCTCGAAATACTCACATATGCTCCTAGCTATCAAGCAGGTTGTTAAGCAGAATATCACAGATAAATCGATTCCGGTTGTTTTTATAAATAATACTTCCGCCGTATTTTTCCACACATTGCATGACATTTAAGGTTCCTATTCCCGTATTTTCCTCTCCCGGATGCACTGGTCGTCCATCCACCAGGCAAACCTCTTTCTCTATCGTATTTTCAATACGGATAACAAGCATATCATATTGGCTCTTTACCTCTAGCCGTATACTTCTTTCCCCTGTGCAATTCCTGCATGCTTCCATGGCATTCTCCAATAAATTGCCAAATAATGTGGTAACATCCATCGGTTCCATAAATCCAAGCTCCACTCCTGCCAGATTTACCTGAAAGGAAATCCCCTGTTTTTCCATATTGCGTTTCTGCTCTGCTAAAAGGATATCAAACATAGGATTATCTGAATATCTGACCGGAATCAGAGGTCTTAAAATTCCGTCTATCTCTTTGGTATAGGCAAGCGCTTCTTCCATCTGGTTGGATTGATATAATCCTTCAATGGAACGGATATGCTTGCTGACATCATGAAGAATCGATATGGATTGCTCATATTTTTCCTTTTGCATTTTATAATATTCAAATTGCAATCTTTCCTGCTGCTTCATCAAGGTTAACTGCGTATCAAGATTTTCTTTCTCGTCGGATATCTGCATATAATAAAAGGCATACAAAGTGGTCAACAACAGACATCCAAAGCTCACACACAACACAATATAATCCGTTATCTGGTTATGTCCCATGGTAATTACAATCATATTTACAATACTATACACCATCATCAACAGATAAAGTAAATACTCTCTTGTATGCTTTTGCCAATTTTTTTTCCAGAACCTCCGCATTATTATATAATATAAAAAAAGCAATACCATCTTAGAGAATAGAACTACTATGATTCCTCTTAAAATCTCATCCTCCACGAAGATATTACTGTATTTGAAAATTACATCCAAAAGGAAACCACCTATTCCCTCAAGCACAGCCAGAAAAATATAGAAAAGCTCCGTTTCCAGAATTCTTCCCCAGCCCTTTAGGCGGCCCCCTGAATATAACAGGCCGCTTAATACGCCACAACACAGAAAGAACGCTGTCATATTCCAAAAAGGACTCTGCTCCTGATTAACCAGCGCTGTAACCAAAACAGCTGCCACAAATGCTCCTGAATAAATCCATTTTCTATCATAAATACGTTGATATCTATCCTCCAAAAACTGCATGGTCAGGCCTATGCCGACCGCATCTGAAAATAAACAGCTGCACAGATAAACAAATTGTTCCATATTATTCTCCTTTGTGCACACATTCATTGAGGCATTTTTTAAACGAAACCGACCGTTTTTGCGAAAGTGCCACCGTCTCCCCATTTTTAATATAAACCTTATAATCTTTGATTTTTGCAACCTTCCTTAAATTTACCAAAATACCCCTGCAGCTGATTGCAAAATCAAAGGAGTTCAGACGGTCTTCTAAATGCTTCATTGTATCCGAATATTCATAGCTTCCATGCTCTGTCACAATTTTTATTTTCTTCCGGGATTTTAGGACTTCAAAATAATAAATGGCATTCACAGGAATCTGTACGATTGGTTTTTCCGTCCAAATGCCATTCTCCATAAAAAAAACCTTATGAAATTCCAGACAAAGCTCTTCCTTCCTGCTCTGTTTCAAAAACTCGTCAATCTGTTCATGCACAATTTCTTCCGCCAGCGGCTTTTCTAAAAACGCAAATGCATGTACGGTATTGACAGCCTCCCGGCAATAGTTTCCAAAGTTTGTCTGATAGATAATTTTAACATATGGATTTTTGCTATAAATCTGTCTGCCGGTTTCAATACCGTTCTTCCCTTCCATAGCAATATCCATAAAAATTAAGGAAAAATCAATATTCGACGCCAGCAAAGCCTCTCCATTGAGAAAATATCTAAGCTGATAATCTATTCCATAACCGTCCAAAATCGCCTGCAATGTGTCTGTAAGCCATTTCTGGTCTGTAAGGTCATCTTCACATATAGCAATTTGAAGATTTTTCATCCTCTGGTTTCCTCCCCCTCTTTATTGCTGGCTGATATACACTGCCACATCCCTTTTGACATCCTCTAACGTGATGGATGCCAGCTCCCGTTCCATTGCATCCTGCACCCGTTTAAGCTTATCATCTAATATCAAATGGATATTTCTGCCCACTGGACAATCGACATTGGGATTTTCATGAAAATGAAACAGCGTGTCATTCTCCACACATTCTACCGCTTTATATATATCAAGAAATGTAATCTCCTTTAATGGCTTTGCGATGGATGCACCGCCGCTGCCCCTTGCTACATTTACTAATCCCGCTGCTTTTAGCTGTTGCAATAGTTTCCGGATAATAACCGGGTTCACGTTCACACTGGAAGCAAGAAACTCACTGGTAATCTTATAATCCTTCTCAAAGGTATCAATACAGGTGAAAACGTGAACCGCAATTGTAAATCTGCTTGAAATCTGCATATATTTGTACCCCACTTAACTTCTATTTGCTGTTTTTTAGTATATTCTACTCTGCGGATGATGTAATGTCAATAGTTACAATGCATCCGTCTTCCATACCAGAATTGTCAAAAACATCGTATATATAGTCACCTGTTGTAACCTATATTTTTGTTCTTGGCATTT
Organism: uncultured Eubacteriales bacterium; assembly: GCA_900548855.1. Lineage (GTDB taxonomy): Bacteria > Bacillota > Clostridia > Lachnospirales > Lachnospiraceae > CAG-590. Next base: position 39,726 of record URMF01000027.1, read on the forward strand.
ATAATTCTTTTACCAGTGTCTGCAACAGCATGATATGATACTCTTCATCCTTGATAATCCGTGCCAATACTGCATTGACATGGCTGTCATTTATCATTTTCATATGCATCCTGTACTGGTTGATTGCCGCTTTTTCCGACTCAATATCCGCAAACAGCATCCTTTTGGCATGCTCTGGAATGTTTAGATATTCTGGTGTCCACAGCTTCATTCTTCCATCCTTTTGCTTTACTGCAAAACCAATCTTACCACCCAAAAGGAAAATCAATTCCCCTAATTTCTGCAAATGAATCATTTCCGCCATGGCAATTCCTAAAATGGTTTTTGCCAGAGGACATTTTTCACAAGCTAAACGGTTTTCGTTGTTAATGTACTGTGTGATGGCAGACATTTCCGATACAGAACCACAGTAATCCATATTCAGCAGACTCGCATACGCCTGGTTTTTCCCACTTACCCGAATAGGTGGATAAGGTAAATCCATCATAATCGGCTTTACATCCATAAAATTACAGGTATTGACCAGGGCATTTTCCTTTTCTTCCATTATAAAATCTTCTCCTAATACATCCTTATAAGATACTATATTGGAATTTTAAAATATTGTGCATTTTCTCATATGCCCGGTAACAAAAATAACCATCAGAATCCACCCAACGGCAGATTCCAATGATTATTTTATTCCTTACAATACAGCACTTTACAGCTGCGTTATAATCTGTTACTCACACTTATCACTCTCTGCACAACCGCAATCAATGGATGCTTCCCCAACCTCTGCTCTTGCGCCAAAGACAACGGGAACTTCAACGCGCAGCTTCTGGCTGATGGTAAACTTGCATACATCTCCAGGCTTTCCCGGACATTTGTCACAATCAGATGATACAATAGCCTTGCCCAGACATTTTGTTTTAGCATTGCCGGCTTCCCCAAACGGTTTAATGGTAACAGGAATGCAGACATTGACATCCTGATATCCTACCGCAGAACAGCCTGCTTTGTCTTTGTCCATACACGTTACCTTACCTGTTTCGTCATAACCTGCTCTGTCTACCTCTTCATACAGCAGGCTTTCCATTTCTTCACCCATAATAATCTCCTTTCTAATTCAAACTTTACTTCATATAGATTATAAAAATGATATGGTATTTTTCTGTTTGTCATAGATTATGCAAATTTATTCCACGTTTTAGATTCGTATTTCTTTTCATTTCATCACTCTAAAATATTATATGAGGTTTGATTGGAAATGGTGAACTCCCGGCAATAAGTTCTTGAAGTCGGAAATCAGCCCGGAAAACCGGATATTTCCACGTTCCTGGAATTGTGGTATGATAAAAAAGTCAAAATATTGTTACTAAAACAGCATTATGGGCAGCAGGAAAGGCTATGACAAATAGCGCATTTAATATCTTCTTTAGAAAGTTATGAACCGGAAACTACAGAGAGGCAGCTTATGAGAAAAATAAATATATCCTTTAAAATTTATTATTATATTTTAATACTTTCCGTTTTGACTTTGACAGGGTGTGCAAAAGAAAGCAATCGCTTGGTCAATCATCCGTCTTCGGAAATACAGATGTCAGAAGAGAGGAACCCAATGGAAGCCGCAGCCATAGAACAAACAACGCAGGCAGAAAACACGGCAGACGAAATTCAGGAAGAAGCTGTTGAACCAATAACAGCAGAAGTGGATTGGTCAAATTATTTTGAACAAATAAATGGTGCTGCTGTCAGAGCCAAACGAATCCAATGTTTTAATTTATGGAAAAACAGGGATGTGTCCAGTACGAAGGCAAGGGAAATAGCTGTGGAAATCGTTTCTGATTATTTGAATTGAGATTTCATACCCGTTATAGGCATATTCCTTTTCTGGTCCCGTTGTCATTACTGTTTATTCATTTAAATTAATAATTTCTTCGATGTCACAACCTCCATAAAATACACGAACCACTGTGACAGTTCCTATCTCGTCATCGCACCAACAACTAATATTATTTACTGCGCACCAATTTTGATGCCAAAACCTTCTCTTTGTATTTACTCAATTCCTCTATATATTTTTTCCCCATCTCACTTAGTATAGATGCTTTTCTGGATATATATCCGATGGTCATCTTTTCATCCGTTTTTAATTTTACTGCACAATAGTCTGACCCATTTAAATCCTCACATATGATTCCAGAGCATAAGGTATAACCATTTATTCCTACCATCAGGTTGAGAAGAGTCGCTCTGTCATTTGCCCGTACCAGCCTCTTATATTCATATGTACTTAATACCTCCTCCGCAAAATAAAAGGAATTGTAATCTCCCTGCGCAAATGCCAAGCATGGATATTCATCCAAATCCTCCATCGTAATTTCCGTCCGATTGGCAAGTGGATTACTTTTACTCATGTAAACATAAATGCCGCAATCAAACAACGGTGTAAATGTAAGTCCCGCTTCACTAAATATTTTATCTAAGACTGTTTTATTGTAATCATTCTGATACAGTACACCAATTTCACTCTTCTGGTTCTTCACATTTTCAATTACTTCATGGGTCTTTGTTTCATGAATTTCAAACTCGTATTCATCCATGCCATACTGATTAATTACCTCGATGAATGCATTTACGGCAAAGGTATAATGCTGCATAGATACATGAAATGTCCTCTTTATATTACTTTTTGATATATATTTTGCATCCAGTATATCATATTGTTCAACAACAGACTTGGCATATCCTAAGAACTCTGAGCCCTTCACCGTTAAGGATATTCCGCTTTTAGAACGTAGGAAGATATCAAAGCCTACCTCTTTCTCTAATGCCTGAAGGGAAGCCGTCAGGCTCGGCTGTGAAATATACAGCTTCTTTGCCGCTTCATTAATGGAGTTTTCTTTTGAAATTGCAATCATATATTTTAACTGATTCAATGTCATGTTTCTGCCCTCCGACCTGCTATTCACAAAAAGTAACTAATACATCTTTAAAAAATGGAGGTAACCCGGTAAGATTTCGCATGTTGTCATATACTTCGCACTCATCATGAAATGCTCTTAAGATTCTTTTTCGCTTTTCTATACGCCCATCACTAATATAATAATTGCAGGTTACAAAAGCCTTTCCATTTTCTAAAACGATTTGGAGTACATGTAATACCTTTTCAAAGTTTCTTGATAACCCCTTAAAACAATCCACATAAAATATATCTATCCTGCCTAATATTACATTTTCCAATTCTTCCTGCAAGCGCTCGTCAAATTCTAAACTATATCCATCACAAATTGCTACCTTACATTTATTTTCAGAAAATATTCCTTTCACGGTTTCCAAATTGACTTCATGTACCGTTTCAAACACATCTTCCCTGTCATCTGTTGCTGCCGCCCTTTTTAACACAGTCCATGCCAATGGATATTTTTGAATTGCTTCTCCATATACATCTACATATTGCATATTTCTCGCCTCATTCTGCAGGGTTTCAAACTCACATTGTCTAAAATAGCAAATTGCATTTGATGTTATGCTTTTTATCCTCTCATTCGATAAAGATTCCGACATCTTAAACTGATTACAATTAACGCTGGCAGCCACCTCAAGCATACTGTTCCGGATTGTTGCCACAACAAATCTCCTCACATCATCCGGTGCTGGCGGCTCATAAAACAATGCCTCTTCATCCGTTACAAATAGAATCGTTTTCCTAAAATCCTCCTCTTCCCATCTGGATAGGAGAGAACACATCCTGTCTTTAATGTCCTCTACTATTTTTACTCTGTATCTGTATTTTATCTCTCCCAACTGATTATTTAACAAATCAGATAAATATTCCTGTATTCCCATTTTTTCCACTTCCTCTTTATTAGGTAATTGCGAAACTCTCTTAATTTTACATTACGTTATGCAACATATACAACTCCATAAGCAGGTACTTTGGAGCCGTCGGTGCTT
>URMF01000028.1 GCA_900548855.1 uncultured Eubacteriales bacterium
TGGTAAACCTTCCGCTCCACGCATCATACTCCCTCGCCTGGGCATAGTATGTCCCCGCTACGGTATCTCTCTGATATCCCGTATAGCCAAATGGTTGGAGCTGTCCCTGATTTCCTAAAAGGTCTGTTCCAAACTCATCATAACGGTAGGTGATTTCACTTTCCACACCATGGTTTAACAACCGCATAGCGCTTCCCTGCATGTCATTTAGATAACTGTAGCTCTCTCCGTTTTCTTCCATGAACAGGACTTCACTGTCCCAGATATAGCTCTGGACATTTCCACACTCTTCCTTTTGCAACAGATTATGGTAGTTTTTGGTAAAATCTAGGATATACGCTGTCTCTTTACTCCATACCTCCGGTGTCTGCGGAACAAAGTTATCTGCTCCAAAATCCAGAGCTCCCTCTGTCCTATGCCCGGATAACCCTTGGCTTACCGGACGGCCAATCACTCCCTGCCGCATTCCGGTACGGTGTCCTAATCCGTTATAGGCATACTCCGCCATATTTCCCATTCCGTCCACTGCCCTTGTCATACGGTTCATGGCTCCAAATTCATAGGCATGCTGCAGGGTTCCATTTTCCAGTGTCTTGACCATGTTTCCCCGGTTGTCATATTCATAGTGGTGCTCTGATAAGCCGTCTGTATCCTGAATCAGCTGGTTTAAGGAATTGTAAATATAACGGGTATGTACTCCCCCTTCCGTCTTTTCCGTACGGTTTCCAAAGCTGTCATAACGATAACCCCGCAAAATGTTCCCATCCTTTGCCGTCTGGATGAGACGGTGCAGATTGTCATAGCCATAGGTATAGATTCCGTTCTCCTCCTCTAAGTCCTGCCGGAAGCGTTCCTCCCGGATACGGTTTCCTGCCGGGTCATAGTCATACCGGTAAGCCTCTATGAGTCCCGCTGCCCCTGTATGGGTAAGGGTGGACAGCAGTCCCGCTGCATCATAACCATACTCCGTAAGGATGCCTTCACTGGTTTGTCTTGCCGCAAGTCTTCCCATGACATCATAGCGGTAGCTTGCCTCCCGGCTGCCACTCTTAAGGCTGCTTAACCGCAACAGTTCATCATAGCTGTAGGTTACTTCCGTTCCGTCCGGATAGATGACCGCTTCCCGTTCTCCGAAGGAACCATAACGGTACTGTACCTTCTTTCCCCTCTGGTCTGTCACATCGGTAAGACGACCTTCCTCATCATGGGTAAAGGTCATGGTTCCCAGCCAGTCCTTTACCTCCTGAAGCTGTCTTAACGCATTATAAGTAAACTGTACTTCTTTTCCGTCTCCATAAATAATCCTCTGAGGTTGACCTATGTTATTATAGGTATATTCAGTGCGGTTTCCGTCCCGGTCTGTCTTCTCTGCCAGTCTCCCGTCACTGTCATAGACAAAATATTCCTTTCGTCCAAAGGCATCCTCCGCTTCGGTCACTTGTCCCAGATGGTTTCTTCCATAGCGGATTCTTCTCGGCTCTTCCTCCTCTCCTTCTCTTCCCAGCTGTAAAGCCTCTTCCAAAAATCCATTCCGGTTATAGTGGTATTCTGCCATTCCCCCCTCTGCATCCTTCACACCAGAAAGCACACCATTCCGATTATAGTGGTAATGGGTTTCATTTCCGTTTGCATCTGTCACAGCTGTTACATTTCCCACCGCATCATACTGGTAGCATTTGGTTTGTCCTGTGCTGCTCTGCATCCGGACCAGCTGGTTCAGGCAGTCATACTGGTATTCCACAGTGTAGCCTCCCGCATGCTCCTTCCGGATTACATTTCCACACCCGTCATAAGCATAGCATTCCCATGTGCCGTCCGGGTACACCACCTTTTCCAGCTGTCCGCCTTTTTTATAATAATATTGGGTTTTTCTCCCGGCTGCATCGATAAAAACCGTCTGGTTTCCCATGACATCATATTGGTATTTCTTTTCTCTCCCCAGCTGGTCTGTCTCAGAAATACACTTACCAGCTTCATTATACACCATTTTTTTGAAATTGCCTATACTATCCTTTATCTCTGTCATTTTTCCCTCTGCATCATAGCTGAATTCCGTAACAATCCCATCCGGTTCTGTAACCTTTACCATACGGTTTAATGCATCATAGACATACGAGGTTTGTTCTCCATTCTTTCCCTGTACCTGTGTCCGGTTTCCACAGGCATCATAGACATACTTTACGCTGTTTCCCTCTGCATCTGTCACCATCTCCAGGCGGTTCTGCAAATCGTATACATATTCCGTCCTTCCACCCTCTGGTTCTTCTATCGCTGCAACATTCCACATCCTGTCATAGGCATAGGTAGTCCGGTTTCCCTCTGCATCCGTCACCTGCTCCACACGGTTTAAACAATTATATGCCAGCTCCGTAATGCTTCCGTCAAAATCCGTAATTTTTGTTACCTTGCCGCCATGATTGTATTCATATTCCTTTGTATTGCCCTCTGCATTGGTAACAGCTATCAGTTCATCCTTCTCATTGTAGCGGTATCTTGTTACATTCCCGTTTCCGTCCCGGCTTTCCGTCACTCTCCCCAGTTCATCATATGTAAACAGCGTATCATTCCCTGCCGCATCGGTAAGCTTTACCACATTCCCCTTCGCATCATAGCCAAGCTCCAGCCTGCTTCCATCTGCCTGTACAATGCAGACTGGTCTCCTCTTCTGGTCATATTCAAACTCCATTATACCCTGTGTGCCAGAAGTCTTAACAAGGTTTCCGTTCCTGTCATAATGATTTCGTATTTTTTCAACTCCATTTAACGACACCTTCATCAGCTTTCCATTTCCATTATAGGTCAGGGAAGCTCTGTTTCCCAATGCATCCACCACCTTTGTCAGATGCCCCCTGTCTTCATAGGCATATACAGTACGGTTTCCATTTTTATCCGTGTAAGAAGTCCTCTGGTTATTCCGGTCATAGGTATATAGTTCTTCCCCATCTTCATAAATGGTCTTCGTGTTCCGGTATAAGGCATCATGGCAGTAAATGATTTTTGCCCCGTTCCGCTCGGTCAGCTCTACCTGTCCGTCCGCATCCATATAGCGGTATTTCATCCTGCTTCCATCCGGAAATACCTGCCGTTTCGTTCTCCCCTCACCGTCATAAATATTTTTCACCGTCACCGTTCCTGCAGCATTTTCCACCTGTGCCAGTCTTCCACTGGAATCATATTTGTAGCCATATACCGTTCCGGCAGGCGCTTCCACCCGGGAAAGCCTTTCTCCTTCATATAACAACCGGACATGTCTGCCGGTATGATCCGTCACTTCCGCAAGCAGTCCCTCCTCGTTATACCCATAAGCAAGAAAAGAAACAGCCGCATTCTCTGTTTCCTCCTGTACACGTTCCAGCTTACCCTCTTCATTATAGGACAAAAAAAGAGCTGTTCCTTTTTCATCCTCATAACGGACATATCGTCCTTTCTGGTCAAAATAATACCGGTGTCCATCTGTCCGTTCATACAGATAGCCCTCCTCCGTTCCGGTTACCGTTGCCAGATTTCCAACTACGCTTTCAAAACATCCCTCCCCATTCTCTTCGTAATACTCCTCCTTTCCGTCTTCCAGAAATATATGTATTCCATTTTTTTCCTTCACGATACATATCTCATAATTGTGAATCCAACCGGTTCCCATAACCCCCTTCCGCGTTTCTAATGCGTTATAAAACCGGCGGAATAGCAGTCCCGGCTCTCCCTTAATTTTTATATCTGTCTTATCATAAATAAAATTACCGGTAGACAGGTTTACCGGGTCCCTGGAGTACATGCAGCTTTTTAACGCCAGCCCCTTTAATCCGGCTTTCACCGCCTCTAATATAGCTTCTAACGCCTTCCCCTCTTCTTCCCATTTTTTCTGATATTCTTCCAGCTCTTTTTTAAACTGCCCCGGAGACAGATTCATTTTCCCTTTTTGCAGGAACCGTTCCAAATCCGTAATTCTTGCATACAGGCGGTCACATGCCCCTGACAGCTGCTTTAATTGTCCAGCACATTCCTTATCGTGTTGCGGAACAGCCTCTTCCATTCTTTTTATGGTATTTTCCAGACGCTTTTTCTCCAGATTGTATTTACCACTCTGTATCCGCTTCTGTGCACTCTTTACAGCACGCTCCACTCCCTCCTGCCTTGCCTGGGCTGGTATCTGGTTATATTGTGCCATGATTTCCGCCAGGCTTTTTTTCACATCATCACTGACATCCTCTGCCATCTTCAATGTCCTTTTTCCCACATCTGCCAGTTCCTTTAATTCATTGCTTTTAAATGCCTTATCTTTCTGTAATTTTGCCATTTCTCTCCCTCCACTATCCATCAATCTAATTTCTCTGCTGCATATTTTCTGTCCAGCTGTTCAAATTCATCGCAAATCATATCTATGTATTCCACCATATCTGTCAGCAAATCCCCCAGACCGTTTACAAGCTGAGACTCTTTATCCATCTGTTCTTTTAGTGCGTCCACATTCTGTCCCTTTGAATTTTTCATAAACTGTTTCAATTTTTTTGTGTTTTTCTTATTAGCATCTAAAATTTCTGACTGTATCTTTTTCTTTATCCCGGCAGTCTTTGCCTTTACCACTACGGATTGAAGTATAATATTTCCCATAAGTGCCCCCTAACAAAGTGTATCAATATTATTAAAACTGGTAATTATCGTATCTACATACTGCTCGGTAGCCTGAAATGTACTGTCTATTAATGGAAGAATATCCTGTTTTATTACATTCAATAATGCCAGCAGATTATTTCCAGTCTGTTGAAGGTGAAAATCCTTATCATTTCCTAGAAGCCTTTCAAGGTCCGATATTACGGCATTTAAGCTTTCGAGTTCGTCTTCGTGATAATCTGCCAGCTTTTTCTGCATTTTATTGTATTCCTCTTCCCTCATGTTTAATTCCCACATATCCTACTCCTCCATACCTTTCAGCTTCGTATTGGCATCCGTGATTTCTCCCTTTAAATCTGCTATATGTGTATTCAGTTTTCGGATTTGGGATTCCAGCTCTTTGCACAAATCCAGCACCTCTTTATTTGTTTGACACATATTTTTCACCTGTCTGCCATAATAACCTTTTAATTTATCTGCCACGATTCCTTCAAATACATTTTTTATCACAACCTGGGATGCTATTTTAGAATTATTATGCTTTTGATACTGTCCCTTCCATTTTTTCTGGTATTTCTCCAGCTTTCCTTTTTCTGCCGACAGCCGCTCTCTTATACCTTCGCACTTTAAGACCTCACTGTTTTTATCCCGAATCTGCTGCTGTAACTGATTCTTCTGTGCAGTATTATCTCCATTTCCCATTGCCTCCTCCTTTTCAATCTATGCATTGTGGTATCCGGATACGTTCATAGGCGCCGTTTTTAAACAGCAGACCATCTCCAAACACAGGATTCTCCCGGTCATAGGCAACCGGAAAAATACTGTTCATTCCCTGGTCACTCAGTACTAATCCATATACCGCCGTCTTAATCCATGATGTCAAATCATCATATCCCCGTAACCCGGAAGTACTTACATTCACAATAAATATAAGTCCGCATTCCACTGCCCTTTTTATAATTTCTGCATATTCATCCGCATCGTCCTCCAGCATTTCAATAAAATCGTCCGCATCATCCACCAGCAGATAATACGGCTCCTGCTGCAGATAAAATTCCTTCGGTGGAATAGCAGCTCCCTTCTCCAGAGCAGCCTTAAACTGCGCATTTCTATCCTCGGCAAATTCATTTAACTCGTCTATTAAATCCTCAATTTCTCCGCCAGGCTGATAATACTCTGTCTTCTCATTATAGGAATAAAAGCTTAATTTTTTAGAATCAACTAAATAAACCACCGCTTTTTCCATAATCTGGTCAAGTATTATATTTAACACATTTGTTTTCCCCTTCGCCGGCTCTCCAATGATAATAAACGGAGACATTGCCCGGTTTAATCCTCTTACCTCCACTTTCTCCTTTTCCAGACCAAGAACAGCTTCAAGTCCTGCATTATCGTAATCAGCCAGCATATCCGAGGTAAACTGGTCTGGCAGCATAGGTATTTTCGGAGCACATTTTCCTCCACAATTTTCAGTAAGTCTCTGTATCAGATTCTTAATCTCGGTTATATATCCAACCTCGTCTGACAGATTTGCCATAGTATAAATCTGCATAATATTTACATTGTGATAGGACACCAAAGCACGTCCCTGTATTTCAGGAAGCTTATAATCACTTCGGCCTACAATGGATGATGCTTCCGATTCATCAAACATAAATCCGGCTATTTTCACTTTAAAATTGTTGAGGGTAGCAAAACGAACTGCTCCACTTTGGGTGGCAGTAATAATCAGATAAATTCCCAAACCGGAACCGTCTCTCGACAGCCGGGTAAAAAATTCTTCTTCGTCATACCCTATTTCCGTTACCACATCAAAATTATCCACCACTACCACGATTGCCTTTAACGGTACATCTGCCGTCTGATTATATACATCAAAATTCTGCGCCATTTTCTCTGCAAACAGCTTCTTCCGGGCGTTCATTTCCTCCTGCAATATCCGAATGAGTTTTCCTATCTTTACCGTGTCATCAAACTGCATATAATCCGCAGTATGCGGAAGGTTACTGAGAGGAATTAACGCACTGTTTCCCAAATCGATAATATAAAAATTGACAAGCTCTACATCATTCTTTATTGCCAGACTTAATACCGCCGTCATCAACATCGTTGATTTTCCATAGCCTGCTGAAGCAAAATATGCAATATGCCCCTCTTTCATCAAATCAATGACCAATTCCTCCTGCGCCTGTTCCTCCGGAATATCTACCATGCCAAGAGCAATTTGCAAATCAGTTTTCTTTTTCTCTGTAATATCTGCTATTTTTTCCACATGTGGGCTCACCAGCATCGTCTTTAAAGGTGGAAGCCATGGTTTTTTCACAGGAGGAACTCCCTCCTGCTCAAATGTCTCCTTTACATATTGAATTGTTACATCTAACTGTGTTGCTTTTACCGAAGTATCTTCATCCGCGCTGCTCAAATCCATATTCAAAAGTTCGCCCTGTCCCAATTCATTAAGCCGGTATACCCGCGTATCCGTCTCCTCTTTCTCTCCGTCCCGGCTATAGGCTGCACCGCTCCATGCAGATTGAAACAGCTCATATACCTCATTATTTCCCACTTGCAGATAGGCGCGTCCGGGCTGGGTGATACCTGCCGCATCTGCCGTTTTCAAAATTTCCCTGCTGTCTGCTTCATCCTGAACCTTCAAAGCAAGTTTAAATTTTGAGTTAGTCCAGATTTGGTCATCTACTACACCGGATGGCTTCTGGGTTGCCAGAATCAGATGAACCCCAAGGCTTCGGCCAATTCTCGCTGTAGACACAAGCTCTGCCATAAAATCCGGCTGTTCCTTCTTAAGCTCTGCAAACTCATCACTAATTAAAAACAGATGTGGAATAGGTTCTTTCGCTTCCCCATTTTTAAATAATTTGTTATAAGAATCGATATGATTAACGTTATGATTACTAAAAATACGCTGTCTTCTCGCCAGTTCACTTTTAATAGATGCCATGGCACGCTGGCTTTCACTTCCGTCCAGATTGGTAATCGTTCCCAGTAAATGCGGCATATCCTTAAACAGACCCGCCATACCTCCACCCTTGTAATCTATCAGCAAAAATCCAACCTCATACGGATGAAAGTTTACAACCAATGACAAGATATAAGACTGAATAATTTCTGACTTACCAGAGCCTGTTGTACCTGCCACCAGTCCATGCGGTCCATGTGCCTTTTCATGTAAATTCAGATATACATAGTCGTCCACAGCACGCACCCCTAACGGAACTGCCAGCGTCCTATATGCCTGGTTCTCCTTCCACCGTTTTGCAATCTGCAACTCCTCCGGTCTTTTAATTCCATACATATCAAAAAAGGTAATACTGTTCGGAATATGAGATGTCATTCCCTTCTCATGCTTCAGTGCACAGACATTCCTTGCCATCCATTCAAGCTTTACATTTCCGCAATTTTGAAGTTTAATTTTCCTGTCTATAACCTTCTTTTCTTCCATCAGCAGGGTGCCATGCTCCGAATCCTCTAACAGAAGTACAGTGCCTATATTTTCCGGCAGATTTGACCTTAAATAGGTTGTATATAGAATCGAAAAGCCTAATGTAAAATCAGATTTTCCAAGAAATTCCATAATTGCATGTTCTATAATCAGCTTAGGCTCATCTATAATAAAAAGGAAGTGTGGTACATAACGCGACTCCTTTTTCTTTTCTTCATTTTTTATCTGCCGTTCCTTCAATATCTGCTGCAGGCTTCCTAAAATCTGATCCCGCATTCTCTCGGAATTAATATTTCCATTTACATTAATAGACTGGATTTTTAGATGCGGAAACCAGTTCATCCAGGCAAAATCATCATTGTATTTTTTGTCATAAATATTAATTATCTGCAAATCATGATAACTGTGAAAAAATGTCAACTGCGCAATATATAGCTTTATCTGCTCATGAATCAGATTTTTTTCTCCCACCAGTCCCAGATGCGCTTTCTTTAAATCAATTACAACCGGTTTATCCTGTATGATAGAAAATTCCTCTACAAGGGCGCCTGCTTCCTTCACCAGCTCATCCTCATCCATTACCATTTCCGGTGCATCAAATTCAATCTGGTAACTGGCTGCTGCATCACAGGTACCTATACGGATTTGCAAAAAATCGTCATCATTATAATTTTTTTCATATAACCGGCTATTAAAGGTTCGAATCATCTCCTCTATTTCAGATAATTCCGGATAGTTATAGTGATACGCCGCTTTTTCCCTGTTGTGCAGCCGGAATAACTCTTTTCGTTTGTCTAATAGATAATTTTCATAAAATTCTTTTCTCTTTTTATTCTTTTCCTTACAATCCTTTTTTTCATTAAAATACTGTATGATGGAAAATACTGTGGTCATACCTGTCATTGCAGCAGTAACAATCACATACGCACCGCCGCTGGACAGAAAGCTGGTGGCAACGGTAAGAGCCATCATAACTAACGGAGGTACTATCATTTGTACAATTCCCTGCTTTGAAAAATGCGCCTTTTCCGGTGGGCTGTTAATCACAACGCTTTCTTCCGGTGCATTCATAACAAGCCTCGGGGAACGCCTGTAATGTATACTCTCCTTCGTCAGAGGTTCGACGGCATTTAATTCCACTAGATGTGTATAAAAGCTTCCGTCTTCTCCGTTTAATTCAATTCGTTCCTTCCATAAAGTGCATTCTACATCCCGGAACATGACAATGTCACTCTCTTCATATTCTATGCATGCAGAATTTTGTGTAAATGCTATTTCTTTTCCATTTACAAATATATGCGGCTCCTTCTGCGCATCCATTTTATAAAATGTAATTGTATTTTCCGAGATTACTGCCCTTATATCACTATTCGGGATAACAACATCCGCATTCTCGTCACCTACTGTCAGTTCTCGTTTTCTCAAAAAGATTCTCCCCGTCCCATTTTTCAGAAAAACCTCTGCCCCGTTTTCCAATGGTATCCATTTATACGGACTAATTTTCTCTTTCTCTATGGATAACCCCTTATACCGTACCACCTCTTTTGCCGGCATTTCTACATATCCATTTTTCTCCTTTATAAGTAAAATTTCCATATTCCTCTCCTTGCCATTACTGTTTTGCATCTATTCTTCCGTATTTTCCTGTTCCGTCAGAGCTTTAATTTTGTCATCTAAGTCCTTAAGCTGCGCTGTTTTTTCTTCCCCGGATAAAGCAGTATCTGCTTCTAAAATATATCTCTCCTTTAAATAGGCATATACCAAAAGCTGGTCGTCTGATATCTGCTGTGCTATATTTTCAGCATCCTTTACATTCATCCTTCCGATTTGAATCCAGTAGTCCAATATTTTTTCATTGCCATGAATTTCTACAGCTGCCAAAATATTTGTTTTCTGCTCATCCGTCAAATTCTCACATTTTATGTAGGATGTTGCCAAAATATATTTTTCATAATTATCCAGTCTGTTAATCTTCATTTTCTCAAGGCTGTTAATCACTTCCGTATAATTCATATCCAGATAAGAACGGTTTGCCTGTATCACTCCTTCATCATATGGTCTTATCCAAAGCACATAATAGCTGCACACGATTATAAAAATACCGGTTATTAGAAATGAAAAAACCGTCATCCTTTTATTAAATTTATAAGAAGAACGGTTTACTTCTATCCGTTTTTCTCTGTTATACGCAATCACTCTCTCTGTTTCCGCTTGCAGTACATTCATAACGCTTTCCCAGTCCTCTGCTTCCGCTATCTGCATGAGAAATTTATCCTTTTTCAACAGCTTCATTCCGCCCTGAAAATAGTCATCAAAACTGTATTTTCCTGATAAGGTACATCCTATCAGTGCTTTATATTCCTCCAGGCAGGACGGCTTTTCATACACATAATCCGTATCCCGGACATCCCGGAACATGACAAATACTTTGTCATACATGTCATAATATAAATTCTCCGGCCGGATAGAGAATACAAACTGCTCCCAGTAATGCCTGAAATTGCCAACATCTAATAATGCTTTCAGTCTCCTTATTCGGCTTTCTTTAAAAATTTTTTCATATTCCTTTTTCCCCTCTATATCATAGGCAATCATTACCTTCTCATTTTCCACAGCAATATCACATTTTAAGAAAATATTATCCGCATTTTTTATCCTTGTATAATCATATCCACTCTTTGCATTAAGCTCAGATAACCGGTACTCTTTTTTACAAAACTGTCTTTCTGCATCTGCACCCATATTTTTTCTCCTCATTTGTCTTATTACTTATTTATTAAAAGCGAAAGCTGCCATGTTACATGGCAGCCTCCTAAAATAAATTGTTATCCGATGATATTCTATCAGATTATTCTGCGGTTACTCCTACTTGCCGCCTGTACTTACTTTGCTCTTGGAATATGCCGCATCTAACTTGTCCATATCCTCCAAATATTTTTCTGTTGATTTAATTAAATCAGTGACAACTCCTGAAGTCTTTTTAAAATTACCTGTAAGCTTGGCATAATCCTGCTTATAGGTCTCTGTTGACTTGGATTTCCAATTACTGCACAAAGCATTAACACTTTTGGTCATTTGTTCCGTCAGCTTTTGAAACTCATTATTCAGATTTTTTAATTTTTTAATCTGAGTCCGCATCGCCTGATCCTTTATACCTAAATCAGCCATTTGTCTTCCCCCTTTCTTTGCTTATTATTATTTATCTAAGGTGAAAAATCATATCATATGTCACAGCCGCAAACTTCCAGAATATCTCCTGAATAAATGCCAGCTTCTTCATAGGAGCAAAAGGCAGAAATCCGCCTGCTTTTCCGTAAAGATTTCACATAATAATTCTCATCCTCACCGTCTGTAAATAACCATCCCGTTTCTTCCACAGTGTTTATAGTATCTATTATCTTCTGCCTGTTATCGATTCGTAAATCAATCCTGGTTTCTTTACCGATAAAGGTTACCGTTATCTGCATCTTTTCTTCTCCTAACTGTTCTGTAAATATTATACCGGAGCATAGCTAATACAAAAATTATGAAAACAAATACTCCAATCAAGAAAATTCCTATATTCATTGTTTCTGATTCACTCGTAAACTCCTCTTTTTTTGAGACCGCTACTTCTTGGAGAAACAAACCAGATAAAAATGCATTTTCTGTTTGTTCCCGGTTATCTAAAAATACCTTTGTTCCCACATCTGCATAGTATGTATTTTCCTGCGTTTCCCTGTTCTGAAATTCCAGCATATTCTCATCTGTAAATATACTTATGTCATATAAATCCGTCACTGACACAAACTCATTACCTTTTTCGTTCAAAACATCCATTTTTAATTCGATATTACTTCTATCACTCATTTTCTATAGCCTTCAGTTCCTTTCGCTCCTGTATAACCTTCACCAGCATTCGGACTATAATCACAAACATAAGTATTAACAATGCCACCACCAGCATCCACCTATAATTCAGCTGCAGTTTATCTGTATCATCTATAGCATCCGTATTAACCATCTCTTTCTTATCAGCCCGGCCAGATACATCAATTGGATTTGCCATAAACTTATACATTTCCGTATATTCCAGAGTTCCTATCCGGGTATATGCTAATTTCTCTGCAAAATCCCCCAATATCCGATTATCTTCTTCACTGATGCTTTCCTTACCCTCTTTTAATTTGCTTATGACACTATATAGTTTCTTTTTGGAAGCATCATTGGCTTTTTGCATGTCTCCCTGAAGGGTAGTAATGTTCAAATTTGCATTTTGATACAATTTATTGATAAATTTCAAATATTCTGCATTTTTTGTGTTCATGGCACTTCCCAGAGCATTAATATTTTTTGTCAGCTCCGTCTGGTGCTTCGTAATATCCTGCTTTTTAATATAGTCATAAATATTAAAGTCTGACACCTTCTCATCATAGCTCTGCATACTATTTATCAGATTTTTGGCAACTGTATTATAACTTTCTTTTTCACTCTCATTTTTGTTTTCTATGACATCTATAATCTGGCTATCCAATATATTGGTAATATTTGATTTTGAAACCTGGATATCACTCTTAATTGTCTTTACTATATCTTCTATATCCTCCTGTTTCTTTGCTGTAAATTTTGATAAACTATTTTCTATATCTATCTCTTCATCAATATCAATTGATATTTCATCAGTTTCCCAATCATCTTCTGAAATGCTCTCTACTTCCGGTTCTTCGATCTCTTCCTGCTCAATATGCAATTGTTCTACCTCTGGCAATATAATGGCATCGTTTTCAAAATCCGGCAGACTGCTCCCACCATAATCCGCAAATGCAATATCCTTTAGAATATCTTTATCATAAGCTGCTTCAATTCTTCCTACACATTGAGAAATATAACTATTTAACAGCGCAACGGCAGTATCCTTATTAATTGTTTTCCCACTTATTTTATTTATTTCATTCTCTATATCACATCCTTCTTTTTGAATAACATAACATAACTCATCACTTTGTCCTCTGTAATCCACTCTGTATCCTTGAATTAATTCATTAATGTGATTCTCCAGACCTGTGTAATATTCCTGCTGCTGTACGCTCCATATATTTACCTTATCATCTACAATTATCTTATTTTGGTTCTGTATATCCGTTAATTCCACATCTGTTTTTTTCTGAGCATCATTCAGCACTTCATCTATGTATTCCTTTGACACCTCCGTTATATCATTTTTTAATGTTTCGATTGCTTTCTCCTCTTGCACGTTTACATTTTCATTATATTCATCAATTGCTTCATTCAGATTGTCCAATCCTGTCTGATATACCACATTACCTTTTTCATCCACCAAAGGATTATAATCGGATACTGTGTTCTTAACATTTTCTATTTCTGTAGATACTGTTTTATAATCTTTTAAAATCTCCTGGTATCTCTGTTGTCCGGCTTTCATGCCTTTATCAAGCTCTGAAAATATACCGGCTGTTTCTGTTGTGTTTTTGTTCAGATATTGTGTCAAATCCACATTTTCAATATTATTATCTGTCTCTTTCAATTCCGAAAAATCAATCATATTGAAAATATCATCCGGATTAATGTCCTGAATATTTTCCAAATCCGACTTATCATGCTCCATAATCGTAACTGCGGAATCCTGAATACTATGAAATTCACTTAAAACAGAATTCAGGTAGATATATGCCGCATTGGAATTCAACAGCTCTTTAAAAGTAAAAAGTCTTTTTTCTACTTCCAAACGATTTTGGTCTGTTAAGCCAGAATTTATCACATATTCTATTTTTACCTGTTGGGGAGTATCGTTAATGCTTGCGATACATTCAGAAAAATTAGATGGTATCATAATATAAGCAGCATACATATCCGCTTCTATTCCCGTTTTTGCTTCACTTAAGCCCACATAAACATAGTCAGACGCAAAATTCAGCAGCTTACCAGAGTACAAAACCTTTTCTCCGCCCAGCTGAATCCCTTCATCCAAATTAACAATTGCTATTCGTTCAATATCACTCTGAATTGGCTTGTTGTCTCCATGGATACTCATTTCCTTACAATAATAAAATCCAGCTATAAAACTACACATAATCATAATGATGCAAACTGCACCCAGTACTGTTCGTTTCAATTTTATCCCTCCGCAAATCATTTATAAAGAACCGAATCAGAAAACAACAACCCTCAGTCCCTTCTCCGTTTAATAAATATGTATAACTGCTTAAGCATCTCATTGAGAAACACCGCATCCTGTGCTTCAAATAATTTCAGTGTTTCCTGCAAATCGACAGTCTGATTTTCCTCTTCTTCACCGGATAAAATATAATCACATTTTACTGATAATGCACGTGCTATATCATATAGAGTAACCGCTGACAAACCTTTTCTTCCTGCCTCAACCTCATATATAAATTTGGATGTAACCTTAGCCTTTTCTGCCAGTTCTTCCCTTGTCATGCCCTGCATCTTTCTAAGTTCACAAATTCTTTTTCCTGCTTCACTACAAAATGACATTTTTCTCTTCCATTTTTCTTTTGAATATTTGCCTGTAAACTCACAGGCTATTTGTATTATAAATCAAATTGGGTTACCCCATATGAATTTGTCAATCAATAAGGCTAATTTTACAAATAAGCAACGTTTTCCAGCAAAATGCTTTATAAAATGAATACTTAATTACAAAATGACCGACTTTATTGACATTGAGTAAATATTACTCTAAATGCTATATTACACTTTTTGAACAATTAATTAAACACACTATAGTTCCTATTCGCTATACCTATTGACACTTTTGGCATAAAAAAAGAACATGCCTGTGCATGTCCCATAAGCTTTATTCTTTTCAATCTTTTTTCTCCTTATTCTCCATAATATACATACAAAAATTTCTATAATACCCACTATTAAAAAATATACAAATATCATTTCCTTACTGCTCCATTCCTTCTCTGCGCATCTTGAGGCTACACATTAAATATTCCATATACCTGTATTTTTTCTTCTGTAACCTCCAGATGCTGGTTTCCAATATCGGTAATCCATCCTGTTACATCTTCTACCACATCAGAGGATGCTTATATTAAGACCATACTAATGAGTGCAATTATTACCATCACAATTATCATAACTCCACATAATAACATTCTTTCTCTCTTTTTTTCCGGTATATTATGACTTTCTATACTACATAAAATTGCAAATCCTGCATCAATCAGACATATCATTATAAACCAAACCCCTATTAAATCAATATTATGCAACACGCAAAAAAAACTAATCAATGTTGATAAAATACTACTGCCCATCCCTAATAATATTTTCCACTTTCTTTTTATCAACAGTATAAGAATAAATATCGTAACCAATACACCTGATATAACCAGAATTCTTTTCTCCAGAAAATATGCAATTATCAATAAAAAAACCGGACTCCATCCAAATACAATCAAAAGATGTATAGCCACAGCATCCTTATATTCTATATTTTTTATCCATTCAAGACTTTTGTTCATCTTTGCCTCTTTTCGTTTATTCCTTTATCTGTCCAATCATTACAATATCGAGACTAAAATTTATGACGCAGTAAATGATATCATTTAAAACAGGAGTATGCACTTGAACACTTACAGAAATATCTTTCCTCTTCATCTCTCCATTTTCAAAAAAAACAATAAATTCATTTCCATCTTTCCCCCAAAAAACATATCCCGCTTTATATTCATCCGTAATTTGCATGTCGGGCTTCAAATTAATCTTTCGTTTCCACCCAATACTAAATATCATACATATAATGCCCGCAATTAAAAATGAGAAAAAACCTGTTGCCAAAAATATCATAAAAGCAAAAAAGCCTAAGCCTAAAAAACATTTTCCTATATCCGACTTTTTATTATTTTCTGTATGAACCATTGCATTGTAATAGTTAATATACTCCTTTATGTCCTGAGTCTGCACAGTGGATATTCCGTATTCTCTTAAGCTATCAATTGCCTTTCCACTCATTTTCCTTTTTACCGGTTTCATAAAACCTGTTCTTGAATATACCCCTATCCCTCTTTGCAGAAAGTTATTATTTAAAATCTCTTCATTAAATAAATCTAAATCTATTGTTTCTAATAGTTCATCCTGTTCATTTATCAAATCATAATACGGGGAATATCCTCTGAAACTATCAATATCTTTTTCTTGAGTGCCTTTTCCTTTTTTAGAATCAGTCACACGACGCATAACATATTGAACATTTTTAATTTGAACATAAGGTATTTTGGTGTATTTATTCCTATCAGTAATTACCATTTCTTTTTCTTTAAATTCTATATTTGCCACATAGTAATGCCGGATTTGCAAAATCACATATACAAGAATTATGATTAACATGACACTATATATGCTTTTTACAATAATCATCAAAATATCATCATTACTAATACACAACCATAAACAAATAAGTAATGCCAGAAACAATATAAGGCATGCTATACTTATATTTCTTACACTCGCCTTTTTCAATCTTTTTCCCCTCTCCTGCAAATCTCTTTTAACTTGATATTGAGATATACTACCCCCTCATAGATAAATAGAACTATCATTCCATATGCCATATATCGAAATATATCCCGGAAATAAGAAATATACAGTTCTTTAGAGACAAAAATTCTGATTAAATAAAATATCACTAATGCCTCTATATATATTTGATATATCACTGCAAATAATTGTTTTTTTCTCCCATCATGCTTTAAAAATAAAAATTTTGCTAAAAAAGAATTAAGCGATATCCGCATACCACCTTCACACAAATCTGATACATAACCAACATACATTGCAATAATTACCAGAATAGCAAAACACCACATTCTAATTTCCATCTGTGTCCTCCCTAACCTTTGGGTATATCAGAACATCTATTTATATATCCTACACTACCCATCACGATACAAAAAACCAGCCAGTATCCTATCTTCTTTTTTTCTTCTGGCAGCTTCAATAATGCAACAATACTATATCCCAATATTATCAGCATAATAATGTACTTTACATTATTGACGACCAATGCAGTTTCATTAATTAACACAAAAAATAGAACAAAACAAAGGGCATACCCACAAAACATTGCTAATTTTCCTTTTTTCATCTCTGCCTCCATCATTCCCCTTGAGTAAAGCAAATTGCCATCATCATCACAAGCCCCAAGCCAAGAAGCTCCACCTACCACGCCTTCTCCCGGTGTAGGCGTTTTTCCATCCCTGTCCACATATAATAACGGATTCCCCAAACAATACGCATACTCATTCTGCGACTGCATATGACTTATTTTACCCTTTATCATGTCCCGGCTGGTAAACCGTCCTGTTTGTGCATCATATCCCCTTGCCTGGTCATATTATAATCCGCTGATATCATCCCTCTCATATCCGGTAAATCCAAATGGCTGCATCCTGTCTATGGTTTCGACTGCTGTATTATCTTCTTGTGTATATAAATCCTCCTCTTTCGTATGGCTGGCTGACAACAGGCTGTTATCCCAGAAATACGTTTCTACCTTCCCTGTAATATGTTTACTTTCACCTTCCATAAATGATAGTTACATTTCTATCATTATTAACGATACATTTATTTACCTCATTCAATTTCACACCCTCTAATATACGATACTTTCCAAGCGGCTTTCGTACAAGCCCACTCCCCTCATGAAAAATACCGAAAAATTCTTCATCATATCCAATATACAACATCCCCACACTATAATGATCTTCTTTGTGCATATATGCATATATTCTTTTTTCTTCTAAAAATGCAGCACCAACCGCTATTATAATGAACGCAGCAAAACTTTGTAACAGACCATCTTGTATGAAAAGCAGAATCAAGCCGCCTCCAATTAAACTTCCTGTGATGCCAGCAATCTTACCATTCAACTTATTATATAATTTCAAATTATCTTTTATTTCTTCATAATCTGCCATTTCGATTTCTTTCTCCATCAATTGTTCAATAGCAGTTCCCTTTAGAACAGATTTCACTTTTCCTTTTTCCAATCTTTTTACTTTATTGGTGTCTGCTATAAAACATATCACGTTATAAAAAAAGTAAGAGACTAATGTAATCGTTCCTATAAAGTAAACCACTACAAACACAAATAAAAATAAAACTATACAAATTATTTTAACCCAAGCTGGTTTATTTTTAATAAAACGAACAAATAGAATAATTCCAGAAACAATACTTGCAAACAGATATCCTCCCATAATTCCATATACGGCTGGTGATACTGGACTATTAAAATTCCCATACTTTATGCCACAATACGCCAATATTATATATATAAGAAATCCTACAGCAAATGCTGTTAAAATAAATAATAGATATTCTTTTCGTTTTTTTAACATTAATCTGATTTCTGACATATACATGTCCCTTCCTTTAATAACTATTTTTCGCAAATTCTCTCTATTTTTTCTCCCTTTATAACTTTATAAATTCCATCATTCTTTTTATACCAAAGAGAGATATTATTTCAGTTCTGCTCCGGTCTTTCTTAATATAAAATTATCTAATAATTCAAATTTCATCGGCTTTTTAATAGAATGTTTATTATATCTTGCCAAAATAATTGTATAGTTCTGTTCTCGTAAAACTTTTATATCATATCTCATTATTTCCTCCTGTTTCCCATTAAAAAAACAAAAATAATACAAATGGTCTTCTATATTAATCGTTCTGTATTTCCATTCACATTCTACACTATTCTTCATTATACTCTCTTCTACAAAATCTATGGTCCTAGGTGATATATAAACTCTGAGCTTTTTATAATCTATGCAAAATGTTCTGGCACTCATAATCCCACAAAAAAGAATAATCCCCACAAACAATATAATATAAATATATATAACTATTCTCATTTCAAAACTCCTTTTCATAGTTTAATACTTTCACCGCCGCATTACACCTTCTCTCCATAAAACGGTCAATATACCATGGACATATTGGAATTTTAAAACGCTTATTTTCTTTAAAAAGCCATGTGATTTCTGTTCCATTATCCAATTCATATAAATTGACCTGATACTCTACACCGCCAAGAAACTGTGTTCTATATATGTATCCTTTAACCGTCTGAGGTTCAAACAAAAAACGATATCGATTCGGAGCAACCTCGATAACCTTGTACCGCAAATCATTTATATTTATTATGCTCAAATAATCTCTACAATGTTTTATATCTAATTTAGAATAATAGCTTCTCATTCCATAATAATCCCATCTAGAATAGACAATATAAACATTCCAGCATATATATCCACCAAGAATGCCTATATCAATCCCCAAAAGTACCATCACTAAATAGATATAAACTTTTTCACCATCCATATAATTAAACAATGCAAAAAATATAATATTTATAATTGCATAAATATAACTTAATATCGTGATTACCTTTTTTTCCACTAGAATCTCCTTCCCCATTCAATTAAACAAATATAATTTATTGATTAACCTTTTAATATGCTCCATTTTAGTTATTTCATTAAGTTTAGTTTTATTCTTTGTTTTCTTTATCTCCTTCGTTTTTATTTTTCCGAAAGATATCTAGATTAGTAGTCCATGAAATATACGCATATGCATTAATTTCTTCACCAGCTCCTGTATAAAATTCCACATTTGTAACATCTAAATATCCTTTATCATTTTGACCTGTCGATATGTCCACTCCCACTCCTCCACCTACCTCAAACTTGGCACCAACACCATAGCTAAAGCCATCCATTTCATCCACGCTATTTGCCGATGAAACAACCTGAACAGCTCCAAATGAAATTCCCTCTCCTAGTCCTGTCCCAACACCAAATTCAACTTGTGGCACTGTATTTCCCTTATCATCGTACGCATATTTAAATTTTATTGAACCATTAATTATTCCTGCTGCGCCCGATACATATCCTCCCGTTGCTCCAGAATTCATATCCTCATCCCTTTTTTCTTCTGGTATTTCAACATAATTATTAGTGTATCTAGTATTAGAACCTGCTCCTCTTACTGGAGTTGCTTTCTTTCCATCCCTGTCCACGTACAGCAATGGATTTCCCAAACAATACGCATACTCATTCTGCGACTGTAAACTGCCTGCATATCCTTTTATCATGTCCCGGCTGGTAAACCGCCCTGTTCCCGCATCATATCTCCTTGCCTGGGCATAGTATAATCCACTGATATCATCCCTCTCATATCCGGTAAATCCAAATGGCTGCAGCCTGTCTATAGATTGGACTGCTGTATTATCTTCTTGTGTATATAAATCCTCTCCAAATGCATCATAACCATAACTCTCTTCTATGCCTCCCTCTGCATTGCAGAAATGAAGTGGACTTCCTAATGGGTCTAAAAGATAGGTCATGTTTGTGGCTGGTGCTTCTTGGTGTAATAAATCATCCTTTTTCGCATGGCTGGCTGACAACAGGCTGTTATCCCAGAAATACGTTTCTGTCCTTCCCCCTGTATTTCTCTGTAACAGGTTATTATAGTCTTTTGTGTAATCCAGAATGTAGCCCGTTCTTCCTGTGTGCCCATCTCCTTCATATCCTGCCATTTCGACTTTCATTCCTGTTTTCTTCCTGAAACCATTATACTGGTACTCTGCTCTGCCTTGTTTTGTCTCCGCAAAGACCATATTATCTGCGCTGTCATATCGGTATCGGGCTGTAACCCCTCCATTCTGCACAGTCTGTAACAGGTTTCCATTTGCATCATACAGATAGTCCTGTATTTCTGACCCCTTTTCCCTTCTTACTAACTGATTCACTTCATTATACGAATACCGAATCTCTTCTCCGTTTTTTCTTTCTCCTGTCCGGTTACCATATGCATCATACTCATAGCTGCCAAGTATTTCTCCATCCTTCTCTATAACGGTCAGCCTTCCTAGTTCATCATAAATATAACGGTAGCTTCCGCTCTCTTCTGGAAGGTTCCTTCTTTCCCTCTCTTCTGCAATGCAGTTTCCGACGGTATCATAGGTATAATCAAACCGGTCTAATACTCCTTCTTTATCCTCATGGAGCAGGCTTTCCAGTCTTCCGTCTCTTGTATAGGTATAGCGGCTGTTCATCCCATTTGCATAGATTTTCCCGGATAATCTCCCATTTTCATCATAGGTATAGGCGGTTGTGTCTTCTCCGGCAGTCACTTCCTTTAGTTTGAGGTACTGGTCATATTCATAAATGATCTTCTGTCCATCCGGATATATCATCCCCATTCTTTCTCCCAGCAACCCCCATTCATAGGTTACTGTATTGCCAGATGCATCTATAATCTTTCTGGTTCTTCCGGTTTCATCTTTCACAATCTGGGTGGTTCCTGTCCAGTCCTGCAGCTCCTTTAACTGTCTCAGTGGGTCATAACTCAAATACACCTCTTTATCGTCTGCGTACTGGATATGGATTATATCTCCCATAGCATTATGCCCAAAGCTGGTATGTTTTCCATTCTTGTCTGTTTTCCCTGTCATTCTGCCATAACAATCATACTCATAAACTTCTGTGTTCCCCATGGCATCTTTTACTTTGGTTATCTGTCCTGCCAGATTTCTTTCATAAACAGTTGTCCTTTCCCTCCCCTCTGATGGATAAATGATTTTTTCAAGCTGTCCCATAGCATCATACTCATAGCAGGTTACACTGCCTGCTGAATCCGTTACCTGGTTCATGTTTCCATTGGGAGAATATTGAAACTCTGTCTTGTTACCATTGGCATCTGTTACACTGAGGCGATTCCCAACTGCATCATAAGAAAAGGATTGCAGGATGTTCTGTTTATTTCGCACCTCAGTGATACGATTCATGCTGTCATATGTATAGCGATACTCTGCACCCGCACTATCCCTTTTACAAATTATATTTCCCTTCTTATCATAAAAATAGTTTTCTTTTCTTCCGTCAAAGTCCTCCATTTCCTCTACTCTGCCGCGTATATCATACTTGTACTTCCTTACCCTTCCTATACCATCTTCTATAGTCAGGACTCTTCCCATACAATTATAGGTATAGGTCATTCCTCCATTCACAGCATTCCTTTCTGCCGTTTTATTCCCATTCAGGTTATAAACTGTATCAAAGCACCTTCCCAATGCATCCACTTTGCGGATTACACGTCCCATAGCATCATAAAAGATTCTATCTTCATTTCCCAATGCATCTGTAACACTAATTCTGCGATTAAGCTGGTCATATGCATAGGTAACTGCTTCCCCATTTTCATTTTCTATCCGAATAACATTTCCATTCTTGTCGTAATTATAGAATAACTTCCCACCTAATAGATTGGTAACACTTTCCAGCTGATTTAATTCATTATATTCATATGTAACTACACCTCCATTCGGTAATATTCTGCGACTGACATTCCACATCCAATCATACTCATAACGAATCGTATTGCCTTCTTTGTCTGTTTCCCATGCCAGTTTGTTTAAGGAATTGTATCCTCTGGTAATTTTTCTGCCATCAAAATCTTCTATTGCTGTCACCATTCCACTCACATTATAAGTGTACCTTTTTATATTGCCCTCTGGATTGATGACCTGTACAATTCTGTCAGCATCATCATAAACATAGCGTGTTTCACTATCATTTTCGTCCTTTGACGCAATCACCCGGTTCAATTTATCATAAATATATGTCTGCCTAGTTCCATCTGGATATACAACCGCAGTAAGATTATCAATATTATCATACAACAGTGTTATTTCCGAATAATCTGCCCGTATAATTTTTTCCAGCCTTCCCCTCGCATTGTACTGCAGCTCCGTTTCATTCCCACAAGCATCTTCCTGTTTTATTAAATTTCCTCTTTCATCATAGCTATACTTAAATTCACCGCCCTCAGGAGTTTTAATGCAAACCGGTTTATTATATATACCATAAGTAATATACACTGCATTTCCAAGAGCATCAACAGCCTTTATCAGATTTCCCATATTGTCATAGACATACTCAGTACGGTTTCCATTTTTATCTGTATAAGAAGTTCTCTGATTGTACCGGTTATACGCATATATTTCCTCTCCATCTGCATAAGTCGTCCGTACATTCCGGTATCTTTCATCATGCTCATATACCGTCCTGGAGCCATTTCTTTCTGTCAGAGTTACAAGTCTGTGCTCATCGTCATACGAAAACTTCATATTCCCACCATCAGGAAAATTCTGCTTCCTCGTTCTTCCTTCTTTATCGAACCGATTTTTAACTGTTGTTACATCCTGCGGATTTACAATACTTCTAAGATTGCCATCTGTACCATAGATATACAAATAAGGAACCTTCATCGGTGTAATAACCTGGCAAAGATTATCTCCATCATATCTGATTTCTACTCTTCTTCCAGTATGGTCCAGAACCTCCGTCAGTTGTCCATTCTCATTATAGTGATAATACAATTGCCCTGAAAGCGACCTCACACTCACTAATCTGTTATCCTTATTATATGTAAAAACAATCTGGTTTCCGTTCGTATCTGACACACTTAATAAATATCCTGATTTATTAAATATGTACATCATACCATATTTTTCTTCATACTGATACCCCTGACTTATTTCTTTTATAAAATATTTACTCCCTGTAACGCTTACATACCTGTCCTCTTCCTTCTTAAAGCAATCCTCTCTGCCATCTTCCTTCCAAACCGTAATATACTCTTTTTCAAACACCAGACATATTTCATAATTATGTTTCCACTTTTTTCCTAATACACCGCTTCTTTCATCCAAGGAATTATAATATCTGTGAAAGGACAAGGGAACTGCTCCTCCTATCTTCAAATCCTCCCTATCATAGACAAAGTTTCCAGTAGATAAATTCACAGGGTCTTCGCTATAGCGGCACGCCTCATTTTCTACCCCCTTTAGCGCATTTTTAATTTCCTTTAATATCTCTTTTAAGGCTTCTTCATCCTCCTTCCAGTCCTCCTTTAACTGCTGAAGCGCTTTATAAAATGTATCGCCATCCGAGTTTACACTTCCACCCGCAACCAACTCTTCCAGACTGATAATCCTTTTCTCTAATGACTTTGCAACTATAACTAATTTGCCTGCCACATCTCCGCATTTTTTGTCATATAGAGGAACCTCTTCCATTATTTTATTTATTTTTTTATTCATATTTTTTTTAGCGGTGCTGTAAATATCTGATTTCGCTTCTTTTTTTGCTGCTGCTATTGCCGCCTGCGTTCCTGTTCTTTTTACTCCCTGAGGTAAACCCTTTATCACAGAATCTACCTGCTTATTCAAGCCTTCAATTGCCTCTGTTACCTCTTTTGCAGAATCCAATATCTTGTCTCCATTATCCCTAAGTATTTCCAGATAACCCTTTTCCACTGCAATTGTATTATTTAATTTTCCCATTCCAATCCTCCAGTTCTATCTTTGGTACCGCAAACATCTGGTCCACACTTTCAACCTGTCTTGCTGCCTCCTGTATATATTCCAATATCCTCTCATACAAACCAGCCAAAGCGGTAATCATCTTGTATTCTTCCTCCACCTGAAGCTGTATTTGTCTCACATAATCTCCCTGTGATTTTTTAAATGCACTTTTCAATTTTTTATAATATGCTGTATTCACATCTGTAAGCTCTCTAGAAATTGTTTTTCTTATATCGTCTTTTGTTATTTGAATCCCAGTTTGGTCAATTATAATTTTATCCATAAACCCTCCTTTAACTATCCAGACCATTCATTATCTGTATCAGCAAATCAGCACAACGGTTTGATTCCCATAAAGTATTCTTCAGTATCGGTATAATATCTGTGTCTACTGTATCCAGCAATTCCTTAATTTTTTTAGAGGTTTTATCCAGATGGAATATATCTCCACTCCCGTTTAAACCATTCATCTTTCTTTGCACAAGAGCAATTCCAGATAAAATTTCCTTATGATAGACTATTAAATCCTGCGTAAATTCATTAACTTCATCCTTGTTCAATACCACCTTATTTGCCATACTGTCATCCCTCCATATTATCTATTTCATTTTGTAACTGTTTCATACAATTTTCTAATTCTCCTATATAAGTCTCAATAGCGGATATCTGCAAATCCATCGTCTCACAAACCTTTATAATCTTCTGCATATATTTACTATTCATACGGTATACTTTTCCGTGATATAAAGCCTGGATTTCTTTTGCCTTGTTTCCCTCGAATTTTTCACGTACCACAACCTCTTTTGTTACCTGCTGAGCATTATGTTTTTTATATGTACCCAGCCATTTTCTCATTTCACTTTGTATATTTTTCTTTAATCTTTTCAAAGATTTTATCTGCTGGTTACAAGTATCTATCTCGTTTTTTTTAATCATTAAAAGTCCCTGTTTCATTCCTTTGTCCGCTAGCATACATTACCTCCTCCTTTGTATTTTTTCCATCTTATCACCCCTTGTCGCTATATAAAACGAACTATAGTTCCTGTTAATTATACCCATTGTTCCCTTTTGCCCGTTTTCCCCAAAAAAAGAAACAACCGATTCCTCAGTTGTTTCAAAAAGTCTTATATTCAATTAAACAATCACCCTTATATCCGTTCCTCTGCCCTTTACACCAATAAATATATAAAATACGCCGCATATGCCACTAACATGATGATACCCACCGGACGTTTCAGCTTCTGCTCCTTCCATACGCCAAACCACAGTAACAGGCCTGCCGCTATGGCAACCACGGAATCTATCAGAAAACTTGACTTAAAGGTTACCGGCGTAATCAGTGCCGTTGTTCCTACCACAAATAAAATATTAAAAATATTACTGCCGACAATATTGCCAATTGCAATGTCTGCCTTTCCCTTTGTTGCTGCAGTAATGGAAGTCACAAGCTCCGGCAGCGAAGTACCAAATGCCACGATGGTAAGTCCAATTAAACGGTCATCCATACCCAGTGCAGCCGCAATTTTTGATGCATTATCCACTGTCAAATCACTTCCCAGTACAATTCCCGCCACACCTGCCACCAGCATGACAATCTGTAACCACAATGCCCTGTTTTTCTCTTCTTCCTCATCTGCCTGACCCTTTTTTGCCATAATAAACAGATAGGTCAGATAAATCAGGAAAAACACCCAAAGCACAACACCTTCCCAGAATACAATCTCATTACCGGTCCAGCCGAGCCACATTAATAACAGCGTAATTCCCAGCATAAATGGAAGCTCGTACCGAATTGTTGATTTCTGTACAGCAATTGCCGTAATAACAGAAGTAATTCCCAAAATTACCAATACATTCATGATATTGCTTCCAAGAACATTTCCGATAGTAATTCCTGCATTTCCTGACTTGGCAGCTGTAATGCTGACTGCCGCCTCTGGCGCAGAGGTTCCCATCGCCACAATGGTAAGTCCGATTACCAGCTGGGGTATTCCAAATCTGGCGGCAATTCCTGCTGCCCCATCCACAAACCAGTCGGCTCCTTTTATCAACAAAACAAAACCGGCAATTAATAAAAGTACTGCAATAAAAATATCCATTCTTCCTCCTTCCACCCATTATAGGGTGTCTCCTTTCCTACTCGCCTTCTGGCATCTGTCGAAGCAAAAAACGCCGCTTATACTTCAAAGAAGCATAATCTGTAATTCGTTTCAGACAGGTAAAGTCTGCTGTTCCTCCTACAACTCCCACAAAAGTCATCCCCTGTACAAACTTTCCATATAAAAGCTCATGGGACAATGCCTGGGCAGAAATATCAATCTGCCTTGTAATCTGCAGCTCCGTTACAAATTCATCTGTCTCCCCTACCTGCTCCGGTATGGTTTCCTCCTCGTAATACCGGTCAATCAGTTTGTTCACCTCTGCATTCTTTTTCCGGAGTACATCACCATTTTGTAAGGCCGCATCAATAACCTTTAAAATAAACAGCTTCTCCTTCTCTGTTGTATACTGAAACCCATAACTGATGGCGATTTCATATATGCTTTTTAACAGAACCGATACAAAAATTGGAATATCCGGTATTCCTAATCCCACAATCCCGAAACCTATCCCCTCAACAGTGGAAATAACCAGGTTCTTGCCTGCGGTCCGCTTTGCCTGACGTTCAAATCGCTTCACTGCCTTACGGTTAAAATCCTCCTGTTCCATTTCCTTTTTATTCTGCCTGTACCGGAAAATCTGCTTGTCCTTCCGGTAAGTCTTCTCGATGAGACCCGCTCCCTTCTCGAATACTGCTACAAAAGCTTTCGTAAATGCCGCTTCCAATGTGTTTTGTAACGTATCCGGTACCTTTTTTTCCACCAGGCTGACCCATTTGGGAGTCTTATCCATCACATGGCGGACAAGAAAAGATTCCTCTTTTAATTCCTGTAATCTCCATTCATTATCCCATGAAAACTGACTCATATATGCTCCTTCCTTACATAATAAGCATTATATGGATTTTTCTTCCAGAATGCAACAAAAATCAGCATTCTATGAATAATCCTGGAAACCATTGTACAAGAGGCTCTGGTAAATGATAACTAAACCAGATAAATAATGCCCATAACACCAGCAATACAACCCCTGCATACCTTTTGATACCGCTATCTTCCTTCCCTTTTCCTTTTCTGCTGTCCCCCTGTTCTCTTCCCCGCCACTTTGTGCTAACCGGAAGATTTTTCTGGCATTTTGCAGTGACAAAACCAGAAATAACAGCTGCCAGATAAAAGCTGCCAATATCCATCACGCTATAATTTCGCTTCATGATTCCCGTATAGGTAAAAAACACTATCACTATAAAAAGCATTCCGGCAAGAATGCTTTTCGCCTGACACCACAGGTAATCCGGACATTCTTCCCCTACCAGATAATACAGAAAAAGTGTATAGAAAAATGCCGGAACAAAAAACAGCTTTAAATGCTCCCACACACTTTCACTGACCGGTGAAAATAATGCCACAAACGCATTTTCACCAGACCATTCATATGCAAAATGTAATAATGTCCCGGCAATCATAATAAAAATGCTGTAACAAATAGTAATCCGATTCGCAGTCCACCACTTCCTAACCAGGCTGTTATTCACATAACCCCTCCTTGCTCTAATATTTTTTCTTTAATATTATTATAGTATTTCTAAAAAATATTAGAACAAACCTTTTTCTGTTATAACAAATGGTATTCACATTTTGTTTTTACTCTTTTCACATTATTTCGATTATACTTCGCCTTATTTCGATTACATTTTACCCTTTTCTCGTATATTCGCACATTCCCACTATCATTATCACCATTTCCACATAATTATAAGTAATTTAGTCAAAAAGTAACGCTCCCACATTTTACCCATCCACATTTTTATTTTTCTTTTTATGCGTTTTTAATTATGTTTTTGTGACATTTTTCC
Organism: uncultured Eubacteriales bacterium; assembly: GCA_900548855.1. Taxonomy (GTDB): domain Bacteria; phylum Bacillota; class Clostridia; order Lachnospirales; family Lachnospiraceae; genus CAG-590. The sequence continues at coordinate 28,423 of URMF01000028.1, forward strand.
CTTTTTAGGCAGTAAAAACCGCCTGAATGGGCGGTTTCGGTTTCATGATTTTATAAATAATAATATTAAACTCTTGTGCCTTATGCTTCCATCACACCTGCCTTCATGCTCCTGACATAATCCGCTACATATGGCTCAGCATCCCTTCCGTACTTTGCCACCAGCTTTACAATCGCACTACCCACAATAGCGCCATCGGAAAGACCTGCCATCTTTTTTGCCTGCTCCGGGGTTGCAATTCCAAAGCCCACAGCACATGGAACATTCGTTACCGCTTTTACATGCTTTACCATCGTTTTGATATCTGTTTTTATCTCGGAACGCACTCCGGTCACTCCAAGGGATGACACGCAGTAGATAAATCCCTCCGCTTCTCTGGCAATCATCTCAATCCTTTCCTTAGAAGTCGGCGCAATCATGGAAATCAAATCCACACCATTCTCCCTGCAGAAACCGGCCAATTCTGCTTTCTCTTCAAACGGTACATCCGGTACAATGACACCGTCAATCCCCACCTCTGCACATCTTTTCATAAAACGTTCCGTTCCATACACATAGATTGGATTGATATAGGTCATGAAAATAAGGGGAATATCTATTTCCTTACGAAGCCTTGCCACCATATCAAACAGGGAATCCGTTGTTGTGCCGGCATTTAATGCACGAAGGGATGCTTCCTGAATAACCGGACCCTCTGCAATGGGGTCAGAAAACGGAATGCCAATCTCTATGATGTCTGCACCGTTTGCTGCCATGGCCTTAATCAACTCATAGCTGGTTTCCATATCCGGGTCGCCTCCCGTAATAAATGCAATAAATGCCTTTTCTTTTTCAAATGCTTTGCCGATTCTACTCATAAATTTCCACTCCTCTGTATCTTGCAATTGCTGCAACGTCCTTGTCTCCACGTCCGGAAACCGTTGCAATGATAATCTGATCCTTATCCATATTTCCTGCTATCTCCATCACATGGGCAATGGCATGGGCACTCTCAATGGCCGGAATAATGCCCTCGGTTCTTGACAGATATTCAAACGCCTTCACCGCTTCCTCATCCGTAATCGGAACATAGGTTGCCCGCCCTGTCTCGTTCAGCATCGCATGCTCCGGTCCAATTCCCGGATAATCAAGTCCGGCGGAAATGGAGTAAACCGGTGCAATCTGTCCATATTCATTCTGGCAGAACAGTGACTTCATTCCATGGAAGATACCTACAGAACCATTGGCAATGGTAGCAGCATTTTTTTCATTGTCCACACCAAGCCCTGCCGCCTCACAACCGATTAGCTGTACCCCTTCATCCCCAATATACTCATAGAAGGAACCCATGGCATTGCTGCCTCCGCCGACACAGGCAACCACCGCATCTGGAAGCTTTCCCTCTGCTTGTAAAATCTGTGCCTTGCTCTCCTTACTGATTACACTCTGGAAGTCCCTTACAATCATCGGAAACGGATGGGGTCCCATAACAGAGCCTAACACATACAGCGTATCATCCACCCGGGAAGTCCATTCTCTCATCGCCTCATTTACAGCATCCTTAAGCGTCATGGTGCCGGTGGTAACCGGATGCACCTTGGCGCCAAGAAGCTCCATACGGAACACATTCAACGCCTGCCGTTCGGTATCCTCTTTTCCCATAAAGACTTCACATTCCATTCCCATCAGGGCTGCCGCGGTGGCCGTTGCCACACCGTGCTGCCCGGCTCCTGTCTCCGCAATAACTCTGGTCTTTCCCATCTTTTTTGCCAGTAGCACCTGCCCTAACACATTGTTAATCTTGTGGGAACCTGTATGGTTCAAATCCTCCCGCTTTAAATATATTTTGGCACCGCCTAAATCCCTTGTCATCTTCTCTGCGTAATATAACAGGGATGGTCGCCCGGCATAGTTTTTCATTAAATCATCCAGTTCTCTTATAAAATCCGGGTCATTCTTAAAATGCTCATATGCCTCTTCCAACTCATGTACCGCATTCATCAATGTTTCTGGTACATATTGTCCTCCGTATTGCCCAAATCTTCCTGTTTCCATAATTACTCCTTTCTCTCTATCGCAATTGTCTATGTTTTCTTTAATCACAAAATCCAAAATCACATTTTTATTTCATTTCACAACGCCTGCACCAACGAAATAATAGTAACAATCTTATCTTCATCCTTATATCCATCCACCTCGACAGAACTGCTGACATCAATGCAAAAAGGAAGTGTCACATTTTTTTCTTTCAAATAATCAATTGTTTTCACCACATTATCAGAACTGATTCCACCTGCGAGCAGATAAGGCTTTTCCAAATTAGGAATCAAGGCATGATTGAATACCCTGCCGCTTCCACCATCCTCTTCCTCTGTAAAGGCGTCCAGCAGCAGATAATCCACAGACAGCTTCTCCGCCGCTAACACCTGCTCTGTACTCTTCACCCGGACTGCTTTTATAATAGGGATATCCGTTTTTCCCATTTCCCGAAAACTCTGCTTCAGACTTTGGATATATACTTCATCCTCATCACCATGCAGCTGCACCATATCAATAATGTCATCTGCTGCCAGCCTGTCAATATACTCCATATCGGCATTCACAAAAACTCCCACTGCTTTGATTTCCGGATTCAAGTTCTCCTTTAACAGCTTTGCCGTTTCATAATCGATTCTCCTCTTTTCTCCGGCAAAGACAAATCCTGCCATATCCGGTCTCCACAGGTTTACATAATCTATATCCTCTTTCCGTCTCAAACCACATATCTTAATCTTCATTGTTTTTTACCTATTGCCCCGCAGATAAGCAAGCATCTCTCCCTTGTCCTCTGCCCGCATCAGCGTTTCTCCCACTAGTACAGCATTTACCCTTTCATCTTCAAAAACTTTTACATCCTCTCTCGTTTTGATTCCGCTCTCTGCCACGAAAAGCGTCCCCTGCGGTGCAAATTCCCGCAGTCTGGTACTGTTATGGATATCTACCGTGAAATCCCTTAAATTCCGATTGTTCACCCCAATAACTCTTGCACCTGCATACACTGCCATCCGGATTTCCTCTTGGTCATGGGCTTCCACCAATGCCGTCAGCCCTAATTTGTCACATATTTCTATACATTCCTTCATAAAAGCTTCATCCAGTAGGGCGCATATAAGTAAAACTGCATTGGCACCGATTACCTTCGCCTGGTAAATCTGGTAAATATCCACGATAAAATCCTTTCGCAGGATGGGAAGCTTTACAGCCTCACGAATCTGTGAAAGATACTGGTCACAGCCCAGAAAATATTGAGGCTCCGTTAATACGGAAAGACAGTCTGCTCCTGCCTTTTCATAAGCTTTCGCAATCTCCACATAGGGAAAATCCTCCGCAATGATGCCCTTAGACGGTGATGCCTTTTTCACCTCACAGATAAAGGATATACCCTCTTTCTTCAGGGTTTCCTCAAAGATAAATTCCGGCAGGCTGCTCTCTGTCACCAGTGCCATAGCTTTCATCTCTTCCAGAGATACCGCTTTCTTTTCTTCCGCCACCTGTATTCTCTTGTCTGCGGCAATCCGCTCTAAAATATCCGCTGCCATATCTGCTCCTTTCTGTTTTCATCATGCATTATTTAGGCATTTGCGAAACTCCCTATTTTCAAAAGTATAGTTGTATAAAATAAACAACTTCACAAACAGGGTACTTTGGAGCCGTCAGTACTTAGGTGCCGTGTTTTGGCACCTTATGTACTGCTACGAGCGACAAGTAGTGCAAACGTACCCTGTGTTGAATTGTTTATTTTACACAACGTACGGTTTCAAAAACAGAGTTTCGCAATTTCCTGTTCATCATGCATTGGTCAGCGCCACAAACTGGTTCAGAACCTCCATCGCTTTACCACTATCTATCATCTCTTCTGCCACCTTAACTGCCTCCTGCATCGTATCCACTTTTCTTGCAATATAGATACAGGCTGCTGTGTTTAATACAACTGCATCTCTTTTGGCTCCTTTTTCTCCTCTTAAAATTGCTTTCGTAATAGCTGCATTTTTCTCCGGATTACCACCCTCCAATTCTCTTTTATCACATTTTCCAAATCCAAACTGTTCTGGTTCTATCACATAAGTCTTAAATTTACCATCCCGGATTTCACAAACCGTGGTTGGCGCACTTAAAGAAATTTCATCCAGGCAGTCCTGACCATATACCACCATGCCATTGTTTACACCTAATTTATTCAATACCCTTGCCATTGGCTCTACCAATGCTTCCTCATAAACACCCATCAGCTGCATGCTAGCATTTGCCGGATTAGTAAGAGGTCCCAGAATATTAAAAATGGTACGGATTCTTAACTCTTTACGGACTGGCGCCACATATTTCATTGCCTTGTGATACACCTGTGCAAACATAAAGCAGATATTTGTTCTCTGCAATACTGCACTCATTTTCTCCGGAGAGATTGTAATATCCACTCCTAACGCTTCCAATACATCTGCAGCGCCGCATTTACTGGATACACTCCGATTTCCATGCTTTGCAATAGGAATTCCTGCCGCTGCTGCTACCAATCCGCTGGTGGTAGAAATATTAAAAGAATTAGCACAATCTCCTCCAGTACCTACAATCTCAAGCACCTCCATTCTGCCATGCTCCAACTGGGCTGCATGGTTTCGCATTCCTTTTGCACTTGCAGAAATTTCCTCGACTGTCTCGCCCTTCATACGAAGTGCTGTCAAATAACCTGCTGTCTGAATCTCTGTTGCCTCACCGCCAAAGATTTCATCCATACAGGCCAGTGCCTCATCATAGGTTAAATCCTGATTTTTCACTAATTTCTTAATTGCATCTTCAATCATTTTTTCATCCTCCTAATTCCATTATCATCACATTTTTACAGCCATTAAAATAATATAAATCTCTAAGCTTCTTATATTCTGTTATTCATGCAATAAAGTTTTCCAACATTGTTTTTCCATATTGTGTAAGCACAGATTCCGGATGAAACTGGAATCCGTAAATTTCCTTTTCCCTGTGCTTCACCGCCATGATTTCACCGTCCGCAGTTCTTGCTATAATCTTCAGGCAGTCTGGTGCCGTACAGGCATCTCCCGCTAGGGAATGGTATCTTGCAATTTTAATATGTTCTGGTATATTTTGAAATATAGGTTCTGATTTATCAAAAGTTATCTCACTCTGTTTTCCGTGCATCAGCTTCTTCGCATAGGTCACTGTTCCGCCAAATGCCTCAAAGATAGCCTGATGCCCCAGGCATACACCAAGAATTTTTACCTTTTTCCGGTATTCCCGTAACAGGCTTTCACAAATTCCGGCATTCTGTGGTCTTCCCGGGCCCGGAGATAAAATAATATATTGCGGGTTCAAATCTTCAATCTCCTTCACGGTCATTTCATCATTGCGAATTACCTTAATTCCGTAATTGCTGTCCTTTCCATCCTTTGATAGCCCCCTCTCAAACCGTTCTTTCTGGATACCTCCAATCAGCTGCACCAAATTGTAGGAAAAACTGTCATAATTATCAATCAACAAAATCATTACCCATTTACCTCCGATGCACATTTTACAGCCTCAATAACCGCTCCTGCCTTATTGGCGCATTCCATATACTCATTTTCCGGTACGCTGTCTGCCACAATTCCGGCGCCTGCCTGCACATACACCTTTTTTCCCTTCTTAACCGCCGTGCGGATGGCAATACAGGCATCCAGGTTTCCGGAAAAATCAAGATATCCAATTGCACCGCCGTATACACCTCTTGCTACCGGCTCTAACTCATCTATTATTTCACATGCCCTGAATTTCGGTGCTCCGGACAGAGTACCTGCCGGAAGCAGTGCAGCAACCGTATCACAGCTATCCTTATCCTCCCGGAGTCTGCCAACTACTGTAGAAGCAATGTGCATAACCTTTGAAAAACGGTGTATTTTCATATATTCCTCTACCTCTACCGTACCAAACTCTGCAATCCTTCCGATATCATTTCTCGCCAAATCCACCAGCATATTATGCTCGGAACATTCCTTCTCGTCTGCAAGAAGCTCCCGTTCCAGCTCCTCGTCCATTTTCTTTGTTGCTCCCCGTTTTCTAGTACCAGCAACCGGAAATGTGGTAAGCTTACCATTTACCAGCTTTACCATGGTTTCTGGAGAAGTTCCCGCTATCTCCAAATCCCCACATCCGATAAAATACATATAAGGGGAAGGGTTTGTTGTCCGGAGCACCCGATAGGTATTAATTAAACTGCCCTCATAATCTGCCTCAAATCTTCGAGAAATTACCCCCTGGAAGATATCTCCTTCCCGGATATAGTGCTTTGTCTTTTCCACCATGCTGCAATACGCTTCTTCAGAAAGATTACAGGTAAATTCCACCTTTTCATCCGCTTTCTCCTTCTTTAACGGTGTTGTGTCCTGAATCAGATGAAGCATTTTCTCAATCTCTAATAATGCTGCGTTATATCCTCGTTCCCCTGCTTCACTGCGATAATTCGCAATTACACTAATTTTCTGTTTCAAATGGTCATAGGCAATCACCTTGTCAAACAGCATCAGATTATAATCGTCAAAATCATTTTCCTTTAAATGCAGCTTCGGCTCGGTATAGCCAATCATCTCATAGGAGAAATATCCCACCAGACCACCGGTAAAACTTGGCATTCCCTCAATAGACGGGGAACGGTACTGACTCAACAGCTCCCGCAGTGCCTGCATGGCATCCTTTTTTTCTGTTGTCTCCATAGCCCCGCTTTTCATAGTTACCATTCCATTTTTACAGCTAATCTGTAAAAGGGGATTTACTCCAAGGAAGGAATACTGTCCCCACTGTTTGCCACCTTCCACACTTTCTAACAGATAATATTTACTGTCAATCTCTTTCAGTCTTCTCAATAACGTAATTGGCGTTATGATGTCTGCATAGATTTCCCTGCAGACCGGAATCATATTATATTCCTTTTCAAACTGCTTTGCCTCTTCATAACTTGGAAACATACTTTACCTTCCTTTCCTAAAATATTTTTCTTTCATTTTGTTCAGCCAGGCCCTGCTAACCCCACTCCATCTGCTCTGCATACCTTCTACTAAGCTCACTTTGTTCGCTAAGTATCCAGGCATCGGTCATGGCTTTCGCCTTGCCAACCTCGATTTCGCTCCGCTCCATCTCGGTCATGGCTTTCGCCATATGTGGAAAATTAGATATACAGCTATCGGTGAGCAAGCTCCCCATAGCTGTATATCTAATTTTCCACGCAAGGCTCAATGCGAGCATGAAAAAAGGCTTCTGTCCCATACAGGGACAAAAGCCATAATATACTTCTGCGGTACCACCCAAATTGATGCTATGCATCCACTCTTCATACATACTATCATATGTACCCCATTGATAACGGACAGGTTCCCGTTGGCATCTACTCTGAAAAATTCATTTCAAGCCACCCTCGTAAGTCCATTCAACTATCGACCACCTGCTGTATCTCACCTCCACAGCTCTCTGTAAAGCTTTACCATAGCCTACTCCTCTTACTCATCGGTTTTGTAGTACGGTATGACCGGCATTCTGAACCATGCCAGTGTTTTAATCGTGTTTAAGTATAAACCTGTTTAAAAAATTTGTCAAATACTTTCTTATGATACTGCTAAAACTTCATCTCCACATCATTCTTCTTATAATCCTCTGCCTCAAATAAATCTCTCTTTTTCGCCCCGATTATACCTGCCACAATGGATGCCGGAAACATAACAATCTTCGTATTATAATCTGTGGCATTGGCATTGTATAAGCGTCTTGCCGCCTGCAAATGTTCCTCCACATCAGTGATACTGTTCTGTAATGCGATATAATTCGCACTGGATTTCAACTCTGGATATGCCTCCGCAGTGAGACGGAACTGGTTTGCCACCTCGTTCATCTTATTTGCTGCCTCTGACTTCTCCCCAACACTCATACCGGAACGCAGACGGATGGTTTCAAATAAAGTCTTACTCTCATATGAGGTATATTCCTTTACAACCGCCAGCTGTTTGGTAAGTACATCATAACGCTTGGTTAATGCCACATCAATTCCGGAATCCGCTTCGTCCACCTTAAGAGCCGACGCCCGAAGCTTATTCATCGTGCCAATAAACCAGATTACAACAATCAATACAATAACTCCAACAATCATTCCAATTACCATAATAAAATCCTCCCTTTTCAAATATTCTCTTTTAACTTTAAAACAAAGCAAATATGATAATAATAACTGCAATTACAACGACAACTGTAACAAAACATCCCTTGCCTGTTACCTCAACATGAGGCACATCCCTATCCCTGATTTCCTGCAAATCTGACTGTTCCATTACATAAGGCTTCTGCTCAATTTCCTCCCATTCACCTCCTGCTTTCCCTAAAACACTTTCTGCTGCCTTCTGCATAGCAAGCAAATTCTCCTCATAAGCCTTATCCTCTAACTTCAATATCTCTATAATCTTTATAATCTCATTTAATTCCTGTGTGGATTTCTCCACTTCCCTATGTACATCAAGCTTTCCCTTTGGCGGAACAAAAATGCCTCCCTTTCCGGAACGCAGTATATATAAATCCTCTCCGTCAAAACTAATATATATATTCCGGTCAAACTCACATAGCTTTTTTAAATACTCCATAAACGGTGGTGTCAGCAAATAGTATACACTATGTCTATCCCTTGAGTATACATCAAATTTCCTGTTAAAATCCACATCTTCCATCTCAACCTTGGGAATCCCCTGATCCAGCGCAGCGTCATGTGTATCTGTCACAATCAATATCCGGTTATCAATCGCCTTTTTATAGTGAAACTGTACAAGTCTTCCGTCTACATCCACTACGGTTTTCTTACTATCACCTCCAGTGGTGTGGGTGATCCGGACATCCGACTGCTTAAATTCCACCCCTTCGTGTTGCCCGGAAATTAAATCTTCCGACCGGTAGCTAAAATCATTTCTCCAGTGTATTAAATGAGCAGCCCGAAATTCTTCTTTCGTAAATCCTTTCGCCGGAAAATAGTCTGCATCATCAAAACATGCCTGAAGAACATGCTTGGCAATCAATTGTTTATAATCGTTCTCATATTCTTTAGAAGCCAGTGCACCAAGTATCAGAAGAACAATTCCCGCTGGCACACCACAAAAACTAATCATCGTCAAAACCATTTCAGTCACAAACATTCCAGTTGAGTCCGACAATATTCCAATTGCACCCAATACCTGTGTTAAACCAGTAACGATAAATGGAAGACAAATACAGCACCCTCCAATTGTAATAAAATTATTTTTCTTCTTTCGCTTCGGTTCTAATGCTTCTATAATCTTGTTTTCATCCAGTTGAATTTCCTTCATAAACGCACCTTTCCTCTTTCTATCTGTTGGTCCACCGGACCTTTTCCTCATATGCATGGCAACCAACAATAATTTTAACTATTCCAGTATTGCAAAATTATTACAGCTTTAACCTCAATCCGCTTCCTTTCGTTTGAGAAACCGGTTTATTCCAGTCATCCAGATTATCAGACTCATATATGTCCTGTGTCTGTTCCATTTCATCAAAGGCGGGACCTCTAAAGACAGAATCCTCTATATCCACCGCTCCATATACCGGTTCTTTTTCCTCCATGACAGGCGTTTTCTCTTCCATCGTCTCTTCAAAAGGGGACAAAGCTCTCAAATTTGCCTCATCTGCCACCTTGTCAAGATTCAGTATATCAACAAAATCTAAGATTTCCTTCAGCTCATTATAGCTTTTTCCAATCTCATATTGTAAATCTAACGGCTTACTCATATCCGCTTCAAAGATACCATTGATACCATTTTGCAAGAAAACTATATGATTTTGGGAAAATCGAAGAGCTGTTTCCCGTCGTACATCCAAGCGCAGCAAATATTCCATAAATTGTGGTGTCAGCAGATAATATGCCATTTGCTCATTTGTAGTATACACTTCAAATTTGCTATTAAAAAGAATATTTTCCATTTTTACCATTTTCATATTACTCACTTTTACATGGGTACTGCCCACGGACTTTATGACAATATCACCGTTAAGCTTCTTTCCAAACTGATAGACTGAAATCCTTCCATGAACTCTGTTGATTTCGACAAACAAATCACTGGCATTTGAATGCTTCTTTCCCTTCACATCTGCCTGACGATAACTCACGCCCTTGTAAACACCCTCGATATAATCCTCAGAATTTATTGAATCCAACGGAAACCCATGCAAAAGGTCAAAATCCGAAAGCTCACTTTTTGAAAAACCCTGTGACGGCTTATATTGAAATTCTCCAAAAAACTGTTTTAGGATTGGCTCTGCAATATTCCGTTTGTATTCCATATAAAAAGCTGCATAATCCGCATCCAGCTTATCCCGCAGCTTATGCAGCCGATAACTATCTATTACTCCCACAGCAATGGTTATTGGAAAAAAAATTCCTCCAACTTGAACATTCGCTCTTTTCATAATCTTATCTATCTTTTTCTGATTTTTACAGATTCTTATCCGCAAAGGCTCTAAGATGGCAAGTACTTTCTCCCTATCAATCGCAAGATTCAGGGTTTGATAAATTTCCCTGTTCTTCTGTATATCCTGACGAATTTTTTCTTCGTATGCTTCATTATCAAGCTTAATCAAGCGTTTCTTTTGTTCAATCTTTATCTTAAAAACAATTGCCGCAAGCTGCAAAATCCCAAAGAAAACCCACACATGCTTAGTAGCTCCCATCATATCTCCGGCAGAGCTCCATTCGCTTATTTTGTTGGGGTCATTGGGATTATAATACCTTGTAGCCCGGCTTCCCGGCGTAACATTGTAGCTGTCTCCTTTTATGGTATTATTGTATTCCACTCCATCCACTGTATAGCTATAAGAATTATCATATGTGGTCTTTGTCCGTTCTTTCCCATCCTCCATATATGTACTTGTGTAGCTTTTTGAATCTGTCCATGTAATGGTGACTGGCAGATATTCCACTCCTGACTCAAATGTCAATTTTGCTGCTACGAATTGTATTAAAATTCCCACCAGCAACACAAAGGCAATTCCCTGACAACAGATAAATCCCATTTCCACTCCGGTTACCTGTTTCCCGTTTCCACGTCTTCTGCTCATAACCCCTCTACTCTTCCCCTTCCTCGTAAATGATACAATACACTACTCCTCCCATTTCTCCAGATTCTTTCTCGCCCAGAGCTCTAATGACTGTGCCGTTTCGGAAATCTCAGAAAGAACCCCTAAAATTTTTCTGAATTCCTCCCTCTCTGATTCATCAATCAGACCGTCCTCTGAAATATCAATCAGAGAATCCTTCAAATCGGATATATCGTTTATGGAGCCAAGGGTATTTAAAATGAGCCGGTCCAAATTTCTTACTTTAATTTTCTTGCCTGTAATACTGCCCAACGGACAAAGCGTTGCACAATACTGACTACACAATTCCGGCTTATCATATGCCTGTGCAATCATTTTTACTTCCTCCTGGTAGGGAATCACCTCTGACAATTCAATTCGTGCCAGTCTGGTGCGGTCAATCCCGATTACATCAGATGCCTTCTCCCTGCTGCTGAATTCCGGATTTTTCTCCATTGCTTCTACTCTTGCCTGATAAAATATATTGTCTGAAGCCTTTGTTGCTCTTCTCCCCATAGGAACCTCCTTTGCAAGTTTTGAATGTAAATATTTTTATCCAAAACGTTTCCATTAATCATCTTTTACTACTATATCAAGTTCTGCCCAACATTTACACCAAAAATCATGCACTATATGAAATTGTATCGTGCGTATTTTGATACGTTAGCCTATGCTCCGCTACCTTGCAACACACCACTATCTCCTACTGCTTTTACCACTTTATCAAGCTCTTCCACAGGCAATACCAGTGCAAACCGCACATATCCTTCTCCAAGACTTCCAAAAGCATCTCCCGGTGTACAAAGCACTCCTGCCTCTTCCACCATCGCCATACAAAATTCCCTTGCGCTACGATATCCCTTCGGCACTGGTGCCCAGACAAACATGGTTCCCTCACTGTCCGGTACATTCCAGCCAATTCTCCGGAATCCACCGCAAAGAGCGTCTCTGCGTCTCTGATATTCCCCACACTGTTCCTTTACAAAATTATTTGAACCCTCCAATGCCGCAATCGCTCCATACTGTACCGGCAGAAAGGTTCCAAAATCGAACTGGCTGCGTAAAAGCTTTAGCGCATCCACTGCATCCTTTCTTCCCAGCATAAAAGAAACCCTGGCTCCCGTCACATTAAATGATTTTGACAGCGAAAAGAATTCTGCACCAATATCCATTGCTCCTGGTATAGATAAAAAGGATTCCCCCACCTTACCGTCAAATATAATATCTGAATATGCATTGTCATGGATTACAAAAATGTGATATTCCTTTGCAAATGCCACCAGTTCTTCATAAAAAGAACGCGGTGCAGTACGGCATACCGGATTGTAGGGATACGATACAATCATAAGCTTTGCCCGCCTTGCAACATCCTCCGGTATTTCGGAAAGCACCGGCAAAAAATTATTTTCTTCCTTCAGGTCATAAAAGCACAAATCTGCACCACTTAAATAAGAGCCTGCCTCAAAAATCGGATATCCCGGATTCGGCAGGAGCACCAAATCTCCTTCATCCAAAAGCGCCATGCCTATATGTCCAATACCTTCCTGCGTTCCATGCACTCCGGTGATACAGTCTGTGGAAATCTCCACTCCGAACCGCCTCTTATAGTAATCTGAAACTGCCTGCAGCAGCTCTGGCAAATCCCGCAGGGAATACTTATAATTTTCCGGTTGGGAAGCTGCCTTCACTACCGCATCCACCACATGCTTTGGTGGCTCAAAGTCTGGTGTTCCCACTGAAAGATTATAGATTTTCTTTCCCTTCTTTATCAGGTTTTCTTTCTTTTCATCCAGCTCCGCAAATATGCCCGTCTGGAAATGTTTTAATCTCTTTGCCCCTATTTCATCATTTTCCTCACATTTACCAAATCCATTTTCACTATTCTGCAAATCCATTTATCTGTACCTCTATTCCTCTTTTTTTATTATCTCTGCTTGCCCTGCTCTCTGCTCATCTGATGCTGTTCTTTACAATCCATTGCAAAGTCAATAAGAAAATCGTAAAAATCCTTTACAATGGGATTTTCTGAAAACTGCCGGTTATAGGTAATGATAATATCCCGTTTGCATTCCGGACTTTTGATTGGTAAAAGCACCATATTCTTTGAAGACTCTGCGCTTTCCCATGAATACTCCGGCCAGAAACCAACACCCAAGCCTGCACTAATCAGGCTTCGCACCGACTCAAAATTCATACTCTCAAATACAATATCCGGTGTAAATCCCGCCTCCAGACAAAACTGGTCGCATATACTTCGGATAGGTCTGGTATCCGCCATTACAATAAATCCTTCTTCTGACACCTCTGCGAGCTCAATCTCCTCATACATTGCATATTTTGAGGATGCAGGCACCGCAAGAAAAAAGTTCTCCTCCAGCATCATCTGGTTTTCCGCCGGATTTCTTCTGGGCAAGGTTGCTGTGATACACAAATCATAATCCATAGAAGACTGGCTCTGGACAAACTGGAAATTGATATCCGGATGCTTTGCCTTGTAAGCAATAATGCTGTTGGTCACAAGAATAGACGCTGCTAAAACATTTAAATGAATCGTCTGATGCTGCTTTCTCGCAGTATCTGCCAGTTTTTTTGGAAGGCTGTCCAGACTTTTCATAATAGGCTTTAACTCTTCCACCAAAAGCCGGCCGGAATCGCTCAGGGTGATTCCTCCTTTTTTCCGGTCAAACAGCTTTACTCCCAGCTCTGCCTCCAACCGCTTGATGGACTGGGACAATGCCGGCTGTGCAATATGTAACGAATTCGCAGCTTTTGTGATATGTTCATATTGTGCAGCCACCAAAAAATACTGTAATTGTTGTAACTCCATATACCTTTCCCCATTTCTATACCTGTTGTCAATTGGTTTTTAAAATCCTCTTTATAGATAAACTTATATTTTATTATAACTTTAATGTTATTACATGTCAAGAGTTGTCCCTGTCACATATTTTTCTTTTAAAGTGTAATACTAATAAAAAATCTTGGAGGACATTATGAAAATTACAGACAAAAAGAAACCGGTCCCTACCATTCCACAGGGTGTATGGGAAAGCGGCAGACCTGACCAAAACAAAGATAAAAACAACACCCTAACTGCATCTACGGATTTACAGAGAAATGGTTATCCTGTCAACAAGCAAAGCAAATAAGCTTTGCTATACATTTTTTTGTAGATATTATTCACAATCTATAGCTACTCCTGCATATGCTAAATAAAAAAGGAGAGTTTTCTATGCATAGCGATTTTGAACGCTTCCGGGATTGCAGACGGGACTGTTCACCATGCCCTTCCTGTCATCACGACCGTGACCGGAGGGAAGACAGATGTGACGGTTGCAGAGAGCAC
>URMF01000029.1 GCA_900548855.1 uncultured Eubacteriales bacterium
CCCCCCCAGCCACTGGAACAAGCGGACTTATTGAGGTGGTAAAATATCTTTTATTGGGATGTTGGGCATATGGAGAAAGCTTATATGAGATGAAAAGTCTGCTGGCGGGAGAGAAAATCGCATATAGGAAGACAAAAGACAGTTGGAATACGGAATTAAAAAAACTATTTTCTTCCCAAAAAGCAAAAGAGGCGGTGAACGGACTTAATTATGAGGAGTATTTAATGCTTTTACTGGCAGGGAAAAGTGGGGATAAATTAAATACAGCTTACGCGAGAATGTTGGATATGATGGAGCTTAATTTACAAAAGGAAGACCCGGATTTTTACATATCCGATTGTGTGGGACAGTTGACCATACAAGGAAAGATTACGGTAAATCCGTTATTCAGATATAACGAAGCAAGGGAAGTATACGAATATTATTTTGAGGAAGAGGTTGCGTATTAAAAACAGGGATTTTATAACATAACCCGTTAAAATTATAAATCTTACACTATATTTTTTTACAAGCTCTTATATGAAACAGCCCAAGGAGTATGGTTTGTTCTTTCAATAAAAATAATCTCCAAGTATGAACAAGATGTTTTGTATAAGAGTTTTTAAATGAGTATAGTGTTCGGATGGGTCTAGAAAAATTGTAGGGGAGAATAACGGATATATAATTTGGAGGAAAAATAGTATGGGGATTCAAAACAGAGGCTCTGTCACAGTGGAAGCGTGTCTGGTGGTACCGCTCTTTTTATTCTTTATGCTGGCTATAGCAGATTTTATTATGCTTTTATTTGCGGAAGCGCATATTCATCAGTGTCTGGCAGATGCGGCGGATTATACTGCGCAATATGCTTATCTGGAAAAGAAGCTGCTTGGCAAAGCGGGGAACCAGAATGATTCCATTTTGAGTACAGCGATTCTGACAAAGCAATTTTATACATATCTGGGAGAGGATAGCGATGTAGAGAAAATAGTACAAAATGGAAAGCAGGGAATTTTGTTAAGTATAAAAGTGAACAAGGAAAATGAGAAGATATTTACAGCAAAAGCAGGTTATTTTGTGAATATTCATATTCCGCTTTTTGGGAAATATCACATGAAGGTATCAAATTCTGTAAAGCAAAAAGCTTTTCTAGGGTACGGAAGAGAAGAAAAGGGGGATACCTATGTATATGTAACTCCTAATCAAGCGGTGTATCATATGCATAGAACCTGCAGCCATTTATCTGTAAAAGTAAAAGAGATGAATATAAGCCAGAAAGACAATTATATTCCTTGCAGTTTTTGTGGAAAGAATAAAAATGCGGGAAACAGAATATATGTGTCAGAGACTGGTAATGTGTTTCATTACCGAAGGGAATGTAGTGGACTTAAACGGACTGTGAACCGGGTAAAGCTAAAGGAGGTAAAGAGTCTGGGACCCTGTCAGCGATGTAGTAGATAAGAAAAGAGAGGGGTATAGGATGTTACAGACAAAAGAAAGAAAAAACAAGGGAAGCGCAGTGATTGAAGCCACATTACTTATGCCAATTTTCCTGGGTATTGTGTATTTTTATATTTTTTTTGTTCTATTTGAAATAGAAACTGGAAATTACGTGGAAAGTATGGTAGAATATAAAAATAACATAGAAACGAAGTCCGACATCAGAAATGCAGAATTTGGTATAAGCATAATAGACCAGGGAGATACCAGGATTATTCAAATGGAGAGCACAGGACAATTTTTTAACAGGCAGCTGGAGATGAGGGGAAATATCGGTAATCCAGCGGAAAAAATAAGGAGGTGGCAGCTTGCAGTCAGTACGATTTCTTAGGGAGGGGTTTAAACATTACATGGTAGTGCCTTGTAATGACAGAATAGATACCGGTTATAAAAGCCGGATGGTACAGCATTGCCCTATACCCTACTATTCACAGTACGAGATAAGAGAGTTTAATGGAAAACAGGTTTTGTATTATCGGCTCAAATACCATACAACGGTGAAGACGGTTATGGATCATCTGCCTTTTACATTATCCCAGGTGAAGAATATGATAATTTCTATTATAGGAGTAATAGAGGTTACGGAGGATTATCTGTTATATTTTGATGCAATTGTCTGGAGAACTGACAGAGTATTTATAGATGTGAACACCGGAAAACTCGATTTTTGCTATAATCCAAATTTTGGACAAGATAATGGAAATTATAAGGATTTTCTGTCAGAAATAATGGAACAGGTTAGCAAAAAAAATCATGAGGCATGGGAATTGTTTTCAGAGTTTTATAATCTGGTTACAAATCCCGAATGTTTGGTGGAGCAGCTGGTTCAATACCGGAAGGATAGACTGGGGCGGGAGGATGATATTTATATCGATGAGCCGAGAAAAAAATCAACATCCCAGGAAATCTTTGAAACCGTGAGCGGTAAACTGATTAAAGAAGAGTATACAGAGACTTTTACAGTCCGGGATGAGGGCTTTTTTATCCGGGCACTCAAATTTATTATAGTGGCTATGGCTATTGTAAATATAGCATTAATTATTTTTCTCTTATGTAATGTTTTAACATATACTGCTATCAAGTATCTGGTTATCGGGATTGGTATAATGGCAGCTGCATTGATTCTTTATTTACGGATGTCAGAGGATGACAGTGTAGACGAGATTATGCAGTCCTATTTGGAAAGCCTGCCGGAATATGGAGAGGACAGCCCATGGTCTAAAAATGAGACGACTCTTTTACAGGAAGGGACGATAGAGGAAAAGCCATCTATATTGTGTCTCATGTCCGTTATTAAGGACAGGAATCCTACGATTTATGTCCATGAAAAAAGCGTTGTATTAGGTTGTATGGAAGAAAATTGTGATTATGTATTAAAGGTAGATGGTGTCAGTCGGATGCATGCGAGACTTGTAAGAAAAGAGGACGGCTTGTATATGTCTGATTTGAATTCCACAAATGGAACCTATCTTAACGGTAAATTAATCGAAAGCGGAAAGGATTATCAGTTAAAGGAGGGTGATGTTGTTTCTATTGTACGAAATGAATTTTTTGTAGTTCCGGAGAATTGAGGGGCGCAGGTTAAAGCCCGCTTTGAAAATATAAAGGCTTATGATGAGTGGTACTGTTGTCAGAAGAAAGGGGGATAGTTCCCCATTTCTTCTGCGGCGTACCATTTTTAAGTTGTAAAAAAGTATAATTTCAGCTATACTTACAATAGGTATGCGAAAAGAGGTGAAGTTCTACGAAAATTAATATTTACTATGGTGGAAGAGGGCTTATAGAAGACCCCGCTATTTATGTACTGAATAAGATGACAGAGGTATTAAAGGAATTACGTGTTGAGGTTACCCGGTATAATATCTTTGAAGATAAAAGTGCAATTGCTACGCTGCCTGCCACGCTGAAGGAAGCAGACGGAGTCATTTTGGCAACCACAGTAGAGTGGTTTGGAATTGGCGGTTATATGCAGCAGTTTTTGGATATGTGCTGGATGTATGCGGATAAGCAGGAACTGAGCAGTATGTATATGCTGCCAGTGGCTATGGCTACCACCTATGGGGAGAGAGATGCAGAGCTTAGTCTGATAAAAGCATGGGAAACATTGGGTGGAATACCACTTACTGGTTTGGCAGCTTATGTGGAAAATCTGGATGAGTTTGAGCAAAATGAAGAATACAGCAAAATAATTGAGAAAAAGACAGAAACCTTGTATCGGTCTATTCATCAGAAGACCAAGAGCCTGCCAACGAGTACGCTTGCGGTAAAGACGAATCTGTTAAAGACCAAAACAATTGATTTAACACCACAGGAAAGTGAACAGCTTTCCCGGTTTGTAAGTGACGAGTCGTATGTAAAGCAGCAAAAGGAGGATATCGAGGAGCTGTCCAATATGTTCAAAAAAATGCTAAGCAGTGAACAGACGGATGAGGAGCTTGAGGATTTTTCCGATGGGAATTCAAAGAATGCGGAGTCAGAGCAGAGTAGTCAGGAAAACGGAAGAGAAATCCCGATAGATTCCAATTCCGATACGTTAGTTGCGGCATTTATAAAGCATTATAAGCCAGAACCAGGTTTTACAGCATCTTACGGAATTATTATTTCCGACCAGGATTTGATTTTGCATTTAGAGGCAACACCGGAACACATTAAAGCCTTTTATGCTGCTACGGATGAGGCAGATGTAATATTAAGAACGACAACAACGATGCTGAATAATATTCTGGCAGGTAAGATTACGTTTCAGAAGGGATTTATGGCGGGGGAGATATCTGCCAAGGGCAATTTTAAAACGCTCCGGATGCTGGATACGATTTTCCAGTTTTAAAAGTGCAAATGTGTTAGGATGTGAACAATATGTCATATATGGCTCTATACCGTAAATGGAGACCGGATGAATTTGAAGAAGTAAAAGGACAGGAGCATGTGGTTACTACCCTGAAAAACCAGATTACTCATGACCGTGTGGGGCATGCCTACCTGTTTTGTGGAACAAGGGGAACGGGTAAAACGACAGTGGCAAAGCTGTTCGCAAAAGCAGTGAATTGCGAACATCCATTAGAAGACGGGAGTCCCTGTAACGAATGTGCTGCCTGTAAGGCGATTAGTGATGGCAGCTCATTGAATGTGATAGAGATTGATGCCGCATCGAATAATGGTGTGGACAACATTCGTGATATCCGGGAAGAGGTGCAGTATTCCCCTGCAGAGGGTAAGTATAAGGTATATATCATTGATGAGGTGCATATGCTTTCCATTGGAGCATTTAATGCGCTGCTGAAGACATTGGAGGAACCGCCTTCCTATGTCATATTTATTCTGGCAACTACGGAGTCCCATAAGATTCCCATTACCATTCTTTCCAGATGCCAGAGATATGATTTCCGGCGTATTAGTCTGGATACAATTTATGACAGGCTGGTAGAATTACTGAAGAGAGAAGGAATTGAGGCAGAGGAGAAGGCAGTCCGCTATGTTGCAAAGGCGGCAGATGGTTCTATGCGTGATGCGTTGAGCCTTCTCGACCAGTGTATTGCTTTTTATCTTGGGCAGACCCTTACCTACGAAAAAGTATTAGAGGTATTAGGTGCAGTGGATGTGGAGGTGTTTAACCAGCTGATGTGTTATGTTGCATCAAATGATACCATGAAAGCACTGGGTATTATTGATGAGATTGTATGGCAGGGAAGGGAATTGTCTCAATTTGTGACGGATTTTACATGGTATATGCGGAATCTGCTGTTGATTAAGGCATCGGACCATGTAAATGACCAGCTGGATATTTCCGCTGAAAATCTGGAAAGCATGCGGGAGGTTGCCGCCCAAGTGGATTTAGAAGCATTAATGCGGTATATACGTATATTTTCAGAAATGTCCGGTCAAATCCGGTATGCCAGCCAGAAAAGGGTAACCTTAGAGCTTGCCATTGTAAAGCTGACTACACCGCAGATGGAAAATAATATGGACTCTATCCTGGACCGGATACGGGTATTGGAGAAAAAGGTAGAGGAAGGTGCAGTTTCTTTAAGCGAAGAGCAGATAGCTGCACTGGCGGGACGAAATGACAGCATAAAGCCTGCGGACATAGATGAGGCAGAGGAAAAGCCTGTTAACCGGGAGGAAATCTTAAAAAAAGAACTGACGCCGGCGGAAATTGAGGATATGAAAGCAATTATGGAAAGTATCCGGCAGATTCAGAGAGAGCCGGAATGGAGGGAACGTGTCGGCTCTGGAACTGCAAGCATGTTAAAGGAAGTTAGTAATATCAATGTGGGGAATGACCACAAATCTATTGTATTGTCCTTTGGAAAAACAGAGAGGGGTGTTATGGCTCACGACTGGTTTAATGAGGAATCGCATCGGGATGCACTGAAGGGGGTAATTGGGGAACTGACCGGCAAATCGGTTGAGATTACCTGTCAGATGAATGGCGATGGAGAAGAAAAAGATATAACAAGCTTGAATTTAACCAAGGTTAATTTTGATATAGTAATAGAATAAAATGTAGGAGGATATCAAAAAATGGGAAAACGTGGTGGTGGATTTCCGGGAGGAATGCCGGGAAACATGAATAATTTAATGAAGCAGGCTCAGCGAATGCAGAAGCAGATGGAGGAGCAGGCAAAGGAGTTAGAGGAAAAGACCTATGAGGCATCTGCCGGAGGTGGTGTAGTTAAAGTCACTATTTCCGGGAAAAAGGAGGTGCAGCAGGTACATTTAGACCCTGAAGTGGTAGACCCGGATGATATCGAAATGTTAGAAGACCTTATCATGGCAGCAACCAATGAGGCGCTTCGCATGCAGGAGGAAGACCAAAATACGCAGATGTCAAAGATTACCGGTAATATGGGTGGACTGGGAGGACTTCCATTCTAATGGATTTGTATAGTGAACAGGTGAATCATCTGGTGGAGGAATTGGGCAGACTGCCGGGAATTGGTCACAAATCAGCCCAGCGCCTGGCATACCATATTATTAATATGCCCCATGACCAGGTAAAATCATTGTCCGATTCCATTATTACAGCCAGAGAAAATGTAAAATATTGTAAAGAATGTTATACGTTAACGGATAAGGAAATTTGTCCGATTTGTTCTTCAAGCAGCCGGGACAAAAAGACCATTATGGTTGTGGAGACACCAAGGGATTTGGCAGCCTATGAGCGTACCGGCAAGTATAATGGTGTATATCATGTACTCCATGGTGCTATTTCGCCGAAGCTTGGTATCAGCCAGGATGATATCCGGTTAAAGGAGCTAATTGTCCGCCTTCGGGGGGATGTGGAAGAACTGATTATTGCCACCAATTCCGGTGTAGAGGGAGAAATAACGGCAATGTATATCAGTAAGCTGGTAAAACCAACAGGTATTAAAGTGTCGAGAATTGCTTCCGGGATACCAGTGGGCGGCGATTTGGAATGTATTGATGAGGTTACTCTTCTTCGTGCATTGGAGGGAAGAGTTAACTTATAGAACCAGTCAAAAACAAAACAGGCGACAAGTGTTGCACACGACAGGATACAAACAGAAAGGAAGGTATGCGCATGAAAAGGATAGGAATGTTGACAAGTGGCGGTGACTGCCAGGCATTAAATGCCACAATGAGAGGCGTGGTAAAGGGTCTCTGTAATATGTATAAGGACGTTGAGATTTATGGCTTTTTGGAGGGTTATAAAGGATTAATCCGCAATAATTATAAGCTTCTTAAGGCTTCTGATTTTTCAGGTATCCTGACCAAGGGCGGCACGATTCTTGGCAGCTCCCGCCAGCCGTTTAAATTGATGAACCAGCCCACAGAGGATGGTATTAATAAGGTAGAGGCAATGAAGGAGACCTATAAGAAGTTAAAACTGGATTGTCTTGTGGTATTAGGCGGAAATGGTTCTCAGAAAACAGCGAATTTATTAAGTGAAGAGGGGTTAAATGTAATTGGTCTGCCAAAAACTATTGACAATGATTTGTGGGGAACGGATATGACCTTTGGTTTCCAGTCTGCTGTTGATGTTGCAACTGCGGCAATTGACTGTATCCATACAACTGCAGCTTCCCATAACCGGGTATTTATTGTGGAAATTATGGGACATAAAGTTGGACATATTACATTACATGCGGGTATTGCTGGTGGTGCGGATGTAATTCTGCTTCCGGAGATACCATATGACATTAAGAGTGTGTGCAAGGCGATTGAAAAGAGGAGTAAAGCAGGTAAGGGATTTTCTATTATTGCAGTGGCAGAGGGTGCGATTTCCAAAGAGGATGCAGCACTTCCGAAAAAAAAGAGAAAAGAGAAGATTGCAAACCGTCCGTATCCATCCGTTGCATATGAAATTGCAGATCAGATTAAGGATACCTGTGGCTGTGAGGTGAGAATTGCAGTTCCTGGGCATACTCAGAGAGGTGGAAGTCCGGATGCATACGACCGTGTTCTTTCCTCCAGATTTGGCGCCTATGCCGCACAGTTAATTAAGGATGAGAAATACGGCCGTCTGGTTGTATTAAAAGACAATGATGTGACGGATATTCCACTTGCTGAGTCCGCTGGCAAATTAAAGTATGTATCTCCGGAAGACAGCATTGTACAAAATGCAAGAATGCTGGGAATTTCCTTCGGAGACGAATAAAAAGCTTTGGTTTTTCAGAATCCGGCTGCGGAGAAAGGAGGTTACGATTTCTCCGCAGTCAGTTTCTTTACTTTAAACAGTTTTACCTAAGAATTAGTATAGGATTATCGGAACCATCAACCTCCTGCGAGCATATTGTAATAATATGGAGTATGTAAGGAGATTGATTATGGATATGCGGGGAATACATTATGATTTGGATGCATTGTTTCCAAGTGAGCCGGATTTTTTAGAGGAAGAAGAGCTTTGCTTAAAGGATTATGAATATTTGAGACGTCTGTATCCGAAAGAGGTCAGACTGATTGCTTCTATTTTGGAGGAATATCTGGATCGTTACGAATATGAAGGCAGTCCGATGTATGTACAGTATCCGGATGCAGTTACCGTTTACCGAATCGCGAATGAGATTTTTAAACAGTTTACCTTTGAGGGAAGTGACAGAGAGCTTTCCAAGATAAAAGATATGATACAGGTTATGGTGTGTCAGGAAATGTATGTCAGAAGAAGAAGGCATGATAAATTTTGCAGAAAATTCAACAATTGCCGAATGAAATAAGAAAATAAAATGAAAATCACTTCAACAGGGTGATTTTCATTTGTATATATAGTGAAAGTATTGTAGTCTAAATAGTTAGACAAGTTATTTAATTCAGGAGATAAACAGGAGAATATTATGGACGGAAGAGTCGTTATCAGAATACTAATATTATTATTTATTTTCATAAGCAGCATTTTTGTTGTCAACAAAGTTAACAATGCAGGTGTGGAGGAGGTTTCTGTAGAAATGGAGCAGGCGACCCTGCCAATTGTATATGTGCGGTATAATGATGGATTTATCAATACGCTGCACGGATATACGGGTAAGGTTGACACTACCTATTTTCGGGACACCATTACACCTATGGATTATGGACAGACAATTGAATTATGGGCAGACCAGGGCAGTGAGGCATATGGAACCTATGAATATGAGCTGCGCAGCCAGTATCAGGGTGATTTAATTGAAAATGGTTCTGTTACGGAATTAAACCATGCGGATGGTTATGACAAAATTCGTATTACCTTCCGTACAGAGTTAGAGGAGCTTCAGGAATATGTTCTTGTGTTAAAGGGAATGTCCGGTGAGGAGACGGCAGTCCGCTATTATACAAGGGTAGTAGTGGAGAATGACTTTCATGCCGGCAAGCTGCTGGAATTTGTTGAAAATTTTAATAACGCAATTTTCGATAGGGAAAAGGCCCAGGAAGTAATTACCAAGAGTATTGAACCGAATGAGGATGGCAATAACGAATATTTGTCAGAGGTTAATATTCATTCCAGCTTTGATACGATTACCTTTGCAGATTTAGAACCATCCAGGCTGACAAAACCGATTGCCAGTATTAAGGAGATAGATGACAGTTATGCAATTATACAGCTGAAATATATGATTTCTGCCACGGAAAATAAGGTGTTAGAGAATTATTATGTAACGGAAGATTATCGTGTCCGTTACGTGGATGAAAACAATGTATATCTGTTGGATTATAATCGTACCCAGGAGGCATTATTTACGATAGATAATGTAGATACCACTTCTAATCTATTTAAACTCGGGGTTGCCAATGAAGAAGATTATCAGTATATGACCAGTGATAAAGAGCGCAAGCTGGCATTTATACAGGCAAGGCAGCTCTGGTATTATGATTACAATGCAGGCACGATAACGAATGTATATGGCTTTTGCCAGGACGATAACTATATGGATAGCCGTGTTACCTATGATGAGAATAATATTAAGATATTGCGGATGAATGATGAAGGAGATATCACCTTTGCGGTTTATGGATATATGAACCGGGGGGCACATGAAGGAAAGGTAGGTATTTCGGTATATAAATTTACTGCAGAAAAGGATAAAATGCAGGAGGTTCTCTTTATCGAAAATAATAAGCCTTACAATATATTAAAGGAAGATATGGAAGCCCTGCTCTATCTAAATGTGGATGGTGAATTTTATTATTTTGATAACGACTGTGTCGTAAAAGTGGATACCGATACGTTAAAGTCAGAGATTTTTATTGAGGATATATTGAATGAACACCTGGCAGTATCAGAGGATAATCATATAATTGGATATCCCAATCATTTACTTCCGGAAGAAACGGATATGGCAACTGTTTTAAATCTGGATACCAAGGAAAGCAGAGAAATCCAGGCAAATCCAGGCGAGCGTCTGGAGACGATTGGATTTGTGGATGATGACCTGGTTCTTGGACGGATTCGGGAAGGAGATATTGAGGTAGCTCTGGATAAAACTGTTATGTGTCCGATTTCCACAATTGATATTATTGATAAAGATAATAATGTGGTAAAGACATATGGTTCAACAGGAGTATATGTGATGAATGCAACAGCAAAGGATGGGGTGGTATATTTAGACCGGGTGCGCAAGATTAATGGAGAGTTTGAACCAACCACGCAGGATTTTATAACCTATAAGGAAGAGGAATCCGATGACAGGATAACCACGCTGTATAAATATACCGATAAAGCATATAACCAGCTTTTTATGGCATTTCCGAGTTATATTTATGTAACGGAAAAGCCAAAGCTGATGATTACCAAGACAGCGGTAAATGAGAACGACACAACGGTGAAGATTACCTTTGACCATACCAATAAGAAATTTTATGCTTATGGACAGGGAAAATATATGACAGATTATTTAAGTCTGAACGAAGCAGTGGGGGCTGCCTACGAAAATGCAGGTGTGGTATTAGATGAAAATGGTGTGATTGTGTGGCGTAAGATTGCGGTAAAGGATTACCATACCGTTGCGGATAAGATTAAGATTTATACAGTGGATAATATAGAGGACACGCTTGCGGCCTGTATTTATATGATGGGCATATATGAGGAGAAGAATCCGGAGTATTCCGCTATGCAGGAGGACATTGCAAATGATGTGGCAGTTGAGGACATCATATTAAAATACACCGGACGGCAGGGAACGGATATTACTGGCTGTGATTTTGAGAATGGTCTGTACTATCTCTGTAAGGATGCACCGGTTATAACGAGATTCGCAGACGGAACCTATGTGCTGGTAACCAGCTATAACGGAGAAAAAATCCGGTATATTAATCCGTTAAAGGATACGGATATTGTGGAGCCGAGAGAAGAGTTTGAAGAGAAGGTAAAGGACAGCGGAAATGTATTCATCAGTTATGTGAGATAAATTTTACCATCCCCGCAGTTATAAAAGAGCAAGAAAAAAGCCCTACCTATAAGCAGGGCTTTTTTCATTATGCAATATTATTCTTCTGAAATTGCTCCGGTAGGGCAGGTTCCAGCACAGGAACCGCAGGAAATGCAAGCGGTTGCATCAATTTCAAATTTGCCATCTCCCTCTGAGATTGCTCCAACTGGGCAAGAGCCAGCACAAGCACCGCAAGATACACAACTATCTCCAATTACAAATGCCATAATCATTATCCTCCTTTTATTAAGTGAACTTTATTACTTATCGGTAAAATACCTCAACAAGTATATTTTAAAACAAGACTACATAGATAGCAAGTTTTTTATAAAAAAATATTTTCTATAGCTTTCTTTATGCACCGGCTAAATCATCCTGTCTGCGGCGTTTTGCAGCTTTAAGAATGATTTCCCTGGCATAAATTGCATCATCCTTAGTCAGAGGCTCCATACCCTTCAGTGGATATTCCATACCTAAATTTTCGTATTTTACCTCACCCATATTATGGTAAGGTAACACATCTAAGGCTTTCAGGTGTTTGAGACCTCCGATAAAGTATCCCAATTCGTCTAAATACTTATCATTTAAAGTAATACCTTTAACAATGACGTGGCGAATCCAGATATCAATCCCTTTTTCATCAATATATTTTGCAAAGTCTAAAATGTTACCATTTGGCTGCTTGCAAAGCTTTAGATGTTCTTCCGGATTAATGTGTTTAATGTCCAGCATGATAAGGTCTGTCACCTTCATGAGACGGTCAAATTTGGCTAATAAATCTGGATTATCCCGGTGGAAAATCACTCCCGAAGTATCCAGGCATGTGTGAATGCCCTTTTCCTTTGCCTTTTCAAATAATTCTGTCAGAAAATCAAGCTGCATGAGTGGCTCGCCACCGGTAGCAGTAATTCCGCCATTTGCGTAAAAGTGTTTTAAGGAATCGTACTGTTTTAACAGCTCTTCCGCAGTATGTTCCTCACCGCCCATTGGGTCCCATGTGTCAGGGTTGTGACAGTATAAGCAACGCATCGGACACCCTTTAAAAAATACGACATAACGCATTCCCGGTCCGTCGACAGTGCCACAGGTCTCAATTGAATGAATATGTCCAACCATAATTTACTCCTTTTAAAAAAGAGGCAGGAGCATGAAACCCTTGCCTCTTTTTAATGATGCGTCTAATACATTACATGCTCTCGTGGAATGTTCTTGAGATTACATCATTCTGCTGTTCCGGAGTCAGTTTAATGAAGTTAACTGCATAACCGGAAACGCGGATTGTCAACTGTGGATAATTTTCCGGATGCTTCTGGGCATCTAATAATGTGTCACGGTTTAATACGTTAACATTAAGATGATATCCACCTTCTTCTACATAACCATCTAACATATTTACTAAATTATCAATCTGCTGTGAATTGTTTGCCATTGTAAAAACCTCCTTATAATTTGATTATTAGCGGATACGCTTATTTCTTTTCTTCTCTCAATTCCTCGTCCATACCTTCCATTAAAGTGGGAACACTACAGGCTAAATCCCCCTTTGCACAGTCGGTACAGCCCATTGTTATAGCCGATTTCTTACCGGCTTCTACGGAATCGTCCACGGACACATTAACGTGTCCATGTCCGTTTCCCATCATATTATCTAACATTGTTACAATATCATCTACCTGATTCTTGTCTGTCATAACAAACCTCTTTATTATTTGCTTAAGTCAATATCAATGTCACCAGCAAATACCTGATCCTCTTTGCCAAGAGCACCTGGGATGATAGAGAAGGTATTAGAAATACCATCCTGTGCATCCTTGAATGGAATCTTAGCCACAGAAGCTAAAGAAGCTACTGCACCGTGAGTATCTCTCTTATGAAGTGGGTTAGCACCTGGAGCAAATGGTGCACCGTGTTTTCTACCACAAGGTGTATCACCAGTGTTCTTACCATAGGTTACATTAGAGGTAATGGTAAGGATTGACTGTGTAGGAATACCGTTACGGTATACGTGACGTTTTCTAAGCTTATCCATAAAAGTAGTTACCACATAAGTAGCAATCTCATCTACACGGTCGTCGTTATTACCATATTTAGGGAAGTCACCCTCTGTCTCATAGCTTACTACAATACCCTGCTCATTACGAACTGGTTTTACCTTAGCGTACTTGATTGCAGATAAGGAGTCTGCTACGATTGAAAGACCAGCAACACCTGTTGCAAAGTATCTCTTAACATCTCTGTCATGTAATGCCATCTGAATTCTCTCATAAGCGTATTTGTCATGCATGTAGTGAATGATGTTCAGTGCACTTACATATACACCAGCTAACCATTCCATCATGTCATCAAATTTAGCCATTACATCATCATAATCAAGAACGTCACCTTCAACTGGACGATACTTCGGACCAACCTGTACACCTGTACATTCATCTACACCACCGTTGATAGCGTAAAGTAAACATTTAGCAAGGTTTGCACGAGCTCCGAAGAACTGCATTTCCTTACCGATAACCATGGAAGATACGCAGCATGCAATACCATAGTCATCACCATGAAGAGGTCTCATCATATCGTCATTTTCATACTGAATAGAAGATGATTTGATTGACATCTTGGCACAGAACTGTTTCCAACCTATTGGAAGTCTTGTTGACCAAAGTACAGTCAAGTTTGGCTCTGGTGAAGTACCTAAGTTGTTTAATGTATTCAGATAACGGAAGCTCATCTTAGAAACTAATGTACGTCCGTCAACACCCATACCACCTAAGGATTCAGTTACCCAAACCGGGTCACCAGCGAAAATCTGATTGTATTCCGGTGTACGTGCAAACTTAACGCATCTTAATTTCATAACGAAATGGTCGATGAACTCCTGAATCTGCTCTTCTGTAAATGTACCGGCAGCTAAATCTCTTTCTGCATATACATCTAAGAAAGTAGCAGTACGTCCAAGTGACATTGCAGCACCATTCTGCTCTTTTACAGCACCTAAATATCCGAAATATGTCCACTGGATTGCTTCCTGTACATTCTTAGCCGGCTGTGAAATATCAAAACCATAAGACTTAGCCATAGCAGTTAACTCCTTAAGAGCTTTAATCTGCTCGGCAATCTCTTCCTTGCCACGGATTACATCATCTGTGTAAACAGTACCGAAAGATTCTTTCTGAGCCTGTTTATCTTTAATTAAGAAATCTGTACCATAAAGAGCAACCCTTCTGTAGTCACCGATGATACGTCCACGTCCATAAGCGTCTGGAAGACCAGTTACGATATGGTTTGTACGGCATTTTCTAATCTCTGCATCGTAAACATCAAATACACCTTCGTTGTGTGTCTTTCTGTGTTTAGAAAAGAAGTCTACAACCTCTTCGTCTACCTTGTAACCATTATCCTCGCAAGCCTTCATAGCCATACGAAGTCCGCCGTATACATTCATACCTCTCTTGAAAGGCTTATCTGTCTGGAAACCTACAATTGTCTCCTTATCCTTATCAAGATATCCAGGACCGTGGGAAGTTAAAGTAGAAACAACCTTGGTATCCATATCAAGAACACCGCCTGCTTCTCTCTCCTTCTTAGTTAAATCCATTACCTGCGCCCATAAGTCTGTGGTATTCTGAGTTGGTCCGCAAAGGAAAGAATCATCACCTTCATATGGTGTGTAGTTCTTTTGAATAAAGTCACGAACATCTACAAACTTCTCCCAATTACCACCTGTGAAACCATTCCATTCTGATCTCATTTAAAAATATCCTCCTTGTAATATAAATTTTATGAAATTCACCTCGTTATCAAGCGGTGAAATCCTCATGACTTTATTATAGATTTATATTGTATACACGTCAACGGAAAAATGTCTGGATTTTGTACTTTTTTAAGTACAAAAAATAAGGTTAAAGATATATAAAAGGGGTAAAAAACAATGAAAAATCAGTATTTAGCACTATCGCAAGATTGTATACACAAGATGTTGTCCAAGGGATAAATACAGGCTTGGAAAGGTTGGTATTGCACAGTTCAAATCTGCTATGATTTTGGCAGATACAAAAAGTTAAAGACTTGTTAAGAATTTCTATGCTATGATTCAGAACATAGAGAAAATAAAACGCAGGAAAAGAGGTATACACTATGTTCTGGAGGATATTGAAAAAAGACCTGAAACGCAAAAAGACCATGAACATCATTCTGCTGTTGTTTGTCATTTTGTGTTCCATGTTTGCAGCGGCGGCAGTGAACAACATCATAGCTGTGACTGGCGGTATTGAGCATTATTTTGATGCGGCGGATGTCCCCGATGTCACCGTGCTGATGCTGAATAGCGTGGAAGACGATCTCGAGGAAAAGATTGGGGAGCTTGCCTGCGTCAGGGAGATAAAGACCGAGCATTGGCTGAGCTGCAACTCAGAGAGTTTCAAGCATAACGGAAAGAAACTCGATAATTTCACGAATGCCGCCTGCTTGGTTTCCGATCGTGAAATGGCTGTCAACTATTTCGATGAGAACAATAACATCATCGAAAGCGTGGACAAGGGCTGCTTTTATGCCAGTGCTCCTTTTTTACAGGACATTGCTATAAAAGAGGGCGACGAGGTGGAGCTTACTGTCGGGGAAAGTCATCTTGCGCTTCAGTTTATGGGGCGGTTTAAGGGTGCGCTGTTCCATTCGGGAAAAGCTGATGCCCCGTATCTTATCCTAAACTCTGCTGACTATGACTATCTTGACAAGGACGAAGCCACTCATATCCTGAATTACAAGCAGCTTTATATCAATACATCCGATGTTGATGAAATAAAGGAACTTGCAAAGAACTATGACCGTGTATTTGTCATCACACGGGAAGAAAGCAAGAGTATTTATCTCTATGATATGCTTTTGGCTTATACCTTAATGATAATCAGCGTTGTGCTGATGTTCACAGCTTTTGTGATGCTGCGTTTCACGATAGGCTTTACGATTAGCGAGGAATTTCGTGAGATTGGTGTGATAAAGGCAGTTGGTATCGATAACGGCAGTATAAGAAGCCTGTATATTGTCAAATATCTTGCCATTGCCGTGGTTGGTGCACTGATAGGGTATTTCTGTTCCGTCCCTCTTAGGCGTATGATGATGAAAACGGTATCGGAAAATATGGTTCTTGGCAGCGAGAGCGGCACTATGATAGGTTTTTTCAGTTCTGCGGCGGTAGTTATGATTATCCTGCTGTTCTGCTACGGCTGCACACGCAGAGTCAATAAACTCTCACCAATCGACGCGGTAAGAAACGGGCAGACGGGAGAGCGCTTCCGAAAAAAAAGCTTTATGCGCTTAGGACGTTCAAAGCTGCCGCAGGCTGCATTTTTCCCGGTCAATGATGTGTTCAGCTCACCGAAGCAGTTTTCTATCATAACGGTTGTGTTTACGCTCTGTATCCTGTTGATGACGATCATGTCAAATTTTGAATTGACATTAAAAAGTGAAAAACTGCTGCGCTTCTTCGATGTACCCTCAAGCGAAGCGCATATCATGGACAGCGAAATACTTGCAGAAGTCATAACAGATCAGAGTACGCATAAGGCAATCATCGCAGATACCGAAAAACTCCTTGCCGATAACGGAATGCCGGGTAAATGCACAATGACGATAGGTGCGCAGTTTGAAATATCACATGAAGACAAAACGGAAAGGGTTAATTTCCGCGTCATGAAAGGGGAAACAAATGACACGTTCTATGTAGACGAAGGCAGTGCGCCACAGAAGACGGACGAGATCGCCGTAACGGCAGGCACCCTCGATAACCTGGGCGCAGAGATAGGTGACAGGGTAACGGCAGTAATAAATGAGAAAGAGTACGAGTTTATGATTACGGGAACATTTTCTTCGTTTGTCAACACCGCTAACGCCGCTTTTCTATATAAAGATTTTGACCTCGGACATTTGGCGGCAAGTAATGTGATGGGCGTGCAGATACACTTTGACGGCAGTCCCGACAAGGAGCAGATAAACCAAAACATTGAAAAGCTCAAAAGCTTGCTCGAAACTGACAAGGTGTATTCGACCCCGGATTACATCAATAATTTTACGGGAATGTCCGATACGCTGAATGCGACCAAGAAGATGATGATTATTATTACTGTGATTGTAACGGCATTGATTGTCATACTCATGGAGCGTTCGTTCCTCTCAAAGGAAAAGAGCGAGATTGCACTGATGAAAGCGGTGGGGATTCCTAACAGCAGCATTGCCATACAGCATACACTGCGGTTTGTGATCGTATCGGTGATTGCCTGCATCGTTTCTTCGGCGGCGCTTATGCCGATCAGCAACGTAATGATGAATTGGATAGGTAACATGATCGGCGATATATCAGGCTTGCAATGCGATTTTGATCCGCTGGAAATATTTGTGGTATGCCCGGCAATTCTCATCGGCGGGACCGCAATCGGCTCATTCCTGACAGCGCTTTATACAAAAACAATCAAGGCTTCTGATACGGCAAGCATAGAATAAGGAGGACAACGTAATGAATACAGTTTTACAGACAAAGGGACTTTGCAAGACATATATCGTGAACAAGCATCAGAACAATGTGCTGAAAAACATTGACCTGACGATAAGCGAGGGCGAAATGGTAGCGGTCATGGGTCCCTCCGGCTCGGGTAAAAGCACACTGCTCTACTGCGTTTCGGGAATGGACAGAGTGACTGCTGGCAAGGTGTTTTTTAACGGCAGGGAAATTGCGGAACTTGGTGATAAGGAGCTTGCAAGGCTCAGACTCGATGAAATGGGCTTTATTTTTCAGCAGATGTACATGATGAAAAATCTTTCGGTGCTTGATAATATCATTTTTCCTGCGGTAAAGTCGAAAAAGAATGCGGAGAGCCGCAGGCAGACTGAGGAGCGCGGCAGAGCGCTTATGCGCAGACTTGGCATTGATGATGTGTGCGGCAATGACATTAACGAGGTGTCGGGTGGACAGCTTCAGAGGGCTTGTATCTGCCGCAGTATGATAAACAATCCCAAGATGATTTTTGCCGATGAGCCGACAGGCGCATTAAACCGTGCAAGCTCCGATGAGGTTATGAACGAGCTGCTTTCCCTCAACTGTGATGGTACGACTATCATGTGTGTGACCCACGATCCGAAGGTTGCTGCCAAGTGCAGCAGGGTGCTTTACATTGTGGACGGCAGGATAGTCGGTGAAAAAGAAATGGGACATTTTGACGGCGGTGACAAGGAGCTTCGTGACCGTGAAAGAGAGCTGAACAACTGGCTGATGGAACAGGGCTGGTAATATTTGCAGAATCTTAGCAGAATCTTAGCTGATATGGTACAATACTTGTAGGAGGTGAGCTTATGACCGATATTCTGATAGTGGAAGACGATAAGGAACTAGCTGGCTTGCTGACTGACTTCCTGCGTGACGAGGGCTATACCGTATCAAGCGTGGGCAGCGGAGAGCGTGCCGTGCAGCTCTTTGAACGATATGGAGCAAAGCTTGTGGTGCTTGACATCAATCTCCCTGATGTGAATGGCTTTGCGGTCTGCTCCAAACTTCGGGAAAATGTGGATACTCCTATATTGATTGTAAGTTCAAGGACGGGCAAGGAGGATAAGCTGAACGGCTTTGACCTCGGTGCTGATGATTATATAGAAAAGCCTTATGACATTGATATTCTTATCGCTAAGATCAAGGGGATATTCAAACGGCGGTATCAGCGTGATACATTGTCGGCGGACGGTGTGATACTCAATCTTGTAGATAAAACAGCAATCATCGACGGAAAGCCCGTAGAACTGCCTGCAAAGGAATTTGATCTGTTGGCGCTTCTGATTGAGAACCAGGGCAAAGCTCTGAAAAAAGAGTACCTGTTTGGCACTGTCTGGGGCAGCGACAGCGATTCGGAGCTGCAAACGCTCCATGTGCATATCAACCGCCTTCGCCAGAAGCTCGGTGATGATCCTAAGAATGCAAAGCGTTTGTTGACTGTTTGGGGTGTGGGGTATAAGTTTGTATGAAGACTTTCAGAAGACTGTGTATTGTAGTGATAACTGTATTTCTTTTGCTGACGGCGGTATTGAATCTATTTCTTGTAGGAGCAAAAAACAGGAATGAAGGCATCTATCGTGTGGAAGCCAAGCGGCTTGCAGATGAGATAGCGGAAACAGGAGAGTTTGACCTTGAAAAATATCCTCATATTACGGGGGTGTCGGGGGCTGATGACGGCGAACTGTACACCTCCGATGAGCAGTATCTGATTATAGAAGCAGGTGGTACGCTGTATCGTGTGGAGTATATTGTCGGAAACGGACAGCACGGCATTGCGGTAATAAACTGTGTATTTGGTACGCTGTTCCTGCTGATGATTGGTCTTTTGTATTATATCTGGGAGCATATCATCGTGCCATTCGGCAGGTTGAACAATGTTCCGCAGGAGCTTGCAAGGGGTAATCTTGCTGTTCCGATACCAGAGGAAAAAAGCCGTTTCTTCGGGAAATTTACATGGGGTGTAAATCTTCTGCGTGAGAGTATCGAGGACAGCCGCAAAAAAGAAATTACGATGCAGAGGGACAAAAAACTCTTGCTGCTCTCCCTTTCCCACGACATCAAAACGCCTTTGTCGGCAATCAAGCTGAATGCAAGGGCACTTGCCAGGGGATTATACAAGGACGAGGAAAAACGGCGTGCTGCTGCCGAGAGCATCAATACCCGTGCAGATGAGATAGAGTGTTTTGTCAGTGAGATCACAAAGGCGGCAAGTGAGGACTTTATGAGCTTTGAGGTCACACAGGGGGAGGCTTTCTTAAGCGATATCATAACAAGAATAGATGCGAGATATGCTCCCCAGCTTGCCATGTCGGGAACGGAGTTTGCGATTCAGAAATATGATGACTGCATTCTTTCCTGCGACTCAGACCGCCTTGCGGAGTGCCTGCAAAATCTGATTGATAATGCGATCAAATACGGTGACGGCAGACGAATTGAGATTAGCTTTGATAAAATGGACGGCTGTGAGCTTATCACGGTATCAAATACGGGCTGTATGCTTGAAGCGAAAGAACTGCCGCAGATATTCGAGAGCTTTCATCGTGGAAATAATGCGGACAGGGTGCAGGGCAACGGACTTGGACTTTTCATATGCCGCAGGCTGATGGGGCTTATGAACGGAGAGGTATATGCTGATATTCGTGATGAATGCTTCTATATAACACTTGTTGTTAAAATGGCTTAAGGTTGTGCAAAAATCATCCTGTTATACATAGCTGACACTATACAAAAAAACAAAAGGGTAATACGTCACACCCGTATTACCCTTTGTCCTGCCGCCTTTAACAGACGGTTCATAATGGCATAGGAAAGCTCCTCTCCACGAAAGCTTTCCGCATAAATATAGTCAACCCCTGCGGCATCAAAATCCCGCAAAGCTTTATAAAGTCCCGCTGCCACAGTACTGCTCTCCTTTCTGTCACCTACACAAATAACAGTGTCTGCAAAATCTGTATAACAGGAAACCGTCTCACGGGATGCCATAATTCCTACCCGGAAACCTGCCGCTCTCCTTTCTGCTGCCAGAGCACAAATCTTGTCAATAACCGGCTGTTGTATTTTTTTTAATACTCCGGCATCCTCTGCAGCCTGAAGATTCTTTTGCACTCCGCCATCCATATCGTTTCGCTCCACCAAGGTCATTTCACCCTTTGGTGCATAATGGGTATATTTCATACCGGGAGCCTTCGGGCGAAATCCCTCCATCGGTTTTTCCAGCGCCGGGTCTACAGTCACCTGTCCAACAATCTGCTCCAGCATATTCTTTGTGATAAATCCCGGCCGGAGTATTGTAGGAACCTCTCCGGTCACATCCACAATGGTAGACTCTATTCCGATTCCCACCGCTCCACCATCCACAATATATTCAATCCGTCCCATCATATCCTCTGCTACATGCTCTGCCCTGGTGGGAGAGGGGCGCCCGGAAATATTGGCACTGGGAGCCGCCACATAAACGCCGGACTGCCGGATTAACCGGAGCGCCGCCGGATGGGACGGCATTCGAACGGCTACCGTATCAAGCCCTCCTGTGGTTCCGTAAGGTACAATCTTTTTTTTCGGAAGAACAATGGTGAGAGGACCCGGCCAGAATGCCTGCGCAAGCATATATGCATACGCATTGGGACAGGCGATTTCCTCCATATCCTCTACCCTGGCAATATGCACAATCAAAGGGTTATCAGAGGGACGACCCTTTGCCGCATAAATCCTTTTAGCGGCTGTCTCCTGCAGTGCATCCGCTCCCAAACCGTATACGGTTTCTGTCGGAAATGCCACCAAACCTCCATTTCTCAGACAACCAGCCGGTTCCTCCAACCGGCTGGCGAGCGCCTCTTCATCTTTTACATTTTTTACATCTACAAGTTTTGTCTGCATTTTATTTTACTGTAACCTTCTTAACCGCTGTATAGCTTCCGTACAGCTTCTTTCCACTCTTTGTCAGATAAGGACGCATTTTTACATAATATGTGCCTTTTTTCAGTTTCTTTTTGATGTATTTTGTTTTTGTCTTACTGGTTATTGTGGCAAGTGTCTTATAACCGCTGCTCTTGCTCTTTGAATAATATATTACATAGCCCGATGCGGCATTATTTTTCTTCCAGCGTACGGTTATCTTCTTCTTACTACCTGTTACCTTAAAGCTTTTAACCTTAGACGGACCCACTGTCACCTTACAGCTGAGTGTTTTCGTCTTGCTGCCGGCTACAAATTTCGCTTTAATTGTTGCCGTGCCATATGTCTTTGCCTTCACCTTTCCACTGCTGGAAACCGTTGCCACACTCTTATTAGAAGAGGTCCAGGTTACCTTTCTCTTTACAGAAGAAGGGGTAACCTTTAACGAAAGGGTTGCGGAGCTTCCCTTGGAAATTCCCATGGTCTTATTGCTTAATTTATAGGTGGTCTTCTGAACTGTGTTATCCGTATATGCCTTAATCCGGAGATTACAGGTATTACCTGAGCCTATTTCCCGATAATCTCCACAATCATACCACTTTTTATTTCTATATATATATCCCTGCGCCTTTCCCACTGCTGTTGAAAAGGATATCCATCCTGCATTGTACTGGCTCTCACAGGCCATTGATACAGAACCACCATCTGCGGCACGCAATGTAATGACAACGGAATACTTTTCTCCTGCCGTCAGGGTAACCGGTGATTTTAACACTATCTGATTGTAGCCAGCCTCCGTAAGCGTGCCTGTCTGAGGCTTCGAAAACATAGCCTTACCCTTTGTCGGATTGGAGGTGCTGGTAACACCTGTGTATACCTGAAGGCTGTATTTTACATTTGTTGTGAGTACATCTACACTGACTGCTTTTAATACCTCATTATAACCGGACTTGGATGCCTTTGTTTTAAATACATTTGCATAGGTCGTTCCACTTGCAAGTCCCCAGCTCAGTGCCGGATTGGCCGTTCCGTCATACTGGTAATTATTGTCATACGCCTGGGAGGCCTTAACCATATCATAGGCTACAATTTCACGAAGACTGGCATCCTCATAGGAGACATACATATAACCATAATCACCCAGAGGCTTTCCCTGATAGGTTGCTCCATAACTGTTCTTAACAATCCATGCACCATTCCGCTTCGGCCGGCTGCTGCTGTTAAAATTCATTCTGGAATAGCTATCATCCCATCCCACAATTGTCACTGCATGGTTTCCATCCTTCTTCGGACAATAGTATGCACCGTTTGTCAGATTCCAATAAGAATTATCCATATATATACCGGAAGCAACTGCACCATAATCCATAATTGCCTGTTTTACGGTATTTACACTATAGTTAAAAAAATATGTATTTGCCACCTTATAATCACTCCTGTAGCAGGCACTTGCCGCTAATGCCTTCGGTGAATACGCTCCGCCCGCGTCATCCTCTGATGTGGTTTCCTTTACCACACCTGACCAGGTTGCCAGAGCCAGTGCTGTGCCCTGCAGAGTACCTCCGTTCATTACCCATGTACTGTTCGTGTTTAAATTGGCATCTCCTGCCGTATAGCCAACTGGGTCTGCGGTTCGATTATAGAAAAAATACGCCAGATGGTTTTCTGATAGATTAACATTCTCATTTTCATATCCCTTTTTGATTAAATTGCCCTCAATGGCCGCAATGGTTGAAAATGCCCAGCAGGTATTGGTATTTCCCTGGTCTTCAACTCTGTTTGATACCTTTTTTGTGGTTCTTGGGTCATATTTTGTAGCAAAAGAGACTCCTCTTTTGGTTAATGTGGTATCACTGCCATCCTCTATATCCACTCCATTAAATGTATTGTCAAATATAGGATGTCCTGCTACCGTACCCACCTGCTGACCTGCTGCATGGGAAGGAAACGTTCCCATTCCAGCAATACACAATCCCATTCCCAAAGCCAAAAACATTTTTTTCGTCCAGCTTCCTGCTGCTTTCCAATTCCTTTTTACCATAAATCCATTCTCCTATTCTTAAATACCTGCCATGACTCTGCCACGCCCATAAAATATATGCCTGCAAACAAATAAATCCATTTTACTATACCATGATTTAAATAGCACTGCAAGATTTTATAATGTGTCTGTCATATAGAGCTTTTCCATAACATATCTTAAAATAAGAATAGCCATTCCGAGTGTAAAATGCATGAAAAAAAATTATATGCTGGTTTTAAGTTTTTATCTCTGTCTCATCGCATTATTGGCCGTATACAAAAATTATAATTCCCCTGTTTTTTCACAAAATAAGGATAAAAAAATTATT
Source organism: uncultured Eubacteriales bacterium (assembly GCA_900548855.1). Classification (GTDB taxonomy): domain Bacteria; phylum Bacillota; class Clostridia; order Lachnospirales; family Lachnospiraceae; genus CAG-590. Next base: position 24,111 of record URMF01000029.1, read on the forward strand.
GTAATCGATGTGGGACATGGAGGTTCTGACCCCGGAAAGGTCAGCGCAGACGGTATCAGAGAAAAGGATGTCAATCTGCAGATTGCACTTTATCTTAAGGACTATCTGATTGCCCAGGATTACACCGTATATATGACAAGGGAAACCGACTGTGGATTATACGACAGCAGTGTTAAAAATAAGAAAACCTCTGATTTAAATAACCGCATTCAGTTTTTTAAGGATAAAAATGCTTTCTGTGTTATCAGCATTCACCAGAACAGCTACCCTGACACAATCCAGCATGGCGCACAGACCTTTTATTTTACCGGAAGCACAGAGGGAAAAATATTGGCAGAGGCTGTTCAGGATTCCCTGTTAAAATTCGATGACACCAACACCAGGCAAATAAAACCCTCTGACAGCTACTATCTGTTAAAGCATTCCCCAGTTCCTTCTATTATAGTGGAATGTGGTTTTTTGTCCAATCCTGAAGAAACCGCAAAACTCACGGATGCCAATTACCAGAAACAGCTTGCCTATGCCATTAGCCTCGGCATCTGCCGCTATGCAAAATAACAGGTATAATCAAAACGGACTGCCCGTGAGGACAGTCCTTCTCATACATAATGTACTTATTCTTTTATCTTATTCCACTAGTTTTGCTAGTACTCTAAATCTCATTTTATCTGTTGCACTCCTTATTTATTCATACATCCCTCCTTATCTCTTAATTTTCTCTTCTGTCAGACTTCCTCCACTGTGCATATGTGATGTATAACATGGAAGTCCTGTGAGTCCCATTCTGAAAATTATATCATTACAGCTAACAGAGCAATCCGGATTATGCTTAAAGCGAACTCTATTAAGAAACTCTACATAAACTATACTAAACCTGCTTATCCAATGCAATTAACAGACAATGAAATATTCTTATTATATTTTGAACAAATTTTTAAAAAATTTCAAAATATAAAAATATTTCCCTATTAATCGGAAAAATATTTTCATAAAAACCCCTGCAAAAATATGTATTTTTCATGAACTACTTTACTTGTCTTTATTTTATGGTAAACTATAGCTAGTGAAATTTTCTTTAATAGCCATTTATAACTAATCATTTTTTAATCAAAAAACGATATACTAATTGTAATAAAATATTGTTTTTTGCATTGCAATTAAAAGAAAAATGTGCTATTGTGAATGACACATTTTTATCTGTTTTTTATTGTAATAACATTTTTTACAATTGTTGTTACTGCTTATTATAAAAGGAGATGATTCTATGAAGTTAGAACGACTAAGCGAGAATCAGATTCGCTGCACGCTGAACAAAGCTGATCTGGCAGACAGGGAATTACTTTTAAATGAATTGGCCTATGGCACAGACAAAGCAAAAGAATTATTCAGAGACATGATGGAACAGGCTGCTGATGAGCTTGGATTTGAAGTCAATGATATCCCATTAATGATTGAAGCAATTCCTGTTTCACCGGATTGTCTGATATTAATTATAACAAAGGTGGAAGACCCTGAAGAGCTGGATACCCGCTTTTCAAGATTTTCCAAATACACGGATATTGAGATTGACGATTCGGAAGACGACTCTTATGAGGATTCCGAGGAAAAGGATGAAGATAGTTTAGACCTCTTTAATAATGCGGCATCCTTAATGGAGACAATTACTGATATTGTCGAGAATATAGAGCAGGTTAAAAAACAAACCGAATCCGGTCACAATCCAAGTTTTATTCCTTTGTCTGCAGCCATCAGGGAAAATGCCTCAAAGAAAAAGGCGGGCAAGGCAAAAGAGAAAAAAGATGAACCCACTGTAAACTACAGAATTTTCTCTTTCCAGAATATTAACGATATCAGCAAAGCGGCTGTAATGGTTGCCCCAATTTACCGTGACGACAATTCTTTATATAAGAGTCCTATTGATAATCACTATTATCTGATTGTCAATAACCAGTCCGGTGATATGGAAAATTACCAGCGTGTATGTAATCTGTTAAGTGAATATGGCACGAAAGTAAAATCAAACTATGGTATGCCTTACTATTTCGCAGAACATTTTAAGATTATTATTAAGAAAGATGCTATCCAAACTCTGGCAAGTATCTGATAACAAAGGAGTGCGGATTTTCTGTACACAAGCAGAGAACAAAAGAGCTGTAAACCGGCAGCAATACCGGTATACAGCTCTTTTATTATTCTCTGTTTCCAACAGTCTATGCTTCTTTTTTAGCAAGATATTCATTGATATCCTTCAACAATACCTCTACATCCATTCCATGTACCTGAGCTGCTTCCTCCAGAGTCTCACCCTGAGCAGATGGGCATCCTGGACAATGCATTCCGTTTGCCATTAAAATTGCTGCATTACCCGGATCAATGGTAATAATCTCTCCAATTAACATATCTTTATTAACCGTCTGTGCCATAATATAATTCCTCCTATATATCACTTCTGTAGGGTTCGATAATCTATGAACCACTAAAGCTGATTACTAATAGTATTACCAAACGTAACTATTATAATCAGTTTGATGATAAAATGCAACCTTTTAAAAGCAGATACGCATCCCGCATGAAACAGCATCGTTACAGTTTAAACCTGCCGTCAGCGCCAGGCAGGTCTGAACTGTAACTTATATGGTGCAATATTTATATTGTATGACAAAAGGATGTTGTAAAATAAGAAGCTCACGTATATAATAAAAAAAGATATTTTGCTTAAGAATGGAAATATGTACATAATTGTACATATGGACATATAGCATGGGGATAATTTTAGTGAAGGGATGGTAGTCAACGATGATAGCATTGGGCTGTGACCACGGTGGATATTTATTGATGCAGGAAGTGAAAAGACATTTAGAGAACAGAGGCTTTGAATACAGGGATTTTGGATGCTATTCAGAGGAATCCGTAGACTATCCGGAATATGCAAAAAAGGCTGCGAAGGCTGTTGCCAGTGGAGAATGTGAGACCGGCATTCTCATCTGCGGAACAGGAATTGGGATTTCCATTGCAGCAAATAAGGTAAAAGGAATCCGGGCAGCGCTTTGTCATGATTGTTTTAGCGCAGCAGCAACGAAGGAACACAATAATGCCAATATACTGGCAATGGGAGCAAGGGTGATTGGCTCCGGGCTGGCTTTGAAGATTGTGGATACATTTCTGGATACACCGTTTTCAAATGAGGAGCGACATATCCGCAGAATCAATATGTTAGAAGAGGATTGATTATATGAAAATGCTGGCGCTTATATCCCAGCTTGCCATATCTATGCTGACAGCAATATTAATTTGTGGTGTGATTGGATATGGTATGGATGCTTTGCTGGGAACAAATTTATTTGTTTTTTTTCTGATTTTAGGTGTGGCAGGCGGATACAAAACCTGTTACAATGTAATCTGCAGATTTCTGGGAAAAAAGAGTCTGTTTGATTCTAAGGAAAAGAAGAATAAAAGATAAAATTTTTTGTGATTTTGTACAAATATTCTGTATGAAAATGGAAAAAATATTTAAAAAAACAATATTTTCATGGACATATGTTGGAAAAATTAGTATAATTGGCAAGTAGTGATAGATGGCATAATAGGTCTGATAGTTGGGAAATATACCATATATAAACAGTGCGAGCTTTAAAGAGATAAATTGAGGAGTGAAGGTATGAGCCAAGTGAAAGAAACCATAATTGGTTTTTTGATTGGGATTGGTATATATGCAGTATTGATTGAGCTGGTAGGATTTTTCTTTTCAGAGGATTTTTTTTCCTATACGTTGGGGTTGTTATTTGGTGTGGCTGTCGCCGTTTTTCTTATGATTCATATGGCAAAGACTCTTGACCGAGCTTTGGATTTACCCCAGACACAGGCAATTAAATATACGAGAAGGCAGAGTTTTTTGCGGCTGGCGGTCATGCTGGCTGCTATGGTGATTGCTTTGATGATAGAGCAGCTTAATTTTATTGCGGTTATTTTAGGCATGTTGGGGCTGAAAATGGGGGCATTTATTGCGCCTAAGCTGTTAAAAGCGTTGTATCCGGAGGATTTTGTGACAAAGCTGACGATGGATGAGGAATTGGAGTAATGATGGTTATTGGAAAGCAGGTGACTGCTTTTTAATATATTTTATCAGCGGTAAATCAAGCATCTGTAAAGCAGAAATTTGATTTACTGCTGATAGAAAGACGAAAATAGCAAAGGGATTTTCGTTTAACAAGAATACAAGAGAAAGGAAGGTGAAGGAATGGGTTATGGAATGGTACCGATGCTGTTAGCAGCTGATGGAGATGTAGATTTTTCCATTCATCATTTGCTGGCATATAAATTTATGGGACAGACGGTTTACATTACAACATCGCATGTTTGTATGTTTATCATCATTATTACGATAATGATATTTGCGTTGATTGCAAGGAAGAAAATTATGCATGCAAAAGAAGTGCCAACAGGTTTGCAAAATGTTGTGGAATTTGCAGTTGAAACCCTGCAGGGTTTTGTAGATTCGTCCATGGGACAGCATAGTAAAAAATACATCAATTATGTAGGAACCTTGTTTTTGTTCATACTCTTAAGTAACATTTCCGGTCTGTTTGGTCTTAGACCGCCGACTGCCGATTATGGAACCACATTCAGCTTAGCACTTATTACATTTGTTATGATACAGTATAATAACATAAAATATAATAAGCTTGGTGCATTTACCGGATTGTTTCAGCCGATATGGTTTTTGTTTCCAATTAATTTAATTGGCGAAATTGCCACTCCGGTTTCCATGTCACTACGTTTGTTTGGTAATGTCATGGCAGGTACGGTAATGATGGCACTTTATTATGGACTGCTGCCTATTTTTGCAAAAATTGGTATTCCGGCAGCACTGCATGTTTATTTTGACCTGTTTTCAGGTGCGATACAGGCGTATGTATTTGCGATGTTAACAATGGTATTTATAACCCAGAAAATAGAAGGGGACTAATACCTGAAAATTTAAAATTTTATCAGAAGAACCATTTTCCCAGAAAAAGAGGTTTTTCAATAATTAATATTTATGGAGGTATAATCATATGGAAAACATTACAAACGAAGGTTTAATTTTAGCTTGTTCAACAATCGGTGCAGGTTTAGCGATGATTGCCGGTATCGGACCTGGTGTTGGTCAGGGATACGCAGCTGGTCAGGGTGCAGCGGCAGTAGGACGTAATCCGGGAGCAAAGGGCGATATCATGTCAACCATGCTTTTGGGACAGGCGGTAGCAGAGACAACAGGTCTTTATGGTCTGGTTGTTGCATTGCTGTTAATGTATGGTAATCCGATGTTATCTAGATTCTTAAAACTGTAGGCATTGACAACTTAATGAGGCTTTAGCCGAGTTTAGTTGAAAGCCCGCACAATGCCTGAATACTTAGCGAGGTGACAACCGAGCTTAGTAAGAAGGTATGCAGAGCAGGAATCGTAGATTCCGCAGGGCGATATAACCAATGTAACAAATAAGAATCTAGTGAAAGGAGGATAGCTCTTTGATGAATACGCTATTAGAACTCGGGAGCCAGACGATGTTGTTAACCGAGGGACATATTTTTGAGTTAAATGCTCAGTTAATTAATGATGTCATCATCCAGGGTATTGCAATATTTATCCTCTTCTTCTTCCTTTCTAATGTATTATTTGAGCCAGTTAAAAAAGTGCTTAATAATAGAACAGAGAAGATAAAAAATGATATTGAGTCCGCCGCAAAGGACAAAGAGGAAGCTGCCGCGTTAAAGGCAGAATACGACGAGAAACTCAAATCAATAGAAAAAGAAAGAGAAGAAATCCTGGCGGAAGCCCGTAAGAAGGCTCAGAAACGGGAAGCAGATATTGTGGAAGAGGCAAATGCAGAGGCTGACAGAATAATGAACCGCGCCAGTCAGGAAATCGAGCTGGAGAAAAGCAAGGTATCCGATGATATGCGCAGAGAGATTGTTCGTGTGGCAACTGCCATGGCTGCAAAGATAATTGAGCAGCAGATTGACGAGAGCAAGCAGGATGCTTTAATTGAAGACACTTTGAAGGAAATGGGTGGTAGTACATGGCTAAGCAGGTAAGTAAAACCTATGGAAGTGCGCTTTTTGAAGTGGCTATGGAGAAAAATACCTTAGACACCATATTAGAAGAAGTACTTTTTGTAAAGCAGACGTTTCTTGAAAACGAAGAGTTAAATAAGCTTTTGCTTCACCCAAACATTGAAAAGGAAGAAAAGATTAAAGTAATCGAGAGTATCTATAAGGGTAGGATATCCGATGAGATTACAGGTCTTATGACGATGTTGATTGATAAGAGTCATTTAAAGGATTTTGTTCCAGTATTTGATTATGTGATTGCGGCAATCAAGGAGGAAAAAGGTATCGGTATTGCATATATTTCCTCTGCCGTAGAGCTTAACAGGGAGCAGAAAAACAAAATTGAGCGGAAGCTTCTTGACACCACAAAATACCGGGAAATTGAGGGCATTTATCAGGTAGATAAGAATCTGATTGGTGGTCTGGTAATCCGGATTTCGGATACGGTGGTGGACAGCAGTCTGAAAACACAGATTGCAAATTTATCAAAATCCCTATTATAAAGACAGAGAGAAGGTGCTAATTTTCCATGAATTTAAAACCAGAAGAAATCAGTTCTGTGATAAAAGAACAGATTAAAAATTATTCTAAGGAATTAGAAACCTCCGAAGTTGGTACAGTTATTCAGGTAGCAGATGGTATTGCCAGGGTGCATGGTCTGGAAAAGGCAATGCAGGGCGAGCTGTTAGAATTCCCTGGGGAAGTTTACGGAATGGTAATGAACCTGGAGGAAGATAATGTGGGTGCCGTTTTATTGGGTGCCAATAAGAATATCAACGAAGGAGATACCGTTAAGACCACAGGCCGTGTGGTTGAGGTTCCGGTTGGTGATGCAATGCTGGGACGTGTTGTCAATGCGTTGGGTCAGCCAATTGACGGCAAGGGACCAATCAATTCCGAGAAAACCAGACCGATTGAGAGGGTTGCCTCCGGTGTTATTTCCAGAAAGTCGGTAGATACACCGCTGCAGACAGGTATCAAGGCAATTGATGCCATGGTTCCAATCGGAAGAGGACAGAGAGAGTTGATTATCGGTGACCGTCAGACAGGTAAGACAGCCATTGCAATTGATACAATTATTAATCAGAAGGGACAGGGTGTATACTGTATCTATGTTGCCATTGGACAGAAGGCTTCTACAGTTGCTAACATTGTAAAATCCTTAACGGAATATGGTGCAATGGATTATACAACTGTTGTTGCATCCACAGCCTCTGAGCTGGCGCCTCTTCAGTATATTGCTCCATATGCCGGCTGTGCTATTGGTGAGGAGTGGATGGAGAATGGTAAGGACGTATTGGTGGTATATGACGATTTGAGTAAGCATGCTACGGCATACCGTACACTTTCCTTACTGCTCAGAAGACCGCCTGGACGTGAAGCTTATCCTGGTGATGTATTTTATTTACATTCCAGACTGCTGGAGCGTGCTGCAAAATTAAATGATGAATTAGGAGGAGGTTCTTTAACGGCACTTCCTATTATCGAGACTCAGGCAGGAGATGTATCGGCGTATATCCCAACCAATGTTATTTCTATAACAGACGGGCAGATTTATTTGGAAACAGAAATGTTTAATGCAGGCTTCCGTCCTGCGATTAATGCAGGCTTATCTGTATCCCGTGTTGGTGGTGCCGCACAGATTGGTGCCATGAAGAAAATTGCAGCTCCTATCCGTACAGAGCTTGCCCAGTACCGGGAGCTGGCAGCGTTTTCCCAGTTTGGCTCAGAATTAGATGCGGATACCAAGGACAGACTTGCACAGGGTGAAAGAATTAAAGAAATGTTAAAGCAGCCACAATATAAGCCAATGGCTGTTGAAAAACAGGTAGTTATTATTTATGCGGCAACGAAGCGTTATTTGATTGACGTTCCGGTTGATGAGATTCTTGATTTTGAAAAGGGTCTGTTTGAATTTGTGGATACGCAGTATCCGGAGATTTTCAGCCAGATTCGTGAGGTAAAGAAGCTGACACCGGAGATGGAGGAGCTGCTTGACAAGGCAATCACCACCTACAAGGAGCAACGGTAAGGTGATTCATGTGGATGACGGAACAGTCAGAACACAGACACAGGGTTGACGATTGTAGGAACAGATTAAGAAAGAGGTGAATTGTCTTGGCATCGATGAGAGATATTAAAAGGCGGAAAGAAAGCGTTGCCAGTACTGGTCAGATTACTAAGGCAATGAAGCTGGTTTCCACCGTTAAGCTTCAAAAAGCAAAAACCAGGGCAGAGAGTAATAAGCCGTATTTTACAATGCTGTATGATACCATGTGCTCTATCCTTGCAAGAACCGGAAAGATTGACCACCGGTATCTGAAACCAAATGCATCTGAGAGAAAAGCAGTGATTGCCATAACCTCTAACAGAGGTCTTGCAGGCGGTTATAACAATAATGTTGTAAAGGAAATTGCAACGGCATTTACTCCGGAGAACACAGACATTTATGCATTGGGTAAAAAGGGCCTGGAAGGACTTTCTAGAAAAGGCTTTTCTATTGTGAAGGATTATTCCGAGGTCATGAATGAGCCGTTATACGGTGATGCGATTCAGATAGGTAAAAATGTGCTTGCATCCTATGAAAATGGTCAAGTGGGAGAAATTTATCTTGCATATACGAGTTTTAAGAATACAGTAGTGCAGGAGCCTAAGTTAATTAAGCTTTTGCCGATTGATGTAGATGAAATTATGCAGGATGTGGAGATTGATGTCCTGACACCAATGAATTATGAGCCTGAGGCAGATGAAGCTTTGGATATGATTATTCCAAAATATATGAACAATATACTGTACGGAGCATTTGTTGAGGCAGTTGCCAGTGAAAACGGTGCCCGTATGCAGGCCATGGATTCTGCAACGAAAAATGCGGATGATATGATTGCCGATTTGTCCCTGAAATATAACCGTGCACGACAGGGCTCCATCACACAGGAGCTTACGGAAATTATTGCAGGTGCGGAGGCTATCTCATAGGACAGACAGAGCAGTTTGGTTTATATGAGACAGCATAAAAGGGAAGAAGAATAATATAAGGAGAAAAAATATATGGCAGAAAAGAATGTCGGTAAAATCACCCAGATTATTGGTGCCGTATTGGATATTAAGTTCAGTGAGGGAAATCTTCCTGAGATTAATGATGCAATTACCATTGCGACCAGGGACGGTGGGGAGTTAACCGTAGAGGTATCCCAGCATTTAGGTGATGATACAGTAAAATGTATTGCCATGGGACCAACAGACGGTCTGGTACGTGGCATGGAGGCTGTCGCTACCGGAGCACCAATTACTGTGCCGGTGGGTGAAAATACATTAGGACGTATGTTTAATGTATTGGGTCAGCCAATTGATAATAAGCCGGCTCCGGATTGTAAAGAGCATTTTCCAATTCATAGAAAAGCTCCGGAATTTTCTGAGCAGGCAACGGATACGGAGATTTTAGAGACTGGTATTAAAGTGGTAGATTTGCTTTGTCCTTATCAGAAGGGTGGTAAAATCGGACTGTTTGGTGGTGCCGGTGTAGGTAAAACCGTATTAATCCAGGAGCTGATTCGTAATATTGCAACAGAGCACGGTGGATATTCTGTATTTACCGGTGTAGGCGAGCGTACCAGAGAGGGTAATGATTTATATAATGAAATGACCGAATCCGGCGTTATTAATAAGACAACTATGGTATTTGGTCAGATGAACGAGCCGCCTGGAGCAAGAATGAGAGTTGGTTTAACCGGTCTTACCATGGCAGAGTACTTCCGTGACCAGGGTGGTAAGGATGTGTTGCTTTTCATTGATAACATTTTCCGTTTTACCCAGGCTGGTTCCGAGGTTTCCGCGCTGCTTGGCCGTGTGCCGTCAGCCGTTGGTTACCAGCCAACCCTTCAGACAGAGATGGGTGCTTTGCAGGAGCGAATTACTTCCACAAAGAACGGTTCTATTACATCGGTTCAGGCTGTATATGTGCCGGCGGATGACCTTACAGACCCGGCTCCGGCTACAACCTTTGCACATCTGGATGCGACCACCGTACTTTCCCGTTCTATCGTGGAGCTGGGAATTTATCCTGCAGTTGACCCGCTGGAGTCCACTTCCAGGATTTTGGACCCGAAGGTTGTGGGTGAGGAGCATTATCAGGTTGCCCGTGGCGTACAGGAAATTTTACAGAAGTATAAAGAGTTACAGGATATCATTGCAATTCTTGGTATGGATGAGCTGTCAGAAGAGGATAAATTAGTTGTATCCCGTGCCAGAAAGGTACAGAGGTTCTTATCCCAGCCATTCTTTGTGGCAGAGCAGTTTACTGGTACAACCGGTAAATATGTTCCGGTGGCAGAGACGATTCGTGGATTTAAAGAAATTATCGAGGGTAAGCATGATGACATTCCGGAAGGATATTTCTTAAATGCAGGTACCATTGATGACGTACTCGCAAAAGCAAAATAGCGAAAAAGGAGAATACGCATGGCAGATAGTATGAAATTGAAAATCGTGGCTCCTGAGCGTATATTTTATGAAGGCGAATCCTCCTTTCTGGAATTTACCACAACAGAGGGTGATATGGGTGTTTATCCGAATCACATTCCGTTGACAGCGATTATTGCACCGGGTGTTCTTCGAATCCATGAAAAGGATACGGTGAAGGAAGCGGCATTGATGTCTGGATTTATCCAGATTCTGCAGGATTCTGTCACGATACTGGCAGAGAGTGTGGAATGGCCGGAGGAAATTGATGCAAATCGTGCGAAGGAAGCAGAAATTCGGGCAAAACGCAGGATTGAAGAGGGTTCCGGAATTGATATGAACCGTGCGGAGTTAGCACTGAAACGAGCAATTATCCGCCAGACACTGGCGAATAGATAAGAAAAAATGAGGTTGTCGTTGACAGCCTCATTTTTGTTTAGTTGCCATGCATCCGGAAGAAGCTGCCGGTGGCAGGTTCTGCAGGTTTAGTTTTCCTTCCAGACCTGTAGCATTTTTATAATCTTTTCGCGCTCTTCTAAGGAAAAGGTACGAAATACCCGGAGCAGTTCTTCGTTTAACAATGCCTCCCTCTTATCAGGGGAATTGTTGCCCTCTCCCACATTCAGCAGCGAATCGATGGATACATGGCATATTTTGGAATAGTAGGAAAGCACCTTTAAATTTAACTTTGCCCGGTTGTTTTCTACGTTGCTGACAAAACCAATGGTACAGCCTAAGTCCTTTGCTACCTGTTCCTGTGTAATGCCCTGTTCATTTCGCAGCCGCTTCATTTTTGCCCCAATCAGGACAAAATCCATATCTTCCATATCCATACCCCACATTGTATATTAATAAGTATATTTTAATAAATTGTAAACTGTATGACAAGAAAAAATTTAAAAATACTCGAATTTTTCATTTATAGAGTTATATTTGCAAGAGGATGATTGAAATGGTATTCTGAACAGGGCAAAAAATCGGGAGGTACAAAGTGAAGCATAAAAAATATTTATATTGGATGATTATGAGCTTTTTGTTCTGCCTGTTCCTGGCAGGCTGCGGGACAGCGGATACCGCATACCAGGAGAGCACAGAATTGATGGGCAGAATGGGAAACGGAACGGAAAATGCAGATAGCAGCAGTGAAGAGGGCATCTTAGAGGTTCATTATATTGATATTGGGCAGGGGGATTCCATTCTGGTGAAACAGGGGAATTCTGCCATGCTGATTGATGCAGGCAATAACAGCAAAGGTACTGCGGTATGGTCTTATCTGCTAAGTCAGGATGTAGATACATTAACTTATGCCATCGGAACGCATCCCGATGCGGACCATATCGGCGGTTTAGATGTGGTATTGTACAAGCTGAATTGTGAAACCATCTTTTTACCGGACTGTGTAAAGGATACCAGGACATATGAAGAGCTGGCAGATACCATAGCGGTTAAGAACAAGAAGCCTGTCGTTCCAGAGCAGGGAAGTGTGTATTCTCTGGGAAAGGCACAGTTTCAGATACTGACAGATACCGATAAGGATTATGGCGAGAATAGTAATAATTATTCCATTGCCATACGCCTGACCTTTGGCGAAACCTCCTTTCTTTTTACCGGAGATGCGGAAGAGGAAGCAGAAAAGGATATGTTGGCAAGTGGGCTGTCCTTAAAATCAGATGTCTTTAAAGCGGCGCATCACGGGGCGGATACGGCAAATACAAAAGAATTTTTAACTGCAGTTAATCCGGAGTACTGTGTCATCAGCTGTGGACAGGATAATACATATGGACATCCGAGAGCCAGGGTGCTGAACAATCTGCGGGCGATGGGAATAAAGGTGTTTCGCACGGATGAACAGGGAAGCGTTGTGGCAGTTTCGGATGGAAAAGGGATTACCTTCAACTGTGAACCGTCAATTACCTGGAAAGCCGGAGAGCCTTTGGGAGATGGAAAGGAAAAGCAGGCAGATAAAAAGGAGGACGGAGCGGCAAAGCCGGAGAGCTATTATATTCTGAATACGAATACAAAAAAATTTCACCGTCCCGGCTGCGGCAGTGCGGACAACATAGCAGATAAAAATAAAGCGGAGACGGATAAATCACGGGAGGAACTGATTGAGGAAGGATATGAACCTTGTAAGAGCTGTAATCCGTAAAAAGCATATTCAACAAAACGGGCATGTGTAACCGCCAATATCGTTTTGAAAAACTGCCCTTTGACATCTGAATTTTATATACGATAAAAAATCCCGCCAATCCATGGCGGGATAAAATATGTTTATTCAGCAGCTTCTGTATCTTCGGCAGAAGAGGTATCACTTTCTGCGTCCGGATTCGCAGCCTCCGGGTCATCTGTATTCCCGGCTTCGGTATTCTCCTCTGTGGCAGCGGCAGGATTTTCCCGGATGTACAACATTACCTTGTCAATATTTAAGAAGTCTTCATCTGAGATATAATAATAGTCGTCAGACGGCTGGATTGGAATATCCAGTACAACCGGGTCCATATATCCGGGGTTGTCTACCGTGCTCTTTAATATTTTGATAATCCCCTCCGCAAACTCCGTCTCGTAGTCCACTTCCGTGGTATTGTTGTAATCGCCTTCATCTACCCTTGCATTAAAGCCTTCAATGTAGGAAACAATCTGGTCATAGGTGGTCTCTAAGGTATCAAGAGGATAAACAGTAAGCTCTAATGTATAGCTGTCAGAATCTTTATCATGCTTTACATCCGTCACCTCATATTTTGCATTAGAAAAAATGGACTGTGCCAGATAATAAAATTCTGAGAGAATCGTGCCGTCGTCAACTTCCTTTACCCCGTAATAATTCATTAAATTATGAGCCTGATAATCCATGTTCGCCACATATACAGCCTCTGCATCCTTTTGGGAGACTCCGGTTAAGGTCATATAATCCTTGGATACATTTTTGTAGTTGATATCCAGCAGACTGATGATATAACGGGAATATACCTTGGCCTTGCTGTCAAACAGGGAACATCCGGCAAGGGAAACTGTCATAACACAAGCCATAAGGATGATTGTTAATTTCTTAAAAAGTGACTTCATAAATGCTGCCTCCTAAATGTATATAAAACAGATAAATCCAAATGATAAAGCTAGTATAACATACTTTAGAAAGGGTGTCCATTGCTTAAATGATTGTATCGGCAGGAAAATTATAGTATACTACAGGAGAAAATGTGAAAAATGGAAATTGATATGAAAAAAATTACAGATTAGTGGGAAAAGAGGTATGAATATGAGTAAAAATAAAGAAAAGGGAAGAGGGAGCGGATATGTGGCAGCCACACTTTTGTCTATTTTATGGCTGGGCGTCAATTATTATATATATTATCCGGCGATTAATTTGCAAAATCCGGAATTCTGGACATGGCTGCTGTTTCATTCTGTTATTATCAGTTGTATTTTTATTTTTTCCGGAATTATCAGCAGAAGCCGGAAGGTCAGTCTTAAAAAAGGATTTCGCAGTAATTTGGAATATTTCCGCCGGGGCACAGGAAAAATCCAGCTGATTCTCTTAGTGGTTATTCCGGTTTTCTGTGTACTGGTGATAGTGCTTGGAACGATAACCAGTGCCACTATTTTTAATGCAAAGCGTTATGCCGGTCTTTTAACGGTAGAACAGAGGGATTTTACAGCGGACATTCCCGAATCGGAAAATGTGGATAATATTGCACTGATGGATACAGACAGTGCAAGAATATTTGGTAACCGGAAGATTGGTTCCCTATCAGATGTGGTAAGTCAGTTTGAGGTAGAAAAGGATTATACACAGATTAATATCAGCAATAAGCCGATGAAGGTGGCAAATCTGCGATATGCGGATTTTTTCAAGTATATAAGCAACCGAAAAGAAGGAATTCCCGGCTATGTCATGGTGAATCCGGTGGATTCCACAGCGAAATATGTGAAATTGGAGCAGGGCATGAAATATGTGCCGTCTGGTTATTTGAATGACAATATTTACCGTTATGTCCAGATACACAACCCCACCAGAATAATTGACGGATGCTATTTTGAGGTGGATGATGACGGACAACCATATTATGTATGTCCGGTATTACACGCCAGAGTGGGGCTGTTTGGAGGTATGGATGTAAAGGGCGCAGTGTTGTGTAATCCGGTAAATGGAGAGATGGAATACTATGATGTGGCAGATATCCCGAGCTGGGTAGACCGGGTATTTGACGGAGAACTGCTGGAAGATAAATTTAACTGGTATGGATTGCTGTCAAATGGTTACTGGAACAGTGTAATTGGGCAGAAGGGCTGTATTCAGACAACGGATGATTATGGCTATAAGACCATTGAGGATGATGTCTGGATTTATACCGGAGTTACCTCTGTGACAGGGGATGCATCGAATGTGGGATTTGTGATGGTTAACCAGCGGACTTCAGAGGCGAGATATTATAGTATTTCCGGTGCGGAGGAGTACTCTGCCATGTCTTCTGCCGAGGGTGAGGTACAGGAGAAAAATTATAAGGCGTCCTTCCCAAGCCTCATAAATGTAGATGGGATACCAACCTATGTTATGGTGCTGACAGATAACGGCGGTCTTGTGAAAATGTATGCCATGGTAAATGTGGAGCAGTACAATCTGGTGGTAACAGCAGAAACTCAGGAGGAGGTATTTGCAAAGTATAGGAAGCTGCTGGCAAAGGACGGAAATATCGGCGGAACTGCTTCGGATACAGCAGAAAAGGAGAATGTTATCAGGGAAGCTGCATTTGAGGTGGCGGATATGGAATATATTACTGTGGAGGGGGAGACTTATGTTTATATTAAGGATGAGTCTGGCAATGTATATAAGCAAAAGTTTTCCGAGGATGAAGCATTAATTAAAATATCAGTGGGAGATACCGTTTCTATACAGTACGAGGAAATGGAAAATGGGATTCACCGGATCATTACAACGGAGCTGGTAAAAAAGGGAATAAATCAGGAGACAACAGAAGAAAAGCGGCCCACTACGGAAAGTAAAACAGAAGAAGAGGACAGCAGTATATGAAAATATTTGAGACACATGCACACTATGATGACGCTGCATTTTCAGAGGATAGAGATTTTTTACTGGAGCAGATGCATAGGGAAGGCATCGAATACATTGTAAATATTGGCTGCTCCATGGAGAACTCAAATAGCATCACAGGGCTTGTAAAACAGTATGATTTTTTATATGGTACGGTGGGTGTACACCCGGAGGATGCAGGCAGTCTGACGGAATCAGATATGGAAGAATTAGAGGAGCTTTCAAAGCAGGATAAAATCCTTGCAATTGGGGAGATTGGTCTGGATTATCATTATGATGAACCGCCAAAGGATATTCAGAAGCAATGGTTTGTCCGGCAGTTAGATCTTGCGAAGCGCCGGCAGCTTCCCGTTGTTATCCACAGTCGGGATGCGGCAAAGGATACATTAGACATTATGAAAGCAGAGCATGCAGGAAAGACAAATGGTGTTATCCATTGTTTTTCCTATGGGGTGGAAATGGCGAGGGAATATCTGAACATGGGATATTATATCGGAATTGGCGGGGTGATAACCTTTAAAAACGGCAGAAAATTAAAAGAGGTGGCGGAGTATGCACCCTTAGACCGCATTGTGCTGGAGACGGATGCACCGTATCTTGCACCGGTTCCGTTTCGGGGTAAGAGGAACTGCTCCCTGTATTTGAAATATGTGGCGGAGGAGCTTGCGCGGTTAAAGGGGCTTTCTGCCGAAGAGGTCTGTACCGTGACATATGAAAACGCAAAGAGATTATACAATTTTTCGGATTAATATGTTTTAGGAGGTATGGGTTTGTTACTTTGCCTTTCCTTTGGAATTTATTGTAACCCCCATACCATGGCTTAGCTTATTGATTTTTTTAAGAACCCGTTTTCTGTTTTTTCCCGACAGGATTCTCGGCTGGAAATCATTGGTGTAAGATGAAGAGGACAGGGAGCAGGGAATCACTTTTATGTCCTTGTTTTTTGCGACCCTTCCATTTTTGATGGTAAAGGTCTGCTGGAATATCATGGTATCTTTGTCAGAAGGATTTGTATTGCCTCCGAAGCAGAAATTTCCGAGGCTGTATACAATATAACGTCCCTTATAGCGTTCCATTCCCTGAAGCACATGTGGATGGTGTCCGAGAACTAAGGTTGCCCCATCACGGATTGCAGCATGGGAAAGGGATTTCTGAATGGCAGAGGGATAGTAATCCCGTTCTATGCCCCAGTGAAAACTGACAATAATAATTTTTGCTCGTTGTTTTCTGGCTTTTTTAATAGTCCTTTTCACGTCTGAGCTTGTGATGCCTTCTAATTGGTTAAAGCCTAAAAAAGCTATCTTTATTCCTTTTACGGTTTTGTAGGCAATGGAACCATTACGGCAGTATTTAATTTTGTTCTTTTTGAGGGTTTTCAGGGTGTCGGAATATCCCTTTTTACCATAGTCAAAGGTATGGTTGTTTGCAACATTTACCACTTCTACAGAGCCCTTTTTGAGAATTTTAGCGTAGCCTGCAGGACCCTTGAAGGTAAAGGTTTTGCTGGCACGGCTTGTGGCATTTGTAAAAGGCCCCTCTAAGTTGACAATGGTCACGTCATCCTTGGAAAATACTTTCTTTACCCTTTTCAAAAAGTAAGCAGAACCCTTTTTCTTATAATAATTGTTGAAGGTGTTATTATATCTGGAATCCACACCAAGAGTGCAGTCACCGGCAGCAGAGATGGTAATTTTGACGGTCTTGTTTTTTTTCTTTGTTCCATCAGCCCTTGCAGAGGCTTTTGCCTCGGAGCTGGTCTGTGTGGCTGGAGCTGCTGCCAGTGTGGTTAGGTTGTTGCTTGCAACCGCAAGAAGCAGTACGAAGATAAGTGCTAGATGTTTTATGGAAAAACCGGCAGTATATTTATGGCTTGACTGGGTGCATAATGTGTATGGTTTCATATTTCCCCTCTCATAATCAAAGTCTGTAGACAGGCATTTTTTTCATTATAGCATGAACAGACCAAGAAAGGTAAATAGTTTTCCCTGTACAGTGGCAGTATTGGTTGTATTTATTTTTAAGTTATAGGTCGGCGCCAGCCAGGTTTCAACTGTAACTTTTTTAATGCTGGAAATAGACTGCCGGAAGGGATAGAAAAAGAAGATAAGATATGGTACTATCAGTAGGACAGATAAAAGCTGTCAAGACTCTTGTTAACAGGGGGAAGGATATGGAAAAATTAAGCAATCCACAGGTCACAATTGAGACAATTAAAAAATATGATTTTGCATTTCAGAAGAAATTCGGACAAAATTTTTTGATAGATGAGCATGTACTGGATAAAATTATTGCGGCAGCGGGAGTGACAAAGGAGGATATGGTTTTAGAGATTGGTCCGGGGTTTGGAACCATGACCCAGTATCTGGCAGAGGCAGCAAAGGAGGTTATTGCGGTTGAGATTGATAAGACCCTGATACCGATTCTGCAGGATACTCTCAAAGACTATGACAATGTTACTCTGATTAATGAAGATATTTTAAAGGTGGATATCGGAGCACTGGCAGAAGAAAGAAATGCAGGAAAACCAATTAAGGTAGTGGCAAATCTGCCATATTATATTACCACACCGATTATTATGGGCTTGTTTGAAAGCCATGTTCCTTTGGAGAATGTTACGGTTATGGTACAAAAAGAGGTAGCGCAGCGAATGCAGGCAGGTCCGGGAACGAAGGATTATGGAGCGTTATCCCTGGCAGTACAATTTTATGCCCAGCCCTATATTGTTGCAAATGTACCGCCAAATTGTTTTATTCCAAGACCTAATGTAGGGTCTGCGGTTATCCGGCTTACAAAATGGGAGAAGCCGCCGGTGCAGGTAAAGGATGAAGCATTTTTGTTTTCTTTAATCCGGGCGTCCTTCAATCAGAGGAGAAAAACATTACAGAACAGTCTTGTAAATGGGGGCATTGGCGTTACAAAGGAGCAGGTGGCGGCGGCATTGGAGCAGATGGAATTACCGCCGGCTGGGCCGG
>URMF01000030.1 GCA_900548855.1 uncultured Eubacteriales bacterium
TGGCACTCTGGGAAGCTATATTCATTTTGGGATTGCAGTTTGCGGAAACTCAAGATGTTTTCATACCGAAACCCACCATCTAAAATGACAGGCACAAAATGTGTCTGTCATTTTATGAACCGCTCTATCATACACCTTACCGACATTGCGCTACCTCATGAATCCTATTTCCCCAAAATGATTATCCTATCTCTTTCCATCTATGTTCACTTAGTCAAAGAAGCATTGTAATTTTTTAATCCACCAATACAATTAATAACCTTATACCCCATATCCGACAACAGACAGGCCGCCTGAATGCTGGAGCCTCCTGTATCGCAATAGACAATAAGCGTCCTGCTTTTCGGAAAATTTACCTGTTTTTTCTCAATCCGTTCCAATGGCAGATTCACCGCCATAGGAATATGTCCTTTGCTAAAGCGCTCCGGTCTTCTTACGTCAACAATAATGGCATCGTTGGATAATGCGGCTGCTACAATTTGTCGGATGTTAATGTTCTCGAATGCCATAACAAATTCCGCTGCTTTCCTTACTTATTAATAAACTATTCATACATGACAGCAGACGTGCATATAAATATTTTGAAAGCCTTGAATTTAAATTCTTATATTCCATAATCCGAAAAAACCATGTATAATATTCAGTACAAACTTATACAAACTACGAAAGCGAGGACAAACAATGGAAGCACTAGAATGTATCCGGACAAGACGAAGTATCCGCAAGTTTAAAGAAATCGCAGTAAGCCATGCTGCAATCAATACGATTATCGCAGTTGCCGCTATGGCACCTTCCTGGAAAAACACCCAGATTAGCCGTTACAACATCATCGAAGACAGAGCCATTCTCAATGACATTGCAGACAACTGCGTAATGGACTTTGCGTACAACCAGAAAACCATCCGGCAGGCACCACAGCTTGTAGTTGTCAGCATAATTGAAAAACGCTGTGGCTATGAGCGAGACGGCAGCTTTTCTACTTCTAAAGAAGACCGCTGGGAAATGTTTGATGCCGGTATTGCTTCCCATGTCCATCTCATTTTCTTTCCAGATCTTTTCATATAAAGTCCCCATTCTCCACATTTTTTATAATTACATATTCTCTTTTACCTGCTTATAAATACCCACTGCATCCAGCCCATACTTATGCAGTAATTCCGCTGCCGGACCAGACTCTCCAAACCGGTCTCTCATACCAATCTTATAAACTGGTGCCGGTGCATTCTCACAGAGTACATCACAGACTGCAGAACCCAGCCCGCCGATAATGGAATGCTCCTCTACCGTAAAGATTTTCTTTGTCTCCTTTGCCGCCTTGATTATAATATCCTTATCAATCGGCTTAATAGTATGAATATTGATAACTCTTGCATCCATTCCGTCAGCCGCCAGCATCTCCGCCGCCTCTAGCGCAAAGCCAACCTCCAATCCGGTTGCTATAATTGTAATATCGTTCCCTTCCCTCACGGTAACACCCTTGCCAAGCTCAAATCTATAATCCGGTGAATCATTGATAACCGGTGCTGCCAGACGTCCAAAACGCAGGTAAACAGGTCCTTTATACTCATAAGCTGCCTTTACTGCTGCACGGGCTTCCACATCATCAGAAGGATTGATAATTACCATATTCGGAATTGTACGCATTAATGCGATATCCTCATTACACTGATGAGTTGCTCCATCCTCGCCAACGGAAATACCTGCATGCGTTGCCCCAATTTTTACATTTAATTTTGGATAACCGATGGTATTGCGAACCTGCTCAAAAGCACGTCCCGCTGCAAACATGGCAAAGCTGGAGGCAAATGGCACCTTTCCGGTAAGGGAAAGTCCCGCTGCAATTCCCATCATATTACACTCTGCTATACCACAGTCAATATGCCTCTCTGGAAATTCCTTTCTAAAAATTTCGGTCTTTGTAGCTGCCGCTAAATCTGCGTCCAAAACAACTAAATCCGCATGCTCTTTTCCAAGCTCCACCAAAACCTTCCCATAGCTTTCCCGGGTAGCAATCTTCTTTACTTCTGACATAATGCTTCACCTACTTTCTCTAAGTCTGCCATCGCAACTGCATACTGCTCATCATTTGGCGCTGCACCATGCCATGATGCCTGATTCTCCATAAAGGATACACCCTTGCCCTTAACGGTCTTTGCAATAATCGCAGTAGGCATCCCCTTTGTCTCCCCTGCCTCTTTAAATGCCGCATCCATAGCATCAAAATCATGTCCGTCAATGGTAATCACATGGAAATTAAATGCTTTAAATTTGTCGGCAATCGGGTAAGGTGAACAGACATCTGCCACACTTCCATCTATCTGTAAGTCATTATTATCTACAATCACTACTAAGTTATCCAATTTCCTATGTCCGGCAAACATAGCCGCTTCCCAGACCTGACCTTCCTGAATTTCACCGTCTCCAAGCAGGGTATACACACGATAATCCTCCTTTGAAAGCTTTGCAGAAAGTGCCATTCCAACCGCTACCGAAATACCCTGTCCTAAGGAGCCTGCTGACATATCCACACCAGGGGTTCCCTTCATATCCGGATGTCCCTGAAGCATCTCTCCGGTCTTACGTAGCTTGATTAACTCCTCTTCCGGAAAATATCCCTTCATAGCAAGCGCACCATATAAAGCTGGTGCAACATGACCCTTTGAAAGTACAAAACGGTCTCTATCAGCCTTTTGTGGCTCCTTCGGGTCAATGTTCATTTCCTCAAAATACAAATACGTTATGATATCTGCTGCGGAAAGAGAGCCACCGGGATGTCCGCACTTTGCAGCATGCAAGGAAGTCACAATGTGCTTTCTTAACTGGTTTGCTTTTTGCTGTAAATCTAACTTATTCATGTTTCGTCTCCTAACTACATATGTTAATGCGTTACTCCATTATCCATGTACTATTTTAAAGGTAAGGATAAAAAAAGCAAGCCTTTTTTAATAAAAACCTGCTTTTTTCTAAATTAGAGAACCGTATCCGTTGTAAAAAACCTTTTATGATAAATCAATATAGGATTTTTGCTTGTTACATCAAAAGTATCATAAAACGCATTTTAATATAGTTATCGTTCATTTATTAATATGGTATAATGTTATTGGCAATGTTATAATATTAAAATATATTGCTTATATGTATGTTCAAACGACAAAAAATGGGGGAGCATCTGCTATGTGGGAAAATTACAGAAAAAGATATTCAAAATTTTATTTAATTGGACTATTGGTCATCGCGTTACTGCTAAAACTCAGTACAGCGGTTCTTTTTTCCATAAACAAATCAAATTACACAGAGATAAATGGTGTAGTAGTGGAAAAATATACAAAAGAAAGCAAGTCTCGCCGTCGTGGTCATTATCGCTATCATTGGAATAAATACATACGCGTTCAGTACACCGAAAATGAAAACATAAAAACCGCAGATCTACGTGCAAATTTTTGGGAAACAAACGGCAATACAATCCGGTTTTATCTTACACCAGATGGCAAAGCTGTTAGAAATACCATTATGGGCAGTAACGATTTGCGTATATTGTTTGGCTGCATTCTATTGGGAATATTGCTTTTGTTAAAATACCGTTCACCAAAGGAAGACAAACCAACGGCGGATAAAACAGTAGTTGGAACGGTGATTGATGATTATGACTTTGTACTGGATAACGCAGATGCGGAACCGGCAAATCATACACCAGAACAAAAAGAAGAGCGTCTGAAAATGCCTGTGTCCGAAAAACCGCCATTTGAATTATACACTGAAGATGAATATAGGAGACGAAAGTAAATCCGTCTCCTACATTTATTATAGTAAATTAAACGATTTGTCTAGTAATTCTCTGCCCTCAGCTTAAAATAGCTCTGCGGATGGTTACAAACCGGACAAACCTCCGGAGCCTCCTTCCCAATGTGGATATGTCCACAGTTGGAGCACTCCCAAATCATATCACCGTCTCTTGAGAACACAAGACCGCCTTCTACGTTCTCCAGCAGCTTGCGGTATCTCTCTTCATGGGTCTTCTCAATGGCCCCTACCATCTCAAAGGACTCTGCAATTTCATCAAAGCCTTCCTCTCTTGCCACCTTTGCAAACTCCGCATACATATCGGTCCACTCATAGTTTTCACCAGCAGCAGCATCCTTTAAATTCTCCACTGTTCCAGGAATTGCACCGTCATGAAGAAGCTTAAACCACATCTTTGCATGCTCCTTCTCATTATTGGCTGTCTCCAAAAAAATATCTGCAATCTGGTTATAACCGTCCTTCTTTGCCTTGCTTGCATAGTAGGTATACTTGTTGCGGGCCTGTGACTCACCGGCAAAGGCTGCCATTAAATTTGCCTCTGTCTTTGAACCCTTTAATTCTGCCATATCCTTATCCTCCTTTTAATAAAATAGTAATTATTCCTATTTTATTATATCATCCTTTTTCTTTTCTGCAAGGGAAATTTTTCACATATAAAAAAATTTCTCATAATATATCCGGAATTATTTTCTGTATATTTTCAAAATCCGGGACACAGCAGTCCACCACCCCTGTAGCCTCCAGCAAAGCTTTACTACTGTCACCATACACACCGATAATCCTTCCCACCCCTGCCCGGGAGGCCGATGTCACACCGGAAACCGCATCCTCAAACACCACACAGGACTCTGGATTTACGTTCAGCTTTTTCATTGCACTGAAATAAATGTCCGGAGCCGGCTTTCCCTTAAGCGTGGCATCATCATATACCACCTTCTGCTTATCAAACCATTTCTCCAGATGAAAGTAATCAAAATAAAATTCAATGTTTGCGAGATTTGCTGCCGTCGCAATAGTCATTGCAATACCCTTACCGCTGGCACAGTCTAGAAATTCCGGCAGCCCTTTGGTGAGATGAAACCTTTCCTTATTTTCCAGACACAATTCTCGGTAATATGCCTCCTTTTCTTCCGAGTATGCTGCCATCTCTTCCTTGGTCAACCTGCCCGTCCCAAGAAAATGCTCCAGAATCATGGCAGAGGTTTTCCCATGGACATGCTGCTTAAACTCCTCCTCTGCCACATCCCTGTGACAAAGAGTTTCCACATAATGTCTCCATGCCGTCTCATGCATATAGGAATCCATCACCATAGTTCCGTTAAAATCAAATATAAATGCTTTCATATTCTACCTGCTCTCCTAAATTCATATACTGGTACAAATCCCGTCTTTGTGATACAATATAACAAAATCCGGGTATAATAGCATTGTATCTGCTTTCACAGGATTGCGCAATGGAAACCGGGTATAAATAAAAGGAGGACATTACATGAATGACTATATTATTTCCTGCTGTTCCACAGCCGATTTAACGCAGGAACACTTTGACCAAAGAAAAATCCACTACATTTGTTTTCATTTTATGTTAGATAACGTTTCTTATCCAGACGACCTTGGTAAATCCATTCCCTTTAAAGAATTTTATCAAAAAATGGCAGATGGTGCCGATACAAAAACTTCTCAGATAAATGCAGAAGAATTTATCGAATATTTCCGTCCATTTTTAGAAAACGGACAAGACATTCTGCATATCACCTTATCCTCTGGTATTTCCGGTGTGTATAATTCTGCCTGTATCGCAAGAGACAGTCTTCTGGAAGAATTTCCAGACCGTAAAATATACATTGCAGACTCCCTTGGTGCTTCCTCAGGCTATGGGCTCTTCATGGATGCCGTTGCCGACCAGCGTGACAAAGGAATGGATTTAGACACTCTTTATCAATGGGTACAGGATAACCGTCTGTTATTAAATCACTGGTTTTTCTCCACGGATTTAACCTTCTATATTAAAGGCGGCAGAATTTCCAAGACCGCCGGCACTGTTGGAAACCTTCTGAATATCTGTCCATTATTGAATGTTAATAATGAAGGTAAGCTGATTCCAAGAGAAAAGATTCGTACAAAACGAAAAGTCATTAAAGAAATTGTAAATAAAATGGAAGAATGTGCAAGAGACGGTCTCGCATACAATGGTAAATGCTATATCAGCCATTCTGCCTGCTACGAGGACGCAAGAGCCGTTGCAGACCTTATCGAAGCCAGATTTCCGAGTTTAAACGGAAAAGTCGAAATTTACAATATCGGAACTGTCATCGGAAGCCATACCGGTCCAGGAACTGTCGCTTTATTCTTCTGGGGAAAAGAACGCCAGCTTTAAAAAACAAACCCGCTATGCATATATCCATGCGTAACGGGTTTATTTTTTGCCTTGTGGCTTTTTAAATTCTACTTTTCATCCAAAATTTCATCCAGAGTATCAAACAGCTTGGTGACATCAATCGGTTTTGCTATATGACCGTTCATTCCACACTTTAAAGCCTCCTGCCTGTCCTCTTCAAAAGCATTCGCAGACATTGCTATAATTGGTATGGAAGCCAATTCTTTATTCTCAAGCCTGCGGATTGCCTTGGTAGCCTCATAACCATTCATCTCCGGCATTTGGATATCCATAAGCACAAGCTGATAATATCCCGGCTTGGATTGTTTCAACATATCTACGGCAATCTGACCGTTCCCTGCAACTTCTGTCTGGTATCCTGCCTCCTCTAAAATTGTGACCGCAATTTCCTGATTAATTTCAATATCCTCTGCCAGCAAAATACGGCCTGTATGAAGATTTACCTTCTTCTTTCTAATATCCCTTTGTTTCTCCCCATCTACAACAGGCTGCTTTTTCTTTACCGCCTGTGACTCTTCTTCCTCAGAACATAACCGGAACGTAAGGGCAACTCGAATCTCTGTACCTACATTCTGCTCACTTTTCACATTAATGGAACCGTTCATCATATTTACAATATTTTTTGTTATCGCCATTCCAAGACCAGTTCCCTGAATCCCACTAATTGTAGAGTTTCTTTCTCTCTCGAACGGTTCAAAAATGTGTGATAAAAATTCCTCGCTCATACCGATACCGGTATCTTTAACATAAAATTCATAATTTGCACTGCCTGCTGGTGCTCCGGGTTTTTCTGCAAGCCGCAAACTGACAGTACCTCCCGCATTAGTATATTTGACAGCATTGCTTAACAGGTTCAAAAGCAGTTGATTCAGCCGCAGCTTATCACAATAAACCTCCTCATCCTGTACATCCACAATATCCATACATAGCTTAAGCTGCTTTGCATCCACGTCCACCTGTAAAATGCTTTGCAACCCCTCCAAAATATCAAGCAGGTTGTACGGTTTCTCCTCTAACTGTATTTTACCGCTTTCAATACGGCTCATATCCAAAACATCGTTAATCAGACTCAATAGATGATTTCCCGATGTCATAATTTTCTTCAGATACTCTTCTACCTGTCTCCTGTTATCAACATGCGTAAGTGCTAAGGTCGTAAAACCGACAATTGCATTCATTGGAGTCCGTATATCATGTGACATATTAGAAAGAAATGCACTCTTTGCTTCATTTGCTTCATTTGCCTGTAATAGTGCTTTCTCTAACTGATTTTGCTTCTCTATTTCAGTGCGAATTTCTTCATCCACACTGCGTAATCCCATAACGGCACCATGACTGCTCTCTCCTGGTCCTGTACGCACAATCTTCATTTGAAAATATCGCAATTCACCGTTGCAGTTCACCCGGTAATTGATGTAATACATCCTATTTTCGTCCAGTTCTTTTTTCAATTTATCCTGAGAAATTGCCTGCCTCACTATTTCTCTGTCTTCCTCATAAACGCATGTCGATATGTAGCTTTCCATACCATCCTGTAACGACTGTTTGTTGGAAAAGTGGGAAGCCAATACATGGTTTTTGCAATCATCAAGCCGAATCAGCCTTCCCATACCTGTATCAAAATCGAAAAAACATACAAGGTTGTAATCAATACTCAGAGCTTTCAGCATTTCCATATGCCACTTTTCGGTTCTTTCTCTTTCTCTTTTTTCTTGTACTTTTTGTTCGGTACAATCCAGAAGAAAGCGTTGGTAGAACAACTCCCCATTCTCTTTTACAAGCTTAACATCCCCCATAACATGCAGGATTTCTCCGGTCGGATGTTGTACACGGTATTCCACACTAACGCTGTCTCCTTCCTTTTTCAGCCCCTCAATGCACTTCCGAAGTTTTTCTTTATCTTCGTCCACAACCGAAACTGCAATCATATTAAATCCCGTTGCTATTAATTCCTCCTTCGATTTGTATCCCAAAATCTTTAACGCAGCTCTGTTTATGTTGAGAATACGCGTCCCATCCACTGAATGGCAGAGCACTCCACAATCCATAGCGGTAAAAATGGTTTCTAACATATAGTTCTTATGAATAATCTCCTGTTCATAAGCACGCTCCTGTGTTATATCCATTGCCAAACCTACTGTTCCCATTACACTTCCATCCAAATCATATAATGGTGACTTATAAGTCGTAAGCAGCCTCTCACCATCTCCAACTTTAATTGTTTCACCGGATATGCATGTCTTTTTCTTACGCATGACTTCCTGCTCTGACTTCACACAGGCAGGGTCATCGTGTTCCACATCCCAAATATATGCATGGTTACGCCCTTCTACCTGTGTCTTGGTTTTATTGACCGTTTTACAAAAACTGTCATTCACTTTCTCATGGATACCCATTTTATCTTTATACCAGATTAGGTTCGGACTACTGTTAATAGTAGCCTCCAGATAATGACTGGTCTGCCAGAAATCCTTACTCATCTTACAGGTTTCCTGCCATCTTAAAAATCGGAATTTTATTTCCTCATCCCTCATAGGCATAATCCATATATCTTTAATTTCTGAATAATGTTCTGTCAAAAGCGCCATCTGGCTGTTGTCCACAAGCAGGATTAATTCTGCTTCCTTCTTTTTATTTGAAATTAACATCTGCAAGGATTCTTCTATATTCAAATCCTGTAAATCTGCCAGAATCACATCTGCCTTGGCTGCCAGCTCTGCTTTTGGTTCATCACTTTCAAAAAATTCATGTGTGAAATTTTCAAGCGGAGACATTGTCTTTATAATTTCAAATATTCTGTGCGGATGACCGATTAAATAAAAATGAATATGGCAATGGTACATACTTATTTTCCCCCAATATTTTATAAATTAACGTACTTACCAGTTTAATACATCAAATATATTCTAATTAAAATCCTACAAATACGACTTCAACTTCTCCACCATATCAAGCTTCTCCCATGGCAAATCCAAATCTGTACGTCCAAAATGACCATAAGCAGCAGTCTGTTTATAAATCGGACGGCGAAGATCCAACATCTTAATGATTCCAGCCGGACGAAGGTCAAAATTCTCCCGTACAATCTCTACAAGCTTCCGCTCATCTAACTTTCCGGTTCCAAAGGTATCTACACGAACGGAAGTTGGACGTGCTACACCAATTGCATAGGAAAGCTGAATCTCACATTTGTCGGCAAGACCCGCTGCTACAATATTTTTGGCAACATATCTTGCAGCATAAGCAGCAGAACGGTCTACCTTTGTACAATCCTTACCGGAAAATGCTCCGCCGCCGTGACGAGCATATCCACCATAGGTGTCTACAATAATCTTCCGTCCGGTAAGTCCGGAGTCACCATTTGGTCCACCGATTACAAAACGCCCCGTTGGATTGATAAAGAATTTGGTCTCCTCATCTACCATATCTTCCGGTAAAACAGTATCAAACACGTATTTTTTTATATCCTCATGTATCCGTTTCTGTGTTACCTTATCATCATGCTGGGTGGACAATACCACCGCTTCTAAACGAATTGGTTTTCCGCTTTCATCATACTCCACCGAAACCTGTGTTTTCCCGTCCGGTCTAAGATAGGGAAGTGTTCCGTTTTTACGCACTTCTGTCAGCTTTTTTGCAAGCTTATGTGCAAGACTGATTGGATATGGCATATATTCCTCCGTCTCATTTGTTGCATAACCAAACATCATACCCTGGTCACCAGCACCAATTGCTTCGATGTCCGCATCACTCATCTGATTCTCTTTAGCTTCTAATGCCTTGTCCACACCCATGGCAATATCTTTGGACTGTTCATCAATGGCAGTGATTACACCACAAGTATCACAATCAAAGCCATATTGAGAACAGTCATATCCAATCTCCCTGATTGTTTCACGAACAATTTTTTGGATATCCACATATCCGGTAGTTGAAATCTCACCCATCACCAGTACCAGCCCAGTGGTAATAGATGTCTCACATGCCACCCGGCTGTTTGGATCCTGCTCCATTAACGCATCCAGTACCGCATCTGAAATCTGATCACAAATTTTATCAGGATGTCCCTCTGTGACGGATTCTGATGTAAACAACAATTTTTCCATCTTATTTTTCCTCCTTAAGTTAATATAATGCTTCAAAAAAACCTCCAAATCCAAGGATTTGAAGGCTTCTGTACTCATATGTTCAAATCCTCTTATTGCTCGATACGAAATACTCGCTCGCTTCAGGTCGGCACCTTCCAACCTATGGGGTTGCCGTGGCTTCTCAGTCCCTTCTGACTCCACCACTCTGAATAAGAGAAGTCTTTATAATATTCTGATTGCAGACATATATTTATATATATCATACTCCATATATTTCTACAGGTCAAGAACAGATTGACTTTGATGCTTGCTTTTTTTATAATACATTTTAATAGGAAACTTAGGAAAGAAGGAAAACAGCGAAATGAATGTCATACAGATTATGCTTCACAGGGTTACCCTTGGCATGACAATTGCAGAAGATGTGTACCGGGAATCCCAGCTTCTAATTCCCAAGGACACCGTTGTGGACAACGAAGTATTGAATATTCTCCGCTATGCTTCCATCGTTTCCGTGGCTGTATACGGAAGGGATACCTCCCAAAAGAAGACCCCTTCTGTTCCTATGCCAGAGAAGACCCATTCCAAACAGATACAGGAAAGCAGAAGCTTCAAGAAATTTGAGGAAAATTTTCATGAAACAACAGAACACTTTTCCTATGAATTAAATGATATTGCCAACAGAAACAAGGATGTGGACATTGACATTTTATTTGATTCTGCCAACGAAATAATGTCCGGTGAGACAAATACCTACCGTTTAATGGATATCTTAAGCAATATACGCTATTTTGATGATTCCACCTATGCCCACTCTCTCAATGTCGCCATGCTTGCGAATATATTAGGGCGCTGGCTGCATATGGAAGAGCACGATTTAAAGCTATTGACAGTTGCCGGCATGCTCCATGACATTGGTAAGGTTTTAATTCCTCTGGAAATTATCAAAAAACCCGGTTCCCTTACCAAAGAAGAATTTGAAATAATCAAACAACATTCTTCAAAAGGCTATAAACTATTAAAAGAAAAAAATGTAGACAAAAATATCTGCTATGCAGCACTTCTGCATCACGAAAAATGTGACGGAAGCGGTTATCCATTAGGGTTAAAAGGCGACCGGATTAGTAATCTGGCAAAGCTGATTACAATTGTTGATATCTATGAGGCAATGACAGCAGACCGCTGTTACCGAAAGGGAATCTGTCCATTTGCGGTGATTCGCATGTATGAGGAGGAGGGCTACTCCAAATATGACCCGAAATATCTGCTTCCTTTCTTACAGGGTATATCCGATACCTATCTGCACAACACGGTTTTACTAAATGACGGACGAACAGGCGAGATTATTGTCACCAACAAGACTGCCGTTTCAAGACCCGGACTGTTAGTGAATGGGGAATATCTGGATTTAACACGCTATCCGGAGCTTAATATCATTGCCATTCTTTAATATATAAGAGCGCCACAGGACAGAATACACAGTTTATATTCCGTTCCCGTAACGCTCTTTTCCTATTTCCTTAATTCAAAAACCATGTGTAACCACCATATTGGAAATTATTCTTTTAAAATAACCAGCTTATCTCCTGCACAGATTTCATCCGACTCCAGGCTGTTCATTTCCTTAATGCGGTTTACGGTGGTATAATAAGCCTTGGCAATGCTCCACAATGTATCATCCTTTTTCACAATATAACCAATTACACCAGGAAGGGATTTTTTCCGTTCCAGATTAATCGGTGTAACCTCCATGTCAAGCACTGCTCTCGCCTGCTCATTGGTAAACGCCAATACCTCAAGAGAGACCTCTGCCTTAATTTCAATCTGATTTTCATTTTGCTGCATTGCACTAATCTGGTCAAGAAATGGTACAATGGAATAGGTCACTTCATCCTTCATACCATTTATCTCAATCTCATAAGAAAATGGTATATCAAAAGTAGTAGAGCACAATGCACTGTTCTCTTCTTTACTGAGATAGGTAATCTGGGTTCCCACCACACCCTCTACCATAATACCTCTTGCAGTCCGCTCAGTATCGTCAATGGACACGGAGCCTTCCACATTACAAATCTGTAAAACAGGCTGCTGCTTTGGCATTTCTGCAATTTCTGACACCTTTGTCTTGGCACAGTTACGAACCAGCAGATGCTGCACTGTAAAATCCTTCCACCGGGGCTGAATCTCCACATCTGTGGAATATGCATCTCTCACAAGCTGCATTTCTTCATTTCCATAAAGCTTGATTTCCACCGTAAATTCTGCCGCCAAATCAATTAAGCGGTCTTCCCCGTTTTCGTCTGGAACTACCGTAATATGGTACTGGTTAAGACTTAAAAAGCTTCCAGAAATCATATCCTCGCTGGAAGTATCCTCCGTGATTTTCTGTTCAAAGGGTACTTCCATTGTAAAATACTGCAGAGGCATGCTGTCTTCCTCCGCTGTATAGACCAAAAAGACACTCAGATTGCCGCTTGCCATCAGATAGCCGTCTGCAGGTTTAATCTGAATCCGGGTAACTGCCATGCTCTTCCATATTACCTGGTAAATATTGGGTTTATTTGCTGGAATTTCTACCTGCTCCTCCACCTGCATGTTCTCTTTCTTCTGCATCTGAAGGCTCATCATAGATATCGTACCGTTTAAGACCTCCGTATTCTCACCCTGCTCTACATCGGTAACCGCCTCAAAATTCTCATTCTCCTTTACCTGATAATCAATTCCCACTAATGCTTTTAAACTTATTTTCCTGGAATGCAGCATTGTAACGGTCAAATCATTCAGGCTTAAATGGGCTTCTATGTAATCGTCCTCCTTTGTTCCGTCTGCATTTATATATTCCACAAAAGGAACCTTACCCGTCAGGCTGTCAAATGCCGTCCCCTCCTTGTCTGCACTATATAGAATCTGGTAATTCAAACTGCCTTTAACCTGAAACCGGTCTACCATTGCCTGCGTTTCATCAATCACCACATTGCCTTTTACTAAAACCAGCCGCTCCATATCCATCAGGTTTTCCGGAATATTAATCGTATCATCTATTGTAAACTGCATTGCATTTTTTATCTTCCATGAAAAATTACGAATTTCCCGTTTTATAAATTCCATACTGCCTCCTAAAAAATACTTGTATTCCATCTATCCATCATTATATGCACCGTTTTTCTTTAATAGAACCTTTCTCCTATTGAAAATTAACTTGTACATCATAAAGCTCGCATTTCACAGCAATCCAGGGATAGGACACCATATTGTCTCCCAGAGTCGTGTTATCCACGGAAACCAAATCCGTATCCACAAAAATTGTATTTTCTGTAAGATACAGCTCACTCATAGTGACATTTAAATCCGTCCGGTCCTGTGCTCCGTAACCCACCACAATATACAAATAATCCTTTGTCCGGTATGTCAGTTTAAATGGCTCCTTTCTCTTTTCCTGTATCAGCTCTACTAAAGCATCTGGAAGCTTGCTCTCATCACAGATTGTATAATCCAAATCCTTGATTTTTTTCTCGTTGGTCTCCTCAAGGCGGCATCCGGTCATAGCAGCCAGCAAAAATACACCAAACATGGTAAGTAGAAATATATACCGGCATCGTCTCATACAATACATCCCCTGTCTTACTTTCTGTCCTTTACTGTACTATTTCTACTCTATATATATTAATGCAAAAAGAAATACAGACCTATCACAACGGATAAATCTGTATTTCTTAACCTATTATTTAAATTGATGCGCTCCCAAGCTGTATTTGGCATTTGGGATATATTGGGAGAAAAAGAGATATTTTTTCATCTGCTTTTTCTTACCTTTTACTTTAACAGTGGTGGAACCCTTCAATGCTTCCTTCGCTGCTTTCATACAGGATTTCATAGCGCCCTTCATTTTTCCCTTCTGTTTCTGCTTATCATATTCCTTTAACGCTTTTGTAAGACTTCCGTTACGGACAGGTGAAAATTGACCGCTCTGGTAAATAACCTTTTTTACACTGTTCGGAAATTTGTTACTTTTTACCCTGTTCATGACAACAATTCCCACTGCCTTTTTTCCCGCATAGGATTCTCCTCTTGCTTCACAGTAAATAATACTTGTCATATAACGTAATTCGCTCTCTGTATATTTCGGTTTTTCTGCCTTTGGAATTGACTGTGTCTTTGTAGTAATTTTAACTTTCGTAGTAGCTTTAGTTGTAGCAGCTGCTTCACAAGGTAGGCTAAACATCAGACATAATGCAAATCCAGCTACAATTACGGTTACTATTTTTTTTAAATTCATGATAATTTCGGATTCCTTCTTAGGGTAATCCATCGCTTCCTTTCTTTTTATTTGTTACATTTTCATGTATTTCTTGAAATTTTTATGAAATTGTTTTGTAACAATTTTGTAACATTATTGCATACTTTTTTCATTATGTCAACCCCTATTAATTGATTTATGTTAACCTGCATCCAGTTCTACTACTTTTTCGCCTGTTTTTTGCAATTTACTCCCTTGTTTTCTGTCGAATTTATTACGCATTTGTTACATCCTGTATTATGATTCTGCTCCATATTCTATTTCACATGGCTTACACTTGAAATAAATGCCAAAAGACGATAAAATAATACCAGTGTTCTAGTATTAGCAAAGTTTGAAAAGGAGGCCTATTATGAAATTTCAACATCAGGCAATATCAATTAACTCAAGCTACAACAATAACGTTAAAATCACAGTTATCCCGGGACATTTTGCTACAAAT
Organism: uncultured Eubacteriales bacterium; assembly: GCA_900548855.1. GTDB lineage: Bacteria > Bacillota > Clostridia > Lachnospirales > Lachnospiraceae > CAG-590. Next base: position 15,027 of record URMF01000030.1, read on the forward strand.
CACTCTCATATCACCCACTATATTGATATGACCGTTCTTAAATCCCGTCAAAGTATGGCTCATGCAGCTGCAAAATCCATTGCCAGTGAATATGTGGGAACTACTGTTGTGGACACCATCGTCTGTATGGATGGTACAGAGGTAATTGGTTCCTACCTTGCAGAGGAACTGACCAATTCAGGAATTATGTCTATGAACCAGCACAAAGCAATTTATGTAGTTACTCCGGAATTTAACTCTGTGGGACAAATGATTTTCCGCGATAATCTCCAGCCTATGATTAAGGGCAAGCATGTGTTGTTTTTACTTGCATCCGCAACCACAGGACGTACCATAGAGAGAAGCCTTGAATGCCTATCCTATTACGGAGGTATCGTTGCCGGTATTTCAGCAATTTTCTCTGCAAACAAGGTAATCGCCGGACAGGAAGTCCACACTTTATTTAAGATAGAAGATATTCCGGAATATAAGACATATCCGCATAATCAATGCCCATACTGCCAGGCCGGAAAGAAGATTGAAGCAATCGTAAACAGCTATGGCTATTCCAAGCTATAAATTACTGCTTTCCCGATTTTACTGAAGGGATAAAATTAAAGAATTTCACTTTCACTTTTTGTTATGATAATTTGCTGGCAGTACTCTCAGCTATATTATTTTTCAAGTGAAAGTGAAATTCCTTTATTTTTTTCTTACATATAGAGCATCCAGTGAAAAATTTCTCCAAAAAATACCGCTATTGAAATCAAACTGATAATATAAACACATGCATCTTTCATAAATTCTCTTATTTGTTTCATCATAATCACCATTTCCTTTCGTAATCCCATATCATTAAAGGTATCCTGCTGTAATAGACAGCACTGTTTTCTCTCTGTCTTTTAACAGATTACCATGGGACCCTGACAAACTATGGCATATGACAAAAAAATTTTTCAATTTTATTAAAGTATCGCTAATAGGAGGAATTTACGATAGGTATTCCTATTTTGACATAAGTTTTATTCTCCTGCTCTGCATAAGTCATAACAACTTGAATGTTTACCTTTTTCTCATTTAAGGTCAAAAAAGAATCCTCCAACCGGGTATATCCATATACCGTATGGATACCATTTTCATTGATGGAGTCCACCCCCTTCGCCTTGGCGAGGTCAAATATTTCCTCAACCAAAAAATTTTTTTCATTCTCGGTATAGTTTCCCTCTTTTTCCATTTCAAGCTCTAGGCTCACCTGTGCTTTTACGCCAATCTCCTCATATATACGCTTTACCCTTTCATAAAGGGAAAATCCATCCTCAACTGCTTCACTGGTTTGGATTTCCATTACAATATACTGCTCCGGTTCCTCTTCCTCCTTCAGCATACTGATGATTTGAAGCGTGGTGTCTGCATATTTACCCTTCTTGGTCAGAACCATTTTCTCATAACCATCTCCACTTCCCGTAGCAAAGGTATATCCGTCTGTAATTCCCAATTTCAATGCCAGATTTTCAAGCATTTCTCTCCGGGTCTCACTGGATATTTCCATGCTGCCAAAATTACCATAGCCTTTAATCCACTGTTCCGTTACATCGTCATCCACAACAGAAAATGCAGTCACTGCCTGCGTAGCATTTTTCTCATGCTCCTGATAGTTCACATAAATTTGTATTGCCACGATACTCCAAACCAATATCAAAAAACTGATTTTCGCTTTTCTGGTCACAAAAAATGCCCCCAATCCTTTTTTTATAGGATTGACGGCATTGTAAATTTTATTCAAAATCTTTCTTTTCCAAATTCTCTAAATTAGTACAATCCGGATTCATATGGTCATAGGATTTTCCAGATATCCCATGATAAACCGGCGCTTCCCCACTGCTGTCCGGCATTGTGCCCGGACTGTCATCCCCCGCTCCTTCTGCTGTAACTACAGCCGGCTGTGGGGATACCACCAACGGCATCATTTTTGCATAGACTACATGCGTATCACAGAGCATATCGTGAAATCCCTGCTTTTCCTTTGTAACCAACACAGCCAGATAACCAATGCATAACAAGGAGGACAGGAACCGCCCCACCGTCTCACGGTATAAGACATTTAAGAAAGTCCACTCTCCGTTCTTGGTCACCACCTCTAAATGCAGCAGCATTTTTCCCGGCGTAGAATGTGCAAAATAAGTCAGTAACACGAAGTAGGCTGCTACACCAATATATCCCAAAACATCCAGAAAGGAATACTCAAAGATAAAATTCGCTTTTAAAAATCCGACTCCGCCCATGGCTGCAATGGAAAACGGAAGCTTCACAATTCCGACTATCAAAGCTGCGATAATGCTGTCAATTATAAATGCAACCAGCCTTACAAAAAAACCGGCATAGACCCTATTCTCCAATTGGTTCTGCATAATACATCGGCACCCCGCTTCCTAACTGGTTCATCAAATCAACAAGTACTTCTGCTTCTGATTTCTCTTTGGAAGATACCACAGAACCCATTAAAGCTGACAGATAACCGCCAGTTCCTTTCGGCTCATAAAAAGTATCCACTCCACTCTTTTCCCTTACATAGGCATCAAATTCTTCGGAACCCTTAATCCCATCAATAAGCCCATTCTCCACTGCCTGTTTTGCTGTATATATGCGCCCATCTGCAAGCTTTTTCACATCTGCCACAGACATGCTTCTTCCCTCTGCCACAATGTTTACAAACTGCTCATAATACTCATCCACAATAGACTGGTAAATGCCTCTCTGCTCACTGGTCATTGCTTTTCCCGCAGTACCCATATCCTTATTCTGCGCAGAAACAATATTATCTTCCCTGATACCTAATTTTTCATATAAGCCTGACATATCGTAATTAGATATAATAACGCCGATAGAACCAGTTGTCGTTATACGGTTTGCATACTGTTCATCCGCAGCAGATGCAATATACACGCCTCCTGAACAACAGGAGCTCTCCATATATACCCAGATTGGACGGTTTGTTTTCTCTTTATACTCTTTGAGCTTTAAGTAAAGCTCATCCGCCTCATAAACCGTTCCGCCCGGCGTGTTCATTCTTAAAATAATTCCCTTATTACTATTGTTACTAATCAATTTGTTTATATAACCCATCAACAAATTGTGATTATAACCGGTACCGGTTCCATATATACCGGAATTGTCTGAGGATGCCTGAATCGTCCCTTCAATCGGTACTACCGCAATAAAATCCTCCGCAACCGGCATGTCTGCCAGTGCAGCTTCATTATCCCTTCCATACAGGCTGCTCATAAAGCTGTCAAAGCCAGCGGATGCCTTTTCCTCATTATCAGAAGTCAGCTTGGCTGATATCGCATTTGTTATCACACTAATCACGCCTGTCACCACAAAAATGGCTGCAGCCACAATAAGCCATGTTGTCTGTTTCTTGTTCATATTTCCCTCTCCTTTTCTTATTCTTAAGTTCATATTTATAAGTATAATATAGATTCCGTCTTCTTACAATATTTTAATCAAGCTTTCTGAAATCTTAACCACAAACAGGTTACGGTTCAGACCTGTCTGGTGCTGACGGCAGGTCTGAACTGTATAAAAGCCAGAGGTATCACAGTGACGCCTCTGGCTTAAAATAAATCATATCTATTGTCTATAATGGCATATTTCCATGTTTCTTATATGGCCGGGTTATCTGTTTTGTCTTCAACACATCCAGGGCTGCCAAAATCTTTGCCTTCGTCTCATCCGGACGGATAACCTCATCCACAAAACCACGTTTTGCCGCCGTGTACGGGTTTAAAAACTTACTCTCATACTCCTCAATGAGCTCTGCCCGCTTTGCATTCGGGTCGTCTGCCGCCTGAATCTGTTTTCTGCCTATAATATTAATGGCACCCTCTGCACCCATAACTGCAATCTCTGCAATCGGCCATGCATATACAATATCGGCACCCATATGCTTAGAATTCATTGCAATGTACGCTCCACCATACGCTTTCCGCATAATCAGGGAAATCTTCGGCACTGTTGCCTCCGAATACGCATACAAAAGCTTTGCGCCGTGCCGGATAATTCCATTGTGTTCCTGCTCTGAGCCCGGCAAAAATGCAGGCACATCAATCAGGGAAACCAGCGGAATATTAAAGCAGTCACAAAAACGGATAAACCTCGCCATCTTGTCTGAGGCATCAATATCCAGAGAACCGCCCTTGAAATTTGCCTGATTGCAGACAAATCCAACGGTATTCCCCTCCATTCGTCCAAATCCGATAACTGCATTCTGCGCCCAGCGCTTCTGCACTTCAAAGAAGCTGTCACGGTCAATCATCGCATTAATCACATCATGGACGTCGTAGCTTTTCTTCTTATTATCCGGTACAATATTTACCAGACTCCTGCACTGGTCAACACTTCTGCCGGTTTTAACCGGAAGCGGTGATTGGTTATTGTCCGGAAGATAGGAAAGCAGCTCTCTCACGCCTCCCAGGCAATTCTTTTCACTCTTGTAGAGAAAATGTGCCACACCGGACTTAGTTGCATGTGCCATGGCTCCGCCTAACTCCTCGGCGGATAATTCCTCTCCGATTACCGTCTTCACCACCTGTGGGCCGGTAATAAACATCTTGCTGGTTTCATCCACCACAAAAATATAATCACAAATAGCAGGAGAGTAGCAGGCACCACCAGAACATGGTCCCAAAATAACCGCAATCTGAGGAATCACTCCTGATGCAATGGTATTGCGCTCAAATATTCCGGAATACCCACTTAGGGAATCAATTCCCTCTTCAATCCTGGCTCCGCCGCTGTCATTAATGGTGACAATGGGGCATTTCATCTTAAGAGCCATATCTTGAATGTGGACAATCTTCCGAGAATGATACTCTCCAAGACTTCCTCCAATTACTGTAAAATCCTCCGAGGAAGCAAAAACCGTTCTTCCGTTAATCTTACCATATCCGGTAACCACTCCATCCCCGGGAACACGCTTCTTATCCAGTCCAAAATCATCTATGCGTGACTCTGCCAAATCGTTGATTTCCACAAAGGTTCCCTCATCAAATAATATATCCAGACGCTCTCTTGCAGTCAATTTACCCTTTTCATGCTGTTTATCAATTGCAGCCTGTCCACCGCCTAAGCTTGCCAATACGCGGCGGGCTTCTAAATCCTCAATTGCCTCATTCCAGTCCAAAATTCTTACCTCCTTACTTGTTGACAAATCAACTATACACCATTCCCACAACTCTTTCAAGAGATTTCATAATTATAGACCCCTGTCTAAGAAGGCGGCAATTTTCCACGGTCCGCACGCCATTACTCTGTTTTATCTTCTATTCCTTCCATATATTCCTTCAACGTCATAACCGTAAGTCCCGGCACAATTGCCCCGCCCTCTGTAGCATCAATTACCGGCATTATCACATCCGCTTTTCTCACCCGCTGGGCAATCCATTTATTATATATTGTAAATAATCTGCTTACGGGAACCGTTCCTCCTCCAATAGCCGGAACCTGCTTCATCTCATCCGTCTCTGAAGCTGCCCTTCTTGCAGTCTCTGTGGCATGGGCAAGATTATCTGTATATGCCAAATCCAATCCGATAAATGCAACCGACTTACATCCCAGATAAATACAGACATCCAGAGCGGTGGTGCTGACAGACCCCCCCGTCTCGTAAAGATGCCAGCCCTTCTGTTGGGCCAGCTCCTCTGCCCTGTCATATCCATTCTGGCAAATCAGATATTTCTTCCCATGATAATTCATAGAGTATTCCTTATACGCAGTTGCAAGATACAGCATTGGAATCTGTTTTTCCTCCAAGCCTGTAAGATGGCTGTATATTCTGCTATTGGCATCCGTAACAATCATGTAATCCACATCTATTCCCAGCTTCAGCAGCTTGCGGAACACGGTTTCCACCGCCAGAATTATCATACCCGGTTTTTTGTTTTTCAAAAGCTCAACATTTTTATCAAGGGACGGTCCCGCTGCCACTATAATGACATTCTTTCCCTCAAATTCCGGTCTTAATTCATCTATATACCCATCATAATGCTTAAAATTCTCCCGGCTGGTACTCCCAAACAAAACAGCCGCATTCCGTTTTCCACTGTCACGGATAAAAAACATTTCCATCTGTTCCCGGATTCTGGCATCTTTAATATGCCGCATAGATGGATTATGAATAATAAAATTTTCCGTTATATTGTCCAGGGTAGTTATAATCTTTTTAAAGTCAGGGTCATAGATTAATGAAACATTTGGCAATGCAAGATACATAGACATCTCCACCGCCGTTAAACAATGATAAATAACATCCATATCACTTTCATACACGGTAAGCTGTATTCCATCATCTTGTTTTAATAGCTCCTGGATGTGATATCCAAGCCCGAGTCCCCAGACTACATATTCTCCACAATCCGGATTATAATAATATCTGGCAAAATCTGCCGCTTCTTTCATAGGATTCACATTGCTGTGATAATAATAAACTCCCTGCGCATCCTCTCCCGCCAGGGTATATGCACCAGAGTTGGTATCTTCTAAATAATGGTTTCCTCTCCGGATATCTTCTGCCATTGCTTTCTCATACTGTTCATGATAAGCCATAGCTTCTTTCCATAATGTAGGATTCTTTGATTTTAATACCTCCATGTTCCTCTTCCATGAATCAGGATTCGTACTTACCCTATCATAACAACGAACTGCTTCCTGCAGGGATTGTAAAAAAGGCACCAGCTGAAGCTCCAGCAAATCTGCCAGTAAAACATAGTCTTTATTCTCTTGTGCATTTAAAATATCCTGTAGCGATGCATTAATTCCCTCCGGGCTGACAATCTCTGTCTCCTGATTATAAAAAGTGATATCCGCGAACACGGAATCTAACACCACCATTAGATTTGATACTAAATCCGTAAAGGAACGGACAACCCTGTCATAATTCTGAATATGACAAAAATATATAATCTCCTGTGCCATTGATTGCAATTGCACATTTGTATTGTAAATCTGTTGTCTGGTCATGTGTCGGTTCTCCATACTAATCCATATCCTCCTACCCTATCAGCACCTTACTACCCTCAAAGGCAAACCCATATTTCCGAATATAAATCCGTCAGAATATGCGGCTATACTATTGGTAACACTGCCCAGAATACCTCTCATACTGCTTTACAGCACCTATGTGTGTGGTAGTCTTATGATAGTTCTCTTCAACCAAAACCATCTGGCACTCATTATTTCCCGAATCTATGCCCGCGTTCGGGATATGATGCCACACATATCCGGATGCTTCCTCCGGTCGAATCGGTCTACCCTCATCACGCAATTGCTGATATGCTGCTGCTTTATCTCCAGCTCTACTGCCTGTCATTGTAATCCAAACACACGACCGATTTACACTCCCTCCATAGCAAACATCATCTGTAATCTGAAGAATAAGTCTTGCCGGAATTTGCTCACTTGAATTCTGCATATATTCGCGTATAAATGCCTCTGTTTCCTCTGCATCTCGAAGGAATTCTTCCTGCATTGCATCCTCATTTGGTATAAATTCACCATCACACTTTTGTATCACCTTAGATATCCGCACATCCTGTATCTGTGGATACTGCAAAACCGGTCTATTGGTTTGATTATAAATAACTCTTATATCCTTCGGAAAAAAGCCATTCGATACAGAACTTTTCTCGCTTACCTGACTTTTCCTGTATACAGTCTCCCCCTCCGCAAAATCGTAAACATTTTCTTTTTCCTTGCCTGTTATATACATGCCATTCTCCTCCCGTAATAATTGACAAAAGCTTTCTTCGATGCCTTTATTATTTATTCTTTCCACTTATCAAAGCTTAACTTCACACTGATTGTAATATCAGAATTCCTCCACATTGTATCGGAGCCTTCTGTCGTATCTCCTACAAAGTAAAGGTTTGTAACCTCTTCGTCTGCATTCATAGGCAGACAGTAGGAATATATGTCTTTATTACTTCCCTTATTTAACTTAATTTTCCTGCCTGTATCCGGAGCAACCAGATAAATATCACAATCCTTTCTCATTCCTGTGTCAGACACTTCGTCATTTACTGTTACCATAATGTCTTCAATCTGTACCTTTACATCCACATTGCTGACGTTATTAAGGGTAATCTTGTCAGAAAAAATCTGTTCCTTTCCAAGAAGTCTTTGTGGGTCAATATGAATCGTAAACTCCTGGGGCATATAAACCGCAACCAGCTCCGGCTGTGTAACCTCAATTGTTTTCTCCGCTGTAGTTATATTTCCCGCATGGTCTGTAACCTGAATCTTAACCTCATAACTTCCTTCTTTGTCAAAGGGAATAGAAAACCCTGCTTTGGATGGAACCTCCAGCGTATCCGTAAGCTGCACGTTTTCCTGTAATCTTAAGTCAGTGATTTCATAATTCTCTCCATTTACTGTGCATTCAATCTTGTCAATTCCGGATACGATATGCCCTGCATCTGCCACATCTATCCATAAGGTATATGGCGCTGTGCAGATTTCGCTGTCAGAAAATGCAACCTCCGGTACACTTTGGTCCACCAGATAATATTGGGAAATAATATCCGATGTATTTCCCGCCTTGTCCTCACAGTTTAATAATACTCTTCCAAAAAAATCCTGCGGCAGTGTAACCTTTGGTTCCTCTAAGGAATCCACAATACACGCTATTTTATCGCCGTATACATAAGATACCCTTTCCGTTCCCGCACTCTTATCTCTGTCACCATCCTCTACTGTAACAGCCACCTTCGGATTATTTGTACAGTAAATTTTATCAGATTCAGAGGTCAATACCACTATATCCTCTTCACCAGCCGCAATCTCCGGATTATGTGTATCCTTTGTATAGGTAAGTACTGTTTTCGTAGTGATACGCTCCCCATCGGTAAAATACAGCTCCAAATCCTTATCTGCCGCATCCTCCGTAATTACAACAGAATCCATAAAGCTGCCATCTTTTCCGAGGCGTACCTTATTAAATCCATCCACCCCCGAAGGCTTAATCTGAATATCGCTGACAAAAGCGTCCTTTCCATCCCGCATCATACCACTGATAATATAGTAGCCGGCATCCGCTATCACTATGTTATCAGAGCTTTCTGTAACATCTTCCTCTTTTATATTATCCTTCTGTTCTGTAATATCCTCCGTTGGCACATCCAAATCCAGAACTTCCGTTGTGGATTCTTCTGCTGCTGTTTCTTCTTCTCCCAACTCTGTTGTTGTCTGTTCCTGATTTTCCTCTTCTTCCTTCTCCGGTTCCTCTTCCCTTTCCTCTACCTGTATTTTCTCTTCTTTCTCTACTTCAACCGGCTCCGTCATCAGAAGCTTACTCCATATCTCCTTTTGAAACTTTACTCTTTCCTCTGATTCTCCCGGTTCGTCCTGTAAATTAAGTCCATTTTCCTCTGTACTGCTGTCCTTCTCTGCCCTAAAGGAGTTTTCCTCCGCAGTACTCTCTTCCTCATCGGAATCATCGGAAGAAGTGTCCTCTTCTGGTGTTGTATCCATAACTGTATTCAAAACCGTATCCTTTTTCGTCTGTCTGCCATCATAATTCTTATCCACTGCATACCCAAGCTCTACCGGATACTGATACCTGATTTCTGCATCCCCCAATTCTGGAAGCCCCCCATAATTCTCAAAAACAGTAGAGACCAGTGCCATGGATGACGAATTCTTCACAATTACATTTTGAGCCTCTCCTTCTCCCTTTTGCTGCATGACATCCTGAACAACCCGATTTTGACCCTCTGCACCTGTGCCTGTTTGAGAGGCTTGTTTTGGCACAGCAGCCAGATTTTTCACCTCTTCTTTTTTTACCTGGGTAGAATCCAATTTAAGACTGACACTGGTTCCGTCATTCTCCATCTGATAATTACCGGAAGCCCTGCTTTGTACCTTTTCACTTACTGAATGTGTCACAGAAGCGCACAAGGATAACACCATGGACAGCATTATAACAAAAACACATACCAGTTCTGCGATATACTTTTTTGCTTTCCACGGCAGATTTGTCATATGCAAGCTTTTTTTCCCATTCCTATCCTTCTTCATTCTAAATCGCTCTCCTGTCTATAATAATTATATCGTCCTAACGATTCCGGTAAATAACCTTCTCATGGGTGTAAATCGAATATGCCGCTGTTGCCATAATTACAGTTACTACAATTCCACACAATATGTACAACCCGTTTACCCGAATCTCCTGCCAGCACCATGTCAATGGCGAAATGACTGTCATAGTTTTCAGCTTATCTGCAATTATATATAGCATATCCGTGATTTTTCCTTCCCTTTTTGCGGCAACCAGTATATCCGCCATAAAGCCGGCTATCGCATACATTCTCGCCAGCAAAAACGGTATAACCAATACCCCGAATATTTTATCTTCACATATACTTTCCCGTTTGCTGAAGGATGCCAAAAACAGTGCAATTGCCATGTAGATAAGACTAACCAAAAAAAGAGCTGTATAATACCGCAACACAGTCAACGTCATATGAGCAGCCCGCAGCATTAGGAAAAACAGCATATTTTCAATCAGCAGCAGCAGACAGATGGTAAAAGACTGCACAAGCCAGATCAGTCCTTTGGTCTGCATTAACACATTGCGGCCAATCGATAAATTCTTTAAATATACCACGGTCTCTAACCGTTCTTCCTCAATAATTGCTCCTGCCAGCCCCGACATCACCTCATATACAAGAAAGAAAGGATAAATCAAAGAAAATATCTGCCAGATATTTCCATATAAGTTCCGGCTCCATGCCGACAGGCTTAACAGATTTTTTACCATATCCGGCCAGCGCATATACCGGGAATTGAATGCCGGCACAAAGTAGTCCACAATAACGGAAACCAGAAACAATACCGCCAACAGGACAGCTGGTATCACAATATTAGATATGTATTTTCTCTTATTGCGTGTCCAATCAAAATACAGAACTGTTTTCATTGCGTCCACCTTTCGTAATCTCTGAAAATCTCTTCCTCCATACTCAGCTCCTCCACATTGAAATTACGGCAGCCCGTTTTATAAATGCGTAAAACCATCTCTCCCATATTCTTTTCCCTATAGAGGAAACGGCACTTCGCACCCTCCTTATAGAGAAGCTTCATCTTATTGGGATTCATGGCATTCACATTTCCTCCCTCTATCGTAATTACCTTTGCCGGTCTCGGAAGCTCTTTTCGTCCATATTTCTTATATGTACCATCCCCTCTGAAAAAAATATAGCGGTCACAGGGTACAACAATATCCTCGTAAGCTTCTGCAGTAAACACCACCGTAGTTCCGGTCTTTTGTAATGCAAGAATTTCTCTCCATAACAACAGATACGCTCTTTTTCCAAGCATATCACAGGGACGGTCTAACAGCAGCAGCTTCGGTTTTTGCACCAAAGCCTGTATCATAGTTAAGCAGCGGTTCTGTTCAAAAGTAAGGTTTAACAACTCCTCCGAGGTATCAATCCCAAAAACCTTACATAACCTTGCCCCTTCCTTCACCATATTCATCGATGTAGCAAGCGCAATTCCACAGAGATACTCCTCTACCTTCAGATTGCTATAACAGATAATATCATCCGGCACATACTGCACCCATTCTGACAGATTGCCTGCATCCTTTTTGGAGAGAAAATTATAGGTAATATGTCCCTTATCGATTGCCCTGAAACCGCCTAATGCCTGCAACAGGGCACTGACACAATCACCCTCTGCAATTAAAGCCATTACCTTTCCCTCTTCAATATCCAGTTGTACATTCTGCAGGATAAAGCTGCTGCTATCTGTAACCGCCACATCTTTCATCGAGCAAATACACGGATTTGCCAAATCAAAACCTCCCTATTTTTATTCATTGTACATACAATATTTTTGTTTCATTGTACCATATTGGTCAAAAAATTGAAACAATGCTCTGGAGAGTTTTAAATAAACATATTTTATATTGCGCAATTGTGTCGAAATTTGATTTTTTTGTCGAATTATGCTATAATTGTAACGGATAATTGGATGAATTTACCATTCTGATATAAGCATTCAAAATTTTTTCCTTTTTTTACATAAATATCTTTAGAATTTTATCTGATTGTCCGATAATGAAGTAGGGTATATTGTGCGCAATTTACCCCACAGAGTTAGGAGGGCTTGATTCATGACAAACAATTCTTCACAAGACCGAATCAGTCAAAAATTATCATCTGTAGCAGAGGAAAGAAAGGGTAAAAAGGGAATCATCATAGCTATCGTATTAACAGTTTTGATTCTGGCAGCCATTGTCACCGTAGTCTTGATAGTTCTTAATCCCCAGAATACGGAAAGCCGCAATGTTGTTGTAACACCGGACAATGTGGACGAAGTATTAGCCAATATGCAGGATGCAAAAGTCGAGACAGGCACCTACCAAGTGACAATGAACACTTCCTGGGAGTTTGAAAACGGACATTCTGCTTCAACCAATGCTTATGTTGAGAACGCTACCGCTAACGCAAATGATGTTTACTTTGATGTAGTACGTTCTGACACAGGTGAGACAATTTTAAAATCTCCTACTATTCCAGTAGGCAGCCATCTGGAAAACATTGTTTTGGATACGGATTTACCAGCAGGCAGTTATGACTGTACCTTAACTTATCATCTTTTAGATGAGTCTGGGGAACCCGTAAGCAAATTGAACATTAAGCTGGACATTACCATTAACAATTAGTTTGACAGAGGGCATAACCATTTCAACATACTATATAATTCAAGGAGGAATTTAATTATGGTAAAAAGTTTTAAGAAATTCGTAGCTGTAGCTACGGCTTGTGCATTAATAATGACACCTCTTTCTGCAAATGCAGAAGGTGAGACCTCAGCAGAGGGCTCCACTACCGGTAGTTCCCAAATAGAAGGAATTATCAATAAAGATATATTCAGTGTTGTTCTTCCGACTATTGCAGATGGTGATACTACCTTTGATTTCATCATTGACCCACAGGGATTAATTGCTGCAACCAGTAATGCCGCATATGCAAATGCGACTTTTAGCGATGCTGATAAAGCACTGTTCTTTAAAAATGATACCGACAAATACAGCAGTACAAGTAACAGCCTGACAGCTGTTAATAAGGGAACCGGTGTTGTTGATGTAACCTTATCTGCAACTGCAGATGCATTAAAGGATGACACAGCCGGATACAGCATCCAGTTAGCTGACAGTGCTTCCTTTGCCTCCAGCAACACCACTACCAGCTTATACCTTGCTTTGGCAAGCGGCAGTGACACAGTTGCATTAACCGAAGACGGTGCTTCCATTTCTACCAGTTTAGAGGCTGCTCCGGCAGATGCTTACGAGGTAAAATATGAAAATGGAGCTTATTCTTATGGTCTTACTGATGCAGCTCAAGCTGCTGATTACACAGGTTTTGATTCTTTAGACTTTAACTTAACTGGTGCATGTAATACTAATGCAGACTGGACTGCTGCAAAGGATGCCACTCCTACTGTTGAGGTTACCTGGGCATTAAAGAAACATTATGATGATATTAATGTTACGAAGCTTGCTAGTTCTTCTGCACCAATTACTGTAACTACAGGCGGTGAGGTTACTTCCGCTACCTACGTTAAATTAAATGGTGTGGCAAATTCTATTACCTTAGCTAAGGGTACACATTATACCGTAAACGGCAATTCTTTAACCATAAGTTCTACTCTTGCCAAGGCTTACACCAAAAATGATACTGTTATTAAATTAACCTATGCAGATGGTTCATCCCAGTTGCTTACAATCACTGCACAGACACATGCGGATATTACAGTTAGCAAAGCAGCAGCTTCTACTGCAGCATTTACTGTAACTACCGATCAAGTTGTCCAGTCTGCTGCTTATGTTAAATTAAATGGTACTGCTAGTTCTGTTGCACTGTCAGAAAATGTACAATATACTTTAAATGGAACTTCCTTCACAATAACAGCCACCTTAGCAAAGGCTCTTACTAAGGGAGAGACTGTTATCAATTTAACCTATGCGGATGGTACATCCCAGTTACTAATCATTACTGTACAGTAGCTATTAACATTTAAAAAAACATGTGCATCATTTTAAAATGATGCACATGTTTTTTTATTATTAGATTTCTGTATTCAAAACATCCCTCAAAGCTGCTGCTACCGTTTCTATTTCTTCCTTACCTATACAGGTACTACATGGAATATTAATTATTCTATCCCGATAGTATTCCGCTTTATCTATTTTATAAGCCTCTTCGTCCTTATATGGCCACTGCTCATGAATTAATCCCCAAATAGGTCTGGTTTGTACTCCTTTTTTGTCTAATTGCTGTACAATCTCTTTTACTGATTTCTTTTTTGTTATCTCTCCCAATATTTCAAATGCATAAAACCATTTATTTGAATAAGTTCCCTCTCGGAAAGGTAACAATTTACCAATAGACATATTTTCAAAACATTCTTGATAAAAATCATAATTTCTATTTTTTCTTTCAATAAATTCCGGAAGATTTTCTAATTGGGCAACACCTAATGCCGCCTGCAGATTTGTCATGCGATAATTATATCCCACCTCCTTATGCACATAAAATATAGCATCATCCTTTGCCTGAGTCGAAATATACTTTATATGTTCTAATTTCTCCTCATTTTGTGCAACAACAGCGCCTCCACCTCCGGTTGTTATTATCTTATTTCCATTAAAAGAGTACGCACCGAAATCGCCAATTGTCCCTGCCATCTTTCCCCGGTATTTCCCTTCCAGAAACCTGGAACCTAAAGCCTCTGTCGCATCCTCAATTACTTTTAAATGATATGTATCCGCAATTTCCATAATCCTTTCCATATTCGCTAAATTCCCAAATACATGAACAATAACAACAGCCTTTATTATCTGTCCTGTTTTTTTATGAACCAACACATCTTTTTTTATTTCACATTCAACCCTGCAAAACTGCTCCAATTTAATTGGATCCATACAAAGACTGTCATCGCAGTCCATAAATATAGGCGTTGCGAACTGGTATTTTACTGGATTTACCGCAGCAATAAATGTTAACGTAGGAACAATAACCATATCTCCCGGACCAACATTGCATTCCATAAGAGCCAGATGTAATGCACTGGTACCACTCTGGCATGCCACAGCACCGACAATATTCAAATACTCTGCCAGTTTATTTTCCAGCGTGGTAATATATGCTCCACCTGTGGACACCCATCCTTGCTCCACCGCATCCAAAACATATTTTTTTTCATTCCCTTCAAAATTAGGAATAGATAGCGGAATAAATTTTTCCATAATTTGTGCCTCTCTTTTATACATTGTATATATCTGTCTTATATATATCCATATGCTCTTTTATCCAACTGATTGTTTCTGCAATTCCCTGTTCAAAAGTGTATTGCTGACTCCAATTTGTTAAGTTTTTAAGTTTTTCATTGCTTCCAAGCAATCTATTGACTTCACTCTTTTCCGGACGTAAACGCTGCTCATCACAAATAATTTCCGCCTCTGGATTAATCTGAGAAATAATCTCATTTGCTAATTCTCCAATGGAAATCTCTTGTCCTGTGGCAATATTTATCTCTTCACCAATTGTACAATTAGATTCTGCAATTGCAATAAATCCGGCGGCAGTATCTTTCACATAATTAAAGTCTCTTGTAGGGGTCAATGAACCGAGTTTAATTTCTTTTTTTCCTGCCAAAAGCTGAGATATAATGGTAGGAATTACTGCTCTTGCAGATTGTCTTGGTCCAAATGTATTAAAAGGACGGACGATGGAAATTGGCATATCAAAACTGCGATAAAAACTTTCTGCCAGTCTATCAGCGCCTATTTTTGTAGCCGAATACGGGGATTGTCCCTGGTATGGATGCTTCTCATCAATCGGTACATATTGGGCTGTTCCATATACTTCTGATGTTGAAGTTACAAGAATACGCTCTAATTCTAATTGTCTTGCCGCCTGTAATACATTTAGCGTTCCTTTAATATTGGTATCCACATAGGAATCTGGCGAATGATAACTAAAGGGAATAGCAATCAATGCTGCAAGATGGAACACAGCATCTGTTCCTTTCATAGCCTCTCTCACACCATTTGGGTCACGTATATCTCCTGTAAAAACTTCAATTTCATTCAATTTCTCTTTTGGAAGTGTATCCAGCCATCCCCATGTATTAAAGGAATTATAATAGGAAAATGCTTTCACGTCATATCCTTTTTCTAATAAACTTTCTGTTAAATGACTGCCTATAAAACCATCTGCTCCTGTTACAAGTATTTTCTTCATATTATCTCTCCTAATTATTTAGCAAATTAATTTTGTTTTATTAATGTTTCATTCAGCAAAGAAGTTAATGCAATTGAACCCGTTAGATTTAAATGTGATACATCTGCATAAAAATTATTATTTCCCGAAATAGGCTGATAATCCTTATAACTGATGAATTCAAAATTATAACTCTTCTTTATGTTGTGTATTATTTCCATAAATTCCTTTTTCCACTGCTGATATAATGTCTTATGTATTGTTTCTATTGTATTGTATCTTGGCAGCAGAACTGCATATATCTTTATTTGATTATTTATATTGTACAAAAATTCCAATATATCTTTAAAAATGTCAATGTTTTCTTTTATTGTTTCTGGAAAATGCCTCTTTGCAATTGCGGGCATATAATCTGGCTTTAAATAGTTATCATCCGCTTTATCTATAATATTAACACTTACCTTACTTTGATAACTATTAAAAATATATTCATTTTGATGGATATCCCCAAACAATTCCGCTAACTGTCTTTTATGTGTTTCCTCTAAAACTTTATCAGTCGATAATAAATAGGATTTTTCAATATTCCTTTGCTTTTCCTCATATAATTTATTTCTTTTAAAATGATGTGAAATACCATCAATATTCATTACATTCCCAAGATAATTTAATGCATTACTTGCCATTGAAGTATCATAATTAAAATATACCCAATCAAACAAATCAATAATAACATATTTTAAATTTATAAACCTATCTCTATATTTCTGATATGCATATTCCAATACTTTTTTATTACCATATAAATCCTGAGATGAAATTGCCAAATTACACCAATTACCGTCTAAGTAATCCGTATTAATGCCAACCTCTGCATGACTTAAGCCCAGCACAAGCCCATCATAATCTCCATTCTTTTTAAGCACTCTATAATCTATTAAATTACAATTCAGCGTAGCATAATACAATTTCCAAAACTCTACAATCTTATCAGAATGAATATTAAATTGTGCCTGCAATTGCTGTTTTATCGCATTGCATGTTTTTCGATTCCCTAAAGTTAGAACAATATAATCAAATTTCACATCTTTTAATTGCTCCAATGAGTAGAACCTTTTCCCCGCAAAATATTCTATATGAGAATAACTGTCTGTGTATCCAACTATTTCATGCGAAGGTTTTATGCATCCCTCTATATATGTTCTTCCCGTTCCTAAGCCGTATAAAATAATCCGCATCTAACTCATATAGTATATGTAACTATAATTCATATACTTCTCCTTTCTATATTATTTATTATCTAGATAATTGCGAAACTCAAAAAAGTAGATATGCATTTGTGTAATATACACAACTTTGTAACAGCATTAGGAACGTTAGCCGAGCAAAGTTGTTGTATATTCACAATATGCATAACATAAAGTATATGTTTCGCAATTACCTATTATTTATTATTCTTATATACCGTTTTATCTGCTATGTTCTGTTTTATAACACACCCTGCACCAATAATAGCAGAATCCCCTATTGTTCTTTGTTGAATAATCGTTGCATTTGCTCCAACAAAGGAAGCACTTCCAACATTACACTGACCGCACAAAACCGCTCCAACTGCAATATGTGTAAAATCTCCAATGTTACAATCATGTTCTATGATTGCACCTGTATTAACAATACACATCTTCCCTAATACTGCATTGGAATTAATCACTACTCTTTTTCCTATAAAGGTTCCCTCACCATACAGCGCATCACTTGCTATAATTGCAGATGGATCTATTATTGAAGGTATTTTATATCCTATTGCCTTTAATCTGTAATACAACTGGTTTCTTACACTTGAGTTCCCCATATAGCCTATGGTAATAAATGCATTTTTTACACCTTTTTCGTACATGCTTTCCAATTCTTCATCATTACACACAACACCATATCCTCTATAATGCATCACAGAACTTTTATCAGAAAAACCGACAATTCTATATTTTTGTTGCGCTTCTATTGCATCCACAACACTTCTCGCATGTCCGCCAAACCCGATTAATAAAATATCTTCCACATTTACACCTCAATCAAATACATTTTCTATGAACAATAACTATTCATATACCTGTCCATATATTTTTTGTGCACGCTCATAATCGTCTTCTCTTCCCACATCTAACCAGTATCCATCAATCTCGTATTTGGTTATCAGCTTATCCTGGGATAACATCTTTAAAATCAACTTATCCATTCCGTAATTTTCACCCTCTGGAATCAACTGCAAAATATCTGGCTTCATAAAATATATTCCAGCTAATGCATATGTAATAAAATCTGGTTTTTCAACAATGTTGGTTACCTTTTCTCCTGTAAACTCAATATTACCAAAGGAATAAGGTAATATTATCTTCTTCAATGCAACAGTCAAAAGGCTTTCCTTTTCCATGCCAAAATTATAAAAATCACCAAAATCCAAATCTGTTAAAATATCACCATTCATTACCAAAAATGGGGCATCCAGTTCTTTTTCCACCAGCTTTAATGGTCCTGCTGTTCCTAATGCCTGTGTCTCTCTGCTGATAATTAATTCAATTCCATATTGCTCTCCACTGCCAAAAAATTTCTGAATGTAATCTGATTTATAATTTGTCGCTAAAATCACTCTTTCAAATCCATATTTTTTTAACGTTTCAATCTGTATTTCCAATATTGCCTTTTCTCCAACCGGCAACAAAGGCTTCGGCATGATATTCGTAAACGGTCTAAGTCTTGTCCCTAATCCACCAGATAATATTACTGCTGTTTTTTTCATAAATCTATTCCCCAATCCTTTCTATAAACACTTTATAATTAGTTCAAAATTTCTGCAAGAGAAACCATCTGTTTCACTCCAATATTTATTAAATTGTTTTTGATTCCATTATATACATGCACTGGAGTTACAATCACACAATCACAATCGGAATTTTCCAAATCAGATAACTTCATTATTTCCCTATCCAGCCAATCCGTTTCTGTCACACTCTGATCGCAAAACTTTATTACAACATCGGAATCTCTTAACTCGTCATATACCATCTTACCTAAAGTTCCGGCTCCATAAATAACAACATCCTTATAATTTCGTTCTTTCATATATTGCTTAACTGGTTCTATATTATTTAATCTCTTCACCAGCCATTTTTGCATTATTTCATTATATAATTGTTTTCTTTCTGACTGTTTTTTCTCCTGTTTTAAAACATATTCCCACACATTAAATTCGCCGTCTGGTATATGAACAGGAATATTATTATCATATAAATCTGTCCAATCCTCAACATGTCCACGCCGTTTCCGAATTCGCTTTATTATTTCTTTATTCCCCTTTGATTTTTCTTTATAAGCACCAATATTTTTAATAACATCACTAAGTTTTTCCGATAAATCCAACGCATTACTAAACTTACATAAATATGCTTTTTCATCCTCTAAGTCCTGGTATAACAACCAGTCTCCAACCAGAATAACAGATTGGCAAAGCATACTTTCCTGAATTGCCGCATTAAATGCATCTGTTGTAATTGCATTAACAAAAATATCAATACGTTTACGCATAAAAATAATCTGCTCATCCGTCATGTAATCTTTAATTAATACATACTTAAACTTTGCGTCCTTTAACATTTTATAAATCTTTTCTTCATATTCTGCAGACAATCCATACGTCATAGAAAAAATAACAAATACCCTGTCTATAATGGTTTCGTCACATTCGTTTAGAGCTCGAATAAATAATTCATGCTGCTGCTGGGAAAACCCATTATATCCCACTGCAATCACAACTTTATCCTTTGGTAACGGTAGCATTGCATTGTCCTCTTCAGCATAATTATTCTCCTGTAGCTTCTCCAATATAGGACTTTCAAAATATACTGTATGTATTTTATCCTGAAGCTTTGGATATTTATGGATAATGTTCTCTTCCATACTCTCCACTGGTACAATAACTGTATCTACAATATCCAGTAGATATTTCTGCTCGAATTCCATCTTCGAAGTAGTTCTAAAGAAATCTGACCCCCAAAAATTGGCAATAATTTGATGAAATTTGTGCTCACACATTCTAACAAGCAGACTCGCCTCACTTCTTACAAACATGATATGACATATATCAAATGTCTCCATCTGATTTATAATTGATGCATATTTCAAACATCTGGAATAGCCTCCATCATTATAAATCGCAATAACCTGAATCCCATTCTTCTCACAAAAATCATAATGCACATCACCTAATGATAACCTCAACGGAGCATAATCCAATATAGTTATCTTGAAATTCTCGGAATATACTTTTTTAAGATATCGAAATGTCCATCTTGAATTCATATCCCCTAATAACAAAACTCGTCTTTTTTCCAATGCTTTTTTCTCCTTTTCTAAATGTCAAACCCTAAATCACTGATTTTCCAAACTTCTCGCTTTTCTTTAATAACTCCTCATAAAACAAAGTCAAAAGTATAGAACAAGCATTGTAAATACCTTTTGTATTCTTTAGATTTTATCAACGGTTAGGTCAATAATAATCTAAATTGACCTGAAGTATTTTTCTGTGTCAATCTCTTGACCTATTTAAAGTATACAGGAAACTTTCTATCTTCTCAGCAATTTCTTTCACCTGACGCTTCTGCAAATATGGATGAATCGGTAACGACAACACCCTGTCCTTCAGATATAAGGTATTGTCAAACCCACCTAAATCACTTTCCTGTTTTTCAAAAGCCTTCTGTTCATGCATACCTTTTGCATAATACACCATCGTTGGAATATTATCTTCCTTTAATCTATTCTGCAAACTCTCTCGCTGTGCCGAATCTTGACAAACAATCGTATACTGTGCCCAACTGGAATAAAATCCATCCATTATCTTAGGTGTTATCACCAAACCCTCTAACATTTCATTATACCATTTCGCCACTTGATTCACCTGTTCAAGCTCACTTTGTGCAAAAGCTTTCAATTTTACCTTAAGAACAGCCGCTTGTATTGTATCTAATCTTGAATTCATTCCTATTCGTATATTATCATATTTATTTTTTCCCTTCCCATGTATCCTTAAAGAATGAATGATTTCTGCCCACTCATCATTATCTGTAAAAACTGCCCCTCCATCACCATAACATCCTAATGGCTTTGCCGGAAAAAAAGATGTCGTAGATATATCTCCAAAGCTGCATATTTTTTTATCCTGTATAGAGGCACCAAACCCCTGCGCCCCATCTTCTAAAATTAAAAGCTTATTCTTCTCTGTAATCTGCTTAAGCACCGGATAATTAGCCGGTTGACCAAACAAATCCACAACAACAACTGCACGAGGAATCAATTTTCCCTCTTTTAATACACTTTCAACTGCCTTCTCTAATGCATCTGCAGAAATATTAAATGTATTCCGTTCTACATCCACAAATACAGGAACTGCACCTACTGCTGCAACTGCTTCTCCTGATGCAAAAAAAGTAAAATCAGGTACAAATACAGCATCTCCCTCATGAACCCCCCACGCCATAAGTGATAACATCAGGGCATCCGTTCCATTTCCACAAGTTATGCAATGTTTTACTCCCACATACGCTGCCAAGGCTTCCTCTAATTCAACCACTTCACTGCCTGAAATATAATCAGCATTTTGTAGCACCCTCATGACAGAAGAATCTATCTCTTCTTTTAACACCTGATATTGTTTCTTTAAATCTCTAAATTCCATAATTCCTCTCCACATTACCCTTTATGATCTTTTAAGTATTCATATTTGTTCAAATTCCCCACAGATGACCTGTCTGAGCAAAAACACATATCCGAAATATGATCAACTACCACTCTGTTCATTTCTTCTGGATTTTCTTTATGATAGGCTCTTGGTTCTGCTTCTATATGTGCCAATGGTATATTAATTTTTTACATACAAATACTGCTGCTAATGGGTATCTGTATCACCATAAATAATTACAAGAGACGGCTTATATTTTATGCAGGCTTTTTCCACTTCTATCATGGCTCTTGCTATAATTTCCGTATGACTTCCACATCCTCCCCCAGATTTTCAACTGGTTTATCTATTCCAAACTCTTCAAAAAATACATCAGACATATTTTTGTCATAATGCTGTCCTGTATGAGGAATAATATCTTTATAACCTCTAGTATACAGCTCTTTTGACAACGGCGCTAATCCAATAAACGGTGGACGATTTAACTAACATAATTCTCGCCTCCATAAAGCATTAACACCTTTCGTTTCGTATAACATTTCCATATTTATTTACGTTTCCTATCGGTTTCACCGATCCTCCCGTTTGTATTTCCATCTTGTCTTTTCAAATTCTCTATAAATTTTTTATGATCAATTGCAAAATTGCCAGTAACAGATTCCCCTTCCATCACGGCCTTAGTTACAACAGCCCCCATATTAACTCTTGCATTTTTTCCCAAAGTAATACCATTTCTTATTGTAGAAGAAAAACCAATCCACGAATTATCACCAATAACTGTCCGTCCGCCAATACCAGAATTGGCTACTACCATAGTGCAATCACCAATTTTAACACCATGCGCAATATGTACCAAATTATCAATTTTAACATTACTCCCCAAAACCGTATCATCCCATGGATATATTGCTTTATCAACACATGAATTATTTTGAATTTCTACATTATCTCCTATAATCACCCCTCCAATGTGGTTAACAGCTAATATACTAGTTTTCAAGTCTTTGTATTCAAATCCCTCTCCACCTATTCTCGCGCCTGAACGAATAATAACATTATCTCCAATAATGACATTAGAATATATTGTTACAAAAGGTTCAATAATACAATTTTCTCCAATTGTCACATTATTCTTTGAAATACAAGATAAACTACTTACTTCTGCTGTTGGAGAAATAATAGTATCATAATCTTTTCTCTTATAATCTGATTTAACTGCTAAATAGTTATGCAATTTAAAGTAATCTAATCTCGGATTCATGCTAACTGCATATCCTTTTCCCAATACTACAACACGATTTTCCAGTTCTTTAGTTGTCAGTATCATATGTGCAAAATCAGAAACTTTATCTAAATATTTAGCATCATCAATAAATGTACAGAAAGGAATACTAATATCTGTTCCACATAAAGCTAATGTTTCAAATTCTCTTTCATTCTTCACCACGACTGACTGAAAGTCATCATTTTCTAATATAACATCACTTAATTTCATATTGCCCCTCTTTAAATCAAAACATTTCCATCATATTTATACTTGCAAAATCATCAAGTGGAAACTTTACTGGTTTCCCTGTTTTCTGACTCTTATAAATTGCTAAAACCATCTCCAATGCATTTCTTCCAGCAACCGCATCCACATAGGGTTTACGATTATTTTTTATCGCATCTATCATATCTGCAAAAAGACTGGTATGACCATTACCATAAACATTGCTAGTTGCCTCTTGAAAACCTTTATTTCCCTGATCCTCTTCACCTTCATCTGTAAAATCCCATACATCAATATTATTAGTGGAACCCCCCCCTATTTTAACAGTACCTTTTTCACCAAACACATATAAAACCTCTTCTAGATTCTGTGGATACACATTAGTGGTACCTTCAATAGTAGCAATAGCACCATTCTTAAACTTTACCACTGCCATTCCAATATCTTCTGTTTCTAAATAATCATGAAACTGTTGTCGGATCTGCCCATATACTTCTTCTACTTCATCACCAAATGTCCACCTCAACAAATCAATTCCATGAATACACTGGTTCATTAAGCATCCTCCATCCTGTTCCCAAGTTCCTCTCCATGGTGCTTGCATATAATAATCCCGATTCCGATTCCATCGAATATGAATAGAGCCATGCGACAATCTTCCAAATCTTCCTTTTTCCAAAGCACTTCTCATTTTCTGAACAGCAAGATTAAATCTGTTCTGATGACAAACACACACCTTAATCCCCTTTTCCTTAGAACAAGCAATAATTTCATTGGCATCTTGCATGCTCATTGCCATCGGTTTTTCTATGATTACATGAATATTGTGAGTAATACAATATAAGGCAATTTCAGCATGTAAACCACTCTCCGTAGCAATGCTGACTAATTCGATATCATTTTCTGCAATCATCTTTTTATAATCTGTGTAACGCCCTATAAATTCATTATTGGACAAATCATGTTTCGTTAAAAGCTGTTCCATATGTTGTACGTCAATATCGCACACAGCAACAATATTTAAGTTATTGTTTACCGCCGCCTTAATATGATTTGTAGAAATTCTTCCACATCCAATTAGTGCATATTTCATAACCATACCCCTCTTTATTTCTCTATCATTTATAACACTTCTACATTGTCCCGTTGCAAAACATGTTTCATAACATTTTTGGTATCAAAAACCGCTTTAGCATTCTTCTGTACCATTTCATAATCTACATTTGTATGCGCAGTTGTAATCATAACCAGATCATATCTCTGAACTACCTGTGCATTTAGCTCTGTCAGACTCCGATGCCATTCACCATGATCTTTATATTCTGAAATCCATGAATCAAAATAATCCACCTCCGCCTGATTTTTTTTCAACTCATTAATCACACGAATGGCCGGACTTTCCCGATAATCATCAATATCCTGTTTGTATGCCACTCCAAGAACTAATATTTGGGAGCCACATAACGGCTTCTTAAAACGGTTGAGAATTTTTTCCACACGCTCCACACAATATTCCGGCATTCTGTCATTAATCATCATAGCGCTTTCAATCATAGAGGTATGAAAACCATATTCCCTTGCTTTCCATGACAAATAATACGGATCCAGTGGAATACAGTGCCCGCCAAGCCCCGGTCCCGGATAAAATGCCTGAAAACCATATGGTTTTGTTTTTGCCGCCTCAATTACTTCCCATACATCTATCTCCATCTTATTACATAACATAGATAATTCATTGACTAAAGCAATATTAACATTTCTGTATGTATTTTCCAGAATTTTTTCCATCTCTGCAATTTCTGGTGAAGATACCTCCAATACATCTCCCTCTAATACTGTCCGGTACATTGCGGCTGCTACTTCCGTCGCATCTTTTCCAATTCCGCCTACTACTTTAGGCGTATTTTTTGTTTTGTAGATAAGGTTTCCAGGATCGACCCGTTCCGGAGAAAAAGCCAGATAAAAATCCTTTCCACATTTCAAACCTGTCCCATTCTCCAAAATCGGCATAATCAACTCTTTCGTCGTTCCCGGATAAGTAGTAGATTCTAAAACAACTAATGTATCCTTTTTTAAATATTTTGCAATCTCCTCTGCTGAAGACCTTACATAAGATATATCCGGCTGCTGATGAGAATCAAGAGGAGTGGGAACACAAATAGCAACAAAATCCACCTCACGGATAAACCCAAAATCATTCGTTGCAGTGAGCGTACCTTCCTGCACCAGTTTCCTTAAATCCGAATCAACAACATCACCAATATAATTTTCTCCTTGATTTACTTTATCCACCTTACTCTGTTGAACATCAAAGCCAATTGTGCGAAATCCTGCCTTCGCTTTTTCCACTGCCAAAGGAAGACCTACATAACCTAGGCCTACTACTCCTACAACTATTTCCCTATTTTCTATTTTTTTTAATAATTTTTGCTTCATATAATCACCTCATCATAATTCTTCTGCAATCAAATTTTCTTTTATAGTATCTTTCCTATGCAAATGCGGCCAATCAACTGTTTTTATAATAATCTACCACTCTTTCTAAAATAACATCCCATGTATATTTTTCACTTGCATATTCTCGCATTTCATTAATATAGAAAGCATGCTTTTTAATCCTATTGTAAAAATTAATAATCTCTTCCATATTTAATGCAGAACTATCATTTGAAACCTTTAAAACATAATCCTCTTCTCCTGTAAAGCCACGATCTTCATACCCATAAATAAATGGAATACCTCTCGCACAATAATCCCCCGATTTAATTGGAGCTGCTGAAATTATATTTTTTTTATATAACCCCAATACTCCGATTGCAATATCCGCCTCGTCATACTGTCGATTCAATTCTTCGCCTTCTAAACGCCCACAAAATTTGACATGTTCATGCAATTTGTATCGTTCTACCAATTCTCTGTATTTATCAGATTCCCCTCCTTCTCCAACTAACCGAAAAATAATATTTTGTATCCCACCGTTCGCATAATAGTCTGCGAGACCTTCTATCACTCTTTCATACCCATGCCATTTACTCATACTTGCTACAGCTATTAAAACAATCGTTCCGTCCGGTTTTCTAATATTATGTATTGGATACTCATCTAAATCAGCGCCATTAACTAATGGTATACACGGAATCCCAAAAACCAAATCAAGATCCGAATATGTTGTACATTTTTCTATATAATAAACCAGTTGCTCTCTATAGTACCGATCCTCCACCTTCACTCTATTATTGGAAATTTCTCCATCATAAGGTATCGTTGGAAATTCCAATATAGTTATAACATTCTTTTTCTTTAATTCCCTTACAAACTCTATAAACCATTTGTCAGATAAGGCATAACGAATATAAGATTTTGAAATCTCATATTTATGTACCCACTCCAAAATCCAATGATTACATTCTTTCCTCGTAATTGCTAACTCTTTCTCCAATATTTTTCCATCCAACATCAGCTTGAGTTTCCGCAAACTGCAATCCCAAAATGAATATAGCTTCCCAGAGTGCCA
>URMF01000031.1 GCA_900548855.1 uncultured Eubacteriales bacterium
ATATTATCGCGGGATGGAGCAGTCTGGAAGCTCGCCGGGCTCATAACCCGGAGGTCATAGGTTCAAATCCTGTCCCCGCTACTCGATACTTGTTGTATAAGTGTCATGCCCAGATAGCTCAGTTGGTAGAGCAGAGGACTGAAAATCCTCGTGTCGCTGGTTCGATTCCGGCTCTGGGCATTTTTTATTTGTGCGATGAAAGGGAACGGAGCATGTTGTATTATAGGAATGTGGAAATAGGAATGGAAAGACTTTATATTATAAATAAATTATGATAGAATATACCACAAACACATCTAAATGGATTATGGGGGTTGGTTATGAGGCTGAATTTTTGTTTAGAGGGTGCAGGTCTGGTTATCTGCATTATTTTGTGGATTGCCTGCAGTATCCGATATAATATGCTTGATTTGAAGGATAGACTGTATGTTTACATGGTTCGGATTGTTACCGTATTGTTAGCGGTTAATATGCTCTCTTATTTTATTGTCCGAAATAATATTTTTACGTTCATGTGGCTGGCAGAATTGATTATTTGTATAAGCTTTTGGGCAATGGTATGGATTTGGTTTTATTTAAACAATTATCTGATTGAAGTATTGTATAACCGGAATACAATTCCTGTGCGCACGCATATTATATTTGGATTGCCATCGTTTTTCAATTTACTGTTGTTAATAGCAAACTGGGTAAATCATGCAGTTTTTGATGTAAGCAGAGTGGAAGGAACTATGCAGATTGTGTTTAATTCATGGTACAAGCTTCCGTATGTCTTGGTAGCATTTTCTCTGTTGATGTATCTTGTGATATTGATAAAGAATCACAGAAGATTATCGGATAAGAAGCAGTATGTTTTCTGGATAATTCCATTTATAATGATTATCAGTTATTACATGCAGTATCGTTTTAAATCAATTGCCATTCTTGGCTTTGGATATACTATTAGTTTACTTTTATTATATTTGTATAGTTACAATTATACAGTCCGGGTAGATAGTCTGACCCGCCTGCCTAATGCGGATTCCTTTAAAAGAATGCTTGATTACCGGATTGGAACTAATCAGGCAATGACAGTTGCAGTAATTGCTTTGAATGATTTTAAACGGGTGAATTATGAGTATGGCTATCATAATGGACATCAATTTATTAAAGCTGTCGGAAAATATTTAGAGGAGATTTCACCAAAGAAAGGCATTGTGCGGTATGGAGGGGACACCTTTGGAATCATTCTGGATGAGGTTTCAGAGCCGGAAATTACGAATTGGTGTGAGCTGGTTTTGGAACGCTTTGAACATACATGGAAGGTTGGAAAGCTGGCACATAAGATGACAGTGTGTATTACAGTTGTACAATATCCGGATATGGCTGACAGTTCGACGGAAATTTTGGAATTGTTAGATTATTTGCATACATTTGTTACAAAGGACAGGAAGAATCAGTGTATCATTTGTAATGATGCTTTTAAGGAAAAAATGCAGCGACGTATTCGTATTTCTTCCATATTGGAAGAAATTATTCAGGACAGAAAAATGTATGTGAAATATCAGCCGATTCTTGATGTTGTAGAGAATACATATAACCGGGGGGAGGCGTTACTTCGCTTAGAAGATGGGCTGTTAGGAGATATCTCGCCCAGTGAATTTTTTCCGATTGCAGAAGAAAATGGCTATGTAATTGAAATCGGTTATGTATTGATTGATAAGGTATGCCAATACATTCAATCCTTTGTTAAGACAGGAATTCAGCCTCCGATTATTTCTGTTAATTTTTCCAGGCAGCAAATTATGGCAGATGATGTGGAAATGAAGATTCTGGATATTTTGCAAAAATATGATTTATCGCCAGAAAATATTGCGATACAACTGTCGGAAGAAGTGTTTTGTGTGCAATATGATTTAGCCAGGGAACGGATGGAGCAGATGGCAGTTCATGGATTTCGGTTTTATCTGGACGGATTTGGGACAGGCTTTTTGGATATATCCCGATTGATGGAGCTTCCGTTTGAGATTATTAAAATTAATGAAAATATGATTAAGGAAGCAGAGGATAAGGATTCGATTTATTTATTAGTTAGCGCCATGGTGGCAGTTTTTGAGGAAAATGGAAAAATGATTTTAGGCGATGGCATTCAATCGGAACATCTAAAGGAGCTTGCCGATATGCTGTTTATGAACTATTTGCAAGGATATTATTTTAGTAAACCGTTAACAGAAGAGGAAGCGAGAAAGGAGTTTATGAGAAGCAAAGTCATGGAGAATGCTTCTGATTTTGAGCAAATGATGGCTTCTGCTATGGAGGAAGAATAGACGTGAATTTTGAAGTAGGACAGGTTATTCGATTAAAAAAGCAGCATCCATGCGGAACAAATGCCTGGGAAATTATCCGAACCGGAGCCGATTTCAGATTGCGCTGTACTGGGTGCTGTCATCAAGTCATGTTAAGCAGGAAATTAGTGGAAAAGAATTTTAAAGGTTTCATAGAAAATGCTTGATTTGTCGGTCTTATTATGGTACAATCAATCTCTGTGGTGTATAACACAATTTTCCTTGTTCTCCTAATAATGAGGAGGGCCAGAGACCATAAGGAGGTGCATAAGACATGAACAAGTATGAATTAGCGTTAGTTGTCAGTGCAAAAATCGAAGACGATGCTAGAACAGATGCTGTTGAGAAAGCAAAAGAGTTAATTGCTAAATTTGGCGGTAATGTTACTAACGTTGAGGATGCTGGTAAGAAGAGATTAGCTTACGAGATCCAGAAGATGAAAGAAGGATTTTATTACTTCATCCAATTCGATGCGGAATCTGATGTTCCAGCACAGGTAGAGGCACAAGTTCGTATTATGGAACCAGTCATCAGATACCTATGCGTTAGACAGGACGCGTAACGAATAGGAGGAATCCAAATATGAATAAAGTAATTTTAATGGGACGCTTAACCAGGGACCCTGAAGTAAGATACTCTCAGGGCGAGAACAATTTAGCCATTGCAAGATATACTTTGGCGGTTGACCGCAGATTTCAGAGAAATGGTGAGCAGAGTGCTGATTTTATTTCCTGTGTTGCATTTGGTCGAAGTGCTGAATTTGCAGAGAAATGGTTAAAGCAGGGAATTAAGGTTTGTATTACCGGAAGAATTCAGACCGGAAGTTATACAAACAAAGATGGTGTAAAGGTATATACAACCGAGGTCGTTGTTGAGGACCAGGAATTTGCTGAGAGCAAAAATGCAGCGCAGAACAATAGTGGTGCAGATTTTGGCGGCGGTAGCCGTCCGGCTCCTAGCGCAGCGAGTGGCGACGGTTTTATGAGTATACCGGAAGGCATTGAAGATGAGCTCCCATTCCAGTAAAATAGGAGGAAATAGAAATGGCATATAATAAAGCAGATAAGCCAGAGCGCAGTGATGCTCCAATGAAGAGAAGAAACATCCGTAGAAGAAAAAAAGTGTGTGTATTCTGTTCAGATGAGAATAACTTAATTGATTACAAAGATGTCAACAAATTAAAGAGATATATTTCAGAGAGAGGTAAGATTCTTCCTAGAAGAATTACCGGTAATTGTGCAAAGCATCAGAGAGCTTTAACAGTTGCAATCAAGCGGGCACGTCACATTGCGTTAATGCCTTATGTAGTAGATTAAGACATGTAAAGCTTATGGTTGCCACTGGATTTTTGCAGTGGCAGCCAGATTATAAGAGATATGTGCTTGAAGAAGTAGTTATCATAATGGTTAATTAAATATTTGCTTCCCTGGCTCAGTTGGTAGAGCGACGCATTCGTAATGCGTAGGTCGTGGGTTCGAGTCCCATGGGGAGCTGTTTGGATGATGTTGTCTCAATCCTTATGCTTGAAAAGGATTGGGACAATTTTTTTATTTACGGAAAAATTGTTAACATCATTGAAAAAACAATACAATTGTGATAACATGAATTCAATGTGATTTATTCTGGATATATAAATCAGATTATCATTATATATAAGTATTTTTTTATATCAACGGCTTGAACCACTGGCAGAAATGATATAATGCGATAGAAGTAAAGGAGAGAACGAATATGAGTAAATACACAAAACTGGATATTATGCGGCTTGTAGAGGAAGAAGATATAGAATTTATCCGTCTTCAGTTTACGGATATGTTTGGCACCCTTAAAAACGTAGCGATTACTGCAAGCCAGTTGGAAAAGGCTTTAGATAATAAATGTATGTTTGACGGTTCTTCTATTGAGGGTTTTGTGAGAATTGATGAGTCAGATATGTACCTGTATCCGGATTTAAACACATTCGAAGTGTTCCCATGGAGACCGCAGCATGGAAAAGTGGCAAGAATGATTTGCGATGTGTATAGACCGAATGGAACACCTTTTGAGGGAGATCCACGCTATATTTTGAAAAAGGTGTTAAAGGAAGCAGCAGATATGGGGTATGGCTTTGATGTAGGTCCGGAATGTGAATTTTTCCTGTTCCATACAGATGATGAGGGCAGACCTACAACCGTAACCCATGAAAAAGCCGGTTATTTTGACATATCACCGCTTGATTTAGGAGAAAATGCCCGTCGGGACATTATCCTGAATCTGGAGGAGATGGGATTTGAGATTGAGGCTTCTCATCATGAGGTGGCACCGGCCCAGCATGAGATTGATTTTAAGTATACAAATGCGTTAAAGGCAGCAGACAATATGATGACTTTTAAGCTGGTAGTCAAGACCATTGCAAAACGGCATGGATTGTTTGCAAGCTTTATGCCAAAGCCGGTATATGGAGTGTGTGGCTCAGGTCTCCATATTAATATGTCTTTATCCAAGGGTGGGGTGAATATATTCAATGACCATTCTGCGCCAAATGGTGTCAGTACAGAGGCATATCAGTTCATTGCGGGAATTATGAAGCATATGAAGGGAATGACATTGATTGCAAATCCGCTTGTTAACTCTTATAAACGTCTGCTTCCGGGCTATGAGGCACCAGTTTATATTACTTGGTCGGAGGGAAACCGTAGTCCACTTATCCGAATTCCATCTACACGGGGAACCAATATGCGGGTAGAACTTCGTTCCCCAGACCCGTCTGCCAATCCATATCTGCTTTTTGCAACCTGCCTGGCTGCCGGTCTTGACGGGATTAAACGTGGTTTGGAGATTCCTGACAGCGTTACCGGAAACATTTATGAAATGTCCAAAAAAGAGCTGGAGGAACAGGGAATTGAAGCCATTCCTTCAAACTTAAGCAAAGCATGTCATTACTTTGAGGATGATGAGTTTATGAAAGAGGTATTAGGGGAGCATGTCCATGCAAAATATCTTGCTGCAAAGAGAGAGGAATGGAACCGCTTTAGGGAGCAGATAACCGCATGGGAAATCGATGAGTATCTGTATAAAATCTAAATACGTTTGGTGGAAATGACTTTCAGTTAGAGCAAGGAGGAAGAACGTGATTAGTGTAATCGTAGTATTTCCGAAGCTGGAGGAGGCCAAAAGTATTAAGAATCTACTAGTGCGGAATGGTATTGAGGTAATGGCAGCATGTACAACAGCGGCACAGGTTATTAACATAACAGATGATTTGGATTATGGAATTGTTGTCAGCGGGTACAAATTGGTGGATATGATGTATAGCGAGCTGCTGGAATATTTGCCTGATACATTTGATATGTTGTTAGTGGCATCAAAGCGGTATTATTCTGAGTGTAATTCTAGTGATATCGTTTGCCTTTCCATGCCAATTAAGGCGGCAGATTTAGTGGAAAATGTTCAGCTGATGTATGATAAGTTATATTATCGGATGAAGCGAAAGAAAGCAAAGCCTGCTATTCGGACAAATGAAGAAAAGCAAATAATCTCTCGTGCAAAAATAATGCTGATGAAGCAGAAGAATTTTTCAGAAGAAGAAGCACATCGGTATTTGCAGAAAAAGAGTATGGACAATGGGACGAATCTTGTGGAAACTGCCTATATGATTCTAGATATTTTTTAAGGGAGGCTGTATTTATGAAATTTACAAAAATGGAGGGTCTTGGGAACGATTATGTCTATGTGAATTGTTTCCAAGAGAATATAAAGAATCCTTGCGAAACCGCAATTAAGGTAAGTGACCGGCATTTTGGAATTGGCTCGGATGGGTTGATTCTGATAAAACCCTCGCAGGTGGCTGATTTTTGTATGGATATGTATAATGCAGATGGTTCAAGGTCAGAAATGTGCGGAAATGGTATACGTTGTGTTGCCAAATATGTTTACGATTATGGATTGACGGAGAAGACGGGTATCTCGGTAGAAACATTGGCAGGGATTAAATATTTGGATTTACAAATAGCTGCCGGTAAAGTAAAGACGGTCACTGTGAATATGGGAGAACCGGAACTTAGACCGGCTGAAATTCCGGTAAAAGCCGAAAAGGATATTCTGGTAAATGAGCCGATTTTGGTAAATGGTGAAGAATACAGAATTACGTGTGTATCCATGGGGAATCCGCATTGCGTTGTGTTTGTAGAAAATACAGCAGATTTTCCGTTGGAAGAGATTGGTGCAGGGTTTGAGCAGCATGAGATTTTTCCTAACAGAGTGAATGCAGAATTTATCCAGGTGTTAGACCGGAATACGGTTAATATGCGTGTCTGGGAACGGGGAACCGGTGAAACCCTTGCCTGTGGAACTGGTGCCTGCGCAGCAACGGTGGCATGCATCTTAAATGGGTTGACAGAGGATGAGATTACACTTCATCTGTTAGGGGGTGATTTACTGGTGCGCTGGGACAGGACAAAAAATCTGGTGTATATGACTGGTCCTGCCACTGTAGTATTTGATGGAGAGATTAATTTAGATGAATAGGTGTAATCTTCAGGAGAATGAGTACCTGAATATTTATAAATGAAACGGACTTCCGAAAGGGAGGAGCGAAGGAGGATACTATGTTTAAAGTAAATGAAAATTATTTAAAGCTGCCGGGAAGTTATTTGTTTTCCACTATCGGAAAAAAAGTAAACGCATATAAGGAAGCAAATCCGGATAAGGAGATTATATCTTTAGGAATTGGTGATGTGACGCAGCCTCTGGCTCCTGCAATTATTGAAAGCCTGCATGCTGCAGTGGATGAGATGGCAGTTAAGGAAACCTTTCACGGTTATGCACCGGATTTGGGCTATGAATTCTTAAGAAGTGCAATTGTAAAGAATGATTATGCGGCAAGGGGCGCAGACATTGCTATGGATGAAATTTTTATCAGTGACGGAGCAAAATGTGATTCCGGCAATATTCAGGAAATCTTTGCAATTGACAACAAGATTGCTGTCTGTGACCCAGTATATCCGGTATATGTAGATACAAATGCCATGGCGGGAAGAACGGGCGTATATAACAAGGAAACAGAGCTTTGGAGTGATGTGATTTATATGCCTTGTAAGGCGGAGAATGGATTTGCACCGGAGCTGCCGGAGGAGACACCGGATATCATTTATTTATGTTTCCCAAATAACCCGACAGGAGCAACCGTTAAGAAGCCGCAGCTACAGGAGTGGGTGGACTATGCCAATAAGGTCGGGGCAGTTATCATTTATGATGCGGCTTATGAGGCTTATATCAGCGAGGAGGACGTACCACATACCATCTATGAGTGTGAGGGGGCGAAAACCTGTGCAATAGAGCTTAAGAGCTTTTCAAAGAATGCAGGCTTTACAGGAACCCGTCTTGGATATGCCGTTGTGCCAAAGGCTTTGAAGGCAGAGGACGGCACTTCTTTAAATGCGTTATGGGCAAGACGTCATGGAACAAAATTCAATGGTGCACCATATATCATCCAGCGCGCAGGTGAGGCGGTTTACAGTGAAGAGGGAAAGAAACAGACTGCTGAGCAGATTGCTTATTATATGAATAATGCGAAGATTATTAAGGAAGGTCTTGCTGAAGCAGGATTTACGGTTTCCGGTGGTGTGAATGCACCATATATCTGGCTCACTACGCCGGATGGAATGACCTCCTGGGAATTTTTTGATTATTTACTTTCCAATGCAAACGTGGTTGGTACTCCTGGTTCGGGCTTTGGGCCAAGTGGAGAAGGATATTTCAGACTGACAGCATTTGGAACCTATGAAAATACAATAGAGGCATTAAAAAGAATAAAAGCCCTATAATGTATGAATTGTGTTATCAGCAGAAGCAAAAAAGAATATTTTTCATGTCTGATGGTATTAAGATTACAGGATTTTAGCTTGCACAAATAGTAGGCTGGTGGTAAACTTGGTTCATGTGATACATGAAGAAAAGTACGATTAGACAGAATGCCTGATTAGTACAGCAAAAATGTATGATAGGCGGTACAACAAATGAGGGAAAGACAGATGTTGCAAAATAGCCGAGGAAAGGAAGTTTTTTAGATGAGTAAGAACATCGATTGGTCAAATTTAGGATTCAGTTATGTAGAAACGGAGAACCGTTTTGTATCAAACTATAAGAACGGCGCTTGGGATGAGGGTGTCATGACAAGTGATGCAAATGTGACAATCAGCGAGTGTGCAGGAGTTTTGCAGTATGCACAGACATGTTTTGAGGGGCTTAAGGCATATACCACAGAGGATGGACATGTTGTGTGTTTCCGCCCGGATTTAAATGCCCAGAGAATGGCAGATACCTGTAAGAGATTGGAGATGCCGGTTTTTCCGGAAGATAAATTTGTTGAAGCGGTTGTTAAGACAGTACAGGCGAATATTGATTATGTTCCGCCATATGGTTCCGGCGCAACCCTGTACATCCGGCCATATATGTTCGGAAGCAGTCCTGTAATTGGTGTAGCTCCGGCAAAGGAATATCAGTTCCGTATTTTTGTTACACCGGTTGGTCCATATTTTAAGGGTGGCGCAAAGCCTATTACAATCCGTGTGTCTGATTTTGACCGTGCAGCACCGCACGGAACAGGGCATATCAAGGCAGGTCTTAATTATGCCATGAGTCTGCATGCGATTGTAGATGCACATAACCAGGGATATTCAGAGAATATGTATTTAGATGCGGC
The DNA here is from genome assembly GCA_900548855.1 of uncultured Eubacteriales bacterium. Classification (GTDB taxonomy): domain Bacteria; phylum Bacillota; class Clostridia; order Lachnospirales; family Lachnospiraceae; genus CAG-590. The sequence continues at coordinate 9,007 of URMF01000031.1, forward strand.
AACCCGTACAAAGGTAGAAGAGACCGGTGGAGCGAACTTTATCTTTATTACGAAGGATGGCAAGCTGGTAACTCCAAAGTCAGATAGTATATTACCTTCTATTACCCGTCGTTCGCTGATGGTGGTGGCTGAGAAATATCTTGGCTTGACGGTAGAGCATAGAGAAGTAGAATTTACAGAGGTTAAGGATTTTGCAGAGTGTGGTCTTTGTGGAACAGCTGCTGTTATTTCTCCGGTTGGCAAGATTGTTGACCATGGTGAGGAAATCTGTTTCCCAAGCGGCATGGATGAGATGGGCCCTGTTACCAAACAGTTATATGACACGCTGACAGGAATCCAGATGGGACGTATTGAGGCACCTGAGGGATGGATTAAGACAATTCAATAAGAGGATGTCTGCAAAGAACATATTTATATAATCAGAGTGTAAGGAAATAGCTTCTAACCGTATTGAATAATACAGTCAGAAGCTATTTTTGTTGCCAAGCATATGAGAAAATGGTCCAGTGGACCTTTTTTGAATGATTGGGTGTCATTTATTGCTTTACATTTTTATATATTGAGATAGAATGGAAATGAAAATCAGGAAGAGAGGTGTAACATGAAAATAATTGATATGCACTGTGATACCATACATGAGCTTTGGGAAGGAAGAAAAAGAGGAGAGCATATGACACTCCGCAGAAATAATCTCATGCTTGATTTAGAGAGAATGAAAAAAGGGGGCTACTCCGTACAAAATTTTGCTTTATTTGTGGAGCAAAAGCCGGAAATAAGCTCTTTTGCAACAGTTAAGGAATTGCTGTCTGTTTTCAGAGAGGAGATGGAGACTAATACGGGCTGGGTTTCCCAGGTTATGAACACAAAGGAGATTTTAGAAAATGAGAAAGAGGGAAAGCTTTCTGCGCTGCTTACCGTGGAGGGCGGGGAAGCCTGTGAAGGGAGGCTTGAAAATCTCCAATATTTGTATGACCAGGGAGTCCGAATGATGACATTGACATGGAATTTCCCCAATGAAATCGGACATCCAAACTTTGATGAAAATCAGGATTTTTTTACGCCGAATACCTCGAAAGGATTGACGGAAACCGGAATCCGGTTTGTGGAGGAGATGGAACGCATGGGAATGATAGTGGATGTATCCCATTTATCCGACGCAGGCTTTTATGATGTGGTAAAGTATACAAAGAGACCCTTTGTGGCAAGCCATTCCAATGCAAGAAGTGTGTGCCCGTGGGTGCGGAACCTGACAGATGATATGATACGGAGGCTTGCAGACAGAGGCGGTGTGGTGGGTCTTAATTACTGTGCAGACTTTTTAAGGGATAGCAGAAACGGAGAACTGGATATTGGAAGGCATGCGAGACATATTGCGGATGTCGGAGGAATAGAATGTGTAGGTCTTGGCAGTGATTTTGACGGAATCCCGCCATACCAGGGCTGTCCTAAGGCAGAGCAGATGGATAAGCTGGCAGCCATTTTTGAAAAAAATGGTTTCAGTCAGAGGGAAATTGATAAGATTCTGTACCAGAATGTATTCAGGGTGTATAAAGAAATACTGGGATAGCATTTATCCGGAGGGGTAATGGCAAAAATAAAATAACAGACCAATAAAACTGCCGGAGCCAAAAATCCGATATAGATTCTGAAACTCCGGCAGTATAAAACATGTATTATTTTATGCCATTGATTAATTCATCCAGCATTCTAGGTAATTCGGTCTCCATGTCTTCATCGCTGAACTGGCAGGGGCCAACGGCCTTGTGTCCGCCACCACCGTATTTTAACATTAAGCTTCCCACATCTACATTAGAGGTGCGGTTCAAAATGCTATAGCCTACCGCTGCGGAACAACCCTTACCGCCTTTGCCGTTTACAATCCATGCCGAGATGTTTTGTTCCGGGTACATGCTGTAAATCATAAAACGGTTGCCGGAATAAATTGGGTCAACACCCCGCAGGTCGGAAATGATAACGTCCTTTTCTATTCGGGTATGTGCCTTTACCATCTCTTTAAACTTTTCAGTTTGTTCAAAATATACGTCAATCCGTTCCTTTACATCCGGCAGATTCAAAATCTCATCTGTGTTCATTGTACGACATGCCTGCATTAATTCTTCCATTAACTTGTAATTTGGAATGGTGAAATTACGCCATCTGCCAAGCCCTGTTCTTGGATCCATTAAAAAACCGACTAAAATCCATCCCGTAGGATTCTGAACCTCATCAATGGTAAGATTGCCGGAGTCAACTTTGTCAACTGCTTCCATCATTTCGTCAAAGTGGCCAAAACGCTCTTTGCCGCCATAGTAGTCATAAATGATTCTGGCACAGGATGGAGTAATGCGGCTCTCTCCCTTGTATTTGCCCTCTAACTGCTGGCGCTCATGCTCACTGGAATGATGGTCAAACCAAAGCCCGCACCCCTCTACAAACGGAACGTTTGCCAGACAGTCATTTTCGTCAACAGGAACCAGTCCGTCCTGTAAATCCTTTGGATGTGCGAAGGTCCAGGAATCAATAATTCCAGCCTCCAGTAATAAAGCACCACAAGCCAGTCCGTCAAAATCGGAACGTGTTACTAATCTCATGTTGTACCTCCCCATAAGTTTTCTTTTTATTTTATCGTATTTGTAATGGTATTTCAAGCTTATAAAGCGTTAATAAATCTTAGGAAGGCTTCCCTGCCCTCCGGGGTGCGCTTGTAAACACCGGCACATTCCAGTACCTTAACAAATACGTTGGCGATTTCAGTCTGCATAATGGGATGGATGTTGTCCTTGGTGACAGCGTAATTTCCTATCCAGCTCTCTATCCAGTCGGCATGCTTTTCGATATCCGTATTTTCCCGGATGTCTTTATGGGTGAGAATGGCATCTTCTAATTGGGCAATCTCATTTTTCAGACGGGCAGGCAATACCGCAAGCCCCATCACCTCGATTAATCCGATGTTTTCCTTTTTGATATGATGATACTGTGGATGTGGATGGTACAGTCCCAGTGGATAGTCTGCGGTGGTTATGTTGTTGCGCAGAACTAAATCCAGCTCATAGAGAGTACCGTGCATGCGGGCAATCGGGGTAATGGTATTGTGTGGGGTACCGTCCGTTTCGCTGAAAATAAAGGCGGCTTTGTCCGTATAACTCCGCCATGTGTTTAAGATATGGTCAGCGGCGGCGGTAACGGCATCCGGATTCCTGCCCTGTAAGCGGATGACGGACATTGGCCACTTGATGGTTCCCGCATGAACCTCCGGAAAATCCTTTAATGTAAAGGTATACTCATAGGGTGCCTTTGCCATGGCAAATACATAGCCTCCGCCTTGGAAATGGTCATGGCTTAGGATAGAGCCTCCCACAATTGGCAGGTCTGCATTGGAGCCGGCGGTATAATGTGGAAATTGCCGGACAAAGTCGAGCAGCTTTGCAAAGGCATCCCGGTCTATTTTCATTGGGGTATGCCGGTCATTAAAAATAATACAGTGTTCATTGTAATATACATAGGGAGAGTACTGCAGATTGTATGCTTCACCCTGTAATGTAATGGGAATGATTCTGTGATTCTGTCTGGCAGGGTGGGAAAAATGTCCTGCATAGCCTTCATTTTCCCGGCATAACAGACAGCTTGGGTAGCCAGATTTTTTTGTCTGTCCGGCTTTGGCGATATCCCTTGGGTCCTTTTCCGGTTTGGAAAGATTAATGGTAATGTCGATGGGACCAAATTCCGTGTCCGCTGTCCATTTTTCGTCCTTTGCAATCCGGTCTCTGCGGATATAATTAGTTGCCTGGCTGAAATGATAATAATAATCGGTTGCGGTCTCTGGTGACTGCGCATATTTTTGGGCAAAGATTTTTCTTACCACAGATGGAGGAGGGGTCAGCAGACCCATAACCTTCGTGTCAAATAAATCTTTATCGGTTATCGTATTTTCCTCTAGTATTCCATTTTCCCAGGCGTAGTCCGTCAGCTCTTCTAAAATCAGGTGGAGCTGGCGGGGTTCATTTTTTACAGATTCCGGTTCCGTATAATCAGATAGCCGGAATAATTCCAGCAGCCTGTTTGTCACATAAATTTTATCTGCAGCGTCTATTAATCCACTGCGCATTCCATACTCCACTAATTCATGAATAAGATTATGAATCATATGCCTGTCTCCCTTTCTCTTTTCTATTTGTCCTGATATCCGTGTGGATGGGACTGGTGCCATTTCCATGCAGTGGAAATGATGGTTTCCAAATCATCAAACTGTGGTTTCCAGCCAAGAATTTCTTTTGCCTTATCACTGGACGCAATCAAAGTGGACGGGTCTCCTGCACGTCTTGCCTCTTCTCTGGCAGGAATCGGATGACCGGTTACCCTTCGTGCTGTTTCCACCACCTCTTTTACGGTGAAGCCCACACCATTTCCTAGGTTGAAAATATTGCTTTCTTTTCCTTCTTGTAAGTATTTCATGGCAAGAATATGTGCCTGTGCCAAATCATTTACATGGATATAATCCCTGACACAGGTGCCATCCTTTGTATCGTAATCCGTTCCATAAATAGAAATGAAGTCCCGCTGGTTATTTGGTACCTGAAGGATTAGTGGAATTAAATGGGTTTCCGGGTTATGTGCCTCGCCTATCTGGCCATTTGGATGTGCACCGCAGGCATTAAAGTAGCGGAGAGACACAAAACGGAGCTTGTGGGCGGCGGCTGTCCATTTAAACATTTTTTCCATGGAAAGCTTGGTTTCCCCGTAGCAGTTGGTTGGAAGGGTACGGTCTGTTTCCAGAATAGGAATCCGCTCCGGCTCGCCGTAGGTTGCAGCAGTGGAAGAGAATACAATTTTGTCAATTCCGTGGGCAACCATGCTCTCCAATAAAATTTCTGTACCGCAGAGGTTATTGTTATAATATTTTAAAGGATTTACCATGCTTTCCCCCACCTGAGAATTGGCGGCAAAATGAATGATGCCGTCAATGTGCTCTTTTTCAAATACAGAATCGATAAATTCCCGGCAGCGGATATCGCCCTCATAAAATTTTGCTTTCGGATGAACAGCTTCCCGGAAACCGGTTTCTAAATTGTCTACGATGACAACCTCTTCCCCTGCAGCAATTAAATCATAAACTGTGTGGGAGCCGATGTAGCCCGCACCACCTAATACTAAAATACTCATAATCATATCCTCCTTTTTAAGTGTACTATAATACCTTTATACCACCGTATTTACGGATTTTTAATACGTTGCAGGAGCCTTCACCAAAGATGCCGTCCATTGCAGCTTTATATTCCGGAACAGCGGTATTTTTTACAAATGCCTGGATGGTTCCAGCAAACCCTCCGCCGTGTACCCGACTGACGCCATTTTTCCCAAGGATGCAATCGCTGGCAGCCAGGGCAATGGATACATTCTGGTGCGCTGCATCATGGCTGGTATATACATTTTGTAAATATTTGAAGGAAGAATCACCGGAGGATTTTACCATATCTAAAAAGCCGGTAAAATCATCTGTCTGCAGGGCATTTACCTCCCTTTGTACCCGTTCATTTTCTTCCACAAAATGAATAGCACGGAGGGCAGCCCTGTCATTTACTTCTTCTCTGATTTTATTTAGATTGGCTAAAAGCTCCGCTTTAGACACATCCCGTAATACCTCCTTCCCAAAGCAGGCAGCCGCTTTTTTCATTTCAGCGGGAATTGCTGCATAATCCCCGGTTAAATCCGCATGGGAACCCTTCGTATCGGTAATGCAGAGACTGTAGTCATGGGCATTTAAGTCAAATTCTACCTGTTTAACTAAAGGCTTTTTCGGGTTTGCAAAATCAATGTGAACCAGACCGCCTACAGAGCATGCCATCTGGTCCATCAAACCGCAGGGCTTTCCGAAATATACATTTTCCGCATATTGTCCGATAATGGCAATCTCAATTGGAGAAATTTTCATATCGTTATAGAGACCGGAGATTATGGTTCCGATAATGGTCTCAAATGCGGCGGAGGAGGAAAGACCGGCTCCGATTAGCACATCGCTGGTGATATATGCCTGGAAACCGCCAAGGCTATATCCATGTTCCTGCATTCCTGCAAGAACGCCTTTGATTAGGGAAGGGGTAGTGCCCTTTTCGGCTTCTTTTTTTTCTAAGTCGGAGAGGTTAACGGTAATTATATCGTAACCATCGGAAAGGATTTTTACCACAGGCTCGTCTAAGCCTCTGACAATTGCTATGGCATCATTGTTGATGGATGCCGCCAGTACTTCTCCGTTCTGGTGGTCGGTATGATTACCGCCAATCTCGCTCCTGCCGGGAGCGCTGTAAATTGCAATCTCGCCACTGCCGAAGGCTTTTTCGTATGTTTTTATGGCGTTCTTATACCGATTCACCTGATAAGGAAGTTTATCCGGGTCAACGTAAATGTCTGTGAGCAAATCATTATGGATTTGATTTTGAAATTCGGACAGCAATATCCTGGTGTTTTTCATAACAACTACCTCCTGTTAATGGGAATAATTTTGTGTTTCAATAGAATTACACACGCTTATCGTATCTTCAATATAATATTTATTTAGTAAAAAGTCAATATAAATTTACTAAATAACAATAAAATATTTACTTGCAATTTACCATTGGTTTCGGAATGAGTATTTTGCTTTAACACTTAAATTATTATGCAAAATACGTAGACAAGTTGAGTATATTTGTGATATGATAATAAAAATTTACTAAATTTTTTATCAGGAGGATATATGGCAACCATAAAAGATATAGCACAGGAGGCGGGGGTTTCGCCGGCGGCGGTTTCTAGAATCTTGAATCATGATGCAAGCCTGAGTGCATCTGCAGAGACAAAGCAGAAGGTATGGGAGGCTGCAAAGAGATTACATTACCATAAAATAAAAAATGTGAATAAGGCAGCCTTCCGGCTTGGGATTGTACAGTGGTTTTCTGCAGAGCAGGAAATGCAGGATAATTATTACCTGCTGATTCGGCAGGGGATAGAAGACTTCTGTGTGAAAAACTCCATTTCCATTGTGCGGACATTCCGCTCCGATGCGAATTATGTGGAGATTTTAAAGGATGTGGATGGATTAATCTGCATTGGAAAATTCAGCAAAGAAGAGGTTTCACAGTTTATACGGATTTGCAGGAATATTGTGTTTCTGGATATGCCGGTGGAAAATTATGAGATTACAACCTTTACAATGGACTTTAAGCAGGCAGTCAATCTGGCGTTGGATTATCTGGCAAAGCTCGGTCACAGGAAAATTGCATTTTTAGGAGGCTTGGAATTTGCCGGGGATAAGGAGCCGGTAAGGGATGAGCGGAAGAAGGCTTATATCTCTTATATGAAGAGAAATAAGCTGGAGTACAAGCCCTTTATCCGTGAGGGCAGCTTTACTACCGCCTCCGGCTATGAGATGATGGAGCAGCTTTTAAAGGAGAAGGAGCTTCCCACAGCGGTATTTACTGCCAATGATGCGCTGGCACTTGGTGCAATGAAGGCGATAAAGGATTACGGGCTTACGGTACCGGGGGATATTTCCGTCATAGGCTTTAATGATACGGAGATGGGGGCATACACATCCCCGGCATTAACAACCATTCATGCGCCTGCATATGATATGGGGCAGCACGGCGCAAACTTTTTATATGTTTCTTCTAACTTAAGTATTGCAACACCCCTTAAAGTAAAAATTCCATGTTATCTGGTGGAAAGGGATTCCTGCTGCAAGGTGGTGGAAAAGGATAATTAGACAGGGGGAAAATTATGGTTACAATTAAACAAATTGCGGAGCAGCTGGGAGTCAGTCCTACAACCGTGTCCAATGTATTGAATGGGAAAATACAGAAAATGTCACCGGAAACCAGAAGAAGGATTGAGCAGGCATTAATAGAGAATAACTATTACCGCACGGAGAAGAAAAAAGAAGGAGCCATTCCTCTGGTTGTGGTAGGATTTGACACATGGGGAAAAGAAAATATTGTAGTAGACCCCTTTATTGGTGAAGTACTGGGGGCTATTGAATTAGAGCTTCGCAAATACGGAAGAAGTGTTATTTTTACGGTACAGAAGGATTTTGTGGATTTAAAAAGGCTCCTTGACGGTTACAATGTGGAGGGTGGCATTATGGTGGGATACCATACTGAATTTTGTGAGGAGCTTGCCGGTGCCAGTCCCTATCCCCTGGTGTTTATTGATTCGGGAACGGGAAATTACTGCAATGTAGGTTTACGGGATAAAGAGGGAATGCAGGAGATTACCTCCTATCTGATAAAGGGAGGCCATAAGCGGATTGCCTTTTTCTGTGACCAGGAATATCCGGCGGTTACCAATAATGCAAAAAGACTGCAGGGGTATAAAGCAGCGTTGGACAAAGCGGGACTGGAATTTTCAATGGAGGACTATGTTTACCTGCCGCCGGAACAGTATATCCGTCATGAAATATTACGGCAGTTCGCCATCAAAAAAGCAAAAAAAGAATATACAGCCGGAGTATTTGTATCGGATTTACTTGCAAGTGAAGCAATTAATATATTTAAGGAAACGGGAATTGCAGTACCGCACGATATATCCGTTACCGGCTTTGATGACAATATATACGCAAGACTTTGCAGACCGCCCCTCACAACTGTAAGACAGAGTCCGGAGGCGAAGGGGAGGGAGGCTGTCAGACTGTTAATGATGAAAATAAAGGGCGAGGATATCGGGCTGGATTCATTGGTTCTGCCCACAGAATTGATTGTGCGGGAAAGTGTGAAGTTTATTAGCCAAGCTTAGTTAAACGATATTGTGAAAAGGAGAAATGGTGCAATGGAGCAAAAAAAATGGTGGCATGATAAGGTTGCATATCAGATTTATCCAAAAAGTTTTATGGACAGTAACGGAGACGGAATTGGTGATTTAAAGGGTGTTATCAGCAAACTCGATTATTTAAAGGAGCTTGGGATTGATATTATCTGGCTGTCTCCAATCTACAGTTCTCCCTTTGTGGACCAGGGATACGATATTTCAGACTATTATAATATTGCAGAAGAATTTGGAACGATGGAAGATTTTGACCTGCTCCTGCAGGAAGCGAAGAAGAGAAATATTCAGATTATAATGGATTTGGTCATCAATCATTGTTCCAGTCAGCATGAGTGGTTTCAAAAAGCATTAGAAAATCCAGAGGGAGAATATGCCCAATATTTTTATTTTGAAAAAGGAAAAGATGGCAATCCACCAAGTAATTACCGCTCCTATTTTGGCGGCAGTGCATGGGAAAGCGTTCCAGGAACAGATAAATTCTATCTTCATATGTTTGCAAAGGAACAGCCGGATCTAAACTGGGAGAATCCAGTTGTGAGAGAAAAGCTGTTTAAAATGGTAAACTGGTGGCTGGATAAAGGAATTGCGGGTTTTCGGATTGATGCAATTATTAATATAAAGAAGGATTTGGATTTTCCGGATTTTGAACCAGATGGATTGGATGGAATGTGCGCCTGTACAAAGATGGTGGAGCACGTCGAGGGTGTAGGTGAATTTCTGACAGAATTAAAGGAGAATACATTTTCGAAGTATGATGCATTTACGGTAGGCGAAGTGTTTAATATGAAAGAAGATGCACTGGAAGATTTTGTTGGAGAGAACGGATATTTTAGCAGCATGTTTGATTTTGCTTCCCATACACTGTCAGAGGGAAAGAACGGATGGTATGATGCAAAGGATATTGAATTTATGGAATGGAAAAAGACCATTATCGACTCACAGATAAGCTGCCAGGGGAGGGCATATCTTGCTAATATAATTGAAAATCATGATGAACCACGGGGAGCAAGCAGATATCTCCCTGATTATGCAAAGAATCCGGATGGGATTAAAATGCTGGGAACGGTGAGTGTACTGCTTCGGGGAATTCCGTTCATTTACCAGGGACAGGAAATTGGTATGATGAACTGTAGAATGAAAGATATCAGCGAATATGACGACCTTGATACATGTAATCAGTATGAAAGGGCGTTAAATGCTGGAATGACCAAAGAAGAAGCACTGAAAATATGCTTTAAGTACAGCAGGGATAATGCCAGAACTCCTATGCAGTGGAATGACCGGGATAATGCCGGATTTACAGAAGGAACCCCATGGCTCAGGGTAAATGATAATTATAAAGAAATAAATGTTGCATCCCAGCAAAAAGATGAAAACTCTGTGCTTGCTTATTATAAGAAGCTGATTGCATTAAGAAAATCTGCTGACTGGAAGGAGGTATTTGTCTATGGAGACTTTTTGCCAATATTTGAGAGTGATGAGAATGTATTTGCATTTTGCCGTGTGTTAGGTGATAAAAAGGCAATGATTCTTGCAAATTTTGGCCGGGATGAGATAACACTTACACTTCCAATGAGGTGCAGGGAACTTCTGTTATCAAACGGGAGAAACCAGACAGTAACCGGCAAAAAGAATACGGTTACATTAAAATCATGTGAGGTGCAGGTTCTTAGTGTGGAATAGATATATACTAAAAATACAATATTAAGCATTATGTTATTGTGCACTTTGCACAATAAAAGTCAAAAAATGTTATGTAAAATACTGGTTTTGCACAAAACCAATTGAAAAACCTAACATAACTGAATACTATAAAATCATAATAATAGTTGTGACGAATAGAGACTGCATGTGTAATGATAAGGGACAGAAAATGATTATTTTGTATAACGGTTGTAATGAAAGGGGTGCTGCTATGCAGAATACAGAATGGTGGAAGCAGACAGTTGTGTATCAGATTTATCCAAGAAGCTTTAAGGACAGTAATGGAGATGGTGTTGGAGATATACCGGGTATTATTGAAAAGCTGGATTATCTGAAGGAGCTGGGGATTGGAGCAATCTGGCTGTCTCCGGTCTGCAAATCTCCACAGGCGGATAACGGATATGACATATCAGATTATCAGGATATTGACCCGCTTTTTGGTAATCTGGCAGATATGGAACGGCTGATAAAGGAGGCGTCAGACAGGGAAATCCGGATTATTATGGATTTGGTGTTAAACCATACCTCAGATGAACATCCATGGTTTCTTGAAGCAAAGAAAAGCAGAGAGAACCCATATCACGATTACTATGTCTGGCGTGACGGGACGCCGGAAATTCTGCCAAATGATTTAAAGGCTGCTTTTGGCGGCTCTGCATGGGAATGGGTGCCGGAATGTGGACAGTATTACCTGCATCAGTTTGCGGTAAAACAGCCGGATTTAAATTGGGATAATCCAAAGCTCCGGCAAGAGATATATAAGATGATTAATTGGTGGATAGAGAAAGGAATCAGTGGTTTTCGTTTGGATGTAATTGACCAGATTGCAAAAGAGCCGGACCGCAAAATTATGGCAGAGGGCTCGAGATTACATGATTACATACAGGAAATGAGCCGGGAAACCTTTCAAAGGGCAGATTTGATTACCGTGGGCGAGGCATGGAGTGCAACCATTGATACGGCGAAGAGGTTTAGTAATCCGGATGGTTCAGAACTGTCTATGGTATTTCAGTTTGAGCATATGGTGTTGGACCAGCAAAAGGGCAAAGAAAAATGGGATTTGGCGCCTCTTCCATTTGTGGAATGGAAAAAGGTATTTACCAAATGGCAGCAGGGCTTACATGGAAAAGGCTGGAACAGCTTATTCCTGGAAAACCACGATTTGCCCCGTTCCGTTTCCCGGTTTGGAAATGATGAAGAATATAGAACCAGGTCGGCAAAAATGCTGGCAACGGTTATTCATGGAATGGAAGGCACTCCCTATATCTATCAGGGGGAGGAGCTGGGAATGACTAATATACGGTATGATATAGAGGAATACCGTGATTTGGAAACCTTGAATCTGTATAGCGAGCGCTTACAGCAGGGATATAGGGAATCCGAAATTATGCAATCCATTTACGCAAAGAGCAGGGACAATGCAAGAACACCGATGCAGTGGGACGATAGCCATAATGCAGGGTTTACAACCGGAACGCCGTGGATTCGATGTAATCCTAATTATACAATGATACATGCAAAGGCGCAGTTGATAGAAGAAGATTCCGTATTTCACTATTATCAGAAGCTGATTCATTTGAGAAAGACAGAGCCGGTTATCCGGGAAGGAAGCTATGAACCGTTTTTAGAGGAGGATACTGATGTATTTGCTTATATCCGGCGGCTGGGGAGAGAGCGGATTTTGGTAATCTGTAATTTTACAGATAAGGAATTGTATATCAAAGAATTACAACAGTGGGAGAAAGGGAAGCTTCTGCTTGGTAATTATAGAGAGGAACATGACAGATGCGGCTTACGCCCTTATGAGGCAAAAATAGTAAAGGAGGATGCGCAATGAGAAAAGGAGTGAAGCAAATTGCAACTGTATTGCTGGCTTGCTGTACGGTGCTGGGACTTGCGGGATGTGGCAAGGAGGCAGAGAACAATGGTGTGACCGAAATTGAGATTGTACATTACAAGCCGGAGGCTGTCAAAGCCTTTGAGGAGATTGCAGAAAGGTTTAATGAAACCCATGACGATATTCATTTAACCATTGAGTCTCCCAATGAGGCAATGACGATTTTAAAGACCCGTTTTATCAGGGAGGATTATCCGGATATTATTGGAATCGGTGGAGATATCAATTATTCCAACTTTCTGGATGCTGACTTGTTCATGGATATCTCGGATTTTGATGGAATCCAGGATGTAAAGCAGGCTTATCTGGATATGGATAAGGAACTGGAATTTGTTCCGAAGGAGGGGATATATGCACTTCCGTTTGCAGGTAACGCAGCAGGTGTTCTGTATAACAAGGACATGTTTGAGGAGCATGGATGGAAGATTCCGGAGACATGGAGTGAGTTTACGGCATTGTGTGATGAGATTGAAGCAGCGGGAATCCAGCCGCTTTACTTTGGCTTTAAGGATACCTGGACCTGTCTGGCACCATGGAATGCTCTGGCAGTAGGGCTTGCAGATTCCGATACCTGTAATCAGGTGAACTTAGGAAATGCAACCTTTACGGAGGCCTATAAAGAGGTGGCAGTAAAGATGAAGGAGCTGTTAAATTACTCCCAGCCCAATCCGTATGCATATGGATACAATGACGCCTGTACCGCATTTGCAAGAGGAGAATCTGCCATGTATGTAATCGGAAGCTATGCTGTGCCGCAGATTAAATCAGTTAATCCAGATATGAATATTGATTCATTTGTATTCCCGGCAAATGAAGATGAGGCAGATAATGTGTTGAATTCCGGTATCGATTTACAGTTTAGCGTTATGAAGAATTGTGAAAATAAGGAGGCAGCCTACGAGGTGCTCCGTTATCTCTATGAGGATGAGACGATTCAGATTTACTTAAATAATCAGAATGGTATTGCATGTAAGGATAGTGAGTTTACGCTTCCGTCAATGTTAGATGGAATGAAGTCCTATATTGAAGAGGGAAGGATGGCAGATTACCAGGACCATCATTATCCAAGTGAGATGAGTGTGGATGCCATGATTCAGACCTTCCTTTTAGATGAGGATGAAAATGCTATAGATACCTTCCTGAAACGGTTTGATACGGAATGGGAACGTTACAACCGGGATTTGATTCGTAAGGTTCAGGATTATAAAGAGGAAATGGAGGGCGCAGAATGAAGAAGTTAAAAACAATGACAAACAGAGATAAAACCTATTTAGCAATTATCATTCCTGTCATTATTCTGTTTTTTACCTTTAACACACTTCCTATGATTAAAGGTATGATTTACAGCTTTACCAATTATAGGGGTTACGGCAGCTATGATTTTGTGGGATTACGTAATTATGCAGATTTGTTTACGGATTCCAGAGTCGGAAAAAGTTACTTGTTCACTTTTAAATATGCAATTGCAGGTACAATTCTGGTAAATGTACTGAGCCTTGTACTGGCGCTGGGATTAAACAGCAGAATTAAGTTTAAGAGTGCATTGCGGGGAATATATTTTGTACCAAATATTCTGGGCGGACTGGTTATCGGTTATATTTTCAGCTTTATCTTCACCTACATTTTACCTGCTGTGGGTTCGGTTTTTAACATCAGCTGGCTTCAAAACAGCATTTTAGCAAGTGAGAAATATGCATGGGTTGGCGTTCTGGTTGTGGGAGTATGGCAGGCAGTTGCAATGAATACTATTATTTATATATCCGGGCTGCAGACCGTGCCGGAGGATGTTTATGAAGCGGGCATGATTGATGGTGCCTGTGGCTGGAAAAAGTTCTGGAAGCTGACATTTCCTCTGGTTATGCCTTTTGTAACCATTAACCTTGTATTGAGTACAAAAAACTTCTTAATGGTATTTGACCAGATTGTTTCTTTGACAAAGGGTGGTCCTGCACAGAGTACAGAGTCTATTTCTTATCTGATATATAAAAATGGTATGGACGGTGGACAGTTTGGATTCCAGAGTGCCAATGCAGTGGTATTTTTTATCGTAATCGTTGCATTTTCTGTATTCCAGATGACTGTATTAAATAAGAAGGAGGAGCAGCTATGATGAAAAAGAAAAATCGTGTAGGTAAGACAAACTGGGTATTGACGCTGGTCCTGATTCTGGGCTGTGTGACCGTGTTTTTTCCATTATACATGGCAATTATTATTGCGTTTAAGCAGCCGTCAGAAATGACCAATGATGTGGCGGGAGCTCTTGCTTTTCCGGCAACCTGGAGCCTTGACAATTTCAGGGAGGCAATGGAGGTAACAGATTTCTGGCATTCTTTAGGAAACAGCTTATTAATTACCGTGGCAACCATTGTACTGGCTATTTTAATCCATTCGGTTGCAGGCTATGTAATCGGACGAAGTATGGCACATAAAAAAGCTTACAAGTTCATTTATCTTTATATCGTAAGCGGTATGTTTGTACCGTTTGCAATTCTGATGATGCCGGTGGTAAAGCAGACTGCGCAGATGGGAATTGCAAACCGCTTTGGTGTTGTGCTGCTGTATCTGGTATTTTATATGCCAATCAATGTTTTGCTCTATACCGGATATTTAAAAAATATTCCCCTTGCAATGGAGGAGGCAGCAGAGATTGATGGTGCCAATGCATGGACTACATATTGGAGAGTTATCTTCCCGATGATGAAGCCGATGCATGCAACGGTAGCTGTTTTAACGGCACTGGGAACATGGAATGATGTTATGACACCACTTGTTATCATGTCCGGAACGGGAGAGAATACATTACCGTTAGCACAGTTAAATTTCCAGACACAGTTTGGAACAAATTATAATCTGGCATTTGCATCGTACTTGCTTGCCCTGATTCCGATTCTGATTTTCTATATTATCTGTCAGAAACAGATTCTGAATGGTGTGGCAAACGGAGCTGTCAAGGGATGATAGAAAGGAGACTTATATGGAGTTAAAGAATGAGATTATGCTGATTACCTATGCGGACAGCTTAGGGAAGAACTTAAAAGAGCTGCATGAAATCTTAGATACTCATTATAAGGCTGCTGTGGGCGGGGTACATATCCTGCCCTTTTTCCCATCCTCTGCAGACCGGGGATTTGCGCCGATGTGTTATGACAGAGTTGATAAGGAATTTGGCAGCTTTGAAGATGTAGAAAATCTGGGAAAAGAATATTACCTGATGTTTGATTTTATGGTAAACCATATCTCTGCAAGCTCAGAATATTTTCAGGATTTTTTGCAGAAGAAGGAGGCCTCTCCTTATAAGGATTTCTTTATCCGTTACAAGGAATTCTGGGAAAATGGCGAGCCGACAGAAGAACAGGTGGATAAGATTTATAAGAGAAAACCACGGGCGCCATATATTGAAGTGGAATTTAAGGATGGGACCAAAGAAAAGATATGGTGTACCTTCTGTGAGGAACAGATTGATTTAGACGTAACGAAAGAGGCTACAAAGAAGTTTATCCGGGACACCCTCAGGAATATGTGTAAAAAGGGAGCCTCTGTTATTCGCCTCGATGCCTTTGCTTATGCGGTTAAGAAGCAGGATACCAGCTGTTTTTTCATAGAGCCGGATATCTGGGAGCTGCTTTATGAGATTGAGGATATTGTAAAGGAAGAACATGCAGAGATTCTGCCGGAGATTCACGAGCATTATACAATTCCCATGAAGCTTGCGGACAAGGGCTTCTGGGTTTATGATTTTGCCCTGCCGGTTATTACGCTTCATGCATTGTATAACCATACGGGGGAATATCTGAAAAACTGGCTTGATATGTGCCCGAAAAAGCAGTTTACAACCTTGGATACCCATGACGGAATCGGCATTGTAGATGTAAAGGATTTGCTTCCGGATGAAGAAATTGATAAAGTAAAAGAACAGATGTATAAGCAGGGAGCCAACGTCAAGAAGATTTACAGCTCAGAAGCCTATAATAATCTGGATATTTACCAGGTAAATACCACATATTATTCTGCATTAGGGAACAATGATGCCGCCTATTTGCTTGCCCGTGCGATTCAGTTTTTTGCTCCGGGAATACCACAGGTATATTATGTGGGAATGTTAGCAGGTGAAAATGATGTGGAATTGATGGAACGGACAAAAAACGGAAGGGATATTAACCGCCATTATTACACAAAGGAAGAGGTTGCTAAGGAGCAGGAGCGTCCGGTTGTACAGGAGTTAAAGAAGTTAATGGAGCTGCGTAATTCTCATCCGGCTTTCCATATTGACGGAGATATTTTGGTGGAGACAGAAGGCGACCACTTAAAAATTACGAGAAGCTATAAAGAGGATAAGATTGTATTGGATGCAAATCTTACCACCTGTGAATATACAATTTGTTAATAAAAAATAATTTTTTGAGAGGAGTCTGGATATGGCAGTAAGAGTAAAAGACGGGATTTTCTATTTGGAGACAGAAAATACATTATATCAGATGAAGGCAGATGAATATGGAGTATTGCTTCACCTCTGGTATGGGAAGAAGACGGATTGTAATATGGATTATTTACTGGATTATCCGGATGTTGGCTTTGCCGGCAATGTTTATGATGTGGATAATTGCAGAACCTATTCCCTGAATACCCTGCCCTTGGAATACGGAACAGCAGGGACAGGAGATTACCGTGTTCCTGCCATTTCCGTAACCCATGGGGACGGAAGTACTGCACTGGACTTAAGATATCAGGAGCATAAGATTTTAAAGGGAAAATATTCTATACCGGGTCTTCCGGCTGTTTATGCCGGAGAGGAAGAGGCAGAAACCCTGGAAATTATCTTAAAGGATACTGCAACGGATATCCGTGTCATATTAAAATATGGAATATTGGAAAATCAGGATGTGATTACCAGAAGTGTTGTCATTATAAATGATGGTGAAATGCCTGTTAAAATTAACCGGGCACACAGCTTTTCCATGGATATGCCATATGGTGACTGGGAATGGATGCATTTTCACGGAAGGCATGCCATGGAACGGCAGGTAGAAAGAGTACCGCTGCTGCATGGTGTGCAGGAAAGCGGAAGTACAAGGGGAACCTCCAGCCATCAGCAGAATCCGTCTGTTTTACTGTGCGAGAAAAACTGCACAGAAACCAGTGGGTATTGTATGGGAGCGGTTCTGATGTACAGTGGCGGCTTTCAGACGCAGGTAGAGCTTGACCAGTTGAACCAGACCCGTATTGTGATGGGGATTCATCCGGATACCTTTTGCTGGACATTAAATGGTGGCGAGAGCTTCTATACGCCGGAGGTTATTTTATCCTGTTCAGATGAGGGCATGGACAAGCTTTCCGGACGGTTTCACAGGGTGATAAGAGAGCATGTCTGCCGTGGCAAATATAAAATGACAGAGCGGCCGGTATTAATCAATAATTGGGAAGCCACCTATTTTGACTTTGATGAGGAAAAAATATTTAATATCGCAAAGCAGGCATCCGAACTGGGGGTTGATATGATGGTATTGGATGACGGCTGGTTTGGAAAGAGAGACAGTGATTCCACCGGACTGGGTGACTGGTTTGTAAATGAGGATAAAATAAAGGGCGGACTGGAAAAACTGGTGAAACGGATAAATGGTCTGGGTATGAAATTCGGTATCTGGTTTGAACCGGAAATGATATCAGAAGAGAGTAATCTTTATAAGGAACATCCGGACTGGGCAATTCAGATTCCGGGGAGGAAGCCAATGCGGGGACGTTATCAGCTTGTGCTTGATATGACCAGGCAGGATGTAAGGGATTATCTGTACCGGCAAATCAGCAATGTGCTGGATTGTGCAAATGTGGAGTATATCAAATGGGATATGAACAGAAGCATTAGTGACTGGTATTCTCCTGGGCTTTCATCCGGCAGGCAGAGTGAGATGCCGCACCGGTATGTCTTAGGACTTTATGAATTGTTGGAGCGTTTGACCACAGACTATCCGGATGTGTTATTTGAGGGCTGCAGCGGAGGCGGTGGAAGATTTGATGCAGGGATGTTATATTACTGTCCACAAATCTGGTGCAGTGATGACACAGATGCTTATGAAAGGACAAAGATACAGTATGGAACCAGCTTTTTCTATCCAATTTCTACAGTGGGTTCCCATGTGTCTGCTGTACCGAATCATCAGACTGGAAGACTTACACCATTGGAGACCAGGGCAGTGACAGCGATGGCAGGCAGCTTTGGCTATGAGCTGGATTTAAATACTCTTTCAGAGGAAGAAAAGGCTGAGGTGGCAGAGCAGATTGTACGTTTTAAGAAGTATGGATTACTAATCCATAATGGCAGTTACCACCGGTTAAGTAATCCGATGGAGGATAAGTTTGCAATCTGGTCCTTTGTATCGGAGGATAAAAAACAGGTTTTGGTGCATGGAATGATATTCCGTACAGAGGCAAACATGCTCCGGTATCCGGTCCGCTTGCGGGGCCTGGATGCTGCAAAAAAGTACCGGTTAAATGAGACCGGACAAATTTATACCGGTAAGGCTCTGATGGAGGCTGGAATTCTTCTTCCAAAGGCATGGGGAGATTATGTTCCGGTGGAACTTTATTTTACACAGGTGTAGGTTCCCGGGAAATTCCAATTTAACTGTCTGTTTTCTAATTTTTGCAAAGAAATCTTTTATAGGTTAAATCTATGCCCAGTGCACCCACTGGCGCGGTAATGAGGATTGCCAGGACTGCTACAGAGAGGACAAGCTGTCCGCAGGGCAGTCCCATTGCCAGTGGTACGGAGCCAATCGCCGCCTGTACTGTCGCCTTTGGAAGGTACGCAATCATACAGAAGAGGCGCTCTTTCAGGCTCAAGGGTGTGCCGATAAGGCAGATTGCCACACCGGCTGCCCGGAAGAGGAGGGCAAGCAATATCATCATTATAGCGGCGGCTCCTGCCTCAAAGGTATAACGGATATCAACTGCCGCTCCTACCAATACAAATAGGATTATCTCTGCAGCAAGCCAGAGCTTGCCAAACTTTTCGGAAAGGCGCCTGGATACAAAATCGGTACTTTTGATTTTGATAACGCACGCCATGCTGACAACAGCAAGCAGTCCGGATAGAGAGACAATTTCCTTCAGCCATGTCTCGATTGCCATGAGCAGGAAGGATACTCCGAGAACAATAATGACCTTCATGCTGTTTCGGACACAGTGCTTATGTGTGTATGCAGTTTCAAAAAACAGACTGAGAATATATCCTGTAATTGCTCCAAGTATAATTCCCAATATAATGGAAATGGGGATATTTATAAAATCCATAAGATGTGCGCTGCCGCCCTGCGCCATGCTGGAAAAGGTGGAGAACAGCACAATTACATAAATATCATCGCAGGAGGCTCCTGCCACAATCAGCTGCGGAATACTTTTTTCTGTACCGTATTTTGTTTCCATCAGATGAACCATTCGTGGGATAACCACAGCCGGGGATACCGCTCCAAGTACAGTTCCCATGAGAGCGGCTTCCATTCTTGTGATACCGAGAATGTATGGTGCAAACAGGAAAAATGCCAGTATTTCAAAGCTTGCCGGTATGAATGCCATCATAATGGCAGGGCGCCCTACTTTTTTTAAATCAGCCAGATTAAGAGATAAACCAGCTTTCAGTAGAATAATAATCAAAGCCATCTGACGCAAATCTGCGGAAATGGATAAAATGGATGGGTCAAGTAAATTAAGGACATACGGTCCCAATACAATACCGATTACCAGCATGCCAATTATGCGCGGCAGCTTTAGCCGCTGGCAGATGGCAGCCATAGACAATCCTGCAAGAAAAATGAGTGCAAGTGACGTTAACATAAATATTTCTCCTTTCAGACGCAAAAAAGCTGATGCTTTCTGCGAAAATAAAATCACAGAAGTCATCAGCTTAATAAGCGGTTTAGGTATCCCATGGGAGAACTTCATTCCCGGAACTCATTATATATCACAACCTTCTATTTGTAAACCTGTTTTTTAGAAAATACATGACAAGAGCAGGGATTCGTAGTACACTAATACAGGTTAAAAACAGAGGTATTTAAGAAAAGAGGCGTTTTGGGTGAAATACATAAAACAGTTTGGCATTATTTTAACAATTTCTTTTATTGGAGAGGTTTGCAATCATCTGCTGCCGGTTCCGGTACCGGCGAGTATTTATGGTTTGGTTATTTTGTTTGGGGGATTATTTTTCGGATGGATTAAGCTGGAGGATGTAAAGGAAACGGGGAAATTTTTAATTGAAATCATGCCGCTCATGTTTATTCCTGCTGCGGTGGGACTGCTGGAAAGTTGGGGAGTGCTTAAGCCAATCTGTATTCCGGTAATTGGAATTACTCTGGTTACCACCATAATTGTGATGGCGGTAACGGGAAGGGCAACCCAGTTTGTCATAAGGAGGGGGAAAGGAAAAACGGAAGCTGAGGTGAAGGCAGATGAATAATATATTAGTGGAATCTGTATTTTTTGGAGTCATGTTAAGCCTGATTGCCTATGGAGCCGGAGTGCAGCTGAAAAAGAAATTTGGTCTTGCGGTTTTTAATCCGCTGCTGGTGGCAGTTGCCATCATCATGATACTGCTGTCAGTGTGCCACATTGATTATGATGTTTATTATGAGGGGGCAAAATATTTAAGCTATCTGTTGACTCCGGCGACAGTCTGTCTTGCAATTCCGCTGTATGAACAGGTGGAAATGTTAAAGGGTAACTGGAAAGCCATTCTACTGGGAATCTGCTCCGGTGTGCTTACCAGTCTGGTTAGTGTACTGGTATTCTCGCTGATTTCCGGTCTCAGCCATAAGGAGTATGTCACCCTGCTGCCGAAATCTATTACAACAGCCATTGGAATGGGAGTGTCAGAGGAGTTGGATGGCTATGTGACAATTACTGTGGCGGTTATTATTATTACCGGGGTGTTCGGAAATATGATTGCGGAAACAATATGCAGGGTCTTCCGGATTGAGGAGCCGGTGGCGAGAGGAATTGCCATCGGAAGCTCAGCCCATGCCATTGGAACTGTGAAGGCAATGGAAATGGGAGAGTTAGAAGGCGCAATGAGCAGCTTGTCTATTGCAGTAGCAGGTTTGTTGACAGTGGTGGGAGCATCGGTTTTTGCATCTTTTATCTAAGAAATATCTTAATTGTATAAGTTGACAGAGCAGGCAATATCTATTAAACTAATCATTGGATATTTGGGCTGTTTGTTAGGGACAGACATATGAAAGAAAGCTATTTATAGTTTAAGAACTTTTATATTTTTCCATATAGTAGTACAAGGGAAGAGATGAATAAATGACGCCGGTACAGATGAAATTGTTTATGAATGATGTGGAACGTGTATTGCATGCACCTGGCAATCTGCCGGGTGGAAAACTAACAGAAATGGCGGTTGTGCTGGATTATAAGCTGCCTTTAGAGCAGCTTGTAAGCATTAGTGCAGATATAGTTTCTGCATTGAAAAAGAAGGATGCTTTGTTCCGGAATGTCCGGTTAAATATGGTGAAATGGATTTCCAATGAACGGATTGTGACGGAAACGCTTCCGCTTTCCATGCTGGGAATTGGCAGGGGCTTCGGGGATTATGGAAAAATGCCCCATACGGCAGATAAAGCGATAGAGGTACTGGCAGGGCAGTTAAAATTATTTCATGCCAGAAGCAGGCTGGTGATTCTGGTTTCTGACGGGCAGTGGCAGGTGCACAATCAGGAAGTATGGAAATCGAATTTACAGCCATTTTTACATAAGAAATGGATATGGGTGGATAGAAACGGAGATAGTAAGGGAAAGGTGGCGGACTTTTTTGACCGTTTTTGATAGATAACAGGGATTAGAAGGAGATAGCAGGAGGAACTGATTGTATGGATACGAAATATATTTTTTTGGATATAGATGGAACGCTGGTGGGACGGGATGCGGTTATTCCGAACAGTGCAAAGGAGGCAATCAATCAGGCAAGAGCAAACGGGCATAAGGTGTTTATTTGCTCCGGGCGTTCAAGATGCGAGATGCATGAGGACATTTTGAGTGTACCGTTGGATGGAATTGTCGGTTCCGCAGGCGCTTATGTGGAGCTGGAGGGAAGGATGATTTATCACCGTCCTATGACGGAGAAGATGAATGCAAGGCTGTTAGACTATTTTGAGTCGAAGAAAATGGCAGTTTTTCTGGAAACCAATGAGGATTTACTGGTAAATGATATCGGTTTTACTTATATCAACCAGTATATAGCGTATTGCAAATCCCGCAATGAGCCTTATGATAAGGCGCTGTTTGACATGGCAAAGCGCCTCTCTGAAATTTCAGAGCCGGCAAAGCTTCCGGTTAACAAGATGCTTTATGTGACTATGGAGTATGACCCGGAGGATATCCGCAGGGATTTACAAGATGAATTTACCGTTGTGGACAGCGCCATTGCGTTGCCGGGAAACAGTGGGGAGCTGTCAGAGCTTGGAATGCATAAGGGAAATGGAATCAATATTGTCGCAAAATATTTTGGAGCCGATTTGAAGGATACTATAGGAATTGGAGATGGGGAGAATGACATGGAAATGCTGCGTTCTGCCGGAGTTGCCATTGCTATGGGAAATGCAAATCCCATACTTAAGGATATCGCAGATTTTGTGACAACGGATGTGGATGAGGATGGAATCAAAAATGCATTTCTGCATTATGGATTAATCTAGTATCTTGGTGGTGCAGGCTGTTAAAGGAAAAAACAGATATTGGGAGATTAGGAAGCAGAATGGATAAAAAAAATGATATCAAGGAGACTTTAAAAGAGAAAAATCCGGAAATTCTATCCTTAGAGGAATTTTTTGGAGAGGATTTTCAAAAGGAGGCAGATTTCATCGGAGAAAAATTGGAGATATCTCCGGAACTGGTGCAGAAAGCATTAGACGGTGCGGATGCATTTATGGAATTTGCAGAAGGCAAGGAAGAATATATCGTAGAGGAAATTGACGAGGACGGACTTCCGGTAAAGGCGGTATCTGGTGACAAGCTGATGGCTTATGTCAGTGAGCAGACCGGAATTGATATAGAAACACTGGATAGGATATATGACTGTGAAGTGGATTATTTTGCTCAGTTTGGACTGGCTGATTAAGGAGGTAGAAAAATGCAGATTACAGATGAGACCATTGATTACGTTGGGATTCTTGCAAAGCTGGAGCTTTCCGAGGAAGAGAAGGAGCAGGCGAAAAAGGATATGTCCAATATGTTAGAGTATGTAGGAAAGCTGAATGAGCTGGATACGGAGGGGGTAGAGCCGATGAGCCATACGTTTTCTGTGCATAATGTGTTCCGTGAGGATGTGGTGACCAATGGTGATGACAGGGAGAATATGCTGGCGAATGCACCGGAGAAGAAGGATGGGGCGTATAAGGTGCCGAAGACCTTCGAATAAGGAGCGCACGCTTCAAGTTTGGAAAGAAGGCGATTGGATGCCGGACGCTTCAAGTATGGTAAAATGTTTCCAGACAGGGACCGCTACGCTTGCAAATGTCCCTTCTTGGAAAACATTTTACCATACTTGAAGCTAATATCAGCAAACTTGAGGCTGATTGTTGGCAAACTTGAGATTGATGTTGGCAGATTGATAGAGGATAAAATGAAATAGAACAGAAAGAAGGAGAGAACGATGGATTTAAGTTTAACCGCCGTGGAGCTCGGCAAAAGGATTAAAAATAAAGAGATATCCGTAGTGGAAGCTACAACAGCATTTCTTGACAGTATTGAGGCAAAGGAGAAGGATATCCATGCATTTGTTACGGTAGACCGGGAGGGAGCGCTTGAGAGAGCTGAAGAGGTTCAGAAGCTGATTGATGACGGAAAGCTTACCGGACCGCTGGCAGGTGTTCCGGTTGCCATTAAGGACAATATGTGCATTGACGGGATGCTTACCACCTGTTCATCTAAGATTTTATCAAATTTTAAGCCAACGTTTACTGCTACGGCGGTGGAGAAATTGCAGGCAGCGGGAGCAGTTATTGTCGGAAAAACCAATATGGATGAATTTGCAATGGGTTCCACAACAGAGACCTCTTATTATGGAGAGACAAAGAATCCATGGGATTTGGAGAGAGTACCGGGCGGTTCCTCCGGTGGTTCGGCAGCGGCAGTTGCAGCGGAAGAGGTTCCCTATGCATTGGGCTCCGATACCGGCGGAAGTATCCGCCAGCCGGCTGGTTTTTGCGGTGTGACGGGAATTAAGCCAACTTATGGCAGAGTATCCAGATATGGTCTGATTGCATATGGTTCTTCTCTTGACCAGATTGGACCTTTGGCAAAGGATGTAACAGACTGTGCGGCAATTTTAGAGGCAATCTGCGGCAAAGACGATAAGGATTCCACCTCGGTAAAGGAAGCAGGAGACGATTTTACTTCTGCTCTGGTGGATGATGTAAAGGGAATGAAGATTGGTATTCCAAAGGATTATCTTGGAGAGGGACTGGAACCGGAAGTGAAGGAAGCCATTATGGCGGCTGCAAAGGCTTTAGAGGCAAAGGGCGCTATTGTTGAGGAATTTGACTTAAGTCTTGTGGAGTATGCAATTCCGGCATATTATATTATTGCTTCCGCAGAGGCAAGCTCAAACTTAGAGCGTTTTGACGGCGTGAAATACGGTTACCGTACCGAAGAATATTCCGACCTTCACAATATGTATAAAAAGACCCGTTCCGAAGGGTTCGGCGCCGAGGTAAAGAGAAGAATTATGTTAGGCTCATTCGTACTTTCTTCTGGATATTTTGATGCATATTATATGAAGGCACTTCGGACAAAGGCATTGATTAAACAGGCATTTGACAAAGCATTTGAAAAGTATGACGTAATTTTGGGTCCGGTGGCACCGACAACTGCCTTAAAGCTTGGACAATCCCTAAGCGACCCGATTAAAATGTATTTAGGAGATATTTATACGGTATCTGTGAATTTAGCGGGTCTTCCGGGAATTTCCCTTCCTTGCGGATATGACAGCAATGGACTTCCAGTCGGATTACAGCTTCTTGGAAAGCACTTTGATGAGAAGAGTATTATTCGTGCAGCTTACGCATTTGAACAGACGAAAGAATACAAACGTCCTGCATTTGCAGTAGAAAGGGGGCTTTAAAATGAGTAAGGCATATGAGACAGTCATCGGTTTAGAGGTGCATGTGGAGCTGGCAACAAAAACAAAGATTTTCTGTGGATGCTCTACTGCATTTGGCGGAGCTCCTAATACCCATACTTGTCCGGTATGTACCGGTATGCCGGGTTCTTTGCCGGTTCTGAATAAGGAAGTGGTAAATAAGGCGATTGCAGTGGGTCTTGCCACCAACTGTAAGATTACCCAGAACTGTAAATTTGACCGTAAGAATTATTTTTATCCGGATAATCCGCAGAATTATCAGATTTCCCAGTTGTATTATCCAATCTGTCGGGATGGTAAGGTAGAGATTGAAGTGGATGGGAAGAAGAAATCCGTGGGTATTCATGAGATTCATATGGAGGAGGATGCAGGTAAGTTAATCCATGACCCGTATACCGATAGTTCACTGGTGGATTTTAACCGTTCCGGTGTACCATTGATTGAGATTGTATCCGAGCCGGATATGCGTTCTGCCGAGGAGGTTATCGCTTATCTCGAGAAGCTGAGAACTACTATCCAGTACCTGGGCGCTTCTGATTGTAAATTAAATGAAGGTTCCATGCGTGCAGATGTGAATTTATCTATCCGAGAGGCAGGTGCTACAGAGTTTGGCACCCGTACTGAAATGAAGAACTTAAATTCCTTTAAGGCCATTGCAAGAGCCATTGAGAATGAAAGAGAGCGTCAGATTGATTTGTTAGAGGCAGGCAAGGAAGTAACCCAGGAAACCAGAAGATGGGATGATACGAAGGAATATTCCTATGCAATGCGTTCCAAGGAGGATGCACAGGATTACCGTTATTTTCCGGACCCGGACCTTGTTCCGATTATTATCAGTGACGAATGGTTAGAGGAAATACGAAGTAAGCAGCCGGAATTCCGGGAGGAAAAGAAAGCGCGTTACCAGGAGGAATATGGTCTGCCGGAGTATGATGCGGATATTTTAACCGGTACGAAGAAGCTGGCAGATATTTTCGAGGAGACAGTGGCACTTGGGGCCAATCCAAAGAAGGTTTCCAACTGGTTAATGGTGGAAACGATGCGGCTTTTAAAAGAGAAGGAAATGGATGCCGAGGATATCGGTTTTTCTGCGGAAAATCTGGCTAAGCTTATTAAGCTGGCAGACTCCCAGGCAATCAATTCCACTGTGGCAAAGGAAGTATTTGAGAAAATCTTTGCCGAGGATATTGACCCGGACAAGTATGTAGAGGAAAATGGTCTTAAGACAGTCAATGATGAAGGTGCACTTCGTTCCACTATTGAGCAGGTGATTGCAGATAATCCACAGTCTGTGGAGGATTACCGCAATGGTAAGGAAAAGGCAATCGGCTTTTTGGTTGGTCAGACCATGAAAGCGATGAAGGGTAAGGCAAATCCGGGAATGGTAAACCAGATATTGAAGGAACTGCTATAGCATAAGCAAATGCCTCACAAGGATTAGATGGTTAATCTTTGTGAGGTTGTTTTTTATCTCGTTGTTTTTGCTTCTTACAATAAAAAGAAGTGATTTTCAGTATGAGATAATAGTATTATGAAAAATATAAGAAAAGGCAAGAAGATTTTCTTTTACCAGTGGAATAACATTTTATTGAAAACATTAAAGAGTTGGAGAAACTAGAATAGATTACTATCAAATACGCAAAATAGTGGTAGATTGATTTCTTAATATTAAAATTTGGAAAGGAACCTCTATTGTGTATGAGTAATCATTTATGTGAACAAAGCAGTCCCTATCTTTTACAGCATGTTAACAATCCCGTTGACTGGTATCCTTGGTGTCAGGAAGCCTTTGAGCGGGCGGCAGCCGAGGATAAGCCCATATTTTTAAGTGTGGGTTACAGCACCTGCCACTGGTGTCATGTCATGGCACATGAAAGCTTTGAAAATACAGAAATTGCAGAAATCCTTAATCAGCATTTTATATCCATCAAGGTGGACCGTGAGGAGAGACCGGATATTGATAGCGTATACATGACATTTTGTCAGGCATTTACAGGAAGCGGTGGCTGGCCAATGAGCATTTTTATGACGGCAGACCAGAAGCCTTTCTTTGCCGGAACTTATTTTCCATCGGAATCACAATATGGCAGGATTGGATTCCGGGAATTGCTGCTTAGAGTTGCAGAAAAGTGGAAAAACAATAGAACGGGTCTTTTGCAGGCGTCTGAGGCTATCATTGCCCATGTAAATGACAATGATGGAGATTCATATAATGAGATAAATAGCAAGCTGCCAAAGCTTGCAGCGGACATTTTCGCTAAAAGCTTTGATAAACAATATAGTGGATTTGGAGAGGCTCCTAAATTCCCAACATCCCATAATTTAATCTTTCTTATGTTGTATTCAAGGATTCATCAGGATAAGCAGGCTATGGAGCAGGTAGAAATAACCTTGGACAGGATGCGCAGAGGCGGTATTTTTGACCACATAGGTTATGGGTTTTCCAGATATTCTACAGATTCGTATTTTTTAGTACCCCATTTTGAAAAAATGCTCTATGACAATGCATTGCTGATACTGGCTTATTCCATTGCGTATAAAGTGTCAGGAAATGAAAGCTTCCTTGATACTGCTGAAAAAACAGCAGAATACATTTTTCGGGAAATGACAGGTCAGGACGGAGAATTTTATTCTGCACAGGATGCCGACAGTGAGGGAGAGGAAGGCAGGTTTTATACATGGGGCTATGATGAAATCGGCAACGTTTTAGGAGAAGAAAAGGGCAGAGCATTCTGTGAATATTTTGGTATCACAAGACAGGGAAATTTTGAAGGGAAGAATATTCCCAATCTCTTAGGGGAAGATGAGATTTCTGACAGGTTTCACAGTGAAATCGCCGTGTTATATGATGCCCGAAAATCCCGTACAAGGCTTCATCTTGACGATAAGGTGCTTACGACATGGAATGCACTTATGATATGTGCAATGTCCATGCTCTATAGGGTTACAGGAAATCAGCGTTATATAGAAGCTGGAAAAAATGCTCAGCTCTTTATTGAAAAAAATCTTGTCAAGGGAGATATTCTCTATGTCAGCCGTCGTAACGGTGTAAGGTCGGTAAAGGGATTTCTGGATGAATATGCCTATTACACCGCCGCGCTGCTCTGTCTTTATGATGCGGCTTTGGATGAAAGCTATTTGGAACGGGCGAAAGATATCTGCAGGGAAGCAGAGAAACAATTTGCAGATACAGATACTGGCGGATATTATCTATATGGAATGGAAAATGACAGTCTGATTACAAAACCAAAGGAGACATATGACGGTGCCCTGCCAAGCGGAAACTCTGTCATGGCATATTGTCTCGTGCGGCTATCCCAGCTTGGAGACGGACAAGACTATTGCCAGGAGGCGGAAAAACAGCTCGCCTTTATGTCTGCCGAAGCGGAAGGTTATCCGGCAGGCTATAGTATGTTTTTAACAGCGCTGCTGATGTATTTAAATCCACCGAAAAAAATCACGGTGGTACTGTCAACGGAAGACCGGGCAGAAAAAATCATACCGCATCTTCCCATATATGCGGATATAAAAATATTGTTACAGGAAACAACGGAATATAAATTATTAAACAATAAAACAACCTATTATGTATGCAAAAACCGTACCTGTCTTCCGCCGTCAAACCAAACACCTTTTTAACCGGAAAGTCATATGATAAAGAAAAAAGGTTAATGATTTATGGCATATTCGGATTATGTGCCTGTTATAGGTACAATTATTAATATTTCAAGGGGAAATGACTGCTGCAGCCAGCGGATGTCACTTCGTACCGAAAATGGAATAGTAAATTTTATGGTAGATTCCCAAACGCAGGTTATTGACAGCAGGCAGCTTCGCCCGGGAATGCAGGTGGCAGCATTCTATGACAGCAGTCTGCCGGTACCGTTAATTTTTCCTCCACAGTATATGGCTAAGATAATTACCGTGATTGGCAGGAATGAACAGGTAATGCTGAACTTTTTTGACAGGAATCTGCTTGCAGAGGACAGGTCCTTACAGCTCAATATCGCTGGAAATACCGTTCTTAACACCATCAACGGGCAAAGCTTTACTTGTGACCCGGGGAGGCATACCCTTTTGGTTTATTATTCCGTAACAACAAGAAGCATTCCTCCGCAGACGACACCGAGAAGGATTATCGTATTATGCTAGATGAAATTATTTTAAGGGTATGTTATACTATACGAAGAACAGATGATTTCATGAGATGAAATGCAAAAACATGAGTAAAGCAGAAAACAGCGGAAGGAATAGGGGATTTACATAGTGGGGAAGATGAAGGGAAAAATACTGGCGCTTGCCGTATTATTGGCAGCAGTGTGTACAGGATATAGCTATGGCAAATTGCAGGTATGTGCAGAGAAACTGTCAGAGAACAGAAAAGAGTGGGATAAGGAAGAAGAAGCACAGGCGGATATCTGGAAAGTAGAAATCAGTAATGCTCCACAGCAGTTTTATGCAGAGGATGGAACCGAGCTGTTGCTTTATGACTGTCAGGTATTTACACTTTGCAATGGGAAGGATGGAGAGGCAGCGAAAAAGGTGATGGATGCTTTGAAAAGAGAGGAAGAGACACCAGAACCTTATCTGGAATTTGCCAATGAGGATTATTATAATATGAGAAATTCAGGGGTGCAAGAGAATTTCCGTAGCCACTATTATGGAAAAGAGTATATGTTTACGGAGGTAAATGGCTATTTGAGTGTTGTCTGTCAGGATTTATCATTTTCTGGGGGGGCACACCCTAATATATCCCAGCATGCATATGTATTTGCACCGGATGGAACCCGCTTATATTTAAGTGATTTATTCAAAAATGTTGATGAGACACGGGAAATGGTAATTGCGAAGCTTCGTCCTGAAATGTGGAAGCTGTGTAAGGATGGCGGACAGGAGTCTGCTCCTCTTAACGAAGTGATTCAAAATATGGTTGTCCAATTGGAAGAAATGGGACGGTATGAACGGATATTTTCTGATTTTTTCACGGATGGGGAGTATGGTAATGAAGAACAATGCTGGTATCTGGATGAGGAGGGGATTATTCTCCTTGCCAATCCTTACAAATTGGGAGGATATAGCGGTCAGGTGCAGGAATTCCATGTATCCGGTAAAATGATAAACGACTGGAAATGTCCGGTATACGATGGATTTTTTTATGGAATTAATTGAGAATAGTAATCTTTTGTGCGATAATAAAATAAATTATAAAAAAATGCAGTAAAGGAGAAAAAACATGAAGGTATTATTGGTAAACGGAAGCCCGAATGAAAAGGGCTGTACCTACACGGCATTGTCTGAGATTGCACAGACATTGGAACAGCAGGGGATTGATACAGAGATATTCCATATTGGAAACAAACTGGTAAGGGGCTGTATCGGCTGCGGCGCCTGTAAAAGAAGTGGAAAAGGCCAGTGCATATTTGATGATGACATCGTAAACCAGCTTGCGGCTAAGGCAAAAGAGGCAGACGGGTATATTTTTGGCTCGCCGGTATTTTATGCATCTCCAAATGGCGCAATGCTTGCGGTGATGGACCGGTTATTTTATAGTGCAGGAAAATATATGCAGTTTAAGCCTGCGGCATGTATCGCTTCTGCAAGACGGGCAGGAACCACAGCAACCCTGGATGCCCTTAACAAATATATTGAAATCAACAACATGCTTATGATTCCGGCATGTTACTGGAATATGGTACATGGCTCCAAGCCGGAGGATGTAAAGCAGGATTTGGAGGGCATGCAGATAATGCGTACCCTTGGAAATAACATGGCATGGCTGTTAAAGCTTCTTGAGACAGGGAAGGCAAATGGAGTAGTACATCCCGAACCGGAAGAAAAAATAAGGACGAATTTTATCCGCTAACATAAAATGATGCAGACCGGATTAACGCTTGTGTTTGTAGTAGAAAATTGCAAGCTGGGTCCGGTCGCGAAGATTCAGCTTTTCTAAGATAGAGCTTAAATAATTGCGTATCGTCCCCTCGCTTAAGCATAGACGGGAGGCGATTTCTCTGTTGCTTAAGCCCTCTGCCACAAGGGTGATGATTTCATATTCCTTTTCGTTAATGTCCTCGTCTGTATAATCAAAGGAATCAGAAGCTTTTATTAAATTCGGGATTTTGGAAATGATTTCATCCCCGTATACATTCTGTCCGGAATATACAGCCTCAAGGGCCGGAATGATATGTTCAAAATTTTGTTTGATAATGTAGCCCTTCGCGCCAAGCTCCAGAGCCTTTACAATATATTCATCATCAACAAAGGTTGTTAAAAATAAAACTTTTGCTTCCGGAAATATCCTTAGCAGTTCTGCCAGGGCTTCTGTTCCGTTCATTCCCTGCATACGGATATCCATCAGCAGAATATCAGGATGCTGCTCCCGGTACAGCCGGATGGCGTCATCTCCCGCCTCTCCCAGACCCACGACCGTAATCTCCCCGTCAGCTTCCAGAATCGTTTTTAGGGATACTGCCACCAGCTTATCATCATCAACCACCAGAACTCTCATTTTTCTCTCTCCCAGCCTTCATTACCGTATCTACATTTTATCCCTCTTGGGAATCGAAATAAAGATCACAAATCCCTTTTCCGTATGAATCCGGAAGGTTCCGCCCAGTGCCTGCACGCGCTCCTTCATATTGGAAAGACCAATCCCTTCCTTTCCGTCCATACGGACGATCTCTTCCTCCCACAATGGTCCACTCTGTCCCTTTCGTCCCACCGTTCCGTTGTCCTCAACGGTCATAGAACGCCGGGTGCTCCCGCAAAATCACGGAGATCTTATCCGCATCGGAGTGTTTTGCAATATTCGACATGGCTTCTTTTACCGCTGTGATAAAACAATACTTTACATTGCGTGGAATCTCCGGAGACATATCATAATCGACCGTGAGCTGATAATGCTCCTTCATCTCACGGGTCGCCTCCGCAATGGACTGCCGCAGATCAATGGACTCATCGTGCAGATCGTGCACGCTCTCACGGATACTGTTCATCGCCTGATTTAACGTCTCCCCCACCCCGGCGAGCTGTCCGTGCAGCGGCTCCTCCTTATGAATCGTAATCAGTGCTCCCATCTGCAGAATACTTCTTGAAAGCATATGCCCCACATTATCATGAATCTCTCTTGCAATGCGGTTGCGCTCCCGCAGTGTCGCAAGGTAGATCTCATAATCCTGTTTTTCCATCAGGTTCTTGTTTTTTTCCTGTAACACGAGATTGAGCTCCGTGCTGGTATCCCGAAGACGGATCATCTCCTGTTCCAGATACAGAATTCTGC
>URMF01000032.1 GCA_900548855.1 uncultured Eubacteriales bacterium
CGGCTCCAAAGTACCTGCTTATGGAGTTGTATATGTTGCACAACTGTAATGTAAAATTAAGAGAGTTTCGCAATTACCTATGTAAATTAATTAACAGAGGAACAAGATAGAAGAGCAATGGACGAATCAGGCAAAAATACCGGAAACGGTTTTTGCCTGATTTTTTGAAGTTATTGATTTAGGAAACCTCATTAAACATTGAGAGTGATAAAACAGTGTGGTATGATAAAAGGGATAAGGTTTTCTTCATAGGAGGGGAATATGAAACTGAAAAACATATTGATTGTAGTTAATGATATAGAAAAGTCGAAAGCATTTTATAGGGATTTATTTGGTCTGCGGGTAGTGACGGATTTTGGGGGGAATGTAATACTAACCGAAGGTCTGGTTTTGCAGGAGAGAAGCATTTGGGAGAGGTTTATAGGGAAGCAGATTATAAAGGGAGGCAATGCTGCTGAGCTTTATTTTGAAGAAAATGATATGGACAGCTTTCTGGAAAAACTGGAGCAAAGCAGCTACCCGGTTGAATATGTGAATCCGCTTATGGAGCATGACTGGGGACAACGGGTAATCCGTATTTATGACCCGGATTGGCATGTAATCGAGATTGGGGAATCCATGGAATATGTTGCACGGAGATTCTTAAAACAGGGAATGACAGTAGAACAGGTGGCAGAAAGGACACAGCTGCCGCTTTCCCAGGTGGAAATGATGAGAATGTAAAGAAAAGGATAATAAAACATGAACCAGATTTTACTATTAGAAGACGAAGAGAATTTAAACCGGGGTATCAGCCTGAAGCTGGAAAAGGAGGGCTATCATGTGCTAGCTGCCTATGGCGTAGAACAGGGGATGGCACTTTTCAAATCTAATGCCATTGATTTGATTATTTGTGACATAACATTAGAGGACGGAAACGGACTGGATTTTTGCAGGAAAATCCGCAAAACGAGTCAGGTGCATTTTATATTTTTGACAGCCATGGACCAGGAAATGGATGTGGTAATGGGCTATGAGGCGGGAGCAGATGATTATATGGTAAAACCATTCAGTCTGGCAGTACTGATTTCCAAGGTCAATGCAATCTTTAAAAGAATGTCCGGTGGCGGGGATGAGAAAATCGTTTCCGGTGATGTGGTATATTTGAAAAATGAAATGAAGGTGCTGGTGAAGGGAGAGGAAACCTCGCTGACTAAGAACGAGTTACGGCTGCTATTTATTTTGATGGAGCATCCCAAACAGATTCTGTCTAAAAACCAGCTGCTGGAGCAGATGTTTGATATCAATGGGGAGTTTGTGGATGAGAATACCATTGCAGTGAATATCCGTAGATTAAGGGAAAAGATAGAGGAGAATCCGTCTGAACCAGTGTATATCCGCAACGTGCGCGGAATTGGATATCTTTGGGACAGGGAATGTAACCGGTAGAAAGATTTCTGGGATAATAACAAAATGGGGATTAAAAATATGAAACAAAATAAATGGATATTAAAGTACATGCTCATGCTTTTTCTTCTGTTAGCCTTTGCATGGGGATTTCAATTTTATAATTTGAAGCAGGAAGAAAAACAGAATGTAAGCATGATATATCAAATGTTAGGGGAATGGCAGGAAGGTATATCCAGAGAGCAGATTGCGGCAGATTTACTGAAAGGAAACGAGAACCCAAAGGCATTGGAAGTGGGAGAGGATATCCTGAAAGAATATGGTTATGATAGGGATTATCAAAGTGTGTTTTCTGGCAGGACAAGAGAAAATGCAGTAAGGCTGGCTTTTTTTTATCTTGCTTTATATGTTGTAATGTGCGGAATACTTTTCGGTGGACAAAATGTTTTTAGAAAGAAAAGAGAAGAGGAATTTTGTCAATTAGAGGAGATTTTAGAAGGCTTTTATAATGGCAATTATGATTATTTATCTGAGGAATATGAGGAGAATCGCGAGACATCGTTGTATAACCGGATAGAGTCTTTAGGGCAGAAGCTTAAATGGAATGAAGAGAGTATGCAGCGGGAAAAGGAAGAAACAAAAGCACTGGTAACGGATTTATCCCACCAGTTAAAAACTCCTGTGGCATCTATTAAGATGTGCTATCAGCTGTTAGAAGAGGAAAAGCTGCAGCCGGAGGAACAGAAGGAATTTATGGAAAGGCTGGGAGAACAGATTGCCCATCTGGATGGACTGCTGGCAGCACTGGTGAATATTTCCCGCATGGAAACGGGAATGATTACCATTCAAAGGGAGGATGCAATATTTTTGAGACGGTAGTGCAGGCAGTGAATCAGGTGTATTGGAAGGCAGAAGAAAAGGGAATTGCTATTACCATTGACAGTACGGCGCCGGAGATGGAAAAGTTGATTCTTCCCCATGATATAAAGTGGACAAAGGAAGCAATCGTTAATGTGTTAGACAATGCAATCAAATATAGTCCGAAAGATTCCCAAATCCAGATTACGATGGAAAAACAGATTCATTTTTTCCGGATTGAGATTAGGGATGAAGGAATTGGGATAAAGAAAGAAGAGATTAACCGCATTTTCCAGAGATTCTATAGAGGAAAACAGGAAGTAATCAAGCAGGCAGAGGGTTCAGGAGTAGGTTTGTACCTGACGAGAAAGATTTTAGAGGAACAGGGCGGAAATATCACTGTGGTATTTCCATATGGTAAGGAGAAGACAAAAGGAAGTACCTTTGCCATTATGCTAAGTTTGCAATGATGCAGTGTCAGATGAAATCGGTTGCATAAAGAGTAAATAGTATGTTAAAATAGGCGAGAGTAATGCAAAAGTGTCTGGAACAAGCCAGGGAGGAGTTACAGCATGTCAGATTTAACTGATTTGAAGGAGGAAGAAAACGATATACAGCATGATAATAAAATGATTGCCCCCATTATCGTAACAGTGGTGCTTGTGGGCTATTATATATGGTATTTTGTGACTTTGCTGTCAGTTCTGCCGGGATTTTTCCTGAAGCTGCTATGTGGGATTACTCCTTTCATATTAGCGGGCATAACCATATTTGTGTGTATTCAAAGAATAAATGAGATAAGGAGTGGCGAGGAAGATGATATTAGTAAATACTGATTATATCGCAGGAAAAGAGCTGGAAATGTTAGGACTTGTAAAGGGAAGTACGATTCAGACAAAGAATGTCGGACATGATATTACCCAAAGCTTTAAGACTTTGGTGGGCGGTGAATTGAAGGCATATAACGAGATGATGAATACTGCCAGAGCCTTGGCAACAAAACGTATGGTGGAGGAAGCCCAGGGATTGGGAGCAGATGCCGTTGTAAATGTGAGATATGCAACCTCTGCCATTATGCAGGGCGCTGCAGAGGTTATGGCATACGGAACTGCGGTAAAGTTCAAATAAGATTATATAGATGTGACAATTGCCACCATGGCGGCAGGGCAGGGTTAATAACCGAAATAATCATCAATTCCGTCTACCATACCCTGCGCCAGCTTGTTCCGGTATTTATCAGTGGCCATTTTCCGGTCTTCAGCCGGATTGGTCATGAATCCGACTTCAATCAGGGTTACTGGCATTTTAGCCCAATTGGAGCCGCTTAAATCGTCTCGTGCACTGAGACCGCGTTTTTTTGCTTTGGTTTTTTTACACATGGCATTTAAGATACATTTTGAGAGTTTTTTGCTTTTTTTGCTCAGCTTTCCCACGTAGGGATTTGACTTTGAAGGATACAAAGCAGAAGCCCCGGAGACGGAATGGTTGTCGATGCCGTCGGCATGGATGCGGACATAAATGTCGGCTTTTGCCTTGTTGGCAATTTTGGCACGGGATACACAGCTAAGTGCTTTTTTGCTGTTGGTTCTTGTCATGACGACCTTATAACCCCGTGCCTCTAAGAGTTTTTTCATTTTCTTTGCAAGGGATAGGGTAAGCTTGTATTCTGGAATTTTGGTAACAACACCTCTGGTTCCGGATGCATCCTTTGCTTTTCTGGTTTTAGAGCCGGGTCCGAGTGGTTCTGTACCGCTGGCAACAACACCGGTATGACCGGGGTCTAATGCAACAATTTTCTTTGGCGTAACGGTTACCTTGACGGAGACAGCGAGACTGCCGGCATAGGCAGTAATGTTTGTAGTGCCGGTTCTTATGGTAGTCATTTTTCCCTGATTGTTAATTTTAGCAACCTTTTTATTGGAGCTTTTAAAGGTGACGGGCTCATCCGTTCCGGTGAGCGAGACCTTAAAGGTATAGGTTTTGCCGGCTTTTATTTTCGTAGTGCTTTTTGTAAAGCGAATTTCTTCGGCTGTATCAGCAGAGGTCTCCGCACCTGCTGCCACAAGGGTTTTACCTGCAACAGGAAACAGCAGGCTTATTATAAAAGCGGTTGCCAGCATCCATAAAATGTGCTGTATATGTAATTTTTCAAATTTTTTCTTTTCCATAATAAATCATTCCTTTTCTTTCTGCATTTCGGCTCATCAAGTATTTCATGTTACCAGATAAGGATATCACAATTCCCACTAAAAAATCAAAAAAATTTAATTTCCACTATCTTTTTTTAGTATATTACCGTTATACCATATAGAAAGTACTTTCAACACGGAAGGAAGGAGGAAAACATGGACAAGGATTTTTTCCTGATACGGAAAATGAAAAACGGAGATGAAAAAGCTATGGAATGCTTTGTGCGGCAGTATTATCCCTTCATTTTACAGTATTGCAGGTATCGTATTCGGGACAGAGAAGATGCAAAAGACATCACTCAGGAAACCTTTGAACGTTTTTTTGGGAAACTGACAGATTATCATTATATGGGAAAAACAGTGAACTATCTGTATGTTATTGCGGGAAATTTGTGCAGGGATTTTTATCAGAAAAAAACAGAGCTTGTAATGGAAGAGTTACCGGAGAAGGAAGAAAATCCAATGGAGGAAATATCTGACAGGATGGATATAGAAATGGCACTGGCGAAGCTGCCGGAGGAGCTTAAGGAAATCATTATTTTATATTATTTTCAGGACAGAAAATTAAAGGAAATAGCAGAGATTTTACAAATCGGACTTCCGCTGGTGAAATATAGGATGAAAAGAGCGAAGGAGCAGTTAGAAGGAATGCTTAAAAAATAAAACAGTAACCATTCTTACGGATGGTTACGAAACTGGAATAGGAGGAAAGGGACATGACAGAATTTCAAAAAAGAACACTGGCAAAGCAGAAGAACAGTCAAAGCCTATCAAAGGGGCATGAGCTGGAACAGCGTTTGTACGCCTATAAAGCCAGCCGGATTGTGCCTTTGGAAGAAGCAGAGATAACGGAAACTCTGTCAAAGGCAAAGGAAGCCTTCTATGAGGGTGCAAAGCTTCATACCGTGTCACGGATGGAATTTTTATTCAATCAGATGAGATATATCAAAAAATGGTGGTGGCTGTGTCAGGCAATGGTTCTGGTGGTTTTATGGAGATTTCTGTATTCCGCAGGCAGTGATGTTTATATGCAGCGGATTATGGGCGTGCTGGCAGCGGTGTTTGCTATTTTGCTGGTGCCGGAGCTGTGGAAGAACCGCAGCAGCCAGTCTATGGAAATAGAAGGGACAGCATATTTTTCACTGAGACAGGTGTATGCAGCGAGAATGCTGCTGTTTGCAATGGCAGATGTACTCATGTTAAGCGTTTTTTGTGGTGTGGTATCGGTTA
This sequence comes from uncultured Eubacteriales bacterium, assembly GCA_900548855.1. Lineage (GTDB taxonomy): Bacteria > Bacillota > Clostridia > Lachnospirales > Lachnospiraceae > CAG-590. The sequence continues at coordinate 5,664 of URMF01000032.1, forward strand.
CCGCACAGATAACCGTAAAGGAATTATTGTTTTATTTCTTCCTTCCGTTTAACGTAACCTGCTGTATCTGTTTCCGGCTGTTATACAGCAGATGGGTGAATTCCGAATATCTTGCGATAGCACTTTCCCTGTTATGGAGTGCGGTCTGGGGATGGATGGTTTTGGAAGAAGCAGTGTATCGTGCAGTGATGGTGCCGGTATGGTGGGGAATCCTTTCTGCTTCTTTGCTGTATCTGCTGTTTACGGTTTATCAGGTGTTTAAAAAGTGTGAGAATTACTGGGAGGTAAATCCAATATGGAATTAGAATTAGAACATGTGACAAAGGAATTTAGTGATTTTAAGGCAGTATCCGATGTGAGCTACACGATGCACAACGGAGTGTACGGTCTTTTGGGAGTAAATGGTGCCGGGAAGACCACGACCATGCGGATGTTATGTACGCTGCTAAAGCCGTCTGCGGGAAGGATTACCTATGACGGCAGGGATATCTTTGAGATGGATGGGGAATACAGAAAAATGTTAGGATATCTGCCCCAGGACTTTGGGTATTACCCGGATTTTTCCGTGCAGGATTATCTGATGTATATTGCTTCGATTAAAGGTCTTCCGTCAGCAATAGCAGGAAAAAGGGTAAAAGAATTGCTGGGAAAAGTGGGGCTTTCCAAGGCGAGAAATAAAAAAATGAAGAAGCTTTCCGGCGGAATGAAAAGGAGGGCGGGAATTGCCCAGGCAATGTTGAATGATCCCCGTATTTTAATTTTGGATGAACCGACAGCGGGACTGGACCCCAATGAAAGAATCCGGTTTCGAAATTTGATCAGTGAGCTTTCCGAGGACCGGATGGTATTGCTATCCACCCATATTGTTTCGGATGTGGAGTATATTGCGGGTGAAATTTTATTGATGAAGGACGGAAGGTTTGCCTATTCCGGCACAGCTTATGAGCTTACATCTTCCATTCCGGACAGGGTGTGGAATGTAAAGACAGCAAAAACGGAAGTGGATACTTATATGAAGCAGTACAAGGTTGCCAATATCAAGACGCTTCCCGATGGAGTAGAGCTTCGGATTTTATCAGAGCAGATGCCCCATTCGAACGCAGTAGAGGAAGAGGTTTCCTTAGAAGATGTATTTTTATATTACTTTGGTGAGAAAGCAGGTGAAGATAATGGTGTATTATGAGATAAAAAAGGTGTTCTCCAAGACGAGTAACAAAATAGCAGTGCTGATTTTAATATTTTTATTAGGGATAATCTGTAATTTTGCAGTTCATGTGGAGTATGTGAATGAAGAGGGAAATCATGAATCGGGACTTTTGGCACTTCACAAGCTAAAGGAGATGAAAAAGGAATGGGAAGGCGAGCTTACAGAGGAAAAGCTTATACAGGTAATCGAGGAAAATGCAAGGATTAACGAAACTCCGGAAGCACAGTCGAAAGACATACAGCAGCAAGATATTGCCTATAGTCGGAAACAGGGCTTTGAAGATATCCGCACGATGATTTCCAATTCCTATTCCGGATTTCAGGAATGGGATTATTGGACAATAGATTCTCTGAAGCCGGAGGATGCAAAGAACTTTTATTCCAATCGGACGGAGAGTCTAAAAGAATATCTGTATTCCCCGGAGCAAGATGTAGTTTCTCAGTTCCTTTCTGAGAAGGAAAAGGCATTCTTGGTAAAGCAGTACGAGAAGATGGAAACACCGCTTATATATGAAGATTTTATAGGATGGGATGAGTCGGAATACAATGCACCGATGCTTATCGTGTTTATGTGTCTGATTCTGGGATTTTTGGTAGCAGGGATATTTTCCAGTGAGACAAAGTTAAAAGCAGATTCTATTTTTTTCTCTGCTTACCATGGGCGTAAGAAAGCGGTGCTGGCAAAGCTTGTGGCGGGGCTTGCTATCGTGACAGGGCTTTACTGGCTGGTCATGCTCTTATATTCCGCAATTGTTCTGGGGATTCTTGGTATAAGCGGGGCAGACTGTATGATTCAGATTAGCTTAGGCGGTTGGAAAAGCTTTTACAATATTACCTTTTTGCAGCGCCATTTACTGATTCTGTTTGGTGGATACATTGCAATCTTGTTTGTTATACTGGTGACCATGCTTGTATCGGCAAAGACAAAATCGGCGGTGCTCTCGGTGATGGTTCCCTTTATCCTTCTCTTTATTCCAGCCTTTTTAAGCGGTGGGGACAGTCATATACTGAACCAGATTTTAATGGTTTTACCGGACCAGCTAATGCAGATTAATAAGCCGCTGAAAACCTTCAGTCTGGTAGAGCTTGGAGGAAGGGTAACTGGTGTGCTCAATGTGCTGTTTCCGGTTTACGCAGCATTGTCCGTTATTCTTTGGCCGGTCGTTTATCAGGTGTACCGCAGGGCAGAGGTGAAGTAGGTGTTTTACGGTGAAAATCCCAAAAGTGCATCCTGTTTTCGAAGGAGAGGGGATTGATGCCGTCTTGCAAAGTCACCGGTATAACCTTAAGGGCACAATAACTTCCTTTTTTATCTGTTATTTTATATACGGTTCCGGAACTGCCTTCTCCAATGGTATCCTCTAAGATAAATGCCTTCCAGTTTGTAAAATATTCACTATGCCGGTCTAAAAAGAGCTGCATATCATCTAAGTCTTGTCAGTTCATTTAAAACATAAAAATTGTATATGGTATAGTAGAAATATTCATATGGCGATTGGGAGGATGTGGAAATGAAAAATAATGTAAAAATAAGGATTATCAGGTATGTTTTAAAATGAAAATAAAAGGGGAATGAAAATGGAAACAGGAAAAAGAGTATTAACAAGAATATTGACTGGTATCATGATACTGACTCTGCTGTCAGGGATGCCGATGGGAATAGGAGAATCAGTAAGTGCGGCGAGGAGAACTTTAGTAGGACCGTCAAAGGACAAGGAAGGTGTCGTGACATGGGACTGCGTGTATTTTGGAAATTATCCCCAGTCGGATGTCACAGGGCAGAAGAAGGAGCCGATTAAATGGCGGGTACTCTCGGTAGAAGGTGATGATGCTTTTTTAGTGGCAGACAAGAATCTGGATGCGCAAAAATATAATAATACATATGTCGATGTGACATGGGAAACCTCTACCATTAGAAGCTGGCTGAACGGTTATGGGAAAGGGAGTAATGTGTGTGAAATGGATTACAGCAGTGAAAATTTTTTGAACCGGGCCTTCACTGCTTCAGAACAGAATGCGATTAAAACGTCAACAGTGGTAAACGCAGACAATTCTAGGTATGGGACAGAAGGTGGAAAGGATACCCTGGATAAAATTTTTCTTCTGTCATATGATGAGGTGATGAATCCGGCATATGGTTTTTCGTCAATCAATGGAAGTGATGGTGCGAGAGAGAGGGCAAATACTGCATATACAACAGCAAAGGCAGTAAAGGTAATTTGGTGGCTGCGGTCGCCGGGCTTTAATTTGCGTAGTGCTTTGTATGTGAGCGGCATCGGGACGGTTCACACTTTTAGTATCTACCCTGGTAGCGACCTCAATTTTATTGCCGTGTGCCCGGCTTTGCATCTGAATCTGTCATCTTCTGAAGTCTGGACTTATGCCGGAACCGTGAGCAGTGACGGTACAAGTACAGAGTGTCTGCATGAGAATGTGGAGATCAGGGACAAGAAGGAAGCCGGTTGTATGGAGGGCGGTTATACCGGAGATACCTGCTGCAGCGACTGCGGATTCAGGATAAAAAGAGGTGAAGGAACGCCCTCAAAAGGAGGGCATCGGTGGAACGGTGGAAGTATCACAAAACCGGCAACAGCAGAAGAAGATGCAGTCAGAACCTTTACCTGTACTGTGTGCGGGGAAAACAGGACGGAGACCGTGCCCGGAACAGCGGATTTAGTCGATGTTCCGGACACCGTGCAGGCGGTAACGGACGCTTCCATTACGGCACAGTCCTCCGAGGATGTGAAAGGAGCCGTTTTTAATGCCTTGCAGGCAAGGAGTACGAAGCTTACAGGCAAGTCCGTTACCCTGAAATGGAAAAAAGTACCGAAGGCGGACGGGTATAAGGTATACGGAAACCGGTGCGGCAGGAAGAACCATTATAAGCTGATTAAGGATTTGGGTAAAGGAAAAACCTCCTATACCCAGAAGAAGCTTAAGAAAGGGACTTATTACAAATATGTGGTGTCTGCCTATAAGGTGGTGGACGGCAAGAAGGTTACCATTGCCGTGTCAAAGACCATCCATGCAGCGACCACCGGCGGCAAATACGGGGTGGCAAAGTCGGTCAAGGTCAATAAAAGTAAAATAACCCTGAAAAAAGGAAAGAAATTTACCATAAAGGCACAAGAGGTGAAGAAGGATAAGACCATTAAGCGCCACCGGAAAATCGCATATGAATCCAGCAATACGAAGGTTGCAACCGTGAATAGAAAGGGTGTTGTCAAAGCCAAAAAGAAGGGAAGCTGTTATATCTATGTTTATGCGCAAAATGGCGTGTATAAGCGGGTGAAGGTAACGGTGAAGTAAGATTCAAGAGATTTTATGAAAAGCCTCCAAAGTGTATTTTTATTGATTTACCCTTGATGTTGGTCATATTTTGGAAGTGAAAATTGACAAATTTTGCCGTATCTAATAAACTATACATAAATAACTGGATTCGGTGAAAGGATAATCAGTCTATGAGAAATCGAAATGCAAAATATGATGTTGCCTATCTGTTGATGATTTTGTTTTTTGTCATTATGGTAGCATGGCCAATCTTTCATTTTCAGGGGAATAATCTGGCAGAGGATTTTTTTGGTGAGGAAATAGATTATCAAGCAGGGTGGTATACTGCAGATGGAGTATCCGTAACGCTTGATAAGTTGAACGAAGCCCCGGGAACAAGGGCAGGAGAAGAATATTCCATATATAATGTCATTCCTGATACAGTGAAAGAAGGGGATGCATTATGCTTCCGGAGTAAAAATATTTTCTTTCAGGTATATATTGATGGGGAATTGCAATACGACCCGTACGTTCCGGAAAGTCCAATTTATACAAAGTCATATGGAACAAAATGGAATTATGTGAACATTCCGGTGGCGGCTGCGGGCAGAGAGATTGAAATCCGCATGACCTATGTATACGAAAATGCTCGTTCCTGTATCGACCACATCTGCATTGCCCAGCCTGCGGGTGCAATTTTGCATACATTTGGCAGTAAGATGGTAGCTTTTATCACTTGTGTCCTTCTCTTGTTTGTTGGACTGTTGTTAATCATAGCAGATATCCCGATAAATATGTGTGCCGAGAAGAATCATGAGCTTCGGTATCTGGGGCTTTTTGCAATCTTTATTGCTGTGTGGTGTACTTCCGAGACAAACCTGATACAGTTTTATCTGGGAGATAACCGGGTTATGCAGGTGGTGTCCTGTGCATCGCTGATGCTGATACCCATACCGACGGCACTTTATTTGGATACGGCTTTCGGCTTCCGTCATAAGCTGATAGTACGTTTGATTTGTACGCTGTCAATTATTGTATTTGCTGTATGCTGGGGACTTCATTTTCTGGGACTTGCAGACATTCATGAAACATTGTCTGTCAGCCATTTTATGCTGGTATTTACAGCAATCGTTTTATTGTATTCGATTATCCGTAATTCTGTTGTTACCAGTCATAGTCAGACCCGTAATGTGTACCGTGTTCTGCGAACGATTGGGTTAAGTGCGATTTCCATAGCTACGGTTGCGGATGTGGTCCGGTATTACCGTGGAAATGGTACGGATAGTGCCATGTTTGTAAGGATTGGTCTTTTGCTGTTTATTCTGTGCTTTGGCAGCTCCAGTCTGGAAAAGACGATTAATGCAGTAAAGCTGGGTGTGCAGTCAGAATTTGTTGCGCAGCTGGCTTATCTGGATGGACTTACAAGGATTGGAAACCGTACCTCTTTTGAAGAGCATTTGGTGGATTTGGAAAAAATCAAGGATGAGATGCCATCTGTTGGAATCGTGATGTTTGATGTCAATGATTTAAAATACGTCAATGACCATATGGGACATCATCAGGGAGATGCCATGCTGGTAAAGAGTGCAGATATCATTAAAGCGGCATTTGAGAATGCAGACAGTAAATGCTTCCGTATCGGCGGGGATGAATTTGCAGTCTTAATCAGTGGTGAGCATGTGCAGGAGCATTACGAGGAGGGTTTTGTCAGATTTTTAGAACAAATGAAGCAGTACAATGATTTGCCGGATAAAAAATTCAGAATCAGCATTGCCTGTGGATTTGCCTTATATGATGAGAGCTGCAGGGGTACAAAGCTCATGGATATTTATCAAAAGGCAGATAGGCGGATGTATGATAATAAGAAAGAGATAAAGGCTAATCAGATATCACCGGAAGAGTATTATGCAGCACAGCATGTATAAGGTATTGGTGATGCAGTTGCCTCAGAAATATTAGGCACGCCCTATTAGACTTTAGCATCCGGAAAGAAAATACAGATACTTAGCCGATTGTTTTCATACTTAGCGGATATACTTCCGTTCATCTGTTCAATCAGAGTTCTGGCAATTGCCAAGCCTAAACCTGTCGATTTTCTGGCAGCTTCAACTGTATAAAAGCGGTCAAACAGCTTACCAACCTGTACCTCATTCAATTCGGATGCCGTATTGGCAAAAGTAATTTCTCCTGTTTTGGACAGTGTGATTTCCAAATCACCGTCACTATATTTAATAGCATTATTCAAAAGATTGGAAAATACACGGGCTAAAGCAGAACGGTCAAGTGTTCGGATGATATGATTTTCAGGTATTTGTATTTTAGGAGTAATGCCCCGTTCGTTAAGGGCAGTATAAAATGCTGCGATGCTTTCTTCCAATATTCTGTTTATAACAACAGGCTCTTTTGCCCTGTTCTTTCCACTTGAGAAGATGACGGAGTATCGAAATAGTTCTTCGGTTAACTGTGTCAACATTTCTGCCCGATTTCTGATTACTTTAATATACCGTTCTACTGCTTCTGACTTTTCTTCTTGCTCGAGCAAGTCCAAATATCCGCAGATAGCAGTCAGCGGTGTCCTTAAATCATGTGAAATATTGGTAACGGCATTTCTGAGTTCCATATCTCCCTGCTGAAAACGATGCCGGTCTGCCCGAAGCTTACGCAGCTCTCCATTTATGGTATTTGCCAGCTTACGCATATATCTGTCACCGGAAGAAATATCAATCAGCGTGTTGGTATCGGTTATGAGCCTCTCGGCAAAGGCATGTTCAATTTCCTTTGCAGCTTTTTGTAAGATATGAATTTTTACGAGCAGGGCAATGATAATCACAGCCATAATGCCAATGATAGCCCATAACCATATTTCCATAGCAAACTCCTTACTTTATGTCTTTTTTATGAAATAACACGATACCGGAAGCTGTAAATATTATCAAAATGCCAAAAGAATAAATTGGCAATATCTTTAGATTTGGAGCAGTCCTTCCAGCCAGTTGAAACATCTGACCTGCCGGGTTTATATCAAGCAGGGTTTGATAAATTTTCTTTTTTGTTTCACTGGGATATTTAGGGTTAGGCTCTTGTACTATTTCAAAATCACCGGTAGCTTCATTGGTGATAGAAGCTGATTCAATAAATTGCGGCGCTTGTATGATACTTAGACAAGTAAGCGCCATCATCATGAAACCAAAACCCAGCATAATGCTGACGATTGCTGTAATCGTCTTATTCGAAATTACCATTGCCAGAAATGTAAATATACCGGAATAAGCAGCCACGGTTACAAATATACAGCCAAGTAACATTAACAGCTTTGAAATTGGCATGGTTATCCAGCCGAATAATGGTATTCCAATGACTGCTACAACTACAATAAGTAAAATATAGGAAAATAAACTTGTAATAGTTGTGATGATTAAATTAGATAAATATATATGGATTCTTTTATGTCCGACACTGATTTTATTTCTAATTACACCGTCAGAATATTCAGTTCCTAAAAACAGGCTTGTAAATATAGCAATCACAATCCCTATTATTGTTCCATAATTCAGTATTAATTGTTCTACTTCTATGGTATCTCCATAATTTTTCATATCACTATATCGTGTATAAATCATAAACAAAGCAAGACCAATACTAAATATAATGAATAGCCAGAATAATCTGTTTTTTCTTAATCTTGTAAAGCCTGCATTCAATAATTTAATCATTTTTTCCACCTCCCACAAGGCTGATATAGTAGCTTTCCAGACTTTCATCATGCTCCTGCATGGAAATCACTTCGCAGTTTTCTTTTGCCAATGCAGCCGTCAAATGGGATATATTGACTTTTGCATATACATCAGCAGTTTTGTCCGTAATAATTTTATAATCAATCTTCATTTCATCCAGCACATGGGCAAGAGCTTTTGTATTGCTGACTTCCATACGGACACACTTCCTGCAGGTCGCTTCTAATTCTGCTGCACTTATTTCCTTTACAATGCATCCGTTATCAATAAATCCGTAATGCGTTGCCAGTCTGGATAGTTCATCCAAGATATGGCTCGAAATCAAAACGGTAATCTGCTGTTCCCGGTTGAGCTTTAGTATCAGTTCGCGGATTTCAATAATACCCTGTGGGTCAAGCCCGTTGACAGGCTCGTCCAATACCAGAAAATCGGGGTCACCTGCAAGTGCGATTGCAATGCCTAATCTCTGACGCATGCCGAGAGAAAAGTTTTTTGCTTTCTTTTTCCCAGTATTTTCAAGTCCCACTAACTTCAGAATGTCCGTTAATCCGTCAAAAGACGGAAGCCCAAGAACACAATATTGCTGCTTAAGATTATCCTCCGCTGTCATATCAAGGTAAATAGACGGTACTTCCACAACAGCGCCCATTCTTCTTCGGGATTGTACGATTTCCCTGTCGGTGTTTTTTCTGCCATAAAGCGTATAATCGCCGGATGTAGGCTCCTGTAATCCGCAAATCAGACGAATAAGAGTTGTCTTGCCCGCACCATTTTTCCCAACGAAGCCGTAGATTGCTCCTTTTGGAATACTCATAGACAGTCCGTTTAACGCATTGAAATTTTTATAGTTTTTGCATAAAGCGTTTGTTTTGAGAACATAATCCATAAAATGAACCTCCCTTTATATGATGCTGACATTTTACCAGGTAATAGTAAAGAAATCGGTAAAGAAAACAGTAAAGAAATCGTAAAGATTTATTCTGCCCGCATTTTGAAGCCAATTCCCCAAACTGCTTCTATATAATCTTTATCTTTTACCACACGGAGTTTTTTTCGCAAATTGCTTATATGCATTTTAAGGGAACTTTCTGTACAGTCCGGAGTATCCTCGCTGATGCGGTCCAGCAGAAGTGATTTCGTGACAACCTGCGTTTGATTTTCCATAAGCATTTTGAGAATGGCGTATTCCGTCCTCGTCAGCTTTACCTCATCCCCGCCGACAGTTACAATATGCGTATCTGTGTTGAGGATAATATCATCAAATGTCAAAGAAGAAATGGCAGGCGTATTGGAAGTCTTACGAAGCTGTACTGCAATTCTGGCTAAAAGCTCTTTTGTGCTAAATGGTTTTGTTACATAATCAACCGCACCGCCAAGCAGCAAATCCACTTTATTATCAATATCCACTTTTGCACTTACCACAATGACAGGTATTCCTTTTAATTTTGGTAGTACCTCTTCACCGCTTAGTCCTGGCAGCATCAAATCCAGTAATACAAGGTCTGGTTTTGCCTCTGACAGTACAAATACGGCTTCTGTTCCGGAATAAGCACGGGAGACGCCATATCCCTCTTTTGTAAGCGCTTCTTCAAGCACATTTCCAATATGTATATCATCATCAACAATTAGAATATTTTTCATAATCACACAACACCGTCCTGTTTCTTATTTATTCCTGCGAGAAATGAGCCAAGTGACTGCTTGCAGGCATTTGACTTTATATCTGTTATCTGTGGGCTTTTTAAGTCTCTATTGTAATCGTTTGAAGGAATAATATCAAGTGACTCACGGATTCTTTAACCAACAAACTTGTAATAAAAATGCGGATAACTGCAAAAATAATCTAACATATAATCCCCCATTCTTACATTTTCGTAAGCCTCTCTTCCCTGTTTTGAAAGAAAACTGAAAGACAGTTTCTTTATGATAAAGAACATAGACGAAACAAACGTGGAAAGTATAGCCAATTCCCCATTGTTTCATAGGAAAAGGATGAGGATATCCTCAGCTTTTGTAATTAATCAGAAAGGAAGAGAAAAAAATGGATACTATTTTAAGAACAGAAAAGTTATGTAAGTTTTACGGAGAAGGAGAAAGTGAAGTAAAAGCCATTGACAATACGGATATTGAAATTGAAAAGGGTGAATTTGTTGCCATTGTGGGAAAATCCGGTTCAGGAAAAAGCACCCTGCTCCATATGTTAGGAGGTCTGGATATTCCAACCAGCGGTAAGGTATTTATCGGCAATAAGGACATTTTTGAGTTAAAGGAGGAGGAGCTTGCCGTATTCCGCAGAAGAAAAATCGGATTTATCTTTCAGGCATTTAATCTGGTAGCTTCTTTAAATGTATGGGAGAATATTGTACTGCCGATGGGGCTGGACGGAAAAGAGGTGGATGAGGCCTTTGTAAAGGATATCTTAAACACTCTGCAGCTGGAAAATAAGATTGAAAATCTACCCAATACACTGTCTGGCGGACAGCAGCAGAGAGTGGCAATTGCAAGAGCCATCGCCTCCAAACCGGATATTATTTTGGCAGATGAGCCAACCGGGAACCTGGACTCCAAAACCGGGGATGAGGTAATCAGTCTTCTTAAGATGTCGGCAAAGAAATATGGTCAGACCCTGGTAGTCATTACCCATGATGAAGAGATTGCACAGATGGCAGACCGGATTATTGTCATTGAAGACGGTAAGGTGGTGGCTTAAATGAAGACGACAACAAAGCTTGCAGTAGCAAATTTAAAAACCAACAAAAGCAGAACGATACTGATTTCTATTTCCATTATGCTGACTACAATGCTCTTAACGGTTATTGCACTTTCCGGTTTTGGTGCCGTGAAGGAGCAGAAGGTGAATGCAGGAAAAACATATGGGGAACATTTTGGCGGCTTTGTCCGGGTAAACGATGAAATATATGAGAAGATGAAAATTCATGGGGAGTTTCTGGATGTAGGCAGAATGGCAAATTTTGCCAGTGTTTCCTTGGAGGATGCAGACGGTATCCTTTCCTATATCGATGAAACCGCACAAAAGCTGGGGCATGTCAGTACCAGTGAGGGTACACTTCCGGTGAAGGAAGATGAAATAGCCGGTCAGAAGGGCTTCTTTGAAAAAGCAGGTCTTACAAACCCACAGATTGGTGATAAAGTAAGCTTAAGCTGCCGGATTGGGGACGGAGAGTTTACAACAAAGGATTTTGTCATCAGCGGATTTCTGGCAGAGAGCGAGGCAAATGAATTAAGGGAAACATATGGCGCTTATGTATCAGAGGCCTTTTATGAGAATACAGTGCCGGAAGAGGACAGAAGTTATAGTGTAGTCTTCCGGGTAAAAGGGGAAGAGGAATTAAATGAAGACCAGATGAAGGAGAAAATAGAAAACCTGGCAGGGGAGCTGGGTCTTGACAAAACACAGGTAGTAATCAATATAGCGTATCTGATGTGGCTGTTAGACCCAGGTCTTGAGACTATCAGTATCTGTAGTGTGATTGCCATTTTAGTAGTATTGTTTTCTGCACTGGTTATCTATAACATTTTCTATGTGGGCATTATCCAGAAGGTACAGGAATATGGCAAGCTCCGTGCACTGGGGACAACAAAGAAGCAGATTAAGAGCATCCTGTTAAAGGAGGGTATGATTTTAGCAGGAATCGGAGCGGTGGCTGGTCTGCTGCTTGGACTTCTGGTCAGCAATATTTTCTTCCAGTGGCTTATAGGAGAGATGTACAAGGATTTGTCTATGACAGATATGGAAACCGTATCGGTGTTTAATCTTCCTCTGATGCTATTGGCCCCCGCCATTTCGTTTATTACGGTATATATTTCTCTTAGAAAACCAATGCGGGTTGCAGCAGGAATTTCCCCGGTGGAGGCGATGCGTTACCAGGAGGACAGTGTAAAAGGGAAAGGAACAAGAAAAGGGTATTCCGCTGTCAATGTCAGAAAGCTTACCATGTCAAATCTGGCAAGAAATAAGAAGCGGACTCTGACAACCATTTTTACCATGGGCCTTTCCTGTGTCATGTTTGTGGTCGTTGCAAATGTGGCAGGTAACATGGATGCAGAGTTTGATGCAAGGAAGCAGGTGGAGAAGGGGGATTTCTACATTACTCTCGACTGTGCTTTAGATGATACCGCTTATCCGGAGAATAATTTAAACCACGTCCAGCAGCAGAAGCTGATGAGTGAGGAATGGCTTGACCAAATCCGCAGTATAGATGGCGTTACAAAGGTAGAGACAAGAAAAGCCATAAGGGCAATGCGGGAAAATGTAAATGGAGAAGAGGATGAGCTGTATACTTGGATACCGGCACTCTCAAAGGAGGATTACCAGAAGCTGGAGACAGAGCGTGGAACCATTGATTATGACAGTGCAAATAGGAACAATGAGATTGTGTTTGCCTCAGATTACTGGATGGATACTTATGGTTATGCGATTGGTGATAAGGTGAAGCTCACCTTCTATGACGGGGATAGGGAAATCCCAATGACCTTTACCCTGACAGGCTCCACGGAAGCAAACAGTTTGTTTGTGCTGACAGAGGAGCAGTTAGAGGCAATAGATTTGACAGAAAATATGACGGTAGATGTATGGGTAAGCTGTGAGGAGGATAAGCTGGCCTCCGTTCAAAGTGCTTTGGAGCAGATGACTGCGGGGAGTGAATATTATGAGTTAAATACCTATCAGGATGCTTATAAGCTTTCCAATATGTCTGTTGCCATGGTGAAGAGTGCCGCTTACGCTTTGCTTGGAATTATCGGAGTGATTGGCTTTATGAATATGGCTAATACCCTGATTACCAGTATTATTACGAGAAGAAGGGAGCTTGGTATTTTGCAGGCAATCGGTATGACAAAGCGGCAGTTAAACCATATGCTGCAGATGGAGGGACTGATATTTACGGTGGGCACCCTGCTTGTATCGCTGTCCCTTGGAAATGTACTTGGTTATCTGGCATGGCTCAAATGCAGGGCAGGACATGTAGTCGGAATTTCCACTTATAGCGTACCGGTGGCAGAATTGCTGGTTATGGCAGGTATTCTGCTTGGACTGCAGGTTGTACTATCCGGTTATATGAGCAGCTATTTACAAAAAGATGCATTGATTGAGAGAATCCGGCATCAGGAGTAGTAGATTTTAATGGAATATTTTGTTATACTAAGAATCGTTGTTTATGAAAATTACTATAGTTTATTAAGCATATGAGGAAAGATAACATGAAAAAACCAGCTCCGATTTTTGTATTATTAGCAGGCATACTTTGGGGAATGATGGGCATTTATGTAAGACGGTTAAATGCTGCCGGCTTTACTACCATTGAAATTGTGGCGGTGCGTTCCGTTGTCACCGCCCTTCTGCTGTTCTTGGTTTTGTTTTTCTACAACCGGAAAATGTTAAAAATCTGCATAAGGGATATCTGGTGTTTTGCCGGAACCGGTATTCTCAGCATTGTATTTTTTAACTATTGTTATTTTAAGGCAATTACCATGACCTCACTGTCAGTGGCAGCGGTGTTGCTTTATACAGCCCCGGCGATTGTTATGATTTTATCAGCCGTTTTCTTTCATGAAAAAATAACTGCGGTTAAATTGATAGCGCTGGTGGCAACCTTTATCGGCTGTGTTCTGGTGACAGGTCTGGTGGGAAGCACGGAGAGCCTTAATGCAGCAGGCATTTTGGTGGGACTTGGCGCAGGGCTTGGCTATGCGCTTTATTCTATTTTTAGCCGGTTTGCCCTGGAACGGGGATACCACAGCCTGACAATTTCCTTTTATACATTTGTGTTTGCCTCCATTGGCGTATTGCCGCTGGCTGATGTACAGAAGATATACGGAGCCTGCGTGGAGGATATCGGTATGCTTGGCTTTTATCTTGTGTTTGCGCTGGTAAGTACGGTGATTCCTTACATATTGTATACGCTTGGACTGACAGCACTGGAAAACAGCAAAGCCTCCATCATTGCTTCTGTGGAGCCGGTGGCAGCAACGGTTTTGGGAATCGTACTGTTCCATGAAAAAATGACAGTCAATAATGCAATCGGTATTGTGCTGGTATTAGGGGCAATTGTTATATGTACTGACAAATCTTAAATAAAAATTAAGAAAATCCCTCTGTATTTTTCCTATATTATGCACTATACTATGAAATGCTTGTTATTGGGAAAATTGTAAAAAGGGAAGGAAAAATATGGAGCTTAAGAATAAGAACTTGAAAAAGGATATTTTTGTCTGTCTGTGCATGGTGATTGCATTTTTTGGATTGCTGTATATCATGGTTCCGGAAGGTACGGTATATGGTTCCAATACAGACTGGATGAGCCAGCATGTGAGCCTTGCGGAAACGCTTCGGGATGAAATACTGAGACAAAAAACCATTCTTCCTGATTTTTTATGGATTGGCGGCGGAAATAATGCATATAATTTTTCGTATTATGGATATTTGCGGCCGGATGTTCTGATTGGGTGTTTGATGCCGTCTGTTCCGATGGAAAAGATTATAATCATAACCATGATTAGCAGCTTCTTATTGACAGTATTGCTATGCTATTACTGGCTTAGAAAATGTATGTTAAGTCCGGGTCCTGCATTTCTTGGCAGTTTTTTCTGTATGTCTGCCAATTGCTTTTTTCATTTTCACAGGCAGATTATGTTTATTAATTATATGCCATTTCTGTTTCTTGCATTGATTTTTACAGAAAGAACCTTGCGGACACGGCATATTCTTCTGTATTGCCTGTTTTTGGCGGGAATCTGTTTTCAGAGCTATTATTATTCGATTTGCTGTTTCATTGTAATTGCAATCTATTGGTGGCAGAATACAAAAGAGTGGAAGGACTGGCTGTTGCTGGTTAAAATTATGGCATTGTCTGTGGGACTTTCCATGGTGTTGCTCTGGCCGACATTTCTGGCATTGCTGGAGAACAGACGTGCATCGGGGAAAACCAGTCTGCTGTCCCTGCTTCTGCCTAAGCTCCAGCTGAAGGGGCTGCTATATGATCCATATGGAATCGGTTTTTCCATGATTATTCTCTATTTGCTGCTGCTGGGTTTATTTCATAAGAAGTATCGTGTGGGAAGCATTGGCTGTCTGTGCCTGTTTTGCTTTCCGGTTATCCCATATCTCCTAAATGGAACCTTATATACCCGGGCAAAGATTTTAATGCCGTTTCTGCCGTTAATACTGCTGCATTGTATGCGGATTTTGAGTGAGGTGTGGAATGGAAAAATGAAACCGTCCAGCCGTCTGGCATCTTTGATACTTATCCTTGTATGCGTGGGAATGCTTTGGACCGGCAATGGGGAAATACCGGCTGCAGCTACACTGGTTTTAGCAGATATTGCGTTGATTCTACTTTTTTCCTGGATATGGAAATGGAAGAACAAAGCAGTTGTATATATATTATTGCTGGTTGTCCCTATGATGGGAACGTTTTTTTTGTCAAAGGAAGAGGATTTTGTACCAGTGACAAGCGGAGAGGAGATTTTCACAAAACAGGAATTAGAGGATACGATAACAGATGAGTGGGTTCGCACAGACTATCTGACGAATCCACTGATAAATGCTAACCAGCTGCATTTTGCCAATCAAAAAACCACAGGTATGTATTCGTCTGTGTCAAATAAGCGGTATGCGGCATTTTACTATGATATTTTGAAAACTCCAATCCGGATTAATAACCGTGTGGCATTACTGCCGGAGGTAAATCCCTTTTTACAGTATATTATGGGAGTTAAGTATGTGATAACAAATACGGATAAGGTGCCTGGGGGATATCGAAGTGTGTATGAGAAGGGAGATTATACAATTGCAAAAAATGACAATGTCCTGCCCATTGCTTATCTGAATAACCGTGTTATTTCCAGAGAAAATTTTGAGTCTCTGACAGTGCCCTATTCTCTGGAGGCATTGACGCGCTACACGGTTGTGGAGGATGAGGTGCTGGCAGAGAAATTTGGAGAGCAGGCAGAGGTTTTATCTGTCTCAGATGAGCTTGCCATACTTTCGGGCTCGAAAATGCGGCAAATGGATTTTGAATTCCAGGTGGCAAGGTCTTCCTCCGGTTTATCCTGGGAAAAGAAGGGGAATGGTATAGAGGTTAAGGCAGAAAAGAACGGGGAATGTACGCTGCGGTTAAAGAATAAATTAAAGGGGAAAATAGGCATTTTAAGCTTTGATGTTGTGAACGGAACGAAATGGCCGGTGGAGATTACAATAAACGGTATGCGTAACAAGCTGGCCGGAAAAGGGGCACCCTATCCAAATCAAAACGAGCGTTTTACCTTTTTTCTGAATGAAAGGATAGCAAATTCATTAGAGCTGCATTGCAATAAGGGAAAATTTCAGATACAGAATCTGACCTATCATGTTTTGACGAAATACAGCTTTAATAAGGATAATGTGAAGACAGTGGAGTTTTTGAAGGGAAAGGGTGGAGAGGTTTTACATTGCCGGACGGATGAAAAAGAGCAAAGCCTTTTTGTAACCTCCATTCCGTATCAGGATGGCTTAGCGCTTTATGTGGATGGCAAAAAGGCCGATATCCAACTGGTGAATACGGCCTTTGCAGGTGCCTTGTTAGAGCCGGGCAGGCATGATGTGAAGCTGCTGTTTACACCACCGGGGAAGCGCCTGGGGCTTTTTGGAACGGTGGCGGCATGTATCCTGCTTTTGCTCAATGAATTGTTAGTTAAAATAAATCTGCGCAATTGGGTTCGTAGAACCGATTTTATAGCTGGTGACTGATTTGTTTGTTGTGAGGTAGAGGTAATCACCGATATATAAGCCTCTCACACCGTTGGCTTCATATCCGGAATCGTCCTTAATTGGATATCTGGCGGTCTCCACAAAGCCTTTTTCCTTATCATAGGTGTAGGTCACATAGTAGTAACAGGATTCATGATCTGCCTCTCCGTAGTAAAGGAATCCAAAAATATTTTTCACCGGGTCAATCATGATTGCCTTGTGATTGTAAAGGGCTTCGCTGTAATAGGAGCCTTCAATGATATAATTATCCTGTTCGGAGACATCGGCAGGATTGCTGATGTCAAACATGGAAAGTTTGATTCCCTTGGACTCCATAGTGTTCGGGTCAATCGCTTCCCCGATTCCTAAAAGAAGGGTATCGTCATAAAAGTGCAGGTAATTGGAGAATCCTGGTATCTTCAAGGTGCCAAGAATCTTTGGATTGGCAGGGTCGGATAAATCCACGGAGAACAGTGGGTCCATATTCCGGAAGGTGACAAAATATCCGGTGTCTCCCATAAAGCGGGCGGAGTAAATTCGTTCTCCTGGAGCCAGTCCGGTCAGCTTTCCGGTTAATTCCATATTTTTATCCAATATATAAAGTGCGTTGACATCTTCCCTTACGGTGTTTGTGCTTCCGGTACCGGCGGTGCTTTTCATGTCAAAGGTGCGCAGCAGAGAGATATTGTTAGCAGGAATGGTAGCCACAATCCGCAGATATCCATCCTGTTCATTCAGGGCAAAGGAGTCGTAAAGATATCCTGCCACAACGGCACTTCTGCCGACTGTCAGTTTGCCCTTTTCATATCCCACCTTCATGATTTCCGTCTTGGTTATATCCGTATAAACGGTGGCATAGAAGTAGATAGAGGAATCGCTGACATAGGTTTCTCCACCGCTTACCGGAATTGCTTTGCTGTCAGAAAAGCCTGTTGGATTGCTTAAATCAAGACTGGTCACCACATGGGTGGACTGCATAATCACATCT
Organism: uncultured Eubacteriales bacterium; assembly: GCA_900548855.1. Lineage (GTDB taxonomy): Bacteria > Bacillota > Clostridia > Lachnospirales > Lachnospiraceae > CAG-590. The sequence continues at coordinate 23,608 of URMF01000032.1, forward strand.
GTTGGATAGTAAATGTTACCACAGGCAATGGTTTCCCCATTAATACTTGGAATATAGCGGGAATATTTTTTCTTATCTTCCAGTGAGGTGCCGGTAAAGTTACTTATAGTATACAGATAACCATCGCTTATCCGGGAGCTTCCGTACCAGCCTGACTGGGATAGCGTCTTTATTTTCTTTGGATTTTCCTTATCCTTTATATCATAGAGGACAATATGTGTCGTGCTTTCATAGGCATCATTTTCTTTGCTGTAGGTTTCGCCCTGGTACATCAAAACTAACTGGTTCTGATACAGATAAAATTCCTGAAAATTAATGGAGGTATCGGAACCTTTCAGAGCTAATGCTTCGTTTAAATCAATGGTAGAGACTACCTTCAGACTGCCGTTGTCTGTTTCCGTGATAGTGAGGCTGCTGCGGTATTCATATGTGTCATCATAGCTCTGGCTGACACGGTAAATGTAAGTACCATCGGTTTTGATGATATCGCCTTCATCCACTTCTTTTTCCTGGGTGTTGGTGGAAGAATAATTCCCACTGCTTTCTCCACCGCCTGCCGCCTGCTTTGTGGTTGCGGTATCAAACGAGCGCAGGTCATTGGTGGCGGCAGTGTCATTCATGGACTCCTCTGCAGCCGCTTCCGGTATTCCGTCTGTCAAGTCTGTCACAGCATCTGTTTGTGTTTCCACCGTGGAAATGCTGTCGTAATAGGTATCATATGCGTTTTTTAAGGCATCATAGTAATCGTCATAGCTGTCAGGAGTGGCAAGGTTTGTCTGGTAGGCGAGGTCTTCGCTGAAGTCCTCTGCAGCTTCTTCCTGTACTGCCTCTGATTCCGTGCTGCTGCCTGCGTCTGCTGATGCATTATCCGTAGTATGTTTGGTGTCGGATAACAGGCTGGAAATGCTGAAGGTTCCAGCAAGAAGAAGTACAATACAGGCAGCGGCAGTAAAGCGCCGGATGTAACGTCTGCGTCTGCCGGTATTATCAGGAGCAGGGATGTCTGCAGTGCTGTCGTTATTTATATGGTCATCCAGCATTTTTTTCATGGAATCAGGAGAAATGCTGTCTGGAATTGGTAAATCTTTTGTTTGGTTCTCGATAGTGTGAATGAAATCCTGTTCGTTCATACAAAATCCTCCTTTAAATATTGTGACATTTTTGTAAAAGCCCGGCTCTTGGCAGAGCGGATGGTCCCCTCTCGGCTGTTTAGAATTTTTGCGGTCTCCCGGCTGTTGTAGCCGGCAAATACCATAAGAGAAATGACTGTTTTTTCCATTTCGTTTAAGGTATTAAATGCCGCTCTTAAATCAAGCTGTTCGGCATATGGATGGTCTTCCCTGGCAAGTGGTTCATTTTCAGAGTCCGCTTTCACGTGTTCACGGTTTGAAATATAAACAGCTATCTGGCGTTTACATTTTGCAGATAGAATCCGAAAAATCCATGCTTTAAATTTTTCCGGCTTTTTTAAGTTTTTAATACCGGTAAAGGCGTCTAATACGGTTTCACTGATAACATCCTCGGCATCCTGCTGATTACCAAGCATGTAGTAGGCAAAACGGTACATATCCTTGTAATACAGTTCATACAGCTTGCAAAAGGAGGCGGTGTCTCCATTTCGGGCAAGCAGTACATGCGCTTTTATCTCTTCCTGGTTCAATCCTTTCACCTCTGCTTTCTAAATATTCTGTTTTAGTAGTGTCACAAATGCTGTAAAGTGTTGCATGAATTAAAAAAGATTTGACAGATATTAAAAAGATGTATTTTTCATAGAATCTAATTTATTTATAATTGTTTTGCCGGCAATGGATGCCGGTCTCGGAATCCGGTCATATAATTGCAGGAAATGCTCCTGGTCATGGTTATTCAGATAGTAAGTGCCCAGTATATAGTAAGTGCCGGAAATATCCGTTCCGATTGACAGGCAGTATTCCAGAATCTGGACAGCTGCTTTTGGATATTCTTCATATATACATTCTGCAAACAGATGAAGTGTGCGGATATACCGGCAATAATTCTGGTCACAGATGGTGAGCTGTTCTAAATTGGCCGGACCATATTGTTCCTTGAGCTCTGTGTTTGTCACGCCAAGCAGATTCAGCATAGGCTTTTTAGACAGTGACAGAATTTCTTCCTTATATTCAAGAATCTTTGATTGCATTTTTTCATCATTTAGGGTAATATCAAGAGGTAAAGTATCAAGGGGTACGTTAATGTAGTCGAGATTGGAAATATCCTTCTTTCTCGTACTGTTTGCATTGCTTTCCCGTTTGAGAAAGGACTGGACGCTTTGTTTTTCCGTTTTATTGCTCTTGCGGAGATTGTGGTGCAATACCCAGAATAATATTAAGATGGATGGTAATAATAGTGGCTTCATAGTAAATCCTTTCAGAAAAGAGGTGTAGGTATGTTTAATTTCAGTAGTAAAAAAACCCAGAGAATTATATCTTCTGTTATCGCAATCCTTTTGGTGGTAGTTATGGTTATTAGCTGCATTGTTACATCAGTAGGAAGCTTTTAGCTGCCGGGCATATGAGAAAATGGTTCAGCGGATTATTTTTGAGTTATCACAGTTTGGCAAAACGATATAGGAAACAAACATTTTAGTATGACAGGGGCGCTGCTTTCCGAAGCAATACGCTCCTTTTTATGTTGCCAAGCATATGAGAAAATGCTCCAGTGGACGATTTTTGAGTGAAAAAGCTTTATTATTCGTAAATATACTAGAACATCAGGGAAAAGTCAAATAAATATATAATTGATGAGAACGATTTTTATATAAGTAGAGTTAGAGTGGCAGGGAATTTAAAAATGTGAAGTTTTGTTAAAATTTTTTCTGTCTCGTTGAAGAAATATTTTTTTTATGATACATTAATGATAAGAGTCAGGTTTTTCTGTTTTAACAAGGGGAAGGGGGCAATTGTCATATTGCCAAATAAAACTGAGGAAAAAGTAATTTCTTAGTAAATTATGACAGTATTCTTTTTTATGCTTGAAAAGATGTTTGATTATGTTAAAATGGTCTACGTATAAGATGCGATAATGATAAATATATAGATTAAGGACTGATTATTATGAAGAAGAAAAGCATTTTAAAAGTATTTGCATTATTAATACTGGCAGGAGTGATTACTGTATCATCCTATCACATGGCGGCTGCCAAGGAGGAGAAACAGACCATATATGCAGGTGTATACTTAGATAGTGTGTATGTGGGTGGTCTGACGAAGGAAGAAGCCATGGAGGAATACGATAAGTATATTGATGGAATCGAAGATTTGAAACTTACCCTTACTACATCAGTGGGCGCTTACTCTACATCTTTAAAGGACATTGGTGTTACAGTGTCGGTGGAGGATGCCGTGGATACCGCTTTTAATTATGGACGTCAGGGAAATATTCTTACGAGATACAAAGAAATCAAGGCATTAGAGGAAGAGAATGTTGTATTGATTCCGGAAAAGCAGTTTGAAGAAGGGAAACTGAAGGAAAAGCTTGAAAATGAAACCGGTGATATTGTAACAGAGCCAAAGAATGCTTCGATTGAACGGCAGAATGGTGAATTTATTGTATATGATGGTGAAGTGGGAACAACCATCAAGGTGAATGAGACGGTACAGGCAGTAAAGGATGCTTTTGCAAAACCTTGGGAACAAAAGGATATTAAGCTCGCTGCGGTAGTGGAAGAAGAACAGCCACAATATACAGCGGAGGATTTTTATAACATAGATGATGTGATGGGACAGTCCGTAACGAATTATAATTCGGGAAATACTGCCCGAAGCCAGAATCTTGCTACGGGTGCCAGCAAAGTAAGCGGAACCGTGCTAATGCCGGGAGAGCAGTTTTCTATGTACAATACCGTTTCACCATTTACAGAGGAGAATGGTTATGCGAATGCGGGACAGTATGTGAATAACGGAAGTGGTCTGGAATTAGTGGATGGTCTTGGTGGAGGTATCTGCCAGGTTTCCACAACGCTTTATAATGCGGTTTTGAAGGCAGAATTGCAGGTGGATGAGCGTTATCCCCATTCTCTTACAGTCAGCTATGCGGACAAAGGAAGAGACGCTGCCATTGCAGGAGATTATATGGACTTTAAATTTACCAATGATACGGAATATCCGATTTATATTGAAGGATACGCAGGTGGAGGTTCCATTTCCTTTGCTATATATGGACACGATACAAGGCCTTCCAACCGGACAATCGACTTTGAGAGTAAGGTGATTAACACGATTGAGCCGGGTGACCCGGAGGAAATAAAGGATGATACTCTGGAGGAAGGAAAAGAGGTAGTGGAGCAGGAAGCACATACAGGATATTATGTGGAACTCTGGAAGAACATATATATTGATGGTGTATTGACCGATTCTGTTAAGGTGAATGGCAGCAGTTATACCGCACAGGCAGCGAAGATTCGGGTAGGTACGAAAAAGGTTGAGAAAAAGCCAGATAAAAAGAAAGATACAAGCGATAAGACTACAGAGAAAAATGATGATTCCGGTAATAGTGACACACCGGCTGACCCTCCGGCAGATACGACAGAAGCACCAGCAAGTACGGAGGCACCAACAGGTTCTGGGAAAGGAGAAGATGAATGAGAACTGGTAAATTGCCAGAGCATACATTCAAACGTTCCGTAATTAATCCAATTCGGTATCGCAGAAAGGATACCGTTCTTCGTGCAGCAATTGGACATGATGGGGCAGTGTTTGGCGATATGGTAACATCCATGGCCACCACTGCCTTTTGTTATATGGGAAATGAATTATATGCTTTTGATAATGCAGTGAATAATATAATTGCAGCAGGCGGAAAACCGTATGGGGCTTCCGTTGCTATACTTCTGCCGGAACACAGCGAGGAGGCAGTCCTTAGAAAAATTACCGATAATCTCTGCAGGAAAGCAGAGGAATACCAGATTGAGATTTTTGCAGGACATACCGAACTGGTACCTTCTGTAGTAAAGCCCACGGTTACGGTTACTGCTTATGGCAGAACGCTTTGGGAGAACCGTTATGAAATGGTAAAGCCGGGAATGGATGTTGTTATGACAAAATGGACAGGGCTTTATGGCGGTGCGATTCTTGCCAGTCTGAAACAGGAAGAGTTAATTACCAGGTATCCTGTAAGCTATGTCAGGACAGCTGCCGGATATATGAAGTATACGTCATTAATGCCGGAGCTTGCGGCAATAGAGGCGGCAGTCGCGGAGAACCCTGACTGCATTTTTGCTGCCCATGATGTATCAAATGGAGGAGTGTTTGGTGCGTTGTGGCAGTTGTTATCCGCATGCAATTGTGGTGGAAGATTCGAGGTGGAAGCAATACCAATGAAGCAGGAAATTATTGAGGTATGCGAATATTTTGACATCAATCCCTATATGATGAATGGACAGGGAAGCCTGCTCTTAATAACGGATAATGGCGAAGCCTTCGTAAACACTATGAAGGCTGCAGGGGTAGAGGCAAATGTAATCGGGAAGACGACAAAGGAAAAAGACCGGGTAATCGTAATTGAGGAGGACGAGCGTTTTTTAGTGCCGCCAAAGGGTGATGCATTGAATGCTGTTTTTTATGGACAGCCTCTTCCGGTATAAATATTTGAGGCAGTATTTATTGTTTGTCAGGGAGCAGGAAAGGAAGATGAATATGCAGAATATGAGAACAAAGATATTGAAATTGTTAGAAAATAATTCCAAAATGGATACGAAGGATATGGCTACTATGCTGGGGCTGGATGAAGCAGTTGTGATAAATACAATCCAGGATATGGAGCAGGAGCAGATTATCTGCGGTTACAATACAGTAATTAACTGGGATAAGACCGATGATGAAAGGGTAACGGCTTTGATTGAGGTAAAGGTAGCTCCTCAGCGTGGAGAGGGCTTCGACCGTGTCGCAGAACGGATTTACAATTATGAGGAGGTAACCTCGCTTTATCTTATGTCCGGAGGGTTTGACATGACAGTATTTATTGAGGGCAAGACCATGAAGGAGGTTGCACAGTTTGTTGCACGTAAATTAGCGCCGATGGAGGGAGTTCTCAGCACCTCCACTCATTTTGTGCTTAAGAAATACAAGGAGACCGGAACAAAGCTGGAACAACAAAGGAAGGATGAAAGGCTGGTGGTGACGGCATGAGAAATCCACTATCTGATAAAGTGATTAAAATGAAGCCTTCTGGTATCCGTAAATTTTTTGACATTGTAAGTGAGATGCCGGATGCCATTTCGTTAGGTGTCGGTGAGCCGGATTTTGATACTCCATGGAATGTGAGGGAAGAGGGGATTTATTCTCTGGAAAAGGGACGAACCTTTTATACCTCCAATGCCGGGCTGTTAGAGCTTCGTCAGGCAATTTGCGAATATATGGACAGAAGATTTCATGTTGCCTATAATCCAAAGAAAGAGGTACTCCTTACAGTTGGAGGAAGTGAAGGAATAGATGTGGCACTCCGGGCAATGTTAAATCCCGGGGATGAAGTAATCATACCGGAGCCGTGCTTTGTATCCTATGTGCCCTGTGTGGAGCTGGCAGATGGTGTTCCGGTGACAATTTCCCTGAAGAATGAAAACCAGTTCCGTCTGACGAGAGAAGAATTAGAAGCGGCTATTACGGACCGGACAAAAATACTAATGCTGTCTTATCCGAATAATCCGACGGGTGCGGTAATGAAGCGGGAAGATTTGGAAGCCATTGCTGAGGTTGTTGTCAGGCATGACATTTATGTTATTTCCGATGAAATCTATGCAGAGCTTACATACAATAGTGGGCATGTCAGTATTGCTTCGCTTCCGGGTATGCGGGAGCGGACAGTTGTGATTAATGGATTTTCCAAGGCCTTTGCAATGACCGGATGGAGACTGGGGTATGCAATGGCACCTGCCATGATTATGGAGCAGATGATAAAAATTCATCAGTATGCTATCATGTGTGCGCCTACTACAAGCCAATATGCGGCGGTTGCGGCACTGCGGGATTGTGACAGGGATGTGGAAAGGATGAGGGAGTCTTACGACCAGAGAAGACGGTATCTGTTAAATGAATTTAAGGAAATGGGCTTAGCCTGTTTTGAGCCTTATGGAGCATTTTATATGTTTCCGTGTATTAAAGAATTTGGAATGACTTCTGAGGAATTTGCAACAAAGCTTTTGAATGCCAAGAAGGTGGCAGTGGTTCCCGGCAGTGCATTTGGAGAGTGTGGAGAAGGGTTTCTCCGGGTTTCCTATGCATATTCTTTGGAGGAGCTGAAGGTTGCCGTTGGAAGGATAAAGGAATTTATTGAGGAGCTTCGGGGATAGACACCTGTACTAGAGAAAGGAAAAAGATATGTTAAATATTGTATTACATGAGCCGGAGATGCCGGCAAATACAGGAAATATAGGTAGAACCTGTGTAGCGACGGGCACCAGGCTTCATCTGATTGAACCGCTGGGTTTTCGGATAAATGACAAAATGATTAAACGTGCGGGCATGGATTACTGGGATAAACTAGATGTGACAACCTATGTCAGCTACGAGGATTTTCTCGAGAAAAATCCTGGAGCAAAAATATATATGGCGACCACTAAGTCGAAACAGACCTATACGGATGTGCATTTTGAAGAGGACTGCTATATAATGTTTGGCAAGGAAAGTGCAGGAATTCCGGAAGAGATTTTATTGGATAATAAGGAAACCTGTGTAAGGATTCCCATGTTAGATGAGATACGGTCGCTGAATTTATCAAATTCTGTGGCAATTGTGCTCTATGAAGCCTTGCGGCAGAATGACTTTCCGAATTTCCAAATGGAGGGACAGCTTCACAGATATGAGTGGTAGACTGCTTTCATTTTGGAAAGGTCTGTGGTAAAATAATTATATTTATGCAAGGATACTGATTGACAAGCCGAAGCAAGCAGAAAGGGTATGTCATGAATAAGCGAACATTAAGAGTATTGGAATATTATAAAATTATAGAACAGTTAACAGGGTTTGCAACCTGCCCGGCGGGCAAGCGCATGTGTGAACGGTTAAAGCCCTCTGTGGATAAAACAGAGATTGAAAAAAACCAGGAGGAGACAGCAGATGCACTGGCAAGAGTATACCAGCATGGCAGTCTTTCTTTTTCGGGGGTATATCCCATTGGCGAGGCTATGAAACGTGTGGCGGTAGGAGCGGCATTGTCTGTCAGTGAACTGCTGGATATAGCGAAGCTTCTTAAGGTGGCAGAAAATGCAAGGCAGTATGGTGAACAGGTGCAGGATAAGGATGATTCCGGCGTGAACACCAGACAGGATTCCCTGACAGGGTACTTTGAGAGCCTGATGCCGCTGCAGCATCTGGCAAGAGAGATTAACCGTTGTATTTTATCAGAGGATGAGATTGCAGATGATGCATCCTCTGCTCTTAAGGATATCCGGAGAAGTATAAAGGCAGCAAATGGAAAAGTGCACGAGGTGTTAAATGGGATTGTGGCAAAGCAGACAAATCAGGCTATGCTGCAGGATTCTATTGTCACAATGCGGAACGGGCGCTATTGTATTCCGGTTAAAGCAGAATATAAGGGACAATTTCCGGGCATGGTACATGACCAGTCCTCTACCGGTTCCACCTTCTTTATTGAACCCATGGCGGTAGTAAATCTCAACAATGAGTTGAAGGAATTAGCGGTGAAGGAAGCCATGGAGATTGAGAAAATACTGGCGAACTTAAGTGAGCAGGTGGCGATCTCAAAAGAGAGTATCGAAATGGATGCAGAGCTTTTGATAAAACTGGATTTTATATTTGCCAAGGCGGCTTTTGCAAAATCCTATGACGGAACGCAGCCGAAATTTAATGATAAGGGAATCATTGAAATCAAGCAGGGCAGACACCCGTTGCTGGAGAAGCATTCCGTTGTTCCCGTTGATATCCGGTTAGGAGAGGATTTTACAATGTTAATTATTACGGGTCCCAATACCGGCGGCAAGACGGTTTCCCTGAAAACACTGGGACTGTTTACACTAATGGGACAATCTGGGTTGCATATTCCGGCATTTCAGGGCTCAAGGCTTTCGGTATTCCGGGATGTGTTTGCGGATATTGGGGATGAGCAGAGCATTGAACAGAGTTTAAGTACCTTTTCATCCCATATGTCCAACATCGTATATATTATGAAGCATTCGACAGAGGACACGCTGGTTCTTTTTGATGAGCTGGGAGGAGGAACAGACCCGGTAGAGGGCTCGGCGCTGGCAATCGCCATTTTAAATGACCTGCATAACCGGAATATCCGGTGCATGGCCACAACCCACTACAGTGAGCTTAAAACCTTTGCTATGACCACAGTGGGAATCGAAAATGCCTGCTGTGAATTTGATGTGGATACGTTAAGTCCTACCTATCATTTATTGATTGGAATACCGGGCAAGTCCAATGCATTTGCCATTGCAAAGAAATTAGGGCTGGCAGATTCCGTAATTGAGAGTGCAAAATCCCAGATGGATAATGATGCTATTGATATGGAAGCGATTCTTGCAGATTTGGAGAACTCCAAACGCACGATTGAACAGGAGCAGCAGGAGATTGCCGCCAATAAGGAAGAAATCCAGAAATTGAAAAATCGTCTGGCATCTAAGAATGAACATATAGAGCAGCGCAGGCAGGATATACTGCGCAATGCGAGAGAGGAAGCGAGAGATATTCTGGAGGAGGCAAAGGCATTTGCAGATGCGTCCATCCGGAAATACAATAACTGGGAGAAGAAGCCGCAGACTGCAAGTAATAAGGAGATGGAGAAGGAACGCGGTGAAATCCGGGCGAAGTTAAATGCCGTAAACGGAAAGCTGGAATACCAGGCACCGAACCGTAAATCTAAGAACAAACCGACAGACTTTCGGCTGGGAGACACAGTACATGTAATCAGCTTGAATCTGGATGGTACGGTGCGCTCACTGCCAAACCAGAAAGGGGAAATGACGGTACAGATGGGTATTTTGCAGAGTACGGTTAAAATAAGCGATGTGGAACTGGTGGAGGAAGAGAAAAAGCAGTCTAAGCAGCAAAAAACAGCACAGTACCGTGCCTCTGTGAATAAGACAAAGTCGATAAAGCCGGAAATCAACCTGTTGGGTATGACAGTGGATGAGGCAGTCATGGAGTTGGATAAATATCTGGATGATGCCTGTTTGTCACATTTAAACCAGGTGCGGGTGGTACATGGAAAAGGAACCGGCGCTTTGCGGAGGGGAATCCATGAATATCTGAAACGGCAGTCTTATGTGAAGTCCTTCCGGCTGGGAGAGTTTGGTGAGGGGGACGCAGGCGTCACCATTGTAGAGCTGTAGGGGAGAACCGGTTTTACAACTATATGACAAAACCGAAAAGATTGGAGGCAGGAATGGATAAGAAAAAAATATTGATAGTAGATGATGATGAAAATATTGCAGAGTTAATCTCTCTCTATCTGATAAAGGAATGCTTTGATACAGAAATTGCGTTAAATGGAGAAGAGGCGCTTGAAAAGTTTAAAGAATATCAGCCGCAGCTGGTTTTACTGGATATTATGCTGCCGGGAATTGATGGCTATGATGTGTGCAGGGAGATTCGGAAGGACAGCAATGTACCAATTATCATGCTTTCCGCAAAGGGAGAGGTATTTGATAAGGTGCTGGGCTTGAAAATCGGTGCGGATGATTATATGGTAAAACCCTTTGATTCCAATGAGTTGGTTGCCAGGGTACAGGCCATTTTGCGAAGAGCTGCGCAAAAGGAGGATATCCATAATGCTGTACCGGCAGAGGAACAGGGTGAGTGTGTTAAATATGATGGCTTGACCGTCAACCTCACCGGATATTCTGTTATTTATAATGGAAATATGGTAGAAATGCCGCCAAAGGAATTAGAACTTTTATATTTTCTTGCCAGCAGCCCGAATCAGGTCTTTACCAGGGAACAGCTTTTAGATAAAATCTGGGGTTACGATTATATTGGAGATACGCGGACTGTGGATGTACATGTTAAACGTGTCAGGGAAAAGATAAAGGATAGAGGTAATTGGTCTATTGCAACCGTGTGGGGAATCGGATATAAGTTTGAAGTAAAATAGCCGGGGTGAAGCAAATTGAAGCGTACATTTTTTGATAAAGTAATTTTGGTGATAATTGTGCTGCTAATCGGGGTGTTTATTGCCCTTGCAAGTTATACCACTTATGCAACGCAGAAGGTTTTGGTAGGAGAGAAGCAGAGTAACCTGATTAATGAAGCAACGCTTTTATCAGAGCAGACTATTTCCTCGTATATTCAGGGAATTACGTCTCTTGAGTATTTACAGATACGTTTTAATGAATTTGAGGATACCTTGAAAACCAGTGTGTGGTTTTTTTCGGCGGAGGGTAATTTGATTGCGGCATCCAATTCGGATAACTATAATAGCCTGCCTAAAAATATCAAGAGCTTAGATGAGAATATTAATTTGGAAAAAGGATTTACCCAGACAGGAAATTTTAATAATATATTTGGCGGAACCATGATTAGTATTGGAATACCGATTTACATGGAGGAGAATTTAAAGGGGTATTTGATTTTACATACCTCCATGACCGAGCTGGACAGTCTCCAGGATAATATACTGAGTATTATGTATATGCCATTCCTGGTTATGATTCTGGTGGTGGGTATTGTGCTGGCATATCTATCCGGAACAGTGCTTCGCCCTATTGCTAGAATTAATAATACAGCCAGAGAATATGCGAAGGGGAATTTTGAGGCAAGAACTGGGGTAAAACGAAAGGATGAGTTGGGAGAGCTTTCGGACTCCATGGAATATATGGCAAATGAGCTGAGCAAGCTGGATGAGTACCGCAAGAATTTTATAGCAAATATATCCCATGATTTCCGTTCGCCCCTGACATCCATTAAGGGATATCTGGAGGCAATGCTGGATGGAACCATACCAGTAGAGAAATATGACCGCTACCTGAATATTGTATTAAATGAATCCAAGCGCCTGACAAAGCTTACCACTGGTTTATTGGAGTTAAATGATTTTGATACATATGGACCGATTTTGAAGCGCCAGAGCTTTGACATTGTGGATGTAATCAAGGCGACAAGAAATACGGTAGAGGGTTTGTGTGAAGAAAAAAATATTGATTTCCGACTGAAATGTCCGGCAGAGGATACTATAGTATATGCGGATAAAATGAAGATTGGACAGGTGGTATATAATCTGATTGATAATGCGATTAAGTTTAGTCCCAAGAATGGAAGAATTACCGTTACGGTATATGACAAAAACGGGAAATTATTTGTTTCTGTGAAGGATGAAGGGCCGGGGATTGAGAAGGATAAACAGAACAAGGTATGGGACCGCTTCTATAAGACGGACCCGTCCAGAGGCAAGGATAAACAGGGAACCGGTCTGGGCTTATCTATTACCAGGGAAATTATCAAGGCGCATAATGAGAATATTAATCTGGTTAGTACAGAGGGCGCAGGCAGTGAATTTGTATTTACACTGACAAAGGAAAGTAACCGTGAGGGTGGACAGATTGGGTAGAATTGGGTATAGTAATGTAGGTAATTGCAAAACGGATTTTTTGAAAGCCTACGTTGTGCAAATGTAACAAATATGTTTTCCGGACCGTTTGCACTTAGCCCGGAACGCAACAGTGCTAAGCTCGAAAATACCTCGCTAACCACTGGCGTTCCGGGATGTCCTGCAAACATAATTTGTTACATTTCCACAACTCATATTTTGAAATAATGAGTTTTGCAATTACCTAGTATGGTATGTCAGGAAAGGAGAGCGGATTATTCCGCGGAAGAAAATGCGATTTATAAAAGAATTACGAGAAGGAGATATGATTTCGTCCATTTATTTATGTAAAGATAAAAAAATGCTGCAGACAAAGGCAGGTAAGAATTATTATTCCATGCAGCTGCATGACAAAACCGGCTCTGTGGATGGTAAGGTGTGGGATTTGTCAAATGGAATTGAACATTTTGAGTCTATGGATTATATTCAGGTAGATGCACAGGTAACCAGTTTTCAGGGAACATTGCAGTTGAATATCCGGCGTATCCGAAAAGCAGCAGAGGGAGAATATGACCCGGTGGATTACATGCCATGCTCCAAGCGGAACCTGGATGAAATGTATGATGAGCTGGTAACCATGCTACATACGGTAAAGGAACCACATTTATTACAGCTGTTGCAGATGGTATTTACGGAGGATGCAGATTTTATCAAGGCGTTTAAGATTCATTCTGCGGCAAAGACCATGCATCACAATTTTGCAGGGGGACTGCTGGAGCATAGCCTTTCGGTTGCCCGGTTGTGTGATTTTTATGCGAAGAGTTATCCGGCACTTAACCGCGATTTACTGGTGACTGCAGCGCTTTGCCATGACATTGGCAAGATGAATGAGATTTCTTCTTTCCCGGAAAATGATTATACGGATGAAGGACAGCTTATCGGGCATATTGTAATGGGAACGATTATGCTGGATGAGAAGATTAAGCAGATTGAGGGATTCCCGGTTAAACTGGCAAATGAATTGAAGCATTGCATTTTGTCCCATCATGGAGAATTGGAATATGGTTCACCAAAGAAGCCTGCGCTGATGGAAGCAGTGGCGCTGGCATTTGCGGATAATACAGATGCAAAGCTGGAGGGCTTTGTTGAGTTGTTAGACAGCAGTAATGACAAGGGAGAGGAATGGCTGGGGTACAGCCGTATGTTTGAATCCAATGTGCGGGCAACATCCAGATAGGAATGGAGCGAAGAGTTTACCGGATTTCCTCCACATTACTAAAGGACCATGCGTGAATGTTGATTTCAATAATCGGAGTACCACAGTATTCGCAGAATTTTGCACCCAGTGAGGAGAGTGGGGCACCGCAGTTTGGACAGTTAACCCCTAATGCATTGTCCAGCTCGTTTTCTACCAGATTGCGGTCCTGAATATAGATTAAATCCGTATTGTATTTGGTCTGGTACTTGTATTCTTTGGAGCCATCCTTTATGGTGGAGGAGTTGTCTGTAATATAGTGATAGCATTCAAGAGCGGACTGGAAGGTGATAATACATCTTCCAGCCGTTTTTCTGTATTGGCAGATTTCTGTCCGGTGTATTTTAATCTGGTCAAAATGTTCTCGTAAATCCTGATTGGAAAGCATCTGAATATAATCTTCCAGCTGTTGTTTTAATTCTGTATTTCCATCCTTCAGCAACCCAGGGTTCTTTGCAGTTATTGCCTGTAAATATCCGGTTAATACATTGTTGGCACGTTCCTTCATTTCATCATATTGAAAATCCGGGAAATCAGATACAATCTTTGGCAGAAGCAGGCTGGTCATAGCGGAAACGGATTTGGGCGTTGTGGAGTATTCCTGTTTCATCTGTTTGGCAGCCTGTGTAATATCCGAGGTGCCGAAAAGTGCGCTGGACACCTCCCTGGTCTTTTTCTGGAGATAGCGTACCCCGCAGTAAGCTGCAATAATAATGGCAAGAATAAGGATTAAAATAATGATAATTGGTATGTATTTCATAAAGCCTCCATGTAATCTTAGTTCCATACACCAAGGTAGTAGAGAATAGCAATCACTGCGATGATTCCCACTACGGTAATAATGACTTTTGGAACAGAAATTGGTGTTTTTCCGGCAACCTTTCCGGTTTGCCCGTTTACCATAAACTGATATACCTGGTCGTTGTATTTGAAGTTGGATACCCAGATAGGTAATAACAAATACTTGTATGTAATGTTGCTGAAGTCGGTTCCAAGTCTTATATTACGGACACGGTCTGCATGGTGTTCCTGCCTGATTTTGTCGGAAACATGGCGTTTTAACTTCTCTTTAATAGAAGACATGGCGTTTGTCCAGGCATCCTTAAGTCCAAGAGAGTAGCGTTCCGCAACAAAGCCGGCAATGTATTCCGGTTTGTAGGATTTGTTATTTTCCGTATCAAAGGGTTCCAGTTTGCGGAGCATAGACATGTCATGGTTTTTGGAAGCAAGAACCAGCTCGTCATTGATAAATTCCTTATACGTACCGGAAGTTCTGTGCCAGTCGGTTTCTGTATGGGTATTGCCGTTCCGGTCATTTCTTGTGTGGTCGATACCATATTCACCCTGATAGGAAGAAAAGGTATCGGTATCAAAGGTCCAGTAAGGTAAGTAAATGCCTTTAAAACGCTTTGGCTTTGCACTGTCTTTGGCGAGCTTTGGACAGAACCATCTGCGCTTAATCCATTTCTGGAATAATTCAGAAGCCTGTTTGTCACTGATTTTAAAGGGAACAACACCGCCCGGTGCCATGGTATCCTGGTCGTTGGCATCCATAACCTGGTTAGAGCCGCAGAATGGGCAGACAGCGGAGGTCTGCAAGGCATCATAAATGGATTCGGCACCACAGGCTTTACAGAGAACCGTCTTGGTCTCTACACCCCAGTCACGGTTGGCAGTATGCTCGGCGGTATAAAAGTCAAGCTCCTCCGCTTTCTTTGGTTTGTCCTCCTGTACTTTAATGGTTTCTTCGTAATCGCAATATGGACACTTCAGATTGCCGGTAGCAGGGTCAAAGTCCATAACACCGCCGCATTGGGGACATTTTTTGTCAGTTTCTTCTTTTGTGTCCACGATATTTATATCATTAAAATCGTCCATAAATCTTCTCCTCCCTGGGAAATTCCGTTAAAGTAATATCAAATCGAACCGTGTTATTCAAGCCATTGAACAAAAGCGGTTTTATCCGTACTATTATATCCTGCATTTCTATAAAACTTAAGAGTTGCTTCTTCCTTTGAACCAGTAAGCAGCATCATTTTATAACAGTTGGATTTTTTTGATATTTCCTTGGCATAGTTTAAGCATTCTGTCGCATATCCTTTTCCACGATACTCTACATGGGTAACTACGTTTTCTATAAATGCGTATGGCCTGATATTCCTTGTTAAATTGGGAATAATCACACAAACACAGGATGATACGATTTTTTCATCTATCACATTAACAATAATATGATGGTTTTCATCTTGAATGATGGTATTCCATGTATCTTTTAAATGTCCTGTCATTTCTGGGATTGATTCCTCATGCAAATATAAATACAATTCTAACAGTTCGTTCAGTTCATTTTCGTTGATTTCTCTAATCATATTATCAACGTGTTCCTCCATAAATTTCAATTTTGGCATTGCCTGAAAACGAGAGAAACCCGCTCAATAGGTTTCTCTCGTTTTCAGGGTGCATTATTTATTGGACATCATTCTCATCAAAAACGTCTCCGCACTCCGGACAGAATTTTGGCGGATTATGTGGGTCGGCAGGTGTCCATCCACATTTATCACAACGATATAGAGGTGCATCCGCAGGCTTCTTAGCACCGCATTCCTGGCAGAATTTACCTTGATTTACGGCGCCGCAGGAGCAGGTCCAGCCCTCGACAGGAGCAGGCTTCTTAGCACCACATTCCACACAGAATTTACCGGTGTTCACCTTACCGCAGGAACAGGTCCAGGTATCAGTAGAAACTTCAGCAGCTGAGGCTGCAGGTGCAGATGGAGCTGGACTTGGTGAGGTCGGAGTTGGATTGACAGG
This sequence comes from uncultured Eubacteriales bacterium, assembly GCA_900548855.1. Taxonomy (GTDB): domain Bacteria; phylum Bacillota; class Clostridia; order Lachnospirales; family Lachnospiraceae; genus CAG-590. Next base: position 40,178 of record URMF01000032.1, read on the forward strand.
TGGAGTGTTGTTCTGCTGCTGACCCATTGCAAACAATGCATTGGCATCCATACCTCCCGCCTGGGTAGCCATATTCATACCGGCAAATGCCATCATAGGTCCGGTGGAGGTGTTAGAAGCAGCAGACTTCATAGCCTCTGCCTGTGCACCGACAAGCGTTGCTGCTGCCATATTGGGATTGCGAAGGACTGCGCTCTTCTGCAGATCCTTGATCATCTTCTCATCTTCCTCAGATGCCTTCATGGAATTAACACCGAAGGAAACGATCTCAATACCTCTGAGCTGTGCCCATTTCTCAGAAAGGACATCATTCAGGGCATCTGCCAGCTCCATGGTATGTGCGGGTACTTCACTGTAACGGACACCCATGGCGGAAATCTTTGCAAATGCAGGCTGCAATGCTGTCATAAGCTCTGTTTTTAACTGGCTGTCAATCTCTCTTCTCTCATAATCCTCTGTCACATTGCCGCAGACATGGGTATAGAAAAGAATGGGGTCTGTAATATGATAGGAATATTCACCATTGCAGCGGATGGCAATATCAATATCAAGACCGATGTTATTATCTACTACACGGAACGGTACCGGACTTGCCGTACCGTATTTATTTCCCATAATTTCCTTGGTATTAAAGAAATATACCCTCTGATCCTTGGCTGTATCTCCGGCAAAGGTGATACGTTTTCCAAAGGTCTTAAAGGAATTCACAATATTATCTCCAAGCTTGCCATAGAAGATACTGGGCTCTGTGGAAGCATCATAAGTAAATTCTCCTGCCTCCGCACAGATCTCAACGACCTTACCCTGATCCACGATGATCATACACTGTCCTTCATTGACAGCGATCACGGAACCATTGGAAATGATATTTTCATCCCCCTTGTTATTGGCAGCACGCCCCTTGGTTCTTCTGTGTCCCTTGGTTACCAGTACATCTGACTCCAGTGCATCACAATAGAAATACTCGCGCCACTGATCCTCCAGAACCCCTCCTGCTGCACCTTTGATTGCTTTGATTAATCCCATTTTACAGTCCTCCGTTTTGTATTATGGGGAAGCCGGCGGTTCACTGACTTCCCCACGCATTCGACATTCCGTTTTATCTTATGTCCGGTATGTCCCCCTGTATGTCTTATATTATTATATCTATTTTGAAAGCTTCTGTCTATACACTTTCCGTCCCGTCATTGCTATTCCTGACAGCATTTTATTTCCTTCTTCCCTGCTTCTTCCTTACCTGCATGCTTTTTCTGCAAATTCAGTTGTCACCAGAGCCTCATAGGGCACTCTTTCCGGCAGCTCCCCGGCTTCTTCCAGGATATTCTGCAGCAGTATAAAGGCATCCTCCTCAAAGACCAGATCTGTTTTCCAGGTATCCTGATCGTAATAACGCTTCACGATCCTTTCCAGCGTCTCCACCTCTGTTTCCTCAAATTGAGGGGCGATCACCACTGCAATTTCCTCCGGTGTATGGCTGTTCACATAATCCATCCCCATTTGCAGAGCATTGGTAAATGCCTGGATCACATCCGGGTTCTCTTCGATATAGCTTTTTCTTGCG
>URMF01000033.1 GCA_900548855.1 uncultured Eubacteriales bacterium
CGTATGCAGTCTTTGATGACAGTATGTCATGGGATGAGAAGTGGGCATATGCTTTTGATCCAGGACAGATGGTGGCAGATTTTGTAACAGGTGTTGTCATAGGAGAAATCCTTGATGGGATAATGGCAGCAACACAGAATAAGTTAAGAAGTATTTTTGCAAATAATGATGCTGGAATGCGTGAGGCTATTGAGAGTGGTGATAAGACAGCAAAAGAGATAATAGGTGACAGGGTGCAAGGATTTGATTTAGAGGCACATTCGACTAGTAATAAACAATTAAGTTCTTCTAAAATGAAAGAATTAAAGAATAAAATTGATTCCAGAACAGCAACTCGCGAAGAATATAATTTATATGAATGGAATAAGAAAATGAGTCAAAGAAGAAGAGAAGGCGTAAAAGATTTTTGGAATCAGGAACGTGAGAGAATAATTAGTGGAGAAAGAACAACAAGAAATTGGAGTCAAGAACAGATAGCTGATATATTAAGTGGAAAGACACCCAAGTATAATGGAAAGCCAATACAAGGACATCATGCATATAGCGTGTTGCAATATCCACAGCTGGCAAACAGAGGTGAGGTTATCTATCCTGTTACTCTAAATGAACATCTTAATGGGTGGCATGGAGGAAATTTTAAGAATAGCTTACCAGGGGAACCCATTGTAGATATTCATGATTTTGATTAGAAGGAGCGAATAATAATATGGATACTGTAGGAATAAAAGTGATATCCCAGAATGAAATTAATCGTTGTATAAAGATCCTGAGAAAATATTGCAAACTTTCTATTGGTGAAATAAAAGAGGCAATTATTAGCAATAATTATGTTGTTGAATGCAGTTATGTAAAAGAGGAGGGGATTGTAAATATTATTAAGTTATACAAGGAATTATGTGATAATAACATTCAAGCTCAATTGTATGAACATGAACGAATAACAAATGTTGAGTTTCTTGAAAATTTGGTTGAAACATATTATGAAATAAATGAAGAAATCGCTGACAGAATAGATACAGAATCTGAATAAAATAATAGTTAAAACGGACAGGAAACATGGTGTAGTTACAGCCCTTCAGAATCCTACAAGAGTGTTGGCAGCATTGGGACAGAAGATAGGCGATACAGTGGAAGAAGAGGGTATTGCTTATTCCATCAGTTATGTAGCAGCAGATGTTGCGATTCAGATTCTGCTGTCAAAAGGCCTTGGTGAGGTGAAGAACGTAAGCAAGGCAGATGATCTGGTTGACGTAGCCAGAACGGTCGACACACTGAGGACGCACCTCAGGAGGGTGAATTTGACTGGGGCGGATTTGCAAGAAATCTTGTAATGGGTCTTGCGGTAGGAGCCGCCTGCATAGCTTTGGCTGTATTTTTGCCGGGAATAGGAACTGTTGCTGCAGGAGCACTATTTGGTGCAGGAATGGGGGCAATTTCAGCATCAGTAGCCGGGGCAGTAAGCGATTATTCCAGTGGAAATGTGCGAAGTCTTGGAGAAGCCACAAAAGATATGGTAATTTCAATGATTACCGGAGCGATTACCGGAGCAATCGGCGCAGCATTTCCGGCAATGAAGTGGTTTGGAGAAGGGCTAATAGATGTAGGAAGTGGCATATTGACCAGAGGAATGTATGCCCTTTTGAATCCGGATATGTCTACGGAGGAAAAGTTAGCGTATGTGTTTGACCTGAAACAGATGGGAGTAGACTTTATTACTGGTGTGGCAATGCACTTTGCGTTTAAAGGTGTTTCGGCGGTAAGGGAGAAGTTGCCTTGGAATAAGGGTGGTTCATATTCTGTTGGAGATGCTACATTTATGGATTCTGATGATAGTTTTTTTAGGTATATTCAGAAACGAGCAGATGTTGATGCCAATGGATATTATGATATTATAGCACATGGTACTCCCAATGGAATACAAATCACTCATAATGGTCAACATATGATTGTTGATCATAGAACCGCGGCAAGATTAATTCAAAATGCAGATGGATATAATGGTCAAGGAATTAGATTATTATCTTGCAATACAGGTGCTCTGGATGATGGATTTGCACAAAACTTAGCAAATCAACTTAATGTGGAGGTTTACGCACCAACAAATTATTTATGGGCGACACAAGATGGAAATTATTTTGTGGCAGGAATGACAAATCAAAAAGGTCCTAATATGAGCGAATTGGGCATATTTAAATTATTTATACCAGGAGGAAGCCAATAAAATGCTATGTGAAAAATGTAAAACAAATATGATTCATGTTTGTGAGAATTCAGTACAAGGATGGTCATGTCCGGTTTGTGGGTGGGGAACATTAACAACATATATTGATAAAATACATCAAGATATGACAGAATATAGTATATGTACAAAAAGTATTACGAATATTGATAAAGATAAAATCAAGGTAATTTCCAAAATAGCAGGAGTTAATTATATTGTGGCTAAACAAATGCTTGAAAAAGAAGGTATTTGTATATTAAAAGCAAAAGCTGTAGATATAAAAAAAGCAATATGTGAATTAGAAAATGTAAATATACCGTTTGAAGTAACCCCTGAATTTAATTACTGCTAAAAATTCTGGTTAATTTTCTATTGCAGTAATTGTAGTCAGGGAATGTCGGATATCATGGCACTGTATGCAGAAGGGGCATCCAGTCTTTGTGTGAATGGCAGTGTGGATATGCTGGGCAGGCTGGCAGGAATATCAGCCAGTAAGTATACTGGGTATCCGCCCTATGATGATGCACCTAAGGAGGGTGAATTTGACTGGGATGGATTTACGAGAAACCTTGCAATCGGTCTTGGAGTAGTTGCAGTATGTGCCATTGGTGCCGCAATTAGTATAGCAACGCTTGGTGCTGGAAGTATTTTAGCCGGGGCGTTTATAGGTGCGGGTATTGGTGCATTATCTACGACAGCGATGAAAGCAGGAGAGGAGATTTCAACCGGAAATGTCCGAAGTGCGAAAGAAGCTTTTCGGGATGTAGGAATATCAGCTGCCAGCGGTTTTGTAACGGGGGCATTTGGAGCAAAATTTCCGGGAGCACATCGTTTGGCTGAAGGTGTTGTAGATACGGCGGTATCGGCAGGTGAAAGACTTGCGTATGCAGTCTTTGATGACAGTATGTCATGGGATGAGAAGTGGGCATATGCTTTAGATCCAGGACAGATGGTGGCAGATTTTGTAACAGGTGTTGTCATAGGAGAATTCCTTGATGGAATGATGGCAGCAACACAGAATAAGTTAAGAAATATTTTTGCAAATAATGATGCTGCGATGCGTGAGGCTCTTGAGAGCGGTGAAGACTCTGTAGACGATATTGTAAAAGGGGTAGAGAATGGAGATATTCTATTAAGCAATAACATTCAAAAAGGTAATTATGGCGAGATGAAGATGGATGTGTATTTTAAAAGTCAAGGATATGAGAGAATAAGTCTCGATAGAGTGACTGATTTGAATGCTCCAACGCATCAGGGAATTGATGGAGTATATTATAAGTTAAACGGGCATCCGCCATACATAATAGGAGAGGCAAAGTATGGTAGTTCAAGGTTGGCAATACTGGCTGATGGAACTCCACAGATGAGTGATAAATGGATAATTGATAGATTAGAAAATGCTGTTGGTGAAGGGGTTGCCAATGATATTAAAATGGAAATGATTCTAAATCCAGATAATGTAGGTTCTATATTGGTTCATGTCTCATCAAATGGTGAAATTGATATAACAAAATTAATTGATGGAATCAAACAATAGGAGAATGAAAAATGAGAGATAGAATGAAAGATGAACATTATTTTATCATTTTAAGCCAAAAGGAAAGAAAAAATATAATAATGTTTGAAGATGCCGTAAAAAAAACAACTCTTGAAAAGGGCGAATTAGATAGAGGTACTCGTAATGGATATAGTATTTTAATTAATTCCTATGAAAAAGAAATTAATTTATTATATTCTTTAGGAGAAAATTTGGAAACGATTGAAGAGTGTTACAAAAAATTATTGTTTTATTATAGCAAAATGTGGGACAGAAAATATGGCTATATTGAGTTGGTAAAAGTGCTTTCATTGGGAGTACTGTTCAAAGTTAGTAAGAGTGACATATTTGAATTAGAGCAGAGACTTATATCTGAAAAGTTTGATGACTATTTAGTAAATTTCTTAATTAAAGAAATCGATTCTGCTTGGGAGAGAGAAGGAGTTGAGTTTGAATTTAAAGTATACGAATGTTTAAAACAAATTTTGGATAATGATGAAATAATAGCTTGTGAAGCGTTGAAAGAGTATTTACAGGAAAAATGGTACGAAATACATAGGGAATGTGCTTGGTATGATAGTCATAAATCAAGCAAAAATGATTATTATGGGTATTGGAGTTTTGAAGCAGGCGCTATTGCTAAAATACTAAATCTGGATGATAGTAGTTTAAAGGATGTAGCATATTATCCCTATGACTTAGTTCACTATAAAAAATAAAATTTATTATGGTTGTATGGGATACCCTTTGTTTTCATAGCACTTTGTGCTGTGGAGACAATGCGGTTTTCTTTGGTAATTATCAAATTCTTTTCCAGACTGCTGATATCGGTCTGCTTTTTGCGAATATCGTGCCCGAAGTTTGCCTTTTTGTTATCTTACATAGAAAAAGTGCTCGGCTGGTTCAAGAATTGATATTGATAAAAGTGCGGCAGGTGGAAACCGTTATGGATTTGCTCCGGCGACAGGAAACCTGATGTACTGTATGCCGCAGAAGGGAACAAACACAGCATTATATATAGGAAATGGAGATGAGGCGCAGGGAATAGCGACAGGGTGTATCCGTACTAATGGAAGCACCTGTGAGGGGACGGGAAGTCCCGAGAAAAAAAGTTTCCGGTCAGAGCACGGAATGGAAATGTTGTAATACAAGAATATAAGTCGTCATTAACTGCGCCATTAACCAATAATCAAGCCAGAGCGTTTCCAGAAATATTTAAAAATGGAGGTGTAGTTGTTGGAAATGGGAAAGGTATATTCACTGGAGGATATCAAATACCAGCAGGTACTGAAGTTAAAATAGTTCGACCTAATTAGGAGGCATTATGTCAGTAGTAGATAATAAAACGGTAGATGGAGTAGCATTAACGGATGATAAGAAAGGTATTATTTTATTAATAACAGACCATTTAGAGTGGAAAGATGAATATCAACATTTGATAATGCTACAAGCAAAAATTAATGCATATATTTCATTTTTAGAGGAAAAACAATATAAAGATATATACCAAGACATGAGTATTATGTATGGAATTATAGAAATACATTTTCTACATTGTTTAACTAAAAATGCGGAAAAGTTTTTGCATTCAGTTAATAATCAATTAAACGAATTGGGTATAAAAATACAATATTCTGTTTCGCAAGGAGAAGATGATGAAGTTAGATAAAGAACAACAAAAACATTTTGCTGAAGCAATACGCAATGCTTCTAAGAAGAAAGGATTTAAAGTAAAGGGCTGTTCTATATATGTTTTAGAAGGCAATGCCTTTATTCACTGTGATTATTTTGTTGATTCACAAAAAATGTTTTATAGAATATATATTAAAAATTATGAATATGATGACATTTTTTGGAAAGTATTACAAATGCCAAGTAATAGTAAACAAGCTGATTCACTAAGAGCAGTTGGGGCATTTAAAGCTCCGTCAATTTTAATAGAAGAAGGTGAGGTAGAATTAACAGAAAATTATGAGGAACTAGCAGAAAGTCTTGTTGAATTAATAATGGAATGTAGCCATGATTTTATGAAAAATTATGATATTGATGAATATGTTGTTAATAATGCTGAGGGGATGAATATTGATATTTTAAAATATTTAGCATACATTCACATGAATAGAGTTAATGAGGCACAAGTTATAGCAGAAGAAGCAATAAAGAGTGGTAAGGTTGGGAATTTCAAGAATGGAGGAAAATCCTTTTTTGAATGGGCTATAATGGCAGAGTGAAATAAGATACATGGAAGAATGGAGAATGCTAAAGACCCTGATGGATTGGTTAGAGATCAAAATACTGGTGAGGTTATTAATTGGACACCAGGAGAATCTAGAAAATGGGTACAGTATGGGATATGGAACACATTCCAGAATCAAAATATTTAGAAATGCGTGAAGCATATATGAATGGGGAATTGACAACAAAAGAATTTGTGGATTGGTATAATTATCCTGCCAACTATAGACCAGAATTGCTAAGTAATAATTGTAGTCACATAAGTATGAATAAAGGAGTGATAAAATGTCATTAAAATTATATAAAATAAATACAACTCTAAATCATCCTGATTGTATGGCAGGATTTAAAAAAAATGATGATGAAATTTTTTCATTTTTTAGATTGGACATAGGAAATGAAGAAAAAATAAAAAGAAGAAGATTGGAGTTTGTTGCGGGCACTGGTTATACACTGGAAAATATTGAGAAAACAGATTATATTTTTTGTCCATCTGCATTGTTGTTTTCTAAGCGATTTGTTGAAAAAATTGGAAATTTATTGAGAGAAGAAATGAAGTTTTTTTCTTGTAGATTAGTTTGTCAAGACGTTAGTTTAGAATGGTATGCCGCTAAAATCATACTACGTATACCTATAATAGATAAAGAAGCATCAACATATCGTACATTAAGTGATGGTGAGAGAGTGTTAAATTTTATAAAGTTTAGAAGAGATATTGAAGAGGAATTTTTTATTGCGAAAGATAAAGAAAGTACTACAGATTTTGTTGTAAGTGAATTGTTCGTAGATATATGCAAGAGAAATGGTTTGTTAATTGATTTTAAAGAAGTATAGGTAAGAAAATAAATTACCAGTTAAAGGGGGAGAATTCTGTAAAGGAGTTAAGTTGCCCTCTTGGTTATGAACAGGTGGAACGCATGGAGTTGTGCATCGAATAAGAGAACAAATACTGGGAAAAATGAGACCGCCAAGTAAAGGATGGTATACATATGATGAACAGATACGAGCAGAACTTGATAATTTGAGAAAAGCGTTAAATGAGGCAAGAAGTAGGGGAATGTCAGATGTTGTTAATAATAAGTATCCCAATATTAATAAAGTATCAGAACTGCAACCTCCAAAATCGACAGATGCAAAGGTGCCGAAAATATGTCAATAAAAGTTAAGAAGCCAGAGGTAAAAATGAATCTTTATGAAACAGATAAAGATGTGTTGAAAAGCTTTATTACAAATGAAAAAATAGATGGGGTATTTACGGAAAAATACTTAATTCTACAAAATTTTGCGGATGATTGTAGATTTTCATCAGATATTCAGCCGGAATTAATGGAATATTTATTGCCATTTTATTTGAGAATAATTGAAGAGGCAATCATGCATCAGAATAAAATGGCAGAAGATATTTATAGTCAGTTTAATTCTATGATTTTTTTTAATCAACAAAATTTTAAAAATTCTGTAGGAGAAAAATATCCATATGTAATGGAATATTATGTTGAACAGACAGTGAAACGGATGGAAATGGGAAATAAAACAATACTCGGTGACATTTCTTTGTTTAACACAACAATTGCATTTGATAGAAATAATATTGTAAAGTTATTTGATAAAATTTATGGAGGATCTTTAGCGATAAAATATTCATTCTTTAAGTATATTTCAGTTTTGCTTTTTAAGGAAAGCGATAATTTGCTTGCAATAAATGAAGAAAGGCCATTTTGGACGAGTGAAATATGGGATTTTGATGCACAGTTTTCTGACGCGTTTTTTTGGAATCAGGACATTGTTCAATATTATGAAAGGCATGTGACAAGACAAGAGATTGAGGAGGTATTTAAGGATATAACACCAATTTTATATAATAGTTTAGGAAAGGAGTTAATGAACCTTTTTTCAAGTGAAATGGAAAAGAGCTTTGCTACAGGAACTTTTGAAAAGAGAAAAAAGGAGTATTTACAGAAGATAAATTGTAGAAGTGAAAAATATAAGTATTGGACGGAGTGTTTTTAGGAAACCCAAAAGGGTAAAATAAAGCGTGTAAATTTTTTTGATTTTAACCCGCACATATGAACGAGATTATTCTGGCCTTGTTACAAAAATTAATCGTCCGGGAGGCAGATATACAAGGTATTGTTATGATAAACTGGGACGTGTGATAAGAACTGATTATTATGACAAAACTTATGAGAACTTTACTTATAATAAGAATGGCGCTCTAATAGAGGTGGAAAACCAATATGGCAAGGTAAAGTTTGAACGAGATTCGTTGGGCAGGATTACGAAAGAGTGGCAGGGCAGGCACTGGATATCTAATCAGTATGATGAATTGGGAAACTGTATTCAGACAGTAAGCAGTTTTGGAGCAAATATACTTACCAGTCGGAATGAAATGGGACAGGCGACACAAGTGGCGGCATATTTGGATAAAGAAAAGCCGTGGGTGTCCAGGATGGAATATAATGCTTTGGGGCAGGAGACTCAGCGTCTGTTCTCTAATAATATCTGTAGTGCATGGGATTATGATAAAGCTGGCAGACCGATTTTTCACGAAGTAAGTAATCAGCGAAGTAAGGCAGACGCTGCTCATCAGGGAATTTTTGGAAATGTTGTCGGCTGGTCGGATACATTGCGCAGGCACAGATATGAATGGGATGTGAATTATCAGTTAAAGGAGGTTACGAATGGACTGACAAAAGGAACAACAGTGTATTCTTATGATCAGTTTAGTAACTTAGTAAGTGCAAAAGAATCTGGTTTTGAGACTATTTTTAGAAGTGCAGATATTGTAGGAAATCTGTATGAAACAAAAGATTGCAGTGATCGTATTTACGGAGCGGGCAGCCGCTTAGAGAAATCCTGTATTAACTTGAAGGAAAAGCGGAACAAATATCAGGGAGGATATGGGAAGCTTATAACCAAGGGCAGGCAATTTTTCTATGATGAAGAGGGAAATCTGGCGAAGAAAATAGAACCGGATGGAGGTACATGGACGTACCGTTATTTTGGAAACGGCATGCTCCGGGAAGTAACCAGACCGGACAAAAGCTGTGTCAGCTTCCAATATGATACTTTTGGCAGGAGGATTGAAAAGTCAGTAACCAGTATACATAGTAAAGGAGTATCAGAGGGAAGGCAGCAAAAAGTAATAAGATTCCTGTGGAATGGAAATAACTTGTTTCATGAATGGGAAGAGAAATGCACAGTGGGCAGAAGGAAAACTGAAAATAAAGTAGATTTCAAAGCGGATTATATTTTGAAGCTGGAAAAACGAGAGGAGGAAAAAGCAAAAAAAGAAGCAGGGCAGGGAGAAAATATACCGGATAATCTGATTACATGGGTATTTCAGGATGACTTTATTCCCAGAGGAAAAATCACCAAGGATGGGAATTACAGTATTATAAGTGACTATCTGGGAACTCCAGTGGAAGCCTATGATGAAGAGGGAAAGAAGGTTTGGGAAAGAAATCTGGATATCTATGGGCGTGTAAAAACGGAGGAAGCATTAGGTGAAAAGAATTTAATTCCATTCCGTTTCCAGGGGCAGTATGAGGATGAAGAAATAGGATTATATTATAATCGTTTCCGGTATTATTCGCCAGAGGAAGGATGTTATACGCAGCAGGATCCGATTGGATTGGCAGGTGGTAATCCAACTCTGTATGGATATGTTTGTGATACAAATATTGAACTGGATTTATTGGGACTTTTTAAAGTTTGGAGAAATTTACGTCCTGACGAAGTTGTATCTGATGGTTTATCAGCTAAATTACCAGGAAGAAATATGAGTATTGCGGGACATCTTATGAATGGAAGCAGACATAATGGCGCACAATTTATATCAACGACAACAGATCCTAAGGTAATTGAAAAATGGAATGAACCAGGGCAAAGGATAGTTATGTTTGATACGGATGATGTTATTCCAGATGTTTTAGGGAATAAAAACATTATAGATATTTCTACTCCAGAAAAGGCACGTGCAGCGGGATTGAAGAGAGGAAGACCATATTCAAATGCTGTTTCGTCTAAAGAGGTATTAGTTGAAGGAAGAGTACCTGCAAATAAGTTGACAATAACGTGTCCAGGTTAACTGAAAATATATTATTGAATGTATTTTTAGTATGAAATATTAGAGAAGTTTACAAAGTAAAAAAGAAGAGTATGTGGAAATTTGATTATGGTTAAATTCTTATAAAAAGAGGTAATTGTTTTATGAATTTATAAGAAATAGAAGAGTGAGTTACTATATTTTATAAGTATATAAAATGGTTGAAGTTATTGAAGAGTGTGATTATAGAGATTTCTAAAGGAGTATTTTTATGGATATAGAGCAGGCTATAGAGACTATATATACTGGATTGGTAAGTGAGGAATCTGTTCCAGTGAAATTAAGAGCATTTCGAGAATTGGACAGGGAAATGCTAGGACAAGTGCAAGAAGCACTTTCCTTTGCAATAGAGTATTACAAAGGAAAGTCATTAGTACCTAAAAAATTAGCGATGGCAATGGTCGATATTTTTGGTGCGTTTTGCTTTAATAGTGGTTTTAGTGAAAAAGAGCTGAGAGAGCTTGAGGATATTGGAATGAAATTACAGGAACAAGCATTAGAGCTTTTTGATGAATAAAATAGCTAATCTTATAGTTGGACTTGAGTGAATGTAGAAACTATTTTAAAAAAGTAAAACTGATAAAAAATACATTATATGATGTCTCCGAATTCTGATTGATTATGCCAGCGAAACTCTGGCATTGAAGTTTGACAAGTAAATATTAGCCGAAATTGAAAATAAGAGTACAAGAAATAGACATAGTACTGTTGTAATACCGAAAAATAAGGTATGATATCTATAGGATTATGCTACATTCAAAACCAACTTTCTGAGGGGAATTCAAATGGCAGATTCCATGCATCCAGATGCTGTAACATCAGGATGTGATAGAGGCGGCAGTACCACATCTTAGTAGAGCGGTGTCTGCCGCTTTCTAATTTGAAGTCTATTTTCTCACGCTTATTCGAGCGTTCAGCAGAAGTTCTTGCATTGTATTTTTTTCTTTTATGATTATTCCGGAGCTCTCTGAGCCACCTGTCCGGACTTTGGGAGCCACCATTCCGGAGAATGAGAGCCACATATTCCGGTAATTCAGAGCCACATTTAAACGCTCTATTACATATATTTCCTTTATACTGTTGATACACACCATTGGTGTGAATACAGGTAAAGGAGGTCACAATTATGACCAAGTATCGTGAAATCCTACGCTTGCAGAGCTTAGGATTCAGCGAACGGAACATCGCACAGAGCTGCGGTGTATCCAGGAACACAGTCGCCAAGGTTTTGAAAAAGGCAGCGGAAATAAATATTTCATGGCCGCTGGATTTTGACATGACCGACAGCGCACTTGAGGAGCTTATGTTCCCAAAGGATAAGTCAGTAACAAATAAACGCATGCCTGACTTTGACTACATTCGCAAAGAACTTCTGCGAAATGGAGTCAACAAAAAGCTTCTCTGGGTAGAATACTGTGAGGAGTGCCGTATGAGCAACGAAGAGCCGCTCATGTATTCCCAGTTCTGCTACTACATCCAAAAGGATGAAGAGAAACGCAGGGCTACCATGCATATCCCGAGAAAGCCTGGTGAACAGATTGAAGTTGACTGGGCAGGTGATCCCGCCCACATCTTTGATCCGGACACCGGAGAGATCACAGAGGCATGGATCTTTGTAGGGGTACTGACTTACAGCCAGTATGCTTTTGTAAAAGCATACATGAATGAGAAAACAAGCAACTGGATTAAAGCTCATGTCCAGATGTTCGATTTCTTTGGCGGTGTAACACCCATGCTTGTCTCCGATAACTGCACAACAGCAGTGAATCATGAAAAGAGCGACTGGTATACCACGTCATTAAACACAACTTACCATGAGATGGCAGAACACTATAATCTTGCCATCATTCCGGCCAGAGTCCGGAAACCCAAGGATAAACCAAATGTAGAAGGATCTGTAGGAAAGATATCTACTTGGATAACTGCAGCCCTTCGTAATGAACAGTTTTTCTCGCTTGCAGAATTAAATGATTCTATCCGGGAAAAACTGAATGCCTACAATGCTCGTAAATTCCAGAAAAAGGAATGCAGCAGGCTCAGTTTATTTCTTGGGGAAGAAATGCCGTTACTGGCTCCGTTGCCTGCTACACCCTTTGAACTGGCTGAGTGGAAACAAGCCACTGTCCAGTTCAACTATCACATCGCAGTAGACAAGATGTACTACTCCGTGCCTTATCAGTATATCAAAAATAAGGTAGATGTGCGTATAACAGATACAACGGTTGAAATATTTTATAATCACAATCGAATTGCCTCTCATAGGAGACTTCACGGAAGGAGCGGCCAGTATTCCACTGTGACGGAACATATGCCGCAGGAACACCAGAAATATCTGGAATGGAACGGCGACAGGTTCCGCAAATGGGCAGATTCGATTGGAATTAACACAAGTAAGGTTGTCGATGCAATACTTACCTCCGGCAGGGTTGAACAACAATCCTATAGAAGCTGTATGGGATTGTTAAAACTGGCAGAGAAATATTCGCCTGAAAAACTGGAACAGGTCTGTGCCAAAGCACTTTCTTATTCTGCTAAACCCAGCTATAAAAGTATCAAAAATCTATTGGCTGCAATGAAAGACTCACCAGATGACATATCGAATGCATCAAAGGAATCTCAGACTGTTGAAAAGCCACATGGCATCACAAGAGGTGCCAGATACTATGGAGGTAAACGATCATGACAAATCAAAGTACAATCGATAAACTTATCGAAATGCGCCTGACCGCTATGGCAGATGCATTCCGTATCCAGATGGATGATCCTACAATGAAGGAAGTGCCGTTCGAGGACCGCTTCGGTATGCTTGTTGATATCGAGTACAGCAATCGCAAAAATAACCGGTTGAAAAGACTGATCCGGCAGGCTGAGTTCGAACAGCCGGATGCCAGCATTGCAGCAATTGATTACCAGTCCGGTCGGAAACTGAACAAAGCACTGATCAGCCGTCTGGCAACTTGCGAATACATTACAGAATACAGGAACATCTTCATTACAGGTGCCACCGGAAGTGGTAAAACTTATATGGCCTGTGCTTTTGGCATGGAGGCCTGCAAACACTACTACACAGTACGGTATGTGCGGCTTCCTGATTTATTACTGGACTTACAGGCTGCCAGAGACAGCGGAACTTTTTCAACTGTCCTGAAGAAGTACACCAAGCCAGTAGTACTGATCATTGACGAGTGGCTTCTCCTCAAACTGACGGAAGCTGAAGCCAGAAACCTTTTTGAACTGATACACAAAAGACGCAAGAAATCATCCACGATCTTTTGCTCGCAGTTCCGCGAAAGTGAATGGTACCAACAAATCTGTGGCGGTGAAAGTACCCTGGCAGATGCCATTATGGATCGTATAACGTATGACTCATATAAAATCGATATTGAAAGCATTGATCCATCCAAAGATCTCTCTATGCGAGAGGTATATGGATTAGATCCTGCAATGGCAAAGTAACTTATCACTACAGAGAACGGAGTGGCTCCGTTAGTCCGGACAGGTGGCTCTCGCCACACCGGACTGGCGGCTCCGCCGCACCGTAATATTCAAACAGGTCACTTTCTGCATAGGATATTTTCTTTTGCTTTGATTCCTGCTATTCTTAGAATATACAACAGATTGCTCTATATGGCACATTGAATACTGAGGAAAGGAGAAGTAAATATAATTATGAATATGCTTATAGAATGATCTGCATATAACGACAAAATGATATTAAAATAGGGGGTGATTTTGATGAAAGATTTTCATTTGAAGATTTTAGCTATAATAATGATAATTTTTGGCATATTTGGTTTAAGTACGCTTCCGTTTCTTTCCATTATTGTCCAATATATTGACTCAATAACTGGATTTAGTTCAGGAAATGGATATCTTACCAATAACATGGATTATCTTTTTAAAAGTCCTCTTATTTATATTGGTGGCTTTTTTGTTTTTAGTATCATTTTGGCAATTATTTATCTGGTTTATAGTTTTTTTAAAGCAAAGCGGGGGTGACTTCTAATGAAAAAAATAATTAGTATGGTTTTAAGTTTTATATTGATTTTGGGGTGCTCGACAACAGCGTTTGCTGCGGAGACTCATAACTATGACACTGAAAATTTGCCTCATGATGGAGCTGATTATTTTGAAACGGAAATTAAAGCTGATGAGGAAAATGAAGAACGCATTTCTGATTTTGTTACCGTATATGGTTATCAATATACCAAAGGTAGTTTAAAAAGTGGTGCATGGAGAAATGGCACGAGTGGTGGTAGTTCTACATCTAGCGCAAAATTATCATTGAATTACACTCAAGATACTTCTTATAATATTTCCTTTAAAGCTTCAGTTTCCGGTGGATATACAAATGGTGGAACTATAGGAAGTGAGTTGGGTGTTACACTAGGTGCATCAAAATCATATTCTTTAGGTAGCGGATACTCCGTAACTGTTCCAAAAGGATCTCATTATTTAATCAAATATCGTCCTATGTATTATACATATAAGGTCGTTGAGACAAAATATAAAGAAAGATATAATGAAGCATTAGGCGGCATGGAGAGATATGTGGTTGAAACAAAAACCTGCTATGTAGACGTATTTTCGCACTGGGATTTTACACATGTAGCTAAGTAAAGGTGTATGTTACACTAAATAAAAGCAGGGAACTATCTATATCCATGCTTCAAACTGGAGATAAAGCTCGTGGATCTGCCACGGGCTTTTCTCATGTTGTTATATACATTTTGCTGAAATTTTAAATTTCAGTGTAAAAGTAGATTGGTGTTTAGAAGGAATATGCAAAGTATTACACGAAAATGTCAAAGGATTACAGTTTCCTAAAACCCATAATAATTTCTGATATAATGCGATAAGTCAGAAAGGATGATGGGGCTATGGGGAAAAGAGAGCACATATACGAAATTATTGCAGAGAATATCAGAAAAGAACGCAGAAGGCTTGGAATTACACAGGCAGAGCTTGCAGAACGGGCAGATGTATCATTGGATACTATCAAAAGTGTTGAAAATGGCAGAAGGGCAATGAGTCTTGATACATATTTGAATATTGTTCATGCATTGGAGTCATCGCCTATGGTTTTGATGAGCCAGCAGCACCCAGAAAAACACATTGAGCGTTTTGCATTTATGATGAATCGATGTGACGAAAGAGAAATAGAATTTGCATTACATATGATTGAACAAATATTAAGAGGACAGGAAGATTATCTGAGTGAATAGACGGGTAGTTATCCTGTCCTTTGTCTATGACTCTTTTGCAAATTTTTCAGCGAGATGGTATATGATTTCTTCAATGGTGGGAGTATCATTTTCACATGGAAAGTCTGTCCAGAAGCGTTGCATTTTTGGATCAGGGCTTTTTAAAGCAATGGAAACTGCCCGCCCAATTTCCTGTTGGACTTCTTCTTTTGTGATTCCTTCTTTTTCGGCAATGATTTCCAAATATTTATCAACAGAGTATGTGTTTTTATCATTCATAGTGTTGTTGTGAATCCTTTCTGAGAAGGGTATTTGCGGTCAAATTGTCAGGTGCTTGAATTGTCCCGGTTGAATACCATAAAAGTAAAACAGATAATCCGTTCTATATTACATAATAACCTTGAGAGCTGTTTTCTATGCAGATTATGGCTATTTTCTATTCTATCATATACATACAGTATGGTGCATACACGCACCATATCATTATAGGACACTCTTGCGTAGAATACAAGGAGGAGGTCTTTGTAATGATAGTATATGACAGGTTATGGATCACACTCAAGAAGAAAAATATTAGCCAGTATGCACTAATTAAAGATTATGGAATAGATAAAGCACAGTTACAGCGATTGCGAAAGAATATGGTCGTAAAAACGGTAATCCTTAACAGATTATGTTCCATACTTGATTGTAAGATAGAGGACATCATGGAGTTTGTGCCGGATGAGGATATTAAGTAAAGAGATATTTCCAAAATGTAATGAGAGTTTGGAAATATCTCTTTTTTAATCCGCAAATATTTATATTCTTGGTATTAAGGTGTACAATATTCCACCTGAAATAGCTGGTTTAGTCACTCTTACAAAAGATTCGCTTACGGTACAATGAATACAGCTTAAGCAAATATATAAGGTGCCGGAAAAGAGTGGAAGGTGTACTACGATATTGTTAATAGTGGAGAAAGAATAAAAGAGTTGCGTGCGGCAAGAAGAATGACAAGACAGCAGCTTGCCGAGCAGATTGGATTGTCAGTGGATGCTCTGCGGAAAATTGAAGCTGGTGTAAATGGAGCAAAAATAGATACGCTGATTAGTATTGCTGAATTGTTTCATATAACGTTGGATTATCTTGTGTGTGGGTGTGAAAGAAAGGCAGAAGTCGATGATCTGCTGGTTGGTCTGAAGGAGAAGGAAGTACAGTTTATCCGGAATATGGTATTAAATGCCGTTGACAATATGAAACTTCTGACAGAATAAAAAAGTCGGATTGCATTTTTGATAATGCAGTCCGGCTTTTTTTATAAGGATTTGGAACAGGTGGGAGTGTTACTCTTAGTTCAAAAGAGTGTCGGTTACTGTAGAAGATGCGTGGTGTCAGTTATACTTTGTTCAGGTTCTGAGAAAAGAACCGTTGAATATTGAAAACAGAATAGGACACGCATATCCCACGAGCTTATATCGCCTTGTCTATGACAGGGTGGCAGAATCCCATTTCGTGCGATGACTATCCTCAGAGCTGTAGCCGATTATGAGAAACGTAACAGCAGGAGCCTTTAAGGATAAGAGCAGAGGGTTGTGCCTACCGGGTTAGCAGCCGGAGGTAATGAGATAATAAGTGCACCTGAATTTCAGCAAAACGCATTTTCAGAGAGTGGCTACTTTCGTAAGTCCAGATGGGCAGGAAACTACGAAGTGTTTGTGGCTGGCAAAGGATATGTTACCCGATACGGGGATGGTTAAGAAACCGGGAAGATAGTATTTTATCTTCCCACACAAACTGATTTGCAGTAACCAGCAGACAACAACGGGGCTTATAAGTGCAGAGAGCATTGGCAGGTCAGTTTATGTGAGGAGATAAAGTGTGCACAGGATATCAAATCAAAATAAAAACAGGAATGGAGATTTTAAAATGAATAAAGCAGTTATATATTTTGGAGCAACAGGAAATGAGGCAGCGGATCAGATGGTAATGCAGGTTCTTGAGGAGTATTGCACTGTGAATGGATATGAGGTGGTTGCAGTCATTTCAGAGAACGCAAGACCGGAGGGAATGACATTTCCTATGAAGTTTGCCTTTGTCGGTATGGCAGAGGTGGAAGATGTTGATGTGGTTGTTACTCTTATGAGTGATATGGTCGGTGATTGTGAAGAAACAATTATGGATAACATCATTATGCTCGGAGAGCACGGCATTACGGTTGAGACAGCAAACGATGATATGGCTGGATATTATCAGAAGATGGAGCAGGCAGGGAAAAAGGAAGATAACGGTATTGTTTCACTTGCTGATTTTATGGCAGTATTTTTCAGACGTCTCAGAGCCGACAGATAGGAGGTTTTATGAGTAAGTGTTGTGTTATCTGTGTAGGCAGGAATGCCGACAGAGCCGCAGACAGGATAGAAGCATATGCTAAGAAAGCGGATTTTGAGATTGTAGAAACAATCTTTAAAGATACGAAGTCTGTGGAAAGACTTAAATTTTATATCGAAAGAGATTCCATTATCAGTATTCTGGTAAGCAGTATCTATGATATTTCATCGGACAAAGATGTGGTAAAGGGTATTATGGAGCTTGCAGCGGAGCACGGTATCAGTATTAATGACGAGAGCAGGGGCTATGAACCTGCTCTCATCTCGTTTGAGGAGGATAATGCCGGATAAAAAGGAATTAAGCATAGTGACATTTTCATCAGAAACCGTGGTGTTTGATGGGAAAGGAGACAGAGTTGTTGCCTGCCCTACGGAACAGGAAGCTGTCGAATATATCCGTGGGCAGGAAATACCAGTTGACAGACAAGGAAGTGAATATTATGAGTGAAATAAGACGGGGCGATATCTGGATGGTTGATTTTGGAGTACCGGAAGATGAGAATGACCACAAGCTGCACGGTATCAGACCAGTAGTGATTGTGAGCAATGACAGTGCAAACAGACATAGCACGGTATTCCATGCAGTACCGCTTACAAGTAAGATTCATAAAAAGACATATCTGCCAACACATATTTTTATCAGTTCGTTTAAGGCTGTTGGATTAAGAACGAACAGTATCGCTCAGTGTGAGCAGTTATGTGATGTGAAAGATACGGACCTGATAGAAAAAATCGGGAAAGTAAGCAAAAACCAGTTAAGACAGATAACAAAAGGTATGCAGATCCAGTTGGGTATGAGTACAAAACATAATAATCCAATCGCATAAATTCCAGCCGGGGCGAAAGCTCCGGTGTTACATAGCCGTCAGCATATCTGGTGGCTTAATTTGATTGGAGGGATAGGATGACAGTTGAACAGTTGGACAAAATATCGGCACAGAGATTAGAAGATGTGGATATTGATACATTGGTGGAAGTAAACAGCATAAAGTACGCTGACGGAATGCCTGTGGAAAAGAAGGTTGCGGGAATGATTGCAAAGACAGGTAATCCGTATTTCCGCAGATCAGGAAAGAGCAAAATTAAGATTTCATTTTCTGATAACGGGGAAAGCCTGAAAGACAATTATATTGCTATGCTTGCCAATGTATAGAGCAGTCAGCCAAAATTAGGGGTGGAAATTCAGATGGATTTGTGATATCATTACAGAGAAATAAGGACATCTAACCCGAAAGGGTATCAATTTCATATTTATGTTTCCATTCCTCTTGATTTGGGACTTCTAACTTAGAAAATCGAAGGAGTGGTGGACATGAACAATTCTAAAAGAATTTACAGAGCAGCCATCTATGTTAGATTATCTAAGGAAGATGGCGATCTTGATGATGTGAGAAAAGCTGAAAGTAACAGTATCTCAAATCAGAAATCCCTGATACTTAATTATTTAAAAGACAAAGAAGATATTGAAATAGTATCAATCCGTGAGGATGACGGCTATTCAGGGGCAACTTTTGACCGTCCGGCATTTAAACTTATGATGCAGGATGTGAAAGACGGTATTATAGACTGTATCGTTGTAAAAGATCTTTCGAGGTTTGCAAGAGAGTATATCGACGCAGGGAGATACATTGAGCGGATGTTTCCTGCAATGGGGATACGATTTATAGCGATCAATGATGCCTATGACAGTGCAGATACACAGGCACAGGGAAACGAGATAATCATTCCGTTTAAGAATCTTATCAATGACGCTTATTGCAGGGATATTTCCATAAAAATCCGAAGCCACCTTGAAACAAAGAGACAGAACGGAGAATTTGTAGGAAATTACTGTGTCTATGGCTACAAGAAATCTGAGATTGACCATAATGTGATTGTTCCTGACGAATATGCTGGTCCGGTGGTTCAGGATATTTTCCACTGGATAAAGAACGGAATGAGCCTTGATGCCATAAGTGACAAGCTGAATGCTCTTGGTATTCTCTCACCTATGGCATATAAGCTCAGCAAGGGAGAGAATTATAAGACAGCATTTCAGAAGAAAGACGAGCTGTTGTGGACTCCTGTTGCTGTAAGGCGTATTGCAACGAATATTATTTATACAGGAACGCTTGTACAGGGCAAAATCACAACACCTAACCATAAGGTTAAAACAAGGATATTAAAGCCACAGGAGAAATGGGCAGTATGCCACAACAATCACGAGGCACTGGTATCTTTAAGAACATTCCAGATTGTACAGCGTCTGTTGTCAGTGGATATGAGAATGGCACCGGGGAAAGACTCTATCTATCTTTTATCCGGAATAGCAGTATGTGCCGATTGTGGAGCACTTATGACACGAAAGGTGTCTACGGTAAATGGGAAAAAGTATGTTTACTATATGTGTTCCAATAACAAGAAGAATAAGAAGTGCAGCTCCCACAGGATAAAAGAGGCAGACTTGGAAAGCCGTGTATTTGATACCTTGAGGGAAATGACAGCAACACTTCTGGACGCTGATGAAGTGATAAAGGAAGCTGGCAACAATGCCAATTTCAGAATAGACCAGAAAAAGACAAAAGAGAGGATCAGTGCAAAAGAGAAAGAGATAACCAAATATAATCAGATGCTTGTTTCACTTTATGAGGACTACAAAGATGGAATCGTTGATAAATCAGACTTTGCGATTATCAAGGAGAGCTTTGAAGTAAAAAGGTCTGAAGCGGAAAAGGCAATCGACAGGTTACAGAAAGAAGCAGAAAACATTGCTGCCGGAATTGAAAGAGATACCGAGTGGCTGGAAGAACACAGGAAATGGAAAACAATGCCTTCTCTTACCCGTAATGTGGTAGTGAGCCTTATACAGTCCGTAAAGGTATATGAGGGCGGTGATATAGAAATCGTACTGGATTGTGACGATGAATACAGGAAAATCGTTGCAAGAGCCGGGGAGCTGGAAAAACAGCAGGATACGGAAAGGCTGGTGGTCTAAATGGCAAGGAAGTCAAGAACACAGCCGAAACAATCACCGGATACACTGAATGTATTATCCAAAGTGTATAAAACTGCCATATATGTGAGATTGTCTGCGGAAAAAGATGAAACGAGAGACAGAAAAACCCTGATCAATCAGAGAAATCTCATTAAGAACTTTGTGGATCAGCAGATGGATATGGAAATCCATGACATCTATATGGATGATGAAATTTCCGGTACAACATTCGACAGACCGGAATTTGAGCGTATGATGTCAGATATGAGGGCAGGAAGGATCAACTGCATTGTCGTAAAGGATTTGTCCCGCTTGGGTAGAGATTACATTGAAACGGGCAATCTGGTAGAGCGTGTATTCCCGATGATGAATATCCGCTTTGTAGCGATTACGGATAATTATGATTCCTCAAAGAAAGACGCAGACCTTATGGTTGCGGTCACGAATATAGCCAATGATCTGTATGCTAAGGATATTTCAAAGAAAATATCTTCCAGTAAGCAGGAAGCGATGGAAAAAGGTATTCCAGTTGGCAGAGTGACTTATGGGTATAAGGTGGTTCTTGATGAAAACAAAGTCAGGGTAATGGTTGAGGATAAGGAAGCCGCAGATGTTGTAAGGTGGATTTTTAATGAGGCAGAAAAAGGTACACTGCATTCTGTGATAGCGGCAGAACTGAATGCGAAGCATATCCTTACACCTGCCCAGTACAAAGTAAGGCATAATATAGAGAAACTTGAAAAGCTGCGTGGAGTTAAGTGGACTGTTGATACATTGTCACAGATTTTAAAGAATGAAGTCTATATTGGAAGATATGTGACAGGTAAAGACAGGGTATGCTTGTACAGACACGAAAAGAGGCATACTACCAATAAAGATGAGTGGTATGTTTTTGAAAATCATCATATTGCACTTATCACAAAGGAACAGTTCTATGCGGTGCAGAAGAACAAAAGAAAGGTAATAAAGCCAGCAAAAAAGCAGACCGTGAATATGCTGAAAGGCAAAATCCCCTGCGGCTGTTGTGGAAGCAGTATCCATATCCACCCTGAGAAATATGGAAAGGTTTATATGTGTACGCATAGAAAAAGATATGGAAAGGACAGTTGCAACTGCCTGCCTGTAAAGGTAGACGATATATATGCAGCGGTGCTTGCTGTTATAAAGGAGCAGATACAGGTCTTTATTGACAGGGAAAAAATATTAAAGGAACATCACAATGACAGCAGTGTAATCAGACAGGAACAGGTATATACGGAAGCTGTGAATAAGTGTGTCAAGGAAATGGACAGACTTATGGAATTAAAGAGCGGTCTGTATGCTGATTACACGGAAGATTTGCTTGATGAAAAGGAATATCTGCAACTGAACAGGGAGTATTCACAGCGTATTGAGAAATTGAAGATACAGGCTGATGAATACAGGCAGGCGGCAAGTCAGTATGAAAGTGCTGAAAAGACCGTTGCCCAGTTAAAAGCTGAAATGCTCCGTTTTAAAGGAAAACGCAAGTTGACGCAGGAAATGGTCGATTTGTTTGTTGCACAGGTACGCATATACGAAAACAAGAATCTTGAGATCGTTTTGAACTATGAAGATGAACTGAAAAAATTCGCAGAACTGAATATGGAAAGAGAGGCAGGATAATGGCTGAGAAAAGAAAATTAGCCTTTTATATCCGTCTCTCGGATGCGGATGAGGAGGTAAAAGAAGGAACAAAAGACGAAAGTAACAGTATTACAGGACAGAGAAAACTCTTGTATGCGTATATCAAGAAAACAGAGGAATTTGCAGGTTTTGAGGTACTGGAATACTTTGATGACGGATATTCGGGAACAATGTTCAATAACAGGGCAGAATTCCAAAGGCTCATACAGGACGCAGAGCTTGGAAGATTTGAATGTATCATAGTAAAAGACTTTTCACGATTTGGAAGGGATTACCTTGAAGTAGGCAACTATCTGGAGTTTGTATTCCCTGCAATGGGAATGAGGTTTATTTCTGTCAACGATAATTATGACAGTGACAGAAACTTTGGTGTTACCGGAGGAATGGATGTAGCTTATAAGAATCTGATTTACCAGCTTTACAGTATGGATTTATCAAGAAAGGTAAAGAGTGCCAGAAGGACAAGAAATCTGAGCGGCGAATACACGGCATCATTTGTCTGCTATGGATACAAGAAAGATCCAGACGATAAGCATAAGCTGATAATAGATGAAGAAGCTGCAAAGGTTGTTGTGGAGATATTTTCACTGATCATTGCAGGATATAATGCAAGTGAGGTTGCCCGCATATTAAATGAGAGAAAAATCCCGACAAGAGTTCAAAACCAGTGGAAGAATGGAATCAATTATGTTCCGGTTCATAATAAAGGGGATTATATGTGGGATAATTCAGAAGTTATAGCGATTGTCCAGAATGAGCAGTACAAAGGAATAATGATCCAGAATAAATGTGAAACTGTTGGTTTTGGAGATAATAAGAAGGTTCGCAAACGAAATAAAGAGGACTGGTCTGTTGTAGAAGGTGCAATACCAAGAATAGTAAGCGATGAAATGTTTGATGAAGTCAATAAAATGCTACGGGTTGAAGCCAGAGGGATTGAAAAGAGTACAAAGAAACGTAAGAAAAATCTTTTTATCTGTCCCTATTGTGGAAGAAAGCTGATGAATTCCAGTGCAGTATGTACACCGAAGCTCCTCTGTCCAAAACGCAGGATGGTAAGGACTGGCGAATGTCAGCAGATTTTTATGCTGAAGTCAGAAGCACAGGACAAGGTGCTGGAAATCACAAAGGAAATCTGTAGAACACTTATACAGGAAGAAGAACTTAAAAAGGCATCAAAGGATAAAAGGAAGGTGACAAGCGATGAGTATTTGATTAGTGAGCTTAAAGCGGAGTATGACAGAATATCAAACAGCACAGTTTCTTGTTATCAGTCATACAGAGAGGGAAAGTACACAAAAGAAGAATATGTGCAGCTAAGAAAAACAAACCAAGAGCTGTTAGCTGATCTGGAGAATCAGATATCAGATTTGCAGGAGAAAGTTGCAAATCAGGAGCCTGACGCAGAGGAGAAGATAGAACAGCTAACCCAGTATAGTATGCTGGAGCAGTATGACGGAGATGTACTTTCTAACATAATTGATAAGGTGCTCATTTACAACGACAAAGACATAGAGGTTGTGTTTAAGGGTGAGAACTTTATCCGAAATGCAGTGTAGTAAACAAAATGAGTAATATAGAAAGCCAGTAGTGAAAAAGCTGCTGGCTTCTTCTATGGGTAGTAACGAAAAGGTTAAGAGTAATAAACTATTCTGTACTTTAAAAATCAGTAAGGGTTTGATAGAATATGTACAGAAAAAAATAAAATTTTTTTTGTCCCAGTCTTGACAGATGCAGGAACTCCAACGTGGTGGTATACGATGGCACCTGCAGTGCTTACATTTTTGACAACAAATGATTTTACAGGAAAGACAGTGATTCCATTTATGACAAATGGTGGATGGCCGGGGCATGTTATAAAAGATATGGAGGAAAATTGCAAAGGAGCTGCCTTTGCACATGAAATGCAGATTCAGTTTGATTCCAAAGGAAAAGATCATCTGGAAACTTCAGAAGAGGTGATTACAGAATGGATTGGGCAGATAAATACTGATATAAACAAATAACCATAAGGAGAGATAAAACAATGAGAAAAAATTTTGGAGCAAAGCCATTTTTATATCCACAGCCGGTTATGATTCTGGGAACCTATGATGAAAATGGAAAGGCAAATGCAATGAACGCTGCATGGGGCGGAATTGTAGGTGCAAATGAGATTATTGTAGATTTGTCTGCCCATAAGACAACAGACAATATTATAAAAAATAAGGCTTTTACAGTAGGGGTGGCAGATCTTGAACATCTGGTTGCCTGCGATTATGTGGGAATTGTTTCTGCAAATAAAGAAGCAGATAAGATGAAAAAAGCAGGCTTTACTACAACGAAAGGTGAATTTGTAAATGCACCAATCATCAATGAACTTCCATTGACTCTTGAGTGTGAACTTGTAAAAGTCATTGATGGCAGCAAGTATCTTGCGGAAATTAAAAATGTAAGTGCAGATGAGAAATATCTCGGTGATGACGGAGAAATTGATCTTAGTAAGTTTACACCAATTACATATGATCCGGTACATCACGGATATTACAGACTTGGAGAACGTGTGGGAAATGCTTTTAAGGATGGAGCAAAGTTAAAATAAGGACAGGTGATTAAAGTGAAAAAAATTGTACAGACAGCAGGAAGAAACGCACTGAATGAATTTGCACCACAGTTTGCACATTTTAATGATGATGTTTTGTTTGGAGAAAACTGGAATAATCAGGATATTGATGTAAAGACAAGATGTATTATAACAGTCACAGCACTTATCGCTTCAGGAATGATTAATACATCTTTAGTACATCATTTTGAAAATGCAAAAGCTCATGGAGTGACTCAGAAAGAAATTGCAGCCGTGATTACCCATATAGCATTTTATGCAGGGTGGCCAAAAGGATGGGCGGCATTCAATCTTGCAAAAGATGTCTGGAGTATAGACGAAGGTGATCTTTCATATGAAGATGAAGCAATGAGAGCTCATGCTAAAAAGATGATATTCCCGATTGGAGAGCCAAATGATAAATTTGCACAATATTTTACAGGGAAAAGTTTTTTGGCTCCTGTGTCTACGTCACAGGTTGGAATTTTCAATGTGACTTTTGAACCTGGTTGCAGAAATAACTGGCATATTCATCATGCAAAAAGCGGAGGCGGACAGATTCTTATCTGCATTGCAGGACGTGGATATTATCAGGAAGAAGGAAAAGAAGCAGTAGAAATGAAACCTGGAGATTGTGTCAATATTCCGGCAGAAGTAAAACACTGGCATGGAGCAGCACCAGATGAATGGTTTTCACATCTGGCAATTGAAGTACCGGGAGAAGAAACATCATCCAAATGGTGTGAAACAGTAACTGATGAGATATATGAAAAACTGAAATAACTACTTAAGTCCAATGTGAAATTTACTTTTTTATTTAACGGAAGAATATAGATAAGAACTAAGACTTGACAAAATCAAACCAATACTCTATATTTAACAGTGAAAATTCTATACCCAAAAACAGAAAACGTGAATGTGCAAATGAAGCTCAAACCCTTGTGGTTTGGGCTTTTTCTAATTTTGATAGAAACTTGAGAACAGTAATTTTCAAAAAGTCAATTATCAATTTGTAATGTTTTTTGAAGGAAAAAGTTCACAAAAGCATTTAGGCAATATTTATAAATTTTTTGAAAAAGGAATAGTTTCGCAAGAGTAACAGAGTGGCAATCGAGTAATATCGGTTGCTTTTTTGTTGCCCAATTTTAGAAATTGCCGATTGCCCTCGGAAGAATGATTTCTAAAAATTACAAATTTGAAAAGAAATGGAGGAAAAGAAAAGTGAAAGAGTATTCAAAAGGAATTTATGTAAAATTCAAACCGGAAGAGGTGGAGATACTGCATAATCGAATGAAGGAAGCTGGAGTTCAAAACATGAGTGCATATATCAGAAAGATGGCATTGAACGGATATGTGATTATTCCTAAGTGGCCGGATCTGGATCAGGTAATATCCTTGCATTCAAGGATTAGTAATAATCTCAATCAGTATGCAAGGAAAGCAAATGAAACCGGAAAATTGTACGAAGAGGATATTGCAGAAATAGAGAAGATGCATAATGAACAAACAAAGTTTCTGAAAAAAACACTTGAGGCAGTAATGTATCTTTATGAGGAAGATTCAAAGAAGAAAAAGTGATTTTATGGTAAAGCGTCAGCGTGGCTCTGCGGTTTATCCGCAGTTCAAGGGGATTGGGGCATTCCCCAACAAGCAAAAATGCGCCGGGTATATACCGGAGCACTGCTTGCCAATTTGTAAAAAGAGAAAAGAAAGGATTAAGTTTATGAGAGATTTAGAAAAGGTATGTATTCAACCGAAGTATAACTATTGCACCGGTGAGGAGCGTTTTACTTTCATCAAGCTGCCAAAATGTCTGGTAGAGGATGAAGGCTTTGTTGAACTGTCAATGGATGCAAAGCTTTTATACGCACTCTTTTTAGATCGAGTTTCATTGTCAATAAAAAATGGATGGATTGACAACCAAGGGAGGGTGTTTATCTATTATTCAATAAAAAATATTTGCGTGGATTTGAATTGTGGAACTCAAAAGGCATGCAAGTTATTGGATGAATTGGAAAAGGTGGGAGCACTTGAACGGAAGAGACAGGGATTGGGAAGACCTAACAAGCTGTACCTTAAGAAAATGTTTTGAGAAATAGCCATACAGATAAAAAGAAAGATAACAAGGTTCTTATGTCCTTGCGTATATCCGCAGAGGATAAGGAACAGATAGAGGAAAAAGAAAGGAAAAACGGACTTACTACGTCGGAATATATCAGAAGATGTGCTATGGGAAGAAAGCTTCCATGCTACGGAGATACAAGTCTGTTAAAGGAGTATTCCATGCAGCTTGGAAAGATTGGTTCCAATCTAAATCAGATAGCGAAACATCTGAATAGTGGCGGTTCCTATTTTAGTGTTTACAGCGATGTGAAAGAGGCAGTGAAGGAATTGCTGGATTTAAAGTTTAAGATACTTCCGGCATTGGAGGATGTTGCATGTGGAAAAAAGCACAGACGTATGGGATATACAGAAGAAAAGATAAAGAGTATTCGGTATAAGATGTCCTTGTATGATGAATTTATGGAAGAATACAATTGCAGGAAACGAAACAGTAACAAAATAGAAAAAAGTAAAGAGATTAGTTACAGAAAAGATAGGGGAGGAAAATAGATGATCCCATTGCTTAATCATTTCCTCAAAATCAGAAATACTTCTTGCCGCATCTTCCATTCGCTTCAGAGCAATGGCTTGTATATCACGTTTCAAAAGAGTTCTGTCAGGATGCTCATATTCACAGAAATCCGGCAATTCCTGTTGTTTTGTATGGTTTATTTATCTGTAATACCTGCCTTATACATAAAATAATCAGAGTTCATCAGAAGCTTACTTTTTGCAAGAAATCTGATTTTTTCAAAAACACTTCTAAATCTCCTATAAGTGAGAGAGTAATCTTTTTAAATATAAAAATATTACTTCAAACATTAAAGCGTGAAGTGATTCATACAATCAGTATAGCATAAAACAAACGCATGTTCTGCAACTATTTAATAAAAATCGAATATTTGTTTGGTAATGCTGGCGGAGTGGTGTGAATAGCAATTGTAAGTGTATGTGAGACTGGTTGTTTGTAATTCGTGAAAAACAGTATTTTGAGAGGAGGTTTTGCTATGGAGTGGTATCAGATGGATGCAGGAAAGTGTCTGGAATTCAGCAAGAAAATGGCGGTGCTTAGAAAACTGGTTCGCCTTGGCCTGATTTCGGAAAATGAATATATTCGGGCAAAGAATAGGATTATGAGTTCATATCACATTCTGGAGTCAGAATATTTCAAGTCCGGTACAGGAAAAAGAGTTGCTTAGCAAGGAATGCTTGATTATGGCTGATCAGACTTTACCATTGAATGTTAGTGATGAGATGAAATCAGACGATGAAAGACAGAATTGTGTAGGAATGGAGAATGACGAAGAATTGTGTTCTTCTTCGGCAACCGACAAATTGTGAGACCGTGTGCCTGCTGGGTAGATGAAAAGGAAGCAAGGTAAAAAGCTGTTGTTGGAACAGAAAACAAACATCACAAGTTTTTTATAAAAAAGATTAATGAAATCCAACATTTCCTCACATTAAGTCACAAACTGAATTAATATCCACCTGATTTTGAATTTTTCTATAGCAGGATGTCTACTATAATAAAGTTATCAATCGATTATTTAAAATAAGGAGATGATATCAATTATGGTAGTGAATGATTTAAGATCAGCGCTTGAAGTGTTAAGACAGATGGATGGTCAACTGGTGGAGACTGATATTGAAGTGGACCCGGAAGCGGAGCTTGCAGGGGTGTACAGGCATGTGGGAGCAGGCGGTACGGTCATGCGTCCGACGAAAATTGACGGACCGGCTATGATATTTAACAATATAAAAAATCATAAGGATGCGAGAGTGCTGATCGGTCTGCTTGCCAGCAGGGAACGTGTTGCGAAACTTATGGACTGCAGGAAAGAAGAACTTGGAAAACTTTTGTGCAGGGCGGCTTTAAACCCGATCGAACCTGTTGTCTCAGAGGAAAAGGCACCATGTCAGGAAGTGATACATAAAGTAACGGATCCTGATTTTGATTTATTCAAATTATTCCCGGCACCGACGAACACTCCGGTGGACGCAGGTCCATATATCACAATGGGGATGTGCTACGCAACACACCCGGATACTGGATGCTCGGATGTGACGATCCACAGGATGTGCATTCAGTCAAAGGATGAATTATCCATATTTCTACAGCCGGGAAGCAGACATATCGGTGTGATGGCAGAAAGGGCGACAGAACTCGGTCAGCCGCTTCCGATTTCTATTTCGATCGGTGTTGATCCGGCGATAGAAGTTGGCTCCTGTTTTGAACCGCCAACCACACCGCTTGGGTATAACGAACTTTCGATTGCGGGTGCCATCAGAAAGACTCCGGTGGTACTGACACCATGTGTTTCCATAAAAGAAAATGCAATCGCAAATGCTGAATATGTGATTGAAGGGGAAATCCAGCCGGGGATCAGAGTGGTTGAGGATCAGAATACACATACAGGATATGCGATGCCAGAATTCCCAGGATATAATGGACTGGCAAGTCATGAGTGCTGGCTTATAAAGGTAAAGGCGGTTACGCATAGAAAGAATCCAATCATGCAGACGGTGATCGGACCAAGCGAAGAGCATGTGAATCTGGCGGGAATTCCAACAGAGGCCAGTATTTATAATATGCTTGAGAAGGCATTGCCGGGGAAGGTGACGAATGTTTATGCGCATCCGTCAGGCGGAGGAAAATATATGGCAGTTCTTCAGTGCAGAAAGACCGTGCATACGGATGAAGGAAAGCAGAGACAGGCAGCGCTGCTGGCGTTTAGCGCGTTTCCAGAGTTGAAACATGTGATCCTCGTAGATGAGGACGTGGATATTTTTGACACGCGCGATGTTCTGTGGGCAATGAATACGCGCTTTCAGGGAGATCGGGATATCATTACAATTCCAGGGGTAAGGTGTCATCCGCTTGACCCGAGTTCTGATCCGGCTTACAGCCAGAGTATTTCCGATAAGGGAATCAGCTGCAAGACGATTTTTGACTGCACGGTACCATTTGAACTGAAGGATAAATTTGCACGGGCAAAATTTATGGATATTGATGAGGAAAAGTGGAAGGATTTTATTTGATATGAAAAAAATTCTGGTAGGGATAAGTGGGGCATCCGGAGCTCCGATCGCGATCAGACTGTTGAAACGGCTGAGAGAGATGGCTGATGTCGAGACACATCTGATCATGACAAAAGGGGCAGAACTTACCATTGCCCAGGAAACGGATTGTACAGTAGAGCAGGTAAAGGCACTTGCAGATGTGGTGTATGATGTGTCTTCACTTGGCGAATGTCCTGCGTCAGGGAGTTTTAAAATGGACGCAATGATCATTGTTCCATGTTCAATGAAAACAGCTGCGGGAATTGCTTCCGGTTACAGTGATAATCTGCTCCTGCGTGCAGCAGATGTGACGTTGAAAGAAGCAAGGCAGTTAGTACTTGTGGCAAGAGAATCGCCCCTTAGTCCGGTTCATCTCAGGAATCTTCATGAGCTGAGTTCCATGGGAGTCCGCGTTGTACCGCCAATGATCAGTTTTTATCAAAAATATACGACGATTGAAGCGTGGACGGATAATTTTGCGGAACGGTTGTTGGAAATATTGGGATTACATAATACAATGCAATCCTGGAGCGGAATGTAGAGAGAGACGCATCAGGATAGGTGGTGTAAATTGATAAATTTGATTGAAAAACAGATTGTACTGTTAGACAGGATCGTACAGGTATCCGTCTGCAGGACGGAATGTGGGATACAGGTGCTGATCGCAGGCGGGGACAGGCCACATATAGGCGCTGTGAGCATTGTAGATGAAAAATCTAATTTGATCTCGCATGTTTTTGAAGGACATAAGGATTATGTGATCAGTGACAGGTGGTCAGTTAAGCTGTATGAACATTTTTTAGTTCCGGTGGTGGTATCTGCTGGGATTCATTACGATGAAATTACGCCGGATGGGATAAAGACAGTGATTGAAGAAATGGAAAAACTGTTAGAAGAGGTAATGGCGTACGAATAAAAAAGGCGGAAAAGGTGTGATTCATCTTTTCTGCCTTTTTTGTGGGTCAGGATTTGAACAATTTATCGTTACATAAATTTACAAATAACTGTGCTGTTTTTGAAAGCGGTTTGTCGCAGCGGTAGCATAATGAAAGCTGCGATGAAATAACCGGCGTGATAGGAACAGCACACCAGGGAGCACCGGTTTGTTTTGGACCATTTTCAGGAAACTGAAGATGGGCGTCCATCAGCAGTGCAACACAGTTTTGGTTGGTTACCATATCTAAAATGGAATCAATTCTGTGACTGGTAAAAATGATATCTGGAATAAAACCTGCATTCTGGCATGCATCCATGGACATCTGGTACATCAGGGAACCTTCTTTTATAAAACAGAAACGATCATTTTTAAGTTGCTGCAGAGTAATAGACGGAGAAGATGCCAGAGGGTGGCTGAGTGGAATCAGTGCAACCAGATGGTCACTCATGTAAGGGATCCTCAAAATGTGATGGTCATTGAGGAAGTTTTTTTCAAAAGTAACTTTATCTTCACGGTTAAAGATCAGCTCACATTTTTCATTTTCCAGATATGGCATTAAATTTACAGGATCATCTTCTGTGATCCGTACGGTAGTTTCTGGGTATAATTTCTGAAATTGTGAAAGAAACAGAGTGATGTGATACTGTGGCATAGAAGGAATCGTACCGATGGTGAGAAGACCATTTTCGATATTAAGCATTCTCTGGATGGCAGAAATTCCTTCAAATTCGGAACGGGTAACGGATTTTGCGTAAGGCAGAAAAATTTCTCCATAGTTTGTGAGTTCAACCCGCCTTGTGGTGCGTGTAAATAAAGCTACACCAAGATCATTCTCCAGACTTTTGATATGTTTTGATAACGTGGACTGGTTCATATAGAGCCGTTCGGAGGCTTCCCAAAAGTTTTTTGTTTCAGCAAGGACAATAAACTCCTTTAAATTCTCAGTATTCATGCATCCGTTCTCCTTTAAGTCTGTTTCTGACTTAATTCTATCGGAACCCGAATTGTTTGTCAACGCGGGGCAAAATATAATAGAAATATCAAAAAAATATATCTTTTGGGAGGTAAATATGGAGAACAGAAAAAAAGTGCCGCTTAAAAATAAGCTGGCGTACGGTATTGGAACAGGCGGGGGAAATGTGTTCAGTCAGATCGCGGCGGCATTTCTTCTCAATTACTACACGGACACAGCACTGATAGGTGCAGGTGCCATTGCTACGATGTTTCTGGTGTGCAGGGTTTTTGATGGTATTACGGATCTGCTCATGGGTGGCATTGTGGATAAGACATCTACAAAACTAGGCAAAGCAAGACCATGGCTCATTGCTTCGGCGCCGCTTTCATTCTTGGGAATTGTTCTTTTGATGAATGTTCCCATGGGACTTGGAGAGAATGGAAAACTTGTATACGCTTACATTACATATATTTTCATGAGCTGTATTGTATACACTATTTATGGAATTTCCAATACAGCCCTTCTGCCACTCATGACACATGATAAGGACGATTCTACAATGCTTGCAACATTTTCTGCTCTGGGAAATAATATCATAGGTCTGATCGCAGGCTCCCTGATTACGCCGCTTGTATTAAATCTTGGGTGGAAGACATCAAGCATCATTTTAGGTTTTGCTGCGTGTGTCCTTATTCTGATTTCAGGATTGCTCAATAAAGAAATGGGCAATGATGAGGATGCAAAGAAAATGGCAGGCATTCCGATGAGCCAGCAGCTCCCGGCAACTTTAAAGAATAAATATTTCTGGTTATTATTGCTGCTCGGCGCATTTTCACTTATTATGAATGCAAATGCGATTGGAGCACAGATTTACTACTGTAATATGGTTTTAGGAAAACCGATGTTTATGTCAGCCCTTATGACAGCAGGACAGCTTCCAGGTATTTTTATTCTGTTTCTTATGCCGGCCGTTTCAAAGAAATGGAATAAAAAGACGTTCCTGCTTATGGGAGCAGTACTGATCATTGTGGGATTTGTCATTACAGGTATTGCCGGTGGAAATACAACGCTTATCGTGATAGGAACCGTGATCCGCTCACTTGGTGTTGGACCGATCCTCTCAGCGGTATTTGCACTTGTCCAGGATGTAGTGCAATATGGAAACTGGAAATATGGTATCCGTTCCGAGGGACTTATTTCATCCGCACAGTCCATCGGTTCTAAAATTGGTATCGGTATTGGCAGTGCACTGACGGGCTGGATCCTTGCATCGGTAGGATATAACCCGGCGGCGGAGCCGACTGCAGCAGTGATCAATGCAGTAAAATTTGACTATACATGGATGGGGGCTATCCTCGGAGTTGTAATTCTTGTTATTGTATTATTACTTGATGTAGAAAAATATGCTGATCAGTATAATTCGTAAGGAAAGAGGTATGGGATAATATGTACGATTTAAAATTTGATCCGGAGAAATATGAGATAAAAACCTGTGAACTTCAAAACAGGAGTGTTACTTACAGGGCATTTGAAAATATCGTTTATTGTGCAAAGCCGGTAAGCAGTGTACAGAAATTAAATATTTATGTGCCGGAAGCGTATTATCAGGGAAAAACGATCAATGGATACGATTTAAAGACAGCACCGGTTTTTGCTCCGAATACAGTAGGAGGATATATGGAAGGTCCTGCAATGGAGGTTGGGATAGATCCGTTTAATCATAAACCTAATACAGCATTTGAAGCGCTGCTGCACGGATATGTAGTATTGTGTGCGGGGATCAGGGGACGTAATACCGGTATGGATTCCCAGGAATTTTTTGTGGGCGGTTCCGGAAAAGAGAATACCGGGAAAGAGGAAAAGTTGACAGGACGTGCACCTGCTATTATTGTTGATATGAAAACTGCAATCAGATATATGAGATATAATGCGGACGTGATCCCGGGAGATGTGGAAAAGATCATTACAAATGGAACATCGGCAGGAGGTGCACTTTCTGCACTGGCTGGGGCTTCCGGTAATGCGAAGGAGTATGAGCCTTATCTAAATGCGATCGGTGCGGCAGATGAGAGAGATGATATCTTTGCTGCAAGCTGTTATTGTCCGATCCATAATCTTGAAAATGCAGATGCTGCGTATGAATGGCTCTTTCAGAAAGAATCCGTATTTCATATGATGAAATTCGAGATGAGTCCGGAAGGTCCGAAAATGATCCCGGTTGCAGGGGAACTTGATGAGGAGCAGAGAAAATTATCCAAAGAGCTGAAAGCAGAGTTTCCTGATTATGTAAACAGCCTGCATCTTAAGGATGATAATGGGAATGAACTTACCCTTGATAAAGACGGTGAAGGTTCCTTTAAAGATTATGTAATGAGTTTTGTTCTTGCATCAGCCACAAAAGAGAGGGCAACTCTTGATTCACAAAACAGGTTAAAAGGACTTGCTGTTCCCGGAAGTGAGATTGCAGAACAAAATTATATCACCTATACCGGAAATGAGGCAACCGGTATAGATGCGGATGCGTATGTGGCAAAGATTACCCGGATGAAGCCGACACCGGCATTTGATTCATTGTCCTTAAACAGTCCGGAGAATGAGGAATTTGGCGATGAAAATGTATTTGCAAGACATTTTACCAGATTTTCGGCAGAACATTCTAAGGTTCATGGAGAGATGGCAGACGCGGATAGGATCCGCCTGCTCAATCCCACCTGGTTTATCGGAACCTGTGATACTACAAAGAACTGGCGGATCAGACATGGTGCATTTGACAGAGATACTTCGATTGCAATCCCTGTTATATTAGCTTCCATGCTCAAAAATAAACACTATAATGTTGATTTTGCCCTGCCGTGGGGGCTGCCGCACAGCGGTGATTATGATCTGGAAGAATTGTTTGCATGGATCGACGGTCTGGAAAAATAAAGGTCTGCAATTCTGTTGCCAATTGATTAGAACATCGGTATAATCATAGGCAGAGAGGACGGAATATTTATGAATTTCATCTACAAAACAGCCACCCAACAGGATATAGACATTTTAGTTACCACCAGGATCGAAGTTTTAAGAGCCGCAAACAAATTAGCCGATCAGGTGGACATGTCCGAAGTTGCGGCACAGTCGAGAGACTATTATGAAAAAGCCTTAAAAGACGGCAGCCATACCGCGATACTGGTCTATGACAAAGACCAGATCATTGGCGCGGGCGGTATCAGTTATTTCAGGGTCATGCCGACCTATCACAACCCGACCGGAAGGAAAGCTTATATTATGAATATGTATACAAATCCGGCATACCGGCGAAAAGGGATTGCATACCAGACGCTGAATTTACTGGTGGCGGATGCAAAGAACAAAGGAATTGATGCGATTTCTTTGGAGGCGACCGAGATGGGACGCCCGCTGTATGAAAAATTCGGGTTTACCGGGATGAATGATGAAATGGAACTGAAAAAATCAGTTTAAGATTTGTTTATAAAAGACACCTTTTGTATTTACATTTAGACGTTATCATGATGTAATGAGCGAAAGTAATGAGACATGCTTACAGGAATGATAAATAACAAATGTAGAACAAGAGGTGTTTTTTATGACGATAAAACAGAGGATTTTCCGGACAAATTCACTTATGGTTCTGTTTTCCCTTGTAATCCTGCTTTTGATCGGTGGAAGTATGATAAGTATTTTTAAAGACCGGTTTTTAGGGTGGTATAGTGATAATTCTAAAATATCAGAAAAGTATGTGGATGCGTATCAGAAGATAGAAAATATGGATTTTTCTGCAGGGGACTGGGAGCAGTACGCTAAGGCGGTGCAGCCATATGACTTTCATCTGATCGTCCGGGATGAAAATGGAAAAGAGCTTTAAGACTGGCGGTAAGCAGTTTTTCCGTGCTGTTTCCTGCTGGATGTAGTATTTTTATCAGCTTTTCCCAAACGTTCCTCAGGCATATTTTTGCGCAGAAAATCATAAGCCTCATTGATCTCCTGTGCAGTAAAATCATAGGCTCTGGTAGAAAATGCTTCCGTGTCAGGATGTACCCGGTGCATCAGCTGTCGGTATTTCTTTTTGATATCCGTAAGAGCTGTTCCAGAGGTGATTCCCAGGATTTTGTACGCCATTGCTTTTGTCATAAATCGAGTATATCATAAAAGAGAAAAAGGTTGTGGGAAAAATTTAGACATATTAAAAACCACCTTTTGCCCCTAAATCTTCATGGAAAATCAGGAGGAATACACATGAGAATCATAATCGTAAGACATGGCGATCCAAATTACGAACTGGACACATTGACAAAAACCGGATGGAGAGAGGCAGAACTTGCAGCGGAATACCTGGCAAAACTGCAGATAAAGGCATTTTATGTATCACCATTGGGACGGGCACAGGATACCGCTGGATGCACCTTAAAAAAAATGAACCGGACGGCAGAGACACTAGACTGGCTCCGTGAGTTTGAAGCACACATTGACAGGCCGGATGTGAAAAATGAAAAGTCGATCTGCTGGGACTGGCTTCCACAGGACATGGAAAAGGATCTGGATCTTTATGACAGGGAGCGCTGGAATAAGACAGACATCATGCGAAAAGGAAATGTGGAAGAAGCTTATCGGTGGGTCTGCGATGGTCTGGATGCATTACTGAAAAGGCATGGTTATGAGCGGGATGATATGTATTACCGCGTGAATGAGCCAAATCATGACACGATCGTTCTGTTCTGTCATTTCGGGGTAGAGTGTGTGATGTTAAGCCATCTGTTAAATGTATCTCCAATGGTTTTGTGGCATGGGCTGTGTGCGGCGCCGAGCTCGATCACCAGTATTTATACGGAAGAGCGCAGAAAAGGGATTGCAGGTTTTCGTGTGAATGAATTTGGCAGCACGGCGCATCTGTATGTGGCAGGGGAAAAACCATCCTTTGCAGCGCGGTTTTGTGAGTGTTATGGGGACGGGGACAGACAGGATTAAAATTTTGAATAGCTATTGACAAAAACTTCCCCTTGCTTCATTATCCACTTAACATATGGAAATAGTAGGAAATAAAACGGGGTGAGGTTTTTGTCTATTAAGAAAATTGCAAAGGAAGCGGGAGTTTCCACAGCGACAGTCTCGCGGGTGTTGAACAATCCCGGGTATAAATGTTCTTCGGAGGAATTGCGGGAGCGGATCTGGAAGATTGCCAGAGAACTCAATTATATGCCAAACGAAGCAGCGAGAAATCTAAAAAAGGGAATTACGGATACCAGTCAGAAAGTGTGGTATCTTGATGTGCTGATGACAAGAACGGGCAATCTTGAGACAGATCCGTTTTTCAGTGAGCTGCTGCGTGTCATTGAGAGTGAGATCCACAGGCAGGGATGCATACTGATGCATATTTTTCATCAGCCGTTGTTTTCGAATGACAGAAAATGCCGGACGGAAAATATTGATAAGGTCATTGCGCAGATGGAGCCGGATGGGGACATCCGCAGTGATGGACTGATCATCATTGGAAAATGTAATGATAATGTATTGAAAAAGTTATCGGCAAAATACCGGAGCATCGTCTCCGTCAACCGCAATTTAAAATGCCTGAATAAATATAAAAACCGCTATTACGTTCCATCCATTATTTCCAGTGACGATATTGAGGAGGCACAGTATACCAAACCGATGCTCACCACAGTGCGCCTTCCAAAGGAAGAGATGGGAAAGTTTGCTCTTTATCTTCTGATCGACCGCCTGGGCGGCGGACATAAGGGAATCGTCCGGACGGAGTTAGAAGGAAAACTGATGATCCGGGAGAGCTGTACGTTAGTGGAGAATGCAAACCGGATGGAATATTATATCTGAGAGAAAACAGGTCACGAGCCTGTTTTTTTTATGTTACCTAAAACTATCTGTGTAGCGAAAAAATTTACAATAAATTTACCAGACATTTACCATAAGGAGATTTCAGTAACAACAGGAGAAAGATAAAATAGCCATTGAACAAACAAAAGGAAAGGTAAAAAGGAGCCGGATAAAAAGGTAAGTTAAGGCTTCAAAAGGAGAAAATCTACAGTGGGATGTCGTGTGGATCGATTCCATGCAGGCAGGTGTGCTTGTATACCGCAAGATGTGTGGAGCGAGGCAGATGTAACAAAAACACAGAGAACTCTTTCTGTATGGTTTAAAACCGTCAGGGGGAGTTCTTTTTTATTTAAAGATTGTAAACGTTTGCAGGAAAATAAAGATAATTGCAAAATTACGAATAAAAACATACATAAAAAAACGAAACAAACAGTGGAAAAATAAGGAAAATACCATCTGCCATGCAAACGATTACACAATCCGTCGTGGAATCGCATACAAAACTGGTATATAAATACATCAAGCAAGACGTCGAAGCAGAAAACGATCACACAGCAAAAGGAAGAGTCGAGCAGATGGGAACGCCGACAGAGATTTATAAAAATCCGAAGACACCGTTTGTGGCGCAGTTTATCGGAGAATCAGCAGTTATTGCGGATTATGACAGACTGAAAGGATTTCATCTGTATCCGGGATGCAGCAGGGCAATCATACGGCCGGAATTTGTAAAGGCGGTCAGATATGGAACAGAAAAGAGATACCAGAGCCTGTATGCGGAAGGTATCGTGGAACAGAAAAGTAGAGGTCATTGTATACCGTCTGTATGCGGTGGATGAGAAAGAAGCGCATCTGATACAGAATGAAGGATTCCAGGAAAATGAGATGTTTTATATATAGGAAAAAATTCTGTCCGGAGTGGCGGGCATTGTAAAGATGACGCAGGTTGTAGTTTTTGTTGGAAAACAGGGAGGATGAAAGATGAAGAAAGAAAAAAGAGTCATACAGGTAATTATAAAAAGTGGTCTGATCACATGGGTTCTGCTGCTTTTGATCTGGCAGACTGGTTCGTTATTTTACAGCGATGATTTTCTTCCGGGACCGGTTACCACATTTGCGGGAGCGGGAAAACTGGTGGCAAGCGGAGAGCTTTTCCGGGATATTTTAATCAGTATGCAGCGCGTGTTAAAAGGCTGGCTGCTCGGAGGAAATCGGCTATCTGATCTACACATCAAGACTTTATTATAAGACAGACTGGATCTTTATCGGTATTTTTACACTCGGTATCATTGGTTTTTTAGCAGACAGGATTTTGCAGTTTGTGGGAAGAAAAGCATTGAAACGGTTTTGTGTGAGATAAAACCTTGACGTTTCCCGCAAATTGCGCTATAGTACTCTCTACTTTGCAAAAAACAGTGTAGAAATGGAGAGTACTATGACATTTTATCAGGAACTTCAGCTCAGTTCGACAGGTTCAAAACAGCTCATCAAAAATACAACAGACAAAAAAGAAAAGAGACGTCATATCTTAATCTATAACTTTAAGGTTTATCTGGTGATGGTATTCTGTGTGGCGGTTGTGACCTTATACAGTAAACTGACCGGATCGGAAAACAGTGTGGTCGGAGTGACCGTTCTTTTGGCAGTGCTGGTGCTGCGCCAGGCAGATTTTGGGATCAAAACCACGCATGGACTGCTATCAATCGCCGGTATTTTTGGAATACTGATCGCGGGACCAAGGCTTAGCAATATGCTTTCGCCCATCCCGGCATTCTTTGTAAACGTATTCTGTATCATGCTTCTGATGATCTTAGGATGTCACAATGTGGTCATGTACAACCATTCTACGTTTGTACTCGGTTATCTGCTGTTACAGGGATATGACGTGAGCGGACATGCGTATCTGCTGCGCGTGGAGGGACTGCTTGCCGGAATGGTGATCTGTATGGCGATTTTCTATAAGAATCAGAAAAACAGACCATACCGGAGAACTTTTTTGGATCTGTTCCGGGAATTTGATCTTTCCTCTGCCAGAAACCGCTGGTATATAAAACTGACTTTCATTGTTTCCTCTGCGATGCTTGTGATGTCGCTTCTGGGACTTCCAAGAGCAATGTGGGCGGGGATCGCCTGTATGTCAGTCTGCCTGCCGTTTACGGATGACTGCATGGGAAGGGCAGAGAAAAGAGGCCTTTTTAATATCGTTGGAAGCCTTATTTTTGTGGCATTATATCTGGTTCTTCCGGAATCCATGTATCCGTATATCGGCATGATCGGAGGAATCGGAGTTGGTTATTCTGCCGGCTATGCATGGCAGACGGCGTTCAATACGTTTGGGGCGTTGTCGATCGCGGCAGGATTGTTTGGACTGCAGAATGCAGTGATTCTGCGCATCGGGGCAAACATTTTTGGAAGTGTGTATACTGTGATCTGCAATAAAGGTCTGGACCGGCTGGCACAGGTGGTGGAACAGCGGAAAAAGTAACTGCATAGAGGGCACTCACAAAAAATAAAAATCAAAGAATGAATCAAAGAAAATCCCCGTATACTGGAACAAGGGCATCCGTATACGGGGATTTTAGTGTGCTATGCAAAAAATCAGTCAGCTTGCTGCCACGGGGCAGATCCTGCTTCTTCTGGGGACACATCTGTATTTTACATTTCGTCTGCGGTTTATCCAGCGTAAGATCCCATGTGGGATCAGGCTTAGTTTTTCCGGGAAAAATAATACTTCCTACTCGGCACTTGCGACAGCGTTGGCGGCGACGATCGGGACGGGAAATATTATCGGTATCTCCACGGCGATCGCAGTCGGCGGGGCAGGTGCGGTGTTCTGGTGCTGGATCACCGGTGTGCTTGGAATTGCAACCTGTTATGGAGAATGTTTTTTGTCCATGAAATACCGCAAAACGGAAAAAGATGGAAAGAGGATCGGCGGTCCGATGTATGTGTTGGAGAGAGGCATGCAGCAGAAAGGACTTGCGGTCTTATTTTCTGTGTTTACGATATTAGCGTCGCTTGGGATCGGCAGCAGTGTGCAGGCACATTCGATCAGTGCGGCGGTAACGGAACAGATACCGGTATCGCCGCATATCATCGGCATGGCAGCGGGGGTGCTTGCGGGGAAGGTGATCATCGGTGGCAGCCGGCAGATTGGAAAAGTATGTACCTGGCTGGTTCCTGTGATGAGTGCATTTTATTTAGGCGGATGTATTTTTATCCTGATGAAAAATTATACGGTGATCCCGGAGGCAGTAAAAATGATCGTGACCTCTGCGTTTGTGCCGGAGGCTGCCGCAGGGGGGGTGGTTGGGACAACGGTGATGGCGGGGTTAAGAACCGGGATTTCCAGAGGGCTTTTTACAAATGAGGCGGGACTTGGCTCAATTCCAATGGCAGCGGCGACGGCGCAGCATGCATCACCGAGGGATCAGGCTCTTGTCTCCATGACAGGGCCTTTTTGGGATACGGTCGTCATGTGTGCAATCACAGGAATTGCTTCGGTTTCAAGTATGATTGCCCATCCGGGCAATTATGCGGGGGTGCCGGGGGAGCGGATGTGTTTTGCCGTATTCCGGGAACTGCCGGTGTGGGGCGATGAGATGCTGTCGGTTTCATTGGTCTTGTTTGCGTTTGCGACGATCATCGGATGGAATGTCTATGGCGAGTGCGCCGTGCGGTATCTGTTTGGGGAAAAGGGTGTCCGCATTTACCAGGTCGTTTATATGATGTGCGTTTATTTCGGCGCAGTGATTACTCTTGATGTGGTGTGGGGCATTTCGGATTTGTTTAATTTTCTGATGGCAGTGCCAAATCTGATCTGTCTTTTGGGACTGCGCCGGGAAATTGAAATAAAAGAGTTACTGTTCACAGGCAGGCATTTTCTGAACTGAAAATGCC
>URMF01000034.1 GCA_900548855.1 uncultured Eubacteriales bacterium
CGGAATAGCTCAGTTGGCTAGAGCATACGGTTCATACCCGTAGTGTCGAGAGTTCAAATCTCCCTTCCGCTACGCATAATATTTGAAAAGTATCAGAAAGCTTTGAAGAAAGTTTTCTGGTATTTTTTTATGTTGCCATACATATGAGAAAATACCGGAAAAAGGAATGACTTTTTTCACAATGAATGGTATAGTAAGTTAATGGAAATAATTACAAACGATTAGAAAAATTATTTGATAAAGAAATAGATATTAGGAGGTAGAAGCATTGGATATCAAAAACTACACATTGTT
Organism: uncultured Eubacteriales bacterium; assembly: GCA_900548855.1. Classification (GTDB taxonomy): domain Bacteria; phylum Bacillota; class Clostridia; order Lachnospirales; family Lachnospiraceae; genus CAG-590. The sequence goes on from URMF01000034.1 coordinate 295, forward strand.
AAAGGAAGAAGCAATAGAGGAGATGAACGGTACTGCCTATATGTTAGAGCATGACAGGACGAAGGCAAAGGTGCTGCTGGTTCTAAATGATGACAAGAATAAGGTATTTAATATTGGCTTCCGCACCCCGCCGTCAGATGACACAGGAGTGCCGCATATCACCGAACATTCTGTCCTCTGTGGCTCCAGAAAATTTCCGGTGAAAGACCCTTTTGTGGAACTGGCAAAAGGTTCTCTTAATACATTTTTAAATGCTATGACATATCCGGATAAGACAGTCTACCCGGTGGCTTCGGTAAATGACAAGGACTTCCGTAATTTGATGGAAGTATATCTGGATGCAGTTTTTTATCCCAATACCTATTCCAATGATAAAATTTTGAAACAGGAGGGCTGGCATTATCATTTAGAGCAGGAGGAGGACGAGATTACTTATAATGGTGTGGTATATAATGAAATGAAGGGTGCCTATTCCTCTGCTGAGCAGCAATTGATGCAGGCAATCCAGAAATCATTACTGCCGGATACTACCTATAGCTGTGATTCTGGCGGAGACCCAAAGGCAATTCCAGATTTGACTTATGAGGCATTTTTGGATTTTCACAGAAAATTCTATCATCCCTCCAATAGTTACATTTATCTCTATGGGGATGTAGATGCAGAGAAAGAGCTTACATTTATTGATGAGGAATATCTGCAGAATTTTGATTATCAGGAAATTGATTCAGAAATTAAGACACAGCCGGCATTTAAGCATCCGAAGGAGATTACAATTACCTATCCGTTAGCAGATGCGGAGGAGGAGATGGATAATACGTACTTTAGCTATAATGTAGTAGTTGGAAATAGCTTAAATCGTACCCTGAATCTTGCCTTTATGATGCTCGATTATGCATTGATTGACGTTCCGGGAGCACCTGTTAAAAAGGCTTTAGTGGATGCCGGAATCAGCAATGATGTGTTCAGTTCCTATGATGATGGAATCAAGCAACCGGTTTACTCCATTGTGGCAAAGGGTTGCCAGAAAGAGGAAAAAGAGCGTTTTGTGCATGTAATAGAAGAAACATTGGCTTCTCTTGCTGACAGTGGTATAGAGAAAAAAGTGTTAGAGGCAGCGTTAAATCATTTTGAGTTTAAGCTGAAGGAGGCAAATTATGGACGTTATCCAAAGGGTCTTATGTATGGCCTTCAGGCATTTAACAGCTGGCTTTATGACGCAGACGAGCCATTTATGTATTTAAAGTTCAATAAAGAGTTTGAATTTTTGAAAAAACAGATTGGGACAGATTATTATGTCAATATATTGAGGGAATATGTTCTGAATAATAACCATAAAACGATTGTGACCGCAGTGCCGAAGAAAGGGCTGAATAAAGAGAATGATGCAAAAACTGCAGAGAAGCTCGCAGCATATAAGGCAGGACTTTCAGAGGGTGAATTAAAGGCAATTATCTGTCAGACGGAGGAACTGGAGGAGTATCAGTCTGAGCCTTCCGCACCGGCGGACCTGGAAACTATTCCGCTTTTGGAATTGTCAGATATTGGAAAAGAGGCACTTCATCTGAAAAACAGGGAGTTGTCTGTGGAGGGAATTCCGGTGGTGTGCCATGACATCTTTACCAACGGAATCGCCTATGTCAGCTATAATTTTATGCTGAACCACGTTGCGGTAGATTTACTTCCATATGTATCACTGTTGGCGGCTCTTTATAAGGAAGTGGATACCGATAAACACAGCTATAGCGACCTGGCAAACGAAATTGATTTAAGAACTGGCGGAGTGGGAATGCAGTTAAATTCCTTCAGTGTAAAAAAGGAGCTTGGAGATTATAAGGTGAGCATGAGCATCAAGACGAAGGTGCTGGATGATAATCTGCCGGATGCACTTTCGCTGATGGAGGAGATTTTATTTACCTCCCATGTGACAGATAAGAAGAGAATGAAGGAGATATTGGCGGAGCTGGTTTCCCAGATGAAGATGGGAATCCAGGACAATGGACATTCGACAGCAGTGAACCGTGCCATGTCCTATTTCTCCAAGGCAGCATATCTGAAAGAGATTATGGAGGGCGTTTCCTTCTATGAGTTTGTAAATCATTTATATAAGAATTTTGATGCCTCCTACGAGGACATTTGCAGTAAGCTGGAAGCGGCAGTGCATGCCCTGGCAAAGCCGGAAAATCTGATTATTTCTTATATCGGCCAGTCAGATGTGGCAGAGACACTGGCAGAAGCTCTACGTTCCATGAAGCAGTATATGAATGATGACCGGTCGGATATGGTGGAGCAGAAGCTTGATTTACACATAAAAAATGAGGGCTTTAAAACTGCCAGTAAGGTGCAGTATGTAGCCACAGCAGGCAATTTTGTGGAAAAGGGATATGAATATACCGGTGCCCTTCATGTATTGCAGGTAATTTTTGCTTATGATTACCTGTGGATTAATATTCGGGTAAAGGGCGGTGCCTATGGCACCATGTGTAACTTTAACAGACTGGGAGATGCATATTTTACATCCTATCGGGACCCGAATTTAGGCAGAACCTATGAGATATATAAAAATGCAGGTGATTATGTAGAGCATTTTGATGCTTCGGACCGAGATATGTTAAAATATATTATCGGCGCAGTTGCGAAGCTGGATGCTCCTCTTGTGCCATCGGCAGAAGGAGAATATGACTTTTTGTGCTATCTGTCAGGCGTGACGGATGAACAGCTACAGAAGGACAGGGATGAGGTTTTATCTGCCGGAGTAGAAGAAATCCGGAAACTGGCACCATTGATAAAGGCAGTGACAGAGAAAGGTATCATCTGCGCTATAGGGGATGAGAATGTTATACAGAAAGAAAAGAATCTGTTTACAGAGATAAAAGATCTCGTATAAATACTTTGCAACATTTCTGGGGAAAATTTCCACCTATATGATAAGCCTGTCGTGTATAGGTAAGCAGGCTGTTGATAGATATCTGTGTGAGTTGAGTAAAAAGATAGGATGGAAATGGAGGAAGTAAGATGAAAAGGGAAAGGTACGACAAAATGAAAAAAATGACAGGAAAAATGTTGTTAGGGGCGGCAATTGTTTCTATTTTGTGTGGAAGCATAACGGGGTGTGGTAGAAATTCATTCAGTGATTCAAAGGATATGCCAGATTCCGGAAACACAGAGGCAGCTGCCGCATATGAAGCCCAGTCTGCTGAATATGGATTGCAGGATAATGCTGTGGAGGCAGAGGTATCAGGTGATATGGACACCTATGAGGAATCCGCTGAATTGGCTGAGGAGAAAACTGCTTCCGGCAGCACAGAGGCACAGTCATCCACAGTAAAGAAAAATGACAGCCAGAAGATTATCAAGCGGTATTATTATAATTATGAGACAGAAACCTTTGATGATGCTTACCGTTATCTAAAGGATTTGATTAACCGGTATGAGGGGTACATTTCCTCTTCTGAGATAGATGGAACCGTGTATCGGACATTAAGCCTTACAGCCAGAATACCAGCAGATTCCAGTGATGAATTTGCAGGGCAGCTGGGAAGCCTTGGCACTGTAATTCGCCAATCGGAGTCGGCAGAGGATGTGACTTTGCAGTATACAGATACCGAGAGTAGAATTGCATCCCTGAAGACCGAACAGGAACGGCTGAATGCATTGCTGGAAAAGGCGGATAATCTGGAAAACATAATAGCACTGGAAAACCGGCTCACAGAGGTGCGGTATGAACTGGAAAATTATGAATCGCAGAAGAAACTCTATGATGACTTGATTTCCTATAGTACAGTGAACATTGTTTTAGAGGAAGTAAATTATACAGTGGAGGTGGATGACAGCTCCGTTCTTTCCAGAATTTCTACTGGACTGAAAACTTCTCTTCGGAATATACGGAGCGGTTTTACAGATTTTATCGTATGGCTGGTTGTATCATTTCCTTATCTGGTAATCTGGGCAGTGGTCATTCTGGTTATTGTGAAAGTAATTCGGGGCTTTATAAGACGCAGAAGAGAGAAGAAGCGGTTGAAAGAGGCATTGAATACTGTGGGCGTGGAAAATCCGGAGGAGGCTGCCGGAGCAGTATTATTAAGTCAGGAGCAGGCAGAAGGCACTACAGAAAGTGAGAAACAATAAGGAACATGGGAAAAGGAGCAGATAATGAAACAATTTAAGTCAGGCTTTGTGACGATTATCGGAAGACCGAATGTAGGAAAATCAACCCTGATGAATCATTTAATTGGGCAGAAGATTGCGATTACCAGCAGTAAAGCACAGACTACCCGGAATCGGATTCAGACAGTATATACAGGAGAAGAAGGGCAGATTGTATTTCTGGATACGCCGGGTATTAACCAGGCGAAGAATAAATTGGGTGAGTACATGTTAAATGCCGCCGAAAACACATTAAAAGAGGTGGATGTGATTTTATGGCTGGTGGAGCCTACTACCTTTATTGGAGCGGGAGAGCGGCATATCATTGAAAAGCTGAAGGCTGTGCATACGCCGGTGATTCTTGTCATCAATAAAACGGATATGGTCGAGGAGGCAGAGATATTTAAAGCAATTGATACCTACAAAGAGGTTTATGACTTCAAAGAAATTGTTCCGGTGTCTGCACTGAAAGATAAAAATACAGACGAGTTGCTTAAAACTATTTTTGAATATCTGGAGGAAGGTCCTCAGTACTATGACGCAGATACTATAACAGACCAGCCGGAGCGTGCCATTGTAGCGGAGATGATTCGGGAGAAAGCCCTGCGCCTGCTGGATAAAGAAGTTCCTCATGGAATTGCTGTGGTTATTGACCAGATGAAGGACCGGGAAAGCGGTAATATTGTGGATATTGATGCTACGATTATTTGCGAACGGGATTCCCATAAGGGGATTATTATTGGAAAACAGGGTGCAATGCTTAAAAAGATTGGAACCCAGGCGAGAAAGGATATGGAAAATCTGTTAAATACGAAGGTGAACTTAAAACTCTGGGTAAAGGTTAAAAAGGATTGGAGAGACAGTGAATTTCTGCTTAAAAATTATGGATACCAGGATACCGATTATTAATTTCGGTTACAGGGAAAATGAGGCAGGTTACAGCTTAAGGCGTTAGGAGGCAGTATATATGCGGGATAAAATAGAGCTTACCGGGATGGTGCTGAGTAGTACCCTGGTAGGAGACTATGACAAACGGTTAGTGATTCTGACAAAAGAACGCGGCAAGATTACTGCTTTTGCAAAAGGGGCGAGAAAGCCCAACAGTCCGTATTTGGGAATCAGTGAGCCCTTTAATTTTGGCACATTTACTTTGTTAGAGGGGTACGATGCATACCGGTTCCTTGGAGGAGAGGTTAGGGAATATTTTTTGGAAGTTAAAAATGATATAGAGGGAATCTGTTATGGAACTTATTTTTGTGATATCCTGGAGTATCTCTGTGTAGAGGGAATAGGGGATGTGAACATATTAAATCTTCTCTATATTACGTTAAAGGCACTGGTAAAACCAGATATCCCGAACCGGTTAATCAGAAGGATTTTTGAATTGAAGGTTCTGGCATATGATGGAGAGGCGATGGCGGCATTTGCCTGCGTAAATTGCAGAGAGGAAAAACTGGCGGCATTTTATTTACCGGGGAATGGGCTGCTTTGTAAAGAGTGTGCGGCAAAAGCACAGGGAATCTATTATCTCTCAGAATCTTCTGTATATACCCTGCAGTATATTTTAAGTGCTCCATTGGATAAATTGTATACTTTCCAGGTAACAGAAACGATTTTTCAGGAGATTGACCATGTGATTGGGGAGTATTTCAGCCAGCATGTGGCAAAAAAATTCAATTCTTTAGAAATTCTTGCTGCTTTATCTTGAAATATTATGTATTCTCTTGTAAAATATATGAGTTATATAAGAATGAAAACATGACAAAAAAAGCAGAGGTGCGCAGGATGAAGAAGATTCAGATGATGATAATAATGGGAGCACTGCTGAGTGCTCTTACCGGTTGTACGAATTATGCAAAGGAATACAATAAAAATACAGTGGTAATTAAGGGAAACGGTTCTCTGGTGGAGGTTGCTGTTGAGGACTTTAAGGATTCTTCAATAAAGGCAGAAGAGCTGACCACTTACATCGATGAACAAATAACATCATATAATGAGGAAGCTGGCAAAAATAAAGTTAGGAAAAAATCAATTAATACGGATGACATGAGCAAGGTGAAGCTGGTGCTTACATATAAAGATATAGAGAGCTATAATGGCTTTAATGCATTGGAATGTACTCTGAAGGATTTTTCGGATGTAAAGGAATCCGAGCTTAAGGGAAGCTTTAAGGCGGGAGAGGATAAAACTGTTAAGGTTTCTGATATGGAGGATGTGGATAAGGCAACAGTGCTTATTATATCTGAGGCTACAGACGTAGTGGTAAATGGGAGCATTCTTTATTATAATGGAGAAGTAAAGGTGAAGGATAATGTTGCCACCACTTCCGGCAAAGATAATGCAATCATAATATTTAAATAAATGATAATAAATGAAAAGGTAGGGCTTTAGTTATGGAAAAGACGATGGACAAGATTGTGGCATTAGCAAAGGCAAGAGGATTTATTTATCCGGGTTCTGAGATATATGGGGGACTTGCCAATACATGGGATTATGGTAATCTTGGCGTTGAATTTAAAAACAATATAAAGAAAGCATGGTGGAAGAAATTCATTCAGGAAAATCCATATAATGTAGGTGTGGATTGTGCAATTCTGATGAATCCGCAGACATGGGTTGCTTCGGGGCATCTTGGAAGCTTTTCAGATCCCCTTATGGATTGTAGGGAATGCCATGAAAGATTTCGTGCAGATAAGATAATTGAGGATTATATGGCAGACAAGGGAATTACGATTGAAGGCTCTGTGGATGCATGGTCCCATGAAGAAATGGCAGATTATATTGAGAAAAATGAGATTTGCTGCCCAACCTGCGGTAAGAGAAATTTTACCGAAATCCGTGAGTTTAACTTAATGTTTAAGACCTTTCAGGGTGTTACAGAGGATGCAAAAAATACAATCTATTTGAGACCGGAGACAGCACAGGGAATTTTCGTTAATTTTAAAAATGTGCAGAGAACCTCCAGAAAGAAAATTCCGTTTGGTATTGGTCAGATTGGTAAATCCTTCCGTAACGAGATTACGCCAGGTAACTTTACATTCCGTACCAGAGAGTTTGAACAGATGGAGTTAGAGTTCTTTTGTGAGCCGGATACGGATTTGGAGTGGTTTGCATATTGGAAACAGTTTTGCATTGACTGGTTGAAGGATTTGGGAATGAATCAGGAGGAGACCCGATACAGAGACCATGATAAAGAAGAATTGTCTTTCTATAGCAAGGCAACTACGGATATTGAGTATCTTTTCCCATTTGGCTGGGGCGAGTTATGGGGAATTGCCGACCGTACAGATTACGATTTAACCCAGCATCAGAATACTTCCGGTGAGCCGATGGATTATTTTGATGATGAAAAGAAAACAAAATATATTCCATATGTTATTGAGCCGTCTTTAGGGGCTGACCGGGTAGCATTGGCATTTTTGTGTTCTGCATATGATGAGGAGGAGTTAGAAGGAGGAGATGTGAGAACAGTTCTTCATTTCCACCCAGCACTTGCGCCGGTTAAGATTGGTGTACTCCCGTTGTCCAAGAAATTAAATGAGGGTGCAGAGAAGATTTTTACGGAATTATCTAAAACGTATAACTGCGAATTTGATGACAGAGGTAATATCGGTAAGCGTTATAGAAGACAGGATGAAATTGGAACGCCATTCTGTGTAACCTATGATTTTGAATCCGAAGAGGATGGAGCGGTGACTGTGCGTGACCGTGATACCATGGAGCAGGAGAGAATTAAAATCGAGGATTTGAAGGCTTATTTTGAGAAAAAATTTGAATATTGATGGTAAAATGATAGAGGGATAAAAAACAGGGAGCAGATTTGATTTTCTGCTCCCTGTTTGTATTGCCGTGCATATGAGAAAGAGGTCCAGTGGACCTTTTTTCGTATAAACCTATTTAAGAGATTCCAGTTCCTTAATTGTGCCTGTCAAAGCCTTTAAAGACTGCTTGATAGATTTGTTGATTTCTCCAGAATTCACAGCCAGTTTACCAACCTCAGCGGCAACTACGGCAAAGCCGCGACCAAACTCACCGGCTCTTGCAGCTTCAATGGAAGCATTCAGTGACAGAATATTCTGCTTGCTTTCAATCTTGTCGAGCTGGGCAGATTTTTCATTAATCTCCTGAATCAGATTTGCAGCACGCTCAATGTCTTCATCCATTTTATCAATTTTACTAACGTCATGCTGCTGCTGGTAATTTGCATTTACTAACATATTCACAACATCACCTAGTAATTTAGCAGAAGCCTTGATGGAGTGCTCAGAACGTATCGGAACCTTGCGGAGTGCTTCTAAATATTCGTCAGGGTCTACCCCTAATTCTTCAGCAATTGCCCGGAACTTTTCTTCATCCGGCTCTTCTGGAAGTACCTGTCCACCAATGATGGCACCTACCTTCTTACCATTGACAATGATATCGCGGCTGAAGTCCATTAAACCTGCATGGCAGTAATAAGTTCCTGTGCATTCTGCATCACACTTCTGGCAACGGCGCAATCCTTCCTCTGAACCTCTCGTATACTTGATACAAAAATCGGTAAAATTGATATCCCGTGTGAAATATTCTCCATTGGAATCAACGCCAATGGTAGCAAGTCCGGTTGCATCTGACCAGTCCTGCATGAGCTGCTCTAATTGTTTCACATCTAAAAAGTCTCTAATATCCATTATAGTATACCCTCACCCTTTCCCGTGTTTTTTAACTTGTAAAAATAATATCAATGTAAACATTATACAAAAAACGGGTAAAAATTGCAATAATATATCCTACTAAAATGCAGACGGATTATGAGTTAAAACAATGTTAAAAAATGAATATTCCTATTAAATAGAGGAAGAAATCAAAACCAAGGGGGGTATCAAACTGTAAAACAAAGGAAAAATGTAAGAAAAATAAAGAAAAATTCAATTTTATGGTTGACATAAGAGTAAACCTTTGTTATTATTACCTTGATGTTAGATTTGTAACATTTATGTAACAATTAAACTTGCATATAATTTTAAATGAGGTATATTATGAAGAAGAATATTGTCAGAGGTTCTATGTTAGCAGTTGCAGCGTTGTCTCTTATGTTAGGTGGAACTTCTCACACATCAAGTGTAAAGGATCAGGTTAGTAAGACTCCTGCTATTGTAAGCAAGGCAATTCAGAATAGTGTTACAGATGTTAAGACTATTTCAAAAGGCAGTGCTGTTCAGCAGGTAGCACAGGTGACAGAAGCACCTGCAACCGAGGAGGTAACAGAACAGCAGACAGAAGCGCAGGAGCAGGTTCAGGTAGAAGAGAAGGCAGCTAAGGTTGAAAGTAATCAGGTAGTTGCGAACATAGACAGTTATCTGAATATCCGTTCAGAAGCTTCAGAGGAGTCAGAGGTTGTAGGTAAGTTTTACAACGGTAATGTTGGTACCATTGTTGAGAAAGGTGATGAATGGTCAGTCGTTTCCTCTGGTAATGCTTATGGATATGTAAAAAATGATTATTTACTGTTTGGTGAAGATGCAGAAAGCTACATAGAGAATAACTGTGACCAGGTTGTTAAGGTTACAGCGGAGACACTGAATGTCCGTGCGGAAGAGTCTACAGAAAGTGATGTAATTGCTCTTTCAGACGAGGGTGATTCCTTTACCATTTTGGGAAAAGAGAATGACTGGATTAAGGTTGCTGTATCAGAAGATGAAGCAGGATATGTGGCGAGTGATTATGTATATGTTGATTATATATATGACACAGCTGTTACAATTGAGGAGGAGCAGGCGGCCGCTGCGGCAGAAGCAGCAGAGCAGGCTGCATTGGAGGAACAAAATCAGCAGAGTTCTCAGGATTCAGAGGCTCCTGTAACAGAGAGTCCTTCCACAGAGGCTCCAACTACAGAAGCACCTAAGCAGGAGGCACCAAAGCAGAATAATTCAAAGAACAATGGGCAGGAAACGGTTAATTCTACTGATGTAGTAGTTTCTGACCAGAGTGATTCTACAGAATCTGTTAAACAGGAGTCAACTAGTACAACAGGACAACAGATTGCAGATTATGCTGTTCAGTTTGTTGGAAATCCTTATGTATATGGTGGTACAAGCCTGACAGATGGTGCAGATTGTTCTGGATTTGTACAGTCCGTATATAAGCATTTTGGTTATTCACTGCCTCGTGTAGCAGCCGATCAGGCAAATGCGGGAACAAAGGTTAGTACAAAGAATTTGCAGCCAGGTGATTTATTGTTTTATCATGGATTTGGACATGTTGCTATCTACATTGGTGGTGGACAGGTAGTTCATGCAAGTACACCAAAGACAGGTATTAAGGTTTCCAGCTATGACTATTCACCAATTGATAAGGCAGTTCGTATTGTAAAATAAGATATTATGAATTATTTAAAAAGCTATCGGATGTATCCGGTAGCTTTTTGATTTTTAAGTCGCTTTTTATAGAATTAATAATTTTTTTTGCGAATTTTTATAAATTGATAAATATTAACTAAAAAAAGAAAAAAAGATTTTGTATTTTATTCATTTTATGCTATAATAATTAACAGACTGCGGACAAGTTATTGAATTTGTCCTGGTACAATTATCAAACACTTAGGAGGTATGAAACAAATGGCAAACAAATGGGTTTATATGTTCAGCGAAGGTGACATGAGCATGCGTAATTTGCTTGGTGGTAAGGGGGCTAACCTTGCTGAAATGACCAGTATTGGTCTTCCAGTACCACAGGGTTTTACTATTACTACAGAGGCTTGTACCCAGTACTATGAGGATGGACGTAAGATTAATGATGAGATTATGGCACAGGCAATGGAAGGTGTTAAAAAGATGGAGGAGATCAACGGTAAGAAGTTTGGTGATCACCAGAATCCATTGTTAGTATCTGTTCGTTCAGGTGCCAGAGCATCTATGCCAGGTATGATGGATACAATCCTTAATCTTGGTTTGAATGATGAGGTAGTAGCAGCTATGATCGCTGGTAACCCAGATCCGGCTTTCGAGCGTTTTGTGTATGATTCATACAGACGTTTTATTCAGATGTTCTCTGATGTTGTTATGGAAGTTGGTAAGAAATATTTCGAGCAGCTTATTGACAAGATGAAAGAAGAGAAGGGCGTTAAGTTTGATGTAGAGCTTACTGCTGCAGATCTTAAGGAATTAGCAGAACAGTTCAAGGCTGAGTATAAGAATCAGTTAGGTTCAGATTTCCCTTCTGATCCGGTAGAACAGTTGAAGTTAGCAATTGAGGCTGTATTCCGTTCATGGGATAACCCACGTGCAAATGTTTACAGAAGAGATAATGATATCCCTTATTCATGGGGTACTGCAGTTAACGTAATGCCTATGGTATTTGGTAACTTGAATAATGAGTCTGGTACAGGTGTTGCATTTACCCGTGACCCTGCTACTGGTGAGAAGAAGCTTATGGGTGAGTTCCTGATTAATGCACAGGGTGAGGATGTAGTTGCCGGTGTTCGTACACCAATGCCAATTGCAGAGATGGAGAAAGAGTTCCCAGAAGCTTATACTGAATTTATTCAGGTATGTGAGACACTTGAGAATCACTATCATGACATGCAGGATATGGAGTTTACAGTAGAGAATAAGAAGCTTTATATGTTACAGTGCCGTAATGGTAAGAGAACTGCTCAGGCAGCTCTTAAGATTGCATGTGACCTTGTTGATGAGGGTCATAAGACAGAGGAAGAGGCAGTTGTTATGATTGATCCTCGTAACCTGGATACGCTTCTTCACCCACAGTTTGATGCAGCGGCTTTAAAGAGTGCTACACCACTTGGAAAAGGACTTGGTGCTTCTCCTGGTGCAGCTTGTGGTAAGGTTGTATTTACCGCTGATGATGCAGTTGCATGGAAGGAAAAGGGTGAGAGAGTTGTATTAGTTCGTCTTGAGACATCTCCGGAAGATATTACAGGTATGAAGGCTTCAGAGGGTATTTTGACCGTTCGTGGTGGTATGACATCACATGCTGCGGTAGTTGCACGTGGTATGGGTACCTGCTGTGTATCTGGTTGTGGCGACATCAATATGGATGAGGAGAACAAGCAGTTTACATTGGCTGGCAAGACCTTCAAAGAGGGAGATTATATCTCAATTGATGGTACAACAGGTAACATTTATGAGGGTGATATCAAGACAGTTGATGCTTCTATCGCTGGTGAGTTCGGTCGTGTAATGGCTTGGGCAGACAAGTATAGAAAGTTAAAGGTACGTACGAATGCAGATACACCTGCAGATACAGCTAAGGCTGTTGAGTTAGGTGCGGAAGGTATCGGACTTTGCCGTACAGAGCATATGTTCTTCGGTGAGGAGAGAATTCCTAAGTTCCGTCGTATGATTCTTTCGGATACAGTAGAGCAGAGAGAAGAAGCACTTAAGGCAATCGGTGAGTTCCAGAAGGCTGACTTCAAGGCTATGTACAAGACTCTTGATGGAATGCCAATGGTAGTTCGTTTCTTAGACCCACCTCTTCATGAGTTTGTTCCGACTGAGGAAGAGGATATTAAGGCATTAGCTGCTGATATGGGAATTACTGTAGAGGAAGTTAAGGCAAAATGTGATTCTCTTCACGAGTTCAACCCTATGATGGGTCATCGTGGATGCCGTCTTGCTGTGACGTATCCGGAAATTGCTAAGATGCAGACAAGAGCTGTTATGGAAGCTGCTATTGAGGTTGCAGAGGAGACTGGTAAAGCCATCGTTCCTGAAATCATGATTCCGCTTGTTGGTGAGGAGAAAGAGCTTAAGTATGTTAAGGATGTTGTTGTTGAGACAGCTGACTTAGTTAAGAAAGAAAAGAATTCTGATATCAAGTACCAGGTAGGTACGATGATTGAGATTCCAAGAGCTGCTCTTACAGCTGACCAGATTGCTAAGGATGCAGAGTTCTTCTGCTTCGGTACAAATGACCTTACACAGATGACATTTGGTTTCTCACGTGATGATGCCGGTAAGTTCTTAGATTCTTACTATGATACAAAGATTTATGAGAATGATCCATTTGCTAAATTAGACCAGACTGGTGTTGGCCAGTTAATTCAGATGGCAGTTGAGAAGGGTCGTTCTGTTCGTCCAGACCTTGAGTTAGGTATCTGTGGTGAGCACGGTGGAGACCCATCTTCAATTGAGTTCTGCCACAAGGTAGGTCTTAACTATGTATCATGTTCTCCATTCCGTGTACCTATCGCAAGATTAGCTGCTGCACAGGCTGCAATCAATGACAAGTAAGATTCGGAATTGATAAAAGGAATACTTGTAGATGAAATGAACGTCTCGTGCTTCGTGAAGGAGCGCGGGACGTTTTTGCATGATTTTATACTTAAGGTGAGATAAAAGAAGTTTTGATTTATAGAACACTAAAAAACTGGAAAGAATCCATAGAGAAAAAAGATTCTTTCCAGTTTTAAATAAACTTTATCGCCTAATCTTTACCTTTTTGACATTACTCCAGCTTCAATAATATACTTTACTATGGGTTTTATAATATGCCCGTATTCTGACATAATATGCTTTTTTGGAAAGCCCTGAAATTGATTTATAATAGCTGCTTCCTTTAACTTTTTTACTTTTAGCTTTTTTAAATTTCTTATTTGTGGCATATTGTATCTGATAGCCTGTAACACCATTTTGAAAATTCCATCTGACAAACATTGTTCTTCTATAATATGTAGAGTTATATATAGAAGTAATAGTTTGTTTTTTTGGCTTTACAATTACTGTAATGGTTTTTTTTATGTTGCTTCCGTCGGTGGCAGAGGCGGTTATTTTGACCTTTCCTGTTCTGTAGGTGGTAACCATGCCTGTTTTTGAATCAACACTGGCTATTGAGGTGTTATTGGAACTCCACTGTATAGTTTTATTAGTTGCATTGTAGGGTGATACTGTGGCAGATAATTGAAAACTTTTTCCGGCAGCGACCTGTTTGTTTCCAGAAATTTTAATGCTGCTGGTCATTATCTTCTGCTCGTATTTTAAAGTGTAGAGCCCTCGTCCGCTGTAGCTGGGATATATTTTCACATAATATGTACCGGCAGCAAGCTTTTCCTCATAAATGTAGGTAATGGGTGAACTCTCAGAAGCCCCCGATACATAGCGTTCTGAAACTTCTATATAGTTGTTGTCCCATATTTGCATATATGAACCGTCATGGACATATGATGTATAAGTCAATCTTATAGTCGTGCCGGCAGGAACAGTAATTTTGTAAAAATCCATCTTGTCATCCTCAGAGAGAAAGCCTGTTACGGTCTGGTTAAAGCTTAAGGTTTTGGCAGTTTGAAAACTGGATGCACCTCTGACATTGCTGTTTGCAGACCGGAAAGAGGCTTTAACACGGTATCCACCAGTTTTGCCGTAACTACCATATATTTTTATTTTATAAGTACCTGGTTCCAAAGCTATAGTTAAGGTTTCGGTAACAGGTGAAGTGTCACTTGAACCGTCTGCATAATATTCATCATATTGTGTAGCTAAGTCATTATTCCAAACTTCACAGTAAGAAGAACATACACTCAATCCCTGATAAGTAACGGCTAGCCAGCCGGCACTTGGAATAGTCACCTGAAAATAATCCACTTCACCTTCTTTGCTGATTGTACCTGATACCCATGTATCATTGGTGCTTAAGGTTTTGTATAATACTGCATTTGAAGTGCTCCCTAATAACTATTTAATAAAATATTCAGGAACGAATACAAGCTATGTAGGTTCTGTAACATCAATGAGCACTTCTTCTGTCAAGACGTTATTTTCAAAGGCACGTCCGGGAGATTTTGTTCAAATGAGAAGAAAACATACTGGAAGTCATTCAGCCATTATTTATTCCGTAGCATCAACAGGTGTGACTTTCTATGAGGCAAACATCGATGGGAAAAATGGTATTGTGAAAAAAACATATACATGGTCTGAGCTTTGCAGGGCAAATGCTGCAATGTCTTTATACACTGCCAAGAAATACTAATTATATTAATATATACAAAGATACTCTTCTGCCAGAAAATTATTTGATTTTTTGAAATTTTTGGCAGGAGAGTTTTTTTATGAGGAGAGTAGAAAACTATAGAACAAAGAAAACACAAAAAAGATTTTAAACTCGATTAGAAGTAAGTCTCAATCCTGACCTCAAGCTCATTTTATTCTAAACCTGGCCCGAACCTAAAATAAAATGAAGCTGGTTATTCATCCTAAAAACTGGTTATTCATCCCAAAAATGATATTTGAACAATATTTTGATATATAATGAAGATTAATTTACTTATTCGCAAAGGAAAATCTGTTAAATGCGATTATACGATTATAAACTATGCATAGGATATGATAAAGGTGATTTAGGTATCGCCAGTATGGATGGAGGGATAAAATATGGACAAAGAAGATATAAAAATGTATTGCATGATATGGGCTGTTCTTCTCGCCATGGGAGAATGTATATTATTGGCTGCTTATTACTCAGAATATGGAGTATGTTTCGGTGCAAATAAGGCACTTGATTATATGGTTATTGGAATCATAGTTGCAATCATAATATTGTTAATTATATGGTGTATTTTGCGTGCTATTTTAAGAAAAGAGCAGGGGGATTCTTATGTTGGGATATTCGATTTAATAGATACAATACGATATTTACTGTTTCCTGAAAGACCTATGAAAAAAAAGGAAATTTTAAGGACAGTAAAAGAACTTGGAGATGGAGAGGAGATTTTTTCAAGTATTTTGTGGAAGACTGCTACAAAGGGTGTTAATATATTGTATTTGTGTGCTTTTGTTTTTCTATTTGCATTTGGCAGTGGAATAGGTTATGTCGTAATTAAGGAATGGCTGGAAATGTCTGATCAGCGGGTAGTGATGACAGTTGTTGGTGTTATTTTTATTGTAATTTTATATTTTTGGGCATTGGTTGCTTTTTATGGCATAAAAAGAAGACCAGACAGTATTATAGATTATGCAGTATTACATAATGTGAAAGTTTCTGTCTTAAACAATGATTTTTTATATGCAGTAAAATGTGGAAATGGTATATTTGTGGGGAATGAATACATATTTATACAGATTGCAAAAGGAATGCAGGTGGTAGCAAAAAAGGATATAACAGAATGCAGTGTAGTCCGGATGGCAGGATGGAATCCGGAGCGGTTGTGTTTGCCATATTATTTGCTGACTGTGGAAACAGAAGATGATTGTATTCTGAAGTATAGTATAAGTCCAATCGCATTTGATAAATTAAAAATTGGAGTGGGAGAGCAGGAATCAAATGATGCAGAGGACAATAATATATAAACCAAATTAATTATAAATAGGAGGTTACTATTAATGAAGAGGAATCAGTATTTACCGATTGGAACAATTGTGCAGCTAAATGACCAGGAAAGAAAGGTTATGATTTGCGGCAGGCAGCAAATTGATTTAGACACAGGTGAGGACTATGATTATATCGGATGTGAGTATCCATCAGGATTAGATGGAGAAAATATATTGTTATTTAACGGGGAACAGATTGGACTGGTTTATTTTTTGGGATACCAGGATTTAGATGAGCTTCACTACAGATTTCAATTAATAGGAGAAGAGGAAACCGAAGAGGAATAGGGGGATATTATGTCAGAATTCTGTATTAATATTGCAAGTTTAAATAATAATCCTGAACAGTTGCGGAATAGTCTGTCTGTGCTAAAAAAACAAATATCGGAATTGACTTCAGTAAAGGAAAATATTTCAATAGGAAAATCGACAACTACAATTAAAAAAAATATTGAAAAAATTGAAAGTGAATTAAATCAGCAGTCTGACAGCTTGGAAGAATTAGCAAAACAGCTGGAAGAAATTATGAATACTTATAAAAAGGCAGAAGAAAATATACGGGCTAATAATATAGAAAAAAAGGATATTTCAACCAATCAGGGTGAATCGGGAGAAGAAATTTCAGAAACAGATGATGATTCATTTATCGAGAATGCAATTCAGCAAGCATTTGGTGGAGCGTTTTATGAGGGAGAAACAAACTGGTTAGGCACTTTCTTGTCATTGCTTATATCGTTTGTTCCGGGATTAAATTGTGCCGCAGATTTCCGGGATTTAATTGCAGATGGTATAACAGTTTTTAGTGATGGAGAACTTACTCTCAAAGAAGCAGGACTCCTAGCATTGGATATAATAACCCTGGCTGGAGATGCAATTTCCCTTGGAGTGCTTGTAAAGGGTATCAAAGGAGCAACAAAAACAACAAAGCTTGCAAAAACGGCGGCGAAGCAATCTGCTAAAAGTACAAAACAAGCAGCAAAAAAAGCTGGCAAAGCAGCCGCAAAGGCACAGAAAGAAGCAGCAGAGAAGACGACAAGAAAAACCACAAGAAAAGCGTTAAAGACAACGAAAGCAGCTGATAAGGCTCAAAAAGAATCAAAGGCAGCAAAAGAGGCAGCAAAGCAGGCGTCTAAGGAGCACCGCAAGGCAGTCACAAAAGAGACAAAACAAGCTGTAAAAGAAGGAACAAAAAAGAATGTAAAAAAAGAAGTAAAAGACTATAAAGAAAATACAGAGAAAAAAGTAACGGAAAAGCAGATAAAAAAACAGTATAAGTCAGAAACCAGAGCAGAAAGTAAAGCGTCAAATGAAGCGAAGAAAAAATCCAAAAAATAAGATTAATTCAGCATATAAAATAAAGTTATTTCATCAAATGCCTGAACATTCTTTCCGTCCAAA
The DNA here is from genome assembly GCA_900548855.1 of uncultured Eubacteriales bacterium. Lineage (GTDB taxonomy): Bacteria > Bacillota > Clostridia > Lachnospirales > Lachnospiraceae > CAG-590. The sequence continues at coordinate 18,135 of URMF01000034.1, forward strand.
TCCATACGATATATAGCTGCATTGTCCTCAAAATAAAGGGTTTCATCAACAATTTGGAGTTGTGCGGCATTGCCGGTATAGATTTGTTTTAAATCACTGCCGTCATTGTTCACCCGCCAGATTCCATCCTGGTCTGCTTCGTTATCCCAGGAAGCGGTTACATTTGAGGAGACATATATGACATTGTTGCTGACATTAAACTCATATATCGCATAAGGGAAGGTTATAATGGTAGCATTTTCAAGGTTTATGGCAGTAGGCGCAGAAGCGTTGATTTTATGGATATATATTTCATTATTAAAACCTAAACAGTAAAGAAGTCCGTTTTCAATGCAAAAACAATCTATTGGTTGGTTTATAATAACTGTTTTTGTCCCGTTATTAAGGTCAAACGCAATTAACTGGTCTGCTGCGTAGTCATAAATATATAATTGGTCTTCATAAGGATAAAAATTGAATGTATACTTGTCAAATTCAGCAAGGGTTTCTGCTGTTCCTCCTGTAATTGGTATTCGGCTGAGAATATTTGAATCATCTATACATTTAAAGTAGTAAACATACTCACCATATACCACAGGATTTACGCTTGAGGCGTTATCAAGACGGGTAAAGTCGCTGCCGTCTTTGTTCATCCGGTATAATCCGGTAATGCATGTATAGGAAGGTCCTCCGGGAATCTCAATTGGTGTGTAGCGTGATGAAAAGACCAGATAATCATCCGTTACATTGATATCGTGCATGGTATAATTGCAAAGAACCTCTTTTTGTCTGCCGTCTTTTGAAACACGGATGCCACGCTCTCCAGATACATCCTGACTGTAGTACAGCCATTCATCATCACTGGCAATTGCACCGGATGAATTCACATTCCCGGAGGTGATACCAGCTGTGATTTTCGGACCGGGTGTTTGGAGCAGTGTACTCCCTGCAAGCAGCAGTAAAATAAACAAAAGTGCAGAGACGACAAGAGGTTTGACTTTTATTCTGTTTTTTCTAGTGGATTGTCCGTACTTGAGATAGTTTTTTAAATCCTTTAGACATTCTTCCGGTGAGGTGTAGCGGTCTTTGGGAGAATACGCACACATTTTGTAGATTATTTTTCCAAGCTCCTCATCAGCGTTTTCCGGACATGGTAAGAGAGCGCCGGAAAGTCTTTTTTCTACCGCCGCTTCAATATCAGCAAATTTAAAGTTATCATTTAAAAAGGGCAGCCTGCGGTTATTTAACAGCTGGTACATCACAATTCCCAATGAATAAATGTCCACGGTGGAATTAAAGGATTGTCCGGCAGCCATTTCAGGAGCCATGTAAGCAAGCGTCCCGGTATGGGATGCCATCATTGTTTTTTCTAAGAGTATTGCGCTTCCAAAATCTCCCAGCAGATACTGGTTATCCTCTGTGACAAAAATATTAGAAGGCTTGATGTCACGGTGGATAATATTATTTTTTCTGCATTCCGAAAGGGAGGACAGCAGGTCAATTCCCATGGTGATGACTTCTTTTTCAGAAAATTCAGACTCCCTTATGCGTACGACTTTATTGAGAGGCTGTAATAAGTCCATTTTTATTAAAATGAACCGTGAAGAGGAATCGGGTGCTTCCATGACATCATATTCATGATATTTTACAATCCCTGCATGGTGTTCCAGCTTTTGCATGACTCTGACCTCGGAAAGAATTTTGCCGGTTATTTCCTCCAGGTATGCTTCATTTGAAAGGGAATCCTGGTTTTGCAAGGTAAAAGAATTGGTTCCATCATCAATTGTAATGGGGATAACCTTAAGGGCACAATGATTTCCTTCATTATCTGTTATTTCATATATTGTTCCAGAGCTTCCCTCTCCAATGATATCTCCTAAATACCATTTCAAAAAGAATGGTTGTCTGGAATGAAGGAAGTTGTCGTCTTTTGATGAGAGCATAAAATTACACCTCGGCTATTTATTTCTGCGTATGCGGCGATTCTGGCATAAGCCGGCCTGCATTTGGCTGCTGCCATGGGTGAGCTGGTTTTTTCCCAAGCAGGTATAATATTTCATCTGTGATATCAAAATCTATATTAAAAAGGGTATCGGTTATGTATTCAAACAAATCCACATTGTTATCGAATTTATAATTTGAAAATTCAAAATTTTTTATAACCGAATTGCATTTTTCTTTCAATTCTGCATTTTGCGTATACTGCTTTAGTAAAAATGCATTTGAAAATTCAAATTCGGGATTCTGTATGATTGCGCACTCTGCAGCAAACAAAATAATGCTTTCCAGCTTATCCTTGACACAAAGAGGTTCCATGCCCGCGAAATACAGCATGGTGTTGATATCATCAGCCGTCATACGGAAATGGATGCCTAAGGCAATCAGATGAATCCGTGAGGGGATGGTTCCATAGCGCCGGAGTTTGCTAATCATTGTATTAAAGGAGGCAATAAGGGCAGGATTATCAATATTTTCTTCCAAAAAAGAGTTTAATGTCCCAGGTCTGCCATTTATACTGACTGTATTGAAAGAAATATAACTGTCTATAAAGTCCAGCAGCTGCACATAACAGTTGGCAAATGCGTCTGCATTTTTTTCTACAAATATCTCAAAGTCCAGCAATGTTTTGACAGAAACCAGTTCATGTTCTAACTGTTCTGTTGAAAAGTAGATATATTCGGTGTTTTTCTTTGCCTTTCGCTGGTTTAATACATCGCAGAGAATAGAAGAAAAATGTTCTTTGAGTTCCATGCACTGCTCATAGCTTAAATAGTTGGATAATGAAAAAATGGTAACAGCATCCTCAATATTTTTTGCATTTAATTTCGGATATTTTCCATACCGCTGTAAAAAATCATTTATATCAGGAACAGACATATTGACTGCAAATCCGATACGGATAAATTGTTCACGGCTTCTTGGAATTTTCCCGTTTTCGCACCAGGAGATAATGGTGTTCCGGCTTATACCGCATAACCGGGCAAATTTCGTATAGGAATACCCGCCGGAATCCAGCAGATAGTTGATAAATGCCTTCCAGTTTGTAAAATATTCACTGTGTTTATCCAGAAAGAGCCGCAAATCATCTATATCTTCACACTTCGTTAAGGTGTGGTGTAAATCGTTGGTGCGGCCGTCATGTATCATGATTGGCATGTGTAATCTCCATATGATAAGTATGCTTAATTGAATTATATTGTATTCCTGCAAAAATAAAATGTCAAGAATTTAGAGGGTGTCAGTTCGTTTAAAACTCATAAAATATTTGAGTTAAAATAAAAATGTTGTGATTATTAAAAGAGAAATGGAGGGGAGAAAACAGAAATAAGCAGTAACAAATTTAAAATCAGATTAGACATATGTGGAAAAACATAAGGGAAAGGAATGGATACATTTATGAGAAAAAAATTAATTTCATTGACATTGGCAATGGTGATTTGTACTTCGCTGCTTGCCGGCTGTGGAGTGGTGAATAATACAGAGACCACAACAGAGACCATTACACAGGAACAGAGTACTTCAGAGGAAGAACAGGAAACAGAGGGAGAATCGGACACAGAGGATATGACGGAAGCAGATGCGGAAGAAAAATCAAAAGAAAATACAGGTTCCGGTTCATCGGATGTTACGGCAGTAGGGGCAACTTTAGAGAAACCGGCTCAGATTGGTGAATGGGTGGAGACTATGAAATATTCTGCCCAGGATAGTAAGGATCATCCAATGTATTTTAAAATTACTGGTGTTATCAGGGGGAATGAAGCCCAGAAGATAGTGGATGAATATAATGCGGAAGGAAATGTGCTGTCATTCAGGGAATTGGAACAGGATGATTTAGAGTATTGCGTTGTTACATATGAAAGCTATTTTCCAACAGATTTTCCTGAGGCAGAATGGGGTATAACTGATATAGATGTGGATTTGAGCTTATGTGATTTGGATGATTCGGGAGCGATTGCCGGCTATATCGGATTATCTACGGTATGGGATATATCGAAAGACCCGGAAATGAATACGTTTTATGCGGGAGATACCTTTACCGAGGGACAGGCAGTTTTCGCTATGGTGAAGGGCAGTTCTGAATATTTATTTAATTGCAGTTACTATGATGACAATGATACAGAGATAAATGCATATATAGTAGGGCAGTAAATGTTTTCTGTGTTGCTATATGAAGCAGAAACGTCCGAATTGTCAGCAGTAAATACACAAATTTGTGACTGGCGTCAGAAATGTCAGCCGCACAAATTTGTGTATTTTTTATGGGAATCTATAGAACTTTTATTTTGTTTAACAGGGATAGCGATTTTTATAGCCTAAAATTCGGATTCACCGGTTTATCAAAGCTGAATAGAATAGAGGTAAGGCTGAAAGGCAGAAGATCATATAATGGTTTTGACCGGGAGTGTAGATTGTGTGGGATTGGTTTGTTCATTTGAATCCGGTATACCAGGGATTGTGCGGGACGTTGTTTACTTATGGTGTCACCATACTGGGAGCGTCCCTGGTTTTCTTTTTTAAATCGGTGAATCAGAAATTGATGGATATTATGATGGGCTTTGCGGCAGGTGTGATGATTGCAGCTTCCTATTGGTCTCTATTAAATCCGGCAATTGAGTTGTCAAGAGAGCTTGGGAAAAACCCTGCATTGCATGCAGCGGCTGGCTTTGTCGGTGGTGGAGTATTTATTATGCTGTCGGATTGTGTGCTGAATGGGAGAACGTGCTGCAAAGATAAAGGAGAAGGCTGGCTCCGGTGTGTTATGGTGACAACAGCAGTGACAATGCATAATATTCCGGAAGGACTGGCGGTTGGTGTGGCATTTGGCTGTGCCGCGGCTTCTGAAAGTGGTACTTCTGTTGTGGGTGCTGCAATGCTGGCTGTCGGTATTGGCATACAAAATTTCCCGGAGGGAACCTGTGTAGCAATGCCGCTTAGAAGAGAGGGAATGAGCCGGTGGAAAAGCTTTTTGATTGGGCAGTTTTCCGGAATTGTGGAACCGATAGCCGGTGTAATAGGCGTATTGTTTGCTCTTAAGGTACAGATGGTTTTACCGTTAGTGTTATCCTTTTCTGCGGGTGCAATGCTTTCTGTAGTCTGTTCCGAGCTGATTCCGGAGTCCTTTAAAGATAACAAGAATCTTGCGACGATTGGTGTTATGGCTGGATTTGTGGTTATGATGGTACTGGATGTGTTACTGGGATGAAGAAAAGAGTAACAGTTCAGCTTTTGATTATCGGACGCCTAAAGTTTTGACAAAATATTTCCAAACCGGGGTCGTTTGCACTTAGTCGTGTGCGTAGTGGTACTAAGCTCGAAAAAGCCTCGCTAAGTACCAACGGACACGAATCCCCCCCTCTTTTGGAAATTATTTTGTCAAAATTTCAGGCTGTTTACTGATATAAGGCTGAACTGTTACGAAAAAAATGCTTGCAAATCCCTTCATATGTTATAAAATATATGTTATGAAATTTATACAAGAAAGGATACGAATATGAAGGCTGCAATTATTATGGGTTCTACCAGTGATTTATCCAAAGTGGAGCCGGCTGTAGATGTTTTGAAAAAATATGGTGTAGAGGTAAATGTCAGATGCTTGTCCGCACACAGGGCACATGAGGGACTTTCTAAGTTTATTGAGGAGACCAATCATGACGGAACAGAGGTGATTATCACGGCTGCCGGAATGGCTGCTGCCTTACCTGGTGTTGTGGCATCCCAGACAGTTCTTCCGGTCATTGGCGTACCGCTTTCCGGTTCCGTATTAGACGGTATGGATGCATTGATGTCCATTGTTCAGATGCCATCTGGAATTCCGGTTGCTACCGTTGCAATCAATGGAAGTAAAAATGCTGCTTATCTGGCGTTGCAGATTATGGCAGTGAAACATGACGAGATTAAGGAACAGCTTCTTACGGAACGGAAAGGAATGGAAGAGGCTGCAATGAAGGCAAATGAAGAGGTCATTGCGAAGTTTAAGTAGGGGATGTAAGCACTTGCTGTTTTTGCTCCTTTGTCTGCCGCACAGGCTGCTGTTGCTAATAAGTAGACACCGGCAGAAATGCTATTGGAATGAATAAACTGCTCTTTATGCTTCGGCACAAAGGGCAGTTTTTTTATGCGGATTCATGAGTAGAACACCAATAAACATAACAGATTCTATTGATAAGATTCAGATTTTGACATATGATAATATTATAAACACAAGCAAAATAAATACATAAAGTATGGTGAAGGAGGAATCATTATGGCAGAGCAGATTGCTGATGTACCAGAGATATTTCTTGATGAAATAAATGCTGAAATATCAGCTGTTAGAGCGGAAAGAAAAAGGTAAGTGCTTATGGTATATTATGCAGATGTAGGTACAAACGTATTCGTTTCTGCTTTGCTTTCCAAGCGAGCATATGCAGCAACATTTTCTTTACGATAACAAATCGCAATTTGTTTGAGGAGATATATTTATGAATTTAAGAACAATAATGATATTTCCAGAATTTGAAAATATGGAGATAATAGATGACATAAGAAATCAGTATGACCCTTTCGCTAAATTAGTACGACCGCATATAACGTTAGTATTTCCTTTTAAAAGCCAGATGAACAATGAGGAATTGACCCGAATTTTGAATATAAGATTAATGTCTGTAAAGTCATTTGAACTTAAATTAGGTGGTATTAGCAAACAAGAAAATGTTTTTGGGAAATACCTGTTTTTGGATGTTTTACAAGGTACGGAAGAACTGTGTAGCATTCATCAAATATTATATGATAATGAATTTAAGGAGTTTGATTCGGGTTTACCTTATTTACCGCATATGACGATAGGAAAATTATCTACTGCACAATTGTTAGAGAATGCCTTCAATGATATTAAATCTATGAATAATACTTTTAGCACAATTGTTAATAAAGTATCTGTCGAAATGATTGGTGATAATGAAGAATCAATTATTGTAATTGAGAAGGAATTGATTTGACAAATACCGATTTTGCTTAATCTAGGAGGATTGCAATACTATGAAAAAGAAGGTCAGATGTCTATGTTGCGGATATAGAACACTTGATGAAAGAGGCGGTTTTGACATATGTCCTGTGTGCTTTTGGGAAGATGACTGTTATTTGATATTTGATAAAAAGGACGAGAATGGAAATATAACGTCTGTTTTTCGTTACAATAACAGTGATGACGATGAATATGATGGAGAAGACATTATGGATATTCCATCAGGGGCAAATCATTCGCTAACATTGAGACAAGGAAGGGCAAATTATCAAGAGTTTGGTGCGTGTGAAAAGGAAATGCTAGAACACTGTAGAAAGCCAAGAAAATCAGAGATGAAATAGTATTGATTGACTGCAATTCCCGACAAGAGAAAATGCAAGCAGTTAGCTGACGGACAGATAAACTGCTTGCATTTTTACATTGTCAGGCATATGAGAAAAAGGTCCGGTGAACCTTTTCTGAGTTGCCATGCATCCGGAAGAAGCTGCCGGTGGCAGGTTCAGTAGGTTTCATTATGCCTCAAGCTTTTCGCCGGTCAACAGCTCATAGGCTTCTAAATATTTATCAATGGTTTTCTGGGCAATATCTTCTGGAAGTTCCCAGTCGTGCTTTCCCTCATTGTCCTTTAACCAGTCACGGGCAAATTGCTTATCAAAAGAAGGCTGTCCGTGTCCGGCTTCGTATCCCTTTGCAGGCCAGAAACGGGAGCTGTCAGGAGTAAGCATTTCGTCGCCTAAAACGATGTTACCATTTTCATCCAGACCAAATTCAAACTTGGTATCTGCTATGATGATACCACGCTCTAATGCATAATCAGCACATTTCTTGTAAAGCGCAATGGTATAATCCCGTAGCTTTTCCGCATATTCGAGTCCTTTTCCAGGGAACTGCTTTTCAAGATGTTCCACACTCTGCTCGAAGGAGATATTTTCGTCATGGTCTCCAATCTCTGCCTTAGTAGAAGGTGTATAGATTGGTTCAGGAAGCTTGTCAGATTCTTTTAATCCCTCCGGTAATGTGATACCGCATACAGTACCGTTTTTCTGGTAGCTTGCCCATCCGCTGCCTGTGATATAGCCACGGACGATACATTCTATAGGGAGCATTTCTAATTTTTTACACATCATACTGTTGCCGTCAAACTGTGGCTGCTGAAAGAATTCCGGCATATCCTTTACGTCAGCAGAAATCATATGATTTGGAAGGATGTCGGAGGTTAAATCAAACCAGAATTTTGACATTTGTGTAAGCACGGTCCCCTTTTTATGGATGATATTTTTTAAAATTACGTCAAAACAGCTGATGCGGTCAGTTGCGACCATAATCAGGCTGTCACCATTGTCATAAATCTCACGTACTTTACCCTCTTTAATCGGTTTCATTTCATTTGCACTCATTGTCTATACCTCGCAATCTTTGTTTTTATGCTGATAAGCATTCCAATACCTGTCTAGCATAGTAGATTTTAGGGTAAAAATCAAGAGTTTTATGTTGCACCGGTATCTTTTTATGTTATTATATTAAAATAAATGATTTTTTATAAATGCATGGGATGTTGCAGCTGGGGACAGGAGGGAAGGATGAAAATTAAAAGTTTATTATTATTAGCATGTGCTTGTTTGGTATATCTTTGTACCGGATGTGACGACTCTTCAGGGAATATTGTTTCTACTATAACAGAAACGACAGAAAAAGCAGAGAGCTCTGAAAAGGATACGATATCCGCTGTAACAGAAGCACTAGAAAAAGCAGAGAGTTTGGATGCAAATTCTATTAATGAGAATACCTCCGCTTATTTTCCGTATCAGGGGGATGTAACTATGCGATATGGAGCAGCATTTGACGGAGGGGTAGGCGGAGAGGTGGATTTAAAGCTGGAAGAGCGAATGAAGAGTGAAAATGGAATGTTATATCGGATTTCATATGATAATGTAAGGATAACAGATAATGGCGCAGATATGGGAAGCGAGATTGCGTTTTATGAACAAGGCAGAGAACTAGGATATTTTTGGATTACAGAAGATAAGATTTATTTTTTTGAAGAGATTAGTGAAGAAGAGACAGCTGATTTATGTCAGAATGGAAAACTTCCAGAATTGTCAATGATTGTCCTGCAGAATGCTCCACTGGAAGAAACGAATAAAGGAGAAAAAGCATGGCATGAATATATTATAAAAAAGGAGAATCGGGTGCGCTTTGGGTTATATAATGATATGGTGGAAACGGGTTTTTGGAGGTCTATTATATGGGAAAAAGGAAATGGAATACTTGTGTTTAGACAGGGATATGGTGCAGGAAGAGATGTGGTAGAACTTTATTGCAAGGATTGGGTAGAATATGATGCCACCGGAAGGTATGGCTTTGACTAAAGTTATTTTTGTTATAATATATGATGTATCTAACCAGGAGGAATATGGATATGATTTGGAAAATATTAGGGATTGAACAGACAAAGGATGAGGAAGCAATAAAAACTGCCTATCGCAATAAATTACGTTATGTAAACCCGGAAGATGATGAAGAAGGGTTTAAGGAGTTAAGGCGTGCATATGAAGAAGCGTTAGAGTATGCAAGTCAGGATGAAACAGAAGGTTTACATAATACAGATGACGAAACAGAACAAAAGCATAGCGGTAAAAAGGATGAAGTAGATTTATGGCTTGACCGCATTGATGCTATTTATGAGGATGTAGCTGCAAGAAGGGATGAGAAGAAGTGGGATGTGCTATTACATGATTCGGTCTGCGATGATTTGGACACAGAATTAGAGGCGGCTGAAAAGCTTTTAGTGTATTTTATGTCCCATACCTTTATGCCACAGGCAATATGGCAAATGGTAGATAAACGGTTCCACTATATAGATAATTATGACCAGTTAAAGGAGAAGTTTCCAGAGAATTATCTTGACTTTGTAAAGTGGCAGATTGAGAGTCCCCAGTTTATTGATTTTGAATTGTTTGATGGCAAAACGGATGACCACGTGGATGACTTTATTGGAAAGTTGTTTGAAGTAAAGGCAGCGTCGGAGGAACAGGATTTAAAGAAAATCAGACAACTGCTGAATGAGTTAGAACGGTTTGAACTGACTCACCCGTTTGTGCAGGTGGAGGAAGCAAGATATCTTCTGATAAAGCAGGGGAAGGAAAAAGAGGAACAGAAAGGAATACAGGATGCAGCAGGGGAAGAAACAGCAGGGAGCACCTGTGCAAAAGAGGCGCTGTCTATTATGGAAGAATTGGATTTTGAATATTCAGAGAATCCTTATATTGAACGGATTTATGCAGAAGCTTTAATTGCAAATGGGGAAGTTGCGAAAGCAAGAGCAATTTATGACGCACTTCTTGAAAAGTCTCCGGATAATTATACGGCAATGCTTGGACAGGCAAACTGTGTTTTTCTGGAGGGAGACCCGGAAAATGCAAAGGAACAGGTGGAGGATATTTTAGAGGAGAGGGTGCAGGATGCCGAATGTCTTGTATTGCTTGATAAAATTAACGAAACGCTTGTGAAGGATTATGAGGCAAAGCTGGAAAGTAACCTTGACAGGGATATCTGCTTTAAGCTTGGATGGTGTTATTATCAGCAAAAGCGGTTTGAAAAGGGAATTGTTTTGCTTGATAAGCTGGGGGATTGTGACGACTATGATTATGTAAACCTTCGCTGCCGTCTTTACCTGGCAAACGAGGAATATGAAAAAGCATATCCGCTTTCAAGAAAATGGCTTGCTTTGATAGAAAACAGTGAAGAGGATGGCTCCAGGGAGATGGAAAAGAGAAAAAATCGATTATCCTTGGCCCATTTTTCTGTTGGCGTCTGTATTTGGGAGATACTATGTAAGAAAGGGGAAAAGGGGGAGAGGGAGGTACAATTTTCGGAAGCATCCTCCTACATTAAAAAAGCCATTTCAGAGGAAAAGAATCTGCTGGTTAAATTATCATATATGGAACAGCTGGCAAGATTTTATCTGGATGCAGAATCATATGATGCCTGTATTGAAATCTGTAATGAAATTATTGAAAAAGACCGTGGCTTTTTCCCTGCCTATGTACACCGGCAAAAGGCAAATTATGAATTGAAAAATGCAAAGGAAGTTATTGACGATTATTTTACCTGTCAGGAAATTTATCCTGCATACGCTCCACCCTATGTATTGGCGGCAGAGGTATTCTTTGCATTTGACCAGTTTGATGATGTGGAGCATGTTATTCAGGCGGCAAAGGAAGCAGGACTTGATAGTGACAGTCTCGAATTATACCGGATTAAATGTGTACATTATAAAGAATTTTCAAAGGAGAATTTACAGCGTGCGTTCAAGGCAGTTCAGGCATTAAAGAAGAAAATAAGCACACGCACGCAGGAAGAGGAAACGGATATTGAGGATATGTCCGAGGTGGAAAAGGAGCTGGCAATTATTTACTGGGATATGAATCAGACAGATGCCGCTCTGGGAGTGATTGACGGATATCTGGCAGAGTGTCCGGATAATACGGACATGCTTCATTTAAAGGTGGATGTACTCGTCCGGGAGGATAAACCAGAGGATGCAATGAGGGTGTGTAGGAAGCTGGCAGATATGGAACCTGACAATTTTTATATCATATTAAAGCTTGGAAACTGCTGGGAACGTCTGGGGAAGCTTGGACGGGCAGTGGAATGTTATGAACAGATTCTGAAAAAGGATGCTGAATTTGGTCCCGCACTGCGGCGCTTAATGTATGTGTACAGCTATGTGAGCAATCGTGAGGATAATCTGGAAACATGTAAGAAAGCGGTAGATTATGCGACCCGGTATATTGAAGCAACCGGTGCGGTAGAAGGATATGTGGAACGCGGAAACCTTTACATTGATTTATATGAACTGGAAAAGGCGGTTGCAGACTGTAAAAAGGCAATCGAGCTGGATTCGGAGGCGTATTATGCCTATAACAATTTAGGCTGTGCCCTTTTAAAGCTGCGTAGAATAGAGGAAGCAATTGAGCCTTTGAAGCAGGCGGTGGAGATAGATTCGGACAAGGACCATCTTCCGTATCTGAACCTGGCAGAATGCTATGTTTTGCAGAAAAACTATGAGGAAGCAATTGCATGTTACCGGGAGGCAATCCGGCTTCAACCGGAAAATGTGCGCTGGGAAAAAGAGATTGCAAAGATATATGTTTTAGAAAAGAAATATGATGCGGCTGTGGCAATTTACCAGAAATTAATTGACCAGGCAGAACAGATGTGGAAAAAAAAGAAGTGGAAGGAAAAAATGCTCTGTTATTCCAAGGGTGAAATAACAGCAGAGCAGGAACGCATTCTAAGCTTATATTGTGATTTGGCGGATGTCTACCGCCAGGCAGGTGACATGGAAAAGGCTGAGGAATGCTTTAAGAAGGTATATAGTTTTAATATATATTATTATATGGCGTTATCGGGTGTGCCTTTGTCCCCTTCTGCCATGGCAGAGGTGGGAGAATTTTACCGGGATGCGGGCAATCTGAAAAAAGCAGAGCAGATCATTAAAAATGCGCTGCTGTCTATTCCTCGAAATAAGATAAATAGTTCGGCACATAATTATTTGTATGGAGTATATGCCACTATATTCCTGGAACAGGGGAAAAAGGCGAAGGCTCAAAAATATGCAAAGCGGCGTTTGGAGCAGCTTATGGAAGAGCACGGCGGAGAAGAGGGAATGCTGGCAGACCCAAGATACCGTCCAATGCATCTATATACGTTGGCGATTATGAACATCTGTGCCGGCGACCTGGATAAGGCACGGGAATATTTAAAGCAGATTCCGGACTGCAGGCTCTGTGTTACCTGTGAGACCTGTGACTGCTTCGAGTACTATTTTGGCATGGGTCTGATTGCGGAATTAGAAAATCGTAAGGATGAGGCGAGAGGACTGTATGAAAAGGCAATTAAAGTGAAGGGAGATTATCCGGAGGCAAAGCATCATCTGGATAATCTGTAGGCAGGGGCAGATTTTTTGATATTTATGCAGTTTTGTGTTATAATTAATTGTGTATGAGCATTTATATGTGAAAGCATGGAATAGAATAACGAGAAACTGCCCTGTTTTACTTTCAGGGAAACAGTTTTCGGGGAAAAGGATTGAGGACACAATATGATTATTGGCATTGATTTAGGAACAACAAACAGCCTTGTGGCTTATTATACAGAAGAGGGACCAAAGATTATCCCAAATCGTCTGGGAAAGCACCTGACTCCGTCTGTAGTCAGTGTGGATGAGGATGGACAGGTTTATATCGGAGAGACGGCAAAGGAGCGTATGCTGCTTCATCCAGAAAGTTCTGCAGCCGTGTTTAAAAGAAGCATGGGAAGTGAAAAGATATATGAGCTTTCCAGAAAGAAATTTCTTCCGGAGGAATTGTCTGCTTTGGTGTTAAAGGCATTGAAGGAGGATGCGGAGTGCTTTTTACAGGAGGAAGTGACAGAGGCGGTTATCAGTGTGCCGGCTTATTTTAATGATGAGAGAAGAAAGGCGACGAAGAGAGCCGGGGAGCTGGCAGGGCTTAAGGTGGAACGTATTATCAGTGAGCCTACGGCGGCTGCTATTGCCTATGGCTTATATCAAAACAGGGAAAACGGAAAGTTTCTTGTGTTTGATTTAGGTGGAGGAACCTTTGATGTTTCCATTTTGGAATTATTTGACTCTATTATTGAGGTTCGTGCGGTGGCAGGAGACAATTTTCTGGGCGGCGAGGATTTTACGAAGGTTATTGAGCAGATTTTCTTTGACAAAAACCCGGATATTGACAGGGATTCCCTGACGGATAAAGAAATGCGGCATATTGCAAAGCAGGCGGAAAATTGTAAAATCGGATTTTCAGATAATCGGGTTTCAAAAATGTTATGTAAACTTGGAGAAAAGAATTACGAAATAACACTGTCTATAGATGAATATGAAGCGAAATGTGACGAACTGCTGGATAAAATTAGACAGCCGATTAAGAGGAGCCTTTCGGATGCCAATGTGCGCCTTAGAGATATTGACAGGGTTGTATTGGTTGGTGGAGCCACAAAGCTTTCCTTTATTCGCAAGTTTGTGGGAAAATTGTTTCATAATCTGCCGGATACCTCCATCAATCCCGATGAGGCAGTTGCACTGGGAGCAGCGGTACAGGGTGCCATGAAAGAGCGCAAGGACAGTATTAAAGAGGTTATCCTGACGGATGTATGCCCATTTACTTTAGGTACAGAGGTTGTTTTGGAAAAGGAGAATGGCAGATTTGAGGATGGACATTTTTGTCCTATCATTGAGAGAAATACCACTATTCCTGCCAGCCGTACAGAGCGGTTATATACAGTGAACGACAATCAGACCCAGATACGCTGCAAAGTGTTACAGGGAGAGAGCCGTTTTGCGTCGAATAACGTATTGCTGGGAGAGATTCGGATTAAGGTGCCGAAGGCGGAGGCCGGGAAAGAGGCTGTGGATGTCACATATACCTATGATGTGAACTCCATTTTGGAGGTTGAAATTAAGGTGGTATCCACCGGGGAGATTACGAAGCAGATTATTAAAACCAATGCAACGGATATGACAGAAGAAGAGATTCGGGAGCGGATGGAGGCGTTATCTTATCTGAAGATTCATCCGCGGGATAAGGAAGAAAATAAGCTGTTGCTGCTCCGGGGAGAGCGTCTCTATGAGGAAAGCATCGGAAAGGAAAGAATACAGATTGAATATGCCCTTAGGGAGTTTGAAAAGGCACTGGATACGAGAGAGGATAGTACGATAGAAGGGGCAAGAAGGGATTTTAAAGAATTTCTGGAAGAATTCACGGAGTAGGGTGAAAGATAGGAGTTGCCCTTTACAAAAATAATGATTTTGATTATAATGACGTTATGTATGCAAAGGTACATAACGTCATTATAAATTTCAGGAGGATAAGAACAATGGATTACAAGAATGCCGGAGTTGATATTGAAGCAGGCTATAAGTCAGTAGAACTTATGAAGGAGCATATTAAGAAGACAATGCGGGAAGAGGTACTGACAAATATTGGTGGGTTTTCTGGAGCATTTTCTCTTGATAAGTTTAAAAGCATGGAACATCCTACGCTGGTTTCCGGTACGGATGGAGTGGGAACAAAGCTAAAGCTTGCATTTATTATGGACAAGCATGACACCATTGGTATTGACTGTGTGGCAATGTGTGTAAATGATATTGCCTGTGCAGGTGGTGAGCCATTATTCTTTTTAGATTATATTGCATGTGGTAAGAATTATCCGGAAAAGATTGCAGCCATTGTAAGCGGTGTAGCAGATGGATGTGTCCAGTCAGATGCAGCGCTGATTGGTGGTGAGACAGCAGAGATGCCGGGATTTTATCCGGAGGATGAGTATGATTTGGCAGGCTTTGCCGTCGGCATTGTAGATCAGAAGGATTTGATTACGGGAAAAGAGATTAAGGCAGGAGATGCTTTGGTGGGAATTGCCTCCAGCGGAGTACACAGCAATGGATTTTCGCTGGTACGTAAAGTATTTGAGATGACGGAAGAATCTCTGAATACCTATTATAATGAGTTGGGTAAGACCCTTGGAGAAGCCCTGCTTGCTCCGACTAAAATTTATGTGAAGGCACTGAGGAGTGTCAAAGAGGCTGGAGTTACAATTAAAGGCTGTTCCCATATTACCGGCGGCGGTTTTTATGAAAATATTCCGAGAATGCTGCCAGAAGGTGTCCGTGCAGTGGTAAAGAAGAATTCCTATGAAGTGCCGGCTATATTTAAGCTGCTGGCAAAAAATGGAAATATTGCAGAGGAAATGATGTATAATACTTATAATATGGGTATCGGCATGATGCTTGCAGTAGATTCTGCGGATGTGGATAAGACAATTGCAGCCCTTAAGGCAGCGGGGGAAGAGGCTTATCTGGTGGGACAAATTGAAGCCGGAGAAAAGGGTGTCACTCTGGTATAAGGATAATACATAGTTTAACGGTTTATTAGTATTAGGAAACGGCAGTGAAGGAGTAGAGTATGCTGAGAGTAGCAGTAATGGTATCTGGTGGAGGAACGAATCTGCAGGCGATTATTGATGCAGTAGATTCCGGCAGGATTACAAATACAGAGCTGGTGGCGGTTATCAGTAATAATAAGGGTGCGTATGCATTGGAACGCGCAAAAAAGGCAGGAATCCGGGATATTGTGGTTTCTCCAAAAGATTATGAGGACAGGGCAGCATTTAATAAGGCACTGGTAGAAACAGTAGATTCCCTGCAGGTGGATTTAATTGTTCTTGCAGGTTATTTAGTGGTTATTCCGCCGGAAATGATTGAAAAATATGAAAACCGGATTATTAATATTCATCCATCGCTCATACCGTCATTTTGCGGAACCGGTTTCTATGGCCTGAAAGTACATGAAGCAGCTTTGGAACGTGGTGTTAAGGTTGTGGGCGCCACGGTTCATTTTGTGGATAAAGGCACAGATACAGGTCCGATTTTGCTGCAGAAGGCGGTTGTGGTGGAAAATGGTGATACACCAAAGAGCTTACAGCAAAGGGTTATGGAACAGGCAGAGTGGATTTTACTGCCTCAGGCCATTGATATGATTGCCAACGACAAGGTTGTTGTGGTGGATGGAAGAACGGTAATACGCAGGTAATATATTTGATGTAAAGGAAGATAAAAGATCAGGAGGACGGACATGAAAGTTTTAATAATTGGAAGCGGCGGCAGGGAGCATGCAATTGCAGCCTGTGTGGCAAAGAGCAAACGAGTATCTCAAATTTATGCTGCACCGGGAAATGCAGGTATTGCAGAGCTTGCAGAATGTGTGGATATATCAGTGATGGATTTTGATAAGCAGGTGGCCTTTGCAAAGGAGAAAGAGATTGATTTTGTTATCGTGGGTCCGGATGACCCATTGGTGGCTGGTTGCGTAGATGCCTTTGAAAAAGAGGGGATAAAAGTATTTGGTCCCCGCAAAAATGCAGCTATTATAGAAGGCTCAAAAGCATTTTCAAAGGATTTGATGAAGAAATACGGGATACCGACAGCAGCTTATGAAACCTTTGATAATGCGGAGGATGCATTAGCCTATTTGGAAGCAGCAGCTTTTCCGATTGTATTAAAAGCAGACGGTCTTGCTCTTGGAAAGGGAGTATTGATTTGCAATACCCTGGAAGAGGCAAAGGCTGGTGTAAAGGAAATTATGCTGGACAAACATTTTGGTGATGCCGGCAATAAGATGGTTATTGAAGAATTTATGACTGGCAGGGAAGTGTCCGTTCTGGCGTTCTGTGACGGAACCACCATCAAAACTATGACATCTGCACAGGACCACAAAAGAGCAAAGGATGGTGACCAAGGATTAAATACCGGTGGTATGGGTACCTTTTCTCCAAGCCCGTTTTATACAAAAGAGATTGATGCTTTCTGTCAGGAGGAAATCTATAAGAAAACCATGGCAGCCATGAAGGCAGAAGGAAGGGCTTTTGTGGGCGTTTTATTTACAGGCTTGATGATTACGGAAAGGGGAACTAAGGTATTGGAGTTTAATGCCCGGTTTGGTGACCCGGAGGCACAGGTTGTCCTTCCTCGAATGAAAAATGATATCATTGATGTGATGGAGGCATGCATTGACGGAAAACTGGACCAGATAGAGCTGGAGTTTGAAGACAATGCCGCTGTCTGTGTGGTATTGGCATCTGACGGTTATCCGGTGTCGTATGAGAAAGGCTTCCCGATTCAGGGACTGGACAGCTTTAAGGAAAAGGATGGTTATTATGTTTTTCATGCAGGTACAAAGCTTTCTGGTGGACAGGTAGTAACAAATGGTGGACGGGTTCTTGGAGTTACGGCAAAGGGAGAGAATCTGGTAAAGGCTCGTGCTAACGCCTATGCAGCAACGGAATGGATTGATTTTGAGAACAAATATATGCGCCATGATATTGGTAAGGCAATTGATGAGCAATAAGAAAATGCACAAAGGAGGGGACTGTGATATAATTGCAGTCCTTTTGTTGCCATGCATATGAGAAAATGGTCCAGTGGACTTTTTTGAGTTGCCAAGCATATGAGAAAATGGTTCAGTGGACCATTTTTGAGTGTCGTTTCGCTGATTTTCTGTAATGAGTGAAAACTTTTATGGATTGGGTATAATAGAGAAGAAAGAACATGTAGATTGGAGAATGGAATGAATCAGAATTATACAAAGAGCGCCAATAACGCATTAAAATATGCAAAAAAAATTGCATTGGAATTGACACAGGAATATGTGGGAAGTGAACATTTGCTCCTAGGACTGGTTAAAGAGAAAAACGGTTTGGCTTCCGCTGTTCTCGTGAAGAATGGTGTGGAGGAGGAACGGCTGGAAAATCTGACTAGCCAGCTGATGATGGAGCATACCAATGTGGCATTGGCAAACAAGGCAGAGTTTTCCAAGAGATGTCAGGATATTTTGGAGCTTGCCGATAAAGAGGCGGTGAAATTTAAGGCACAGCAGGTCGGGACAGAGCATCTTTTGATTGCAATTATAAAACATCCGGACAGTGTGGCATTCCGCCTTTTGACCGCTATGAATATCACCATTAGCAAGCTGTATGCGGATATACTGGCAGCTATGGGAATAGAGCCTTCTGTGGCAAAAAATGAGTTGAACAGCCTGAAATCCAAGGAGAAAAAGGGAAAATCTGCAACTCCGACACTGGACCAGTATTCCAGAGATTTTACGAAGCTGGCAAAGGAGGGAAAACTGGACCCGGTAGTGGGAAGGGCAGAAGAAATGCAGCGTGTGGTACAAATTTTGAGCCGCAGAATGAAGAATAACCCTTGTCTGGTTGGAGAACCGGGGGTCGGTAAAACCGCCATTGTTGAAGGACTTGCTCAGATGATTACCGCAGGAGAAGTACCGGAGACAGTTACGGGAAAGCGTCTGCTTTCACTGGACTTATCCGGAATGGTGGCAGGCTCCAAATATCGTGGTGAATTTGAGGAGCGCATTAAGAAACTGATTAATGAGGTTACCCAGGTTGGCAATGTGATTTTATTTGTAGATGAGCTTCATACCATTATAGGAGCAGGCGGCGCAGAGGGGGCAATTGATGCTTCTAATATTTTAAAGCCTGCATTGTCCAGGGGTGAGATTCAGATGATTGGTGCAACCACAACAGCAGAATATCGTAAATATATTGAAAAAGATGCGGCGCTGGAGCGCAGATTCCAGCCGGTTACGGTACACGAGCCTACCGAGGAAGAAGCAGTTGCAATATTAAAGGGGCTTCGTTCCTGTTATGAATATCATCATGGACTTACGATTAGTGATGAGGCAGTAAATGCTTGTGTTAAGCTGGCGGTACGTTATTTAAATGACCGTTTTCTGCCGGATAAAGCGATTGATTTGATGGATGAAGCGGCGGCAAAGAAAAAGCTGGCAGCTTCTAAGGTGACCCCACAGATGAAGCAGGTGGAAAAGGAAATTGCGGCGTTGAATATCGAGTTGGACCAGTCCTTTATGGATAATGATTTGGAAGCAGCTCATGAGACGAAGCTTGCTATCAAGCTGTTGGAGGAAAAACTGGACAAATTAAAGAAGCGTCATGACAACAGCGCCAGGCTGCAGAATTTAGTGCTGGATGAGGATGATATTGCAACGGTTGTGGCAGATTGGACAAAGATACCGGTAAGCCGGCTGAAGGAAGAGGAATCAAAGAGACTTCTTCATTTGGAAGAGGTTCTCCATAAACGTGTTATTGGTCAGAATGAGGCAGTGGACGCAGTTGCCAAGGCTATTAAACGAGGAAGGGTTGGATTAAAAGACCCAAAACGTCCAATTGGTTCATTTTTGTTCTTAGGGCCTACAGGTGTCGGAAAAACAGAGCTTTCCAAGGCTCTGGCAGAAGCGGTGTTTGGAGACGAGAAAGCTTTGATTCGTGTTGATATGTCAGAGTATATGGAGAAGCACAGCGTGTCCAAAATGATTGGTTCGCCTCCTGGCTATGTAGGTTTTGAAGAGGGTGGACAATTAAGCGAACAGGTTCGGAAGAATCCATATTCTGTTATTTTGTTTGATGAAATTGAAAAGGCACATGTTGATATTTTTAATGTTCTGTTACAGATACTGGATGACGGACATGTAACGGATGCCCAGGGGCGGAAGGTGGACTTTAAAAATACCATTATTATTATGACCAGTAATGCCGGAGCTTCCCGGATTATGGAACCAAAGAAATTAGGATTCGCAGGTGAAGCTTCCGATGAAAAAGACCATGAATTTATGAAAAATGGAGTTATGGAGGAAGTAAAGCGGCTGTTTAAACCGGAATTTCTTAACCGTATTGACGACATGATTGTTTTCCATGCACTGACGAGGGATGAGGTTAAAGATATTGCAGACCTTTTACTTCGCAATTTTGCAGCAAGAGTGAAAAGCCAGATGGGTATGGAGTTGAAATATGGTGAGGCAGTGAAAAATTATATTTTTGACAAGGGCTATGATAAAAAATATGGTGCTAGACCGCTTCGAAGAGCGATTCAAAATGAGATTGAAGACAGGATGGCGGAGGAAATACTGGCTGGAAATATCCAGGCAGGTCAGACGGTGAGAATATCCGTTGTAAAGGCTGGTATAAAATTTAAAGTGGTCTAAATGGAATTGGCAAAAAATACTCTTTAATTTTATAAAATTATGCTGGAAAAAATACACTATATATTGTATACTGTTCTATATAAAAGAGGCTACTTTTGGTATTAAGAAGATACAGGAGGATAAGATAATGGCAGTAGTGGCGGAACTGATTAAAGAAGAGAACGGCTCGTTAAGCTTTGGTAATTATGAATTGACCTCCAAAACCAAATTTGATGGTTTTGTTTATAAAGGGGACAAATATAAAGTAAAGACCTTTAATGAGATTACCAAGTTAGAGAAAAACGGCTCCTTTGTTTATGAATCGGTACCAGGAACTGTAGTACATGGCTTTAAAGCTACGGATACAATGGTAGAATTTGAAGTGGAGGGTACAGAAGATTCACAGATTACATTAGAATTAGAGGCTGGACAGGAATATGTTACGGTGATTGATGGTAATAGTATAGGTTCCGTTAAGACCAATCTTGGAGGTAAATTGAATTTTAGTGTAGAGTTAAATCCGGGACAGGCATCCCAGATTAAGATTGAGAAATTATAAGACTATCAGAAAGGAATTCAGATGGCGAAGGCAAAACAGATGTATTTTTGTCAGGAGTGTGGTTATGAATCCACGAAGTGGCTGGGACAATGTCCGGGTTGCAGGAATTGGAATACTTTTGTAGAAGAGAAATTAGTGGTAGGCGCTGGTAAGCATTCTGGTAAGGCAGAGGCTGCGGCGCCTACTAGTATTTTGAATGTTACTACATCAGAGGACACACGAATTGGCACAGGAATGAAAGAACTGGACAGAGTGCTAGGCGGAGGTGTTGTGAAAGGTTCGCTTACTCTAGTAGGCGGTGACCCTGGAATTGGCAAATCCACATTGTTGTTACAGGTATGCCGCAATCTGACCACGACAGAGCATAAGGTTTTATATGTTTCTGGCGAGGAGTCTCTGCAACAGATTAAATTGCGTGCAGAGAGACTGGGCGGTTTTACACAGGATATGCTGTTGCTCTGCGAAACAAATTTAGATGCAATAGAAGGTGCCATTACAAAAGTAATGCCAGAGGTTGTGGTAATTGATTCAATTCAAACCATGTATTTGGAAGATGTGGCGAGTGGTGCAGGAAGTGTCTCACAGGTACGGGAAGTGACTGGAAGATTGATGCGTATTGCAAAACAGTTAAATGTTGCCATATTCATTGTGGGGCATGTTACAAAAGAAGGTACAGTGGCGGGACCAAGAACGCTGGAGCATATGGTGGATACAGTATTGTATTTTGAAGGAGAAAAAAATGCTATTTACAGGGTGTTAAGAGGGGTTAAGAACCGTTTTGGCTCTACAAATGAGATTGGTGTATTTGAGATGAAGGATAATGGTTTGTTTGAAGTGGAGAATCCCTCTCAGGTCATGCTAAATGGCAGACCTCTGGATGCATCAGGCTCTGTTGTTGTATGCTCCATGGAAGGTACCAGACCTATTTTAATTGAAATTCAGGCGTTGGTGTGCCAGTCAAATTTTAATCTTCCGCGCAGAACTTCCGTGGGAATTGATTACAACAGGGTAAATCTTTTAATGGCGGTTTTAGAGAAGCGTGCTGGTTTAATGCTTGCAGGTAACGATGCATACGTAAATCTGGCCGGGGGAATGCGGTTGAGTGAACCGGCAATTGATTTGGGGATTATTGTTGCATTGGTCTCCAGTTTTAAAAATGTTCCGGTAGATGCTCATACCATTATTTTTGGTGAAGTAGGGCTGGCTGGCGAGGTGAGAGGTGTTTCAATGGCAGCACAGAGGGTAAAGGAAGCAGCCAAAATGGGTTTTACAACCTGCATTTTACCTAAAATTAATTGTGAGGGTATGGAAGAAGTAAAGAGAATGAAATTAGTGGGGGTACAGAATATTTCTGAAGTACTCTCCTTATTATAGTAAATGAGTGAGAGTCTGTCCCATAGAATTAGGTTGTAGATATGTCTTAGAAGCTGGAATTATTTATAAAATTTTCTGCTTTTTATAG